>NZ_CP127296.1:1341071-2010357 GCF_030285645.1 Amycolatopsis sp. DG1A-15b
TGGGGTGGACCCCGTCGATCAGGTCGGCGGCCGTCAGCGCGGCGTGCATGTCCACCAGGTGTACGTGCTTGCCGGCGTTCTGCTTGCTCTGCACCATTCCCGGGATCGTGGCGTTGAAGGTGCGCGCGGCGGCTTCCTGGCCGCTGTTGGCCAGCGGGATGATCGTCGCGACGAAGACCTCCGCGTCCGGCACCGCCCCGGTGATGTGGTCGACCAGCGCGGACAGGCGGGCCGGCGCGCCCGAGACGTTGTAGTTCTGCAGGATGTCGTTGGTGCCGATGTGCAGCAGGACCGTGTGCGGGGTGCTGGTGCGCAGCCAGCCGGCGATGTTCGCGTCGATCTGGTCGATGCGCCACCCCGGGTGTCCCTCGTGGTCGTGGTCGCCGAGCGTGGCCGGGCCGTTGAACTGCGAACCGACGAAGTCCACCTGATACCCACTCGCCGTGACCCGCTGCCAGAGCCCGATCCGGTACCCACCCGGCACCTGGGTCCCCTCGGTGATGGAGTCGCCGAGGGGCATGACCCGGACCCCGCCGTTCGATTCGGCGGCGGCCGGGGTGCCCGGCAGGAGAGCGGCCAGGACCGCCGCGGCCGCGGCGAGCCACCCGAATCGTGTACGCATGCTGTCTCCTCGCCGGCCGCCGTCACACGGCGGTGATGGTCCACTGGTTGTTCGTGCTGCTGTTCGGGGTCCAGAGGCCCACGCTCGAACCGGCGGCAGTGCTGCCCATGCCGTCGAGCGCCGTGCCGGTGCCCCGGTTGACGATCTGGTACCGCCCGTTGCCCAGGCCGGTGAGCCGCCACTGCTGGCTGGTGGCGCCGGTCCACGCCGTCTGCGCGCAGATGGCGCCGTTGGCGGTGTTGCCCCGGCTGTCGGCGACCAGACCGTTGGTGCGGTTGACGATCCGGACGTAGCCGCCGCCCGCGTCGGCCAGCTGCCACTGCAGGTTGTTGCTGCCGTCCCAGTTCCACTGCTTGAGCGGGGAGCCGGCCGCGACGCTGCCGCCGCTGTCCAGCACCAGGCCGGTGGTGACGTTCGCGATCCGCGACCAGCCGGTCGGCAGGGGACCGGAGCCGGGCGTGGGAACCTGGCCGGAGAAGGTCAGCTTCACCACGTACGCCGGCGCGTCGAACGGCGGGTTGGCCGAAGGCAGCTGGACGCGCAACGCGGAAGCGTCCTGGACCGGCATGGGCAGGGCGGTGGCCGCGCCGGCGTCCGGGCCGAGCAGCTGGGCCGAGACCAGGTTGCTCAGGTTGATCCGGTTCGAGCCGAGCGTCGTGATCGGGAAGGTGCTGCCGGGCCAGCCCAGCACGGTCGCGTACAGCACGGTGTTGTCCTTGCTGCGGGTGAACCGGACGTCGGTCCGCGTGCCCTCCACCGGAGTGGTGAACGAACCACCGCCCATCTTCGTCGGGCCCTCGCCGTACACGGCCCACGCGCGGGTTCCGTAGACGGATTCGCCGAACCGCTTGAGGTAGTTCCCGATGCCGAGCAGGATCGTGCGCTGCCCGGCCGGGATGGTGCCGTCGGCCATCGGGGCGATGTTCAGCAGCATGGTGCCGTTCTTGCTGACCCGGTCGAGCAGCGAGTGCAGGATGGCCTTCATCGAGTAGTAGCCGATGCCGTTGGTGTAGCACCAGCTGGAGCTGGAGATGCTGTCGTCGGTCATCCAGTAGGGGCTCATGAGGTCGCCCGGCCCGCCGCGTTCGAAGTCGAAGACCTCCCCGCGGTTGTCGAACCCGTCCTTGTAGGTGGCGACGACGTCCTTGTTCCACGCGACGGCCTGGTTGTAGTAGTGCGAAAGGAAGTTCAGCCGCTGCGCCTCGTCGACCTGGGTCAGGTTGAAGTCCTGGTAGACGAGGTCGGGCTGGTAGCCGTCGACGACCTCCCGGAGCTTGTCGTACCAGAGCTGGTTCTCCGCGGCCCGGCCGTTCTGGCCGAACAGCCGGCGCAACGACTCGGTGGACTGGTTGGGCACGTGGTCGTAGTAGCCGGTGAAGTGGTACGCGTGGTGCAGCGCCGTCAGCAGCTTGAGGCCCTTCCCGCGGATGGCGTCCGCGTGCAGGCGCAGCAGGTCCAGCTTGGGCCCGGTCTTGACCGAGTTCCATTCGTTGGCGGCGCTGTTCCACATCGAGTAGCCGTCGTGGTGCTCGGCGACCGGGCCGGCGAACTTCGCCCCGGCGTCGGCGAAGAGCTGGGCCCACTCGGCGGGGTCGAAGTTCCCGCCCGCGGACTTCAGCTTCGGCGCGAACTGCACCCAGTTCCCCGCCTTGTCCCGGGCGCCGTTGATGAAGTTCTGGTACGGCCACGCCGACGGATCGCCGAACACCGCCTTGTGGTGGTTGTTCTCGTTGGAGCCCCCGATGTACATGTTCCGCGGGTACCACTCGTTGCCGAACGCGGGGACGCTGAACACGCCCCAGTGGTAGTAGATGCCGAACTTGGCGTCCTGGAACCACTCCGGGGCCGGCGGGTGCTGGTCCACCGAAGACCAGCTCGGCGTGTAGCTGCCGGGGCCTTCGGTGGCCCACGCGGTGCGCACGCGGAACACGCCGGCGGCCGCGGCGGCCCCGGCCACCACGATCAGCTTGCGCCTGGACAGCTCGAACGAAGACATCGCGGGAAGCCCTTTCGGAAGTTCGGTCAGCCCAGGGACCACTTCTGGTTGTTCGCGCCGGTGCAGGTGGCCAGCTGGATCGCGGTGCCGTTCGCGGTGCCGGAGCCGGTGACGTCGAGGCACAGCCCCGATTGGGTCCCGGTCACGGTGCCGTTGGCGTTGAACGTCCACTGCTGGTTGTTCTGCCCGTTGCAGTTCCAGATGATGATCTTGGTGCCGGGCGTGGTACCCCGGGCGTTCGCGTCGAGGCACCGGATGTTGCCGCCGTCGTAGACCGTGAGCTCACTCGAGCCGCTGCGGGTCCAGGTCTGGTTGGTGCCGCCGTTGCAGTCCCAGATCTGGACCGCGGTGCCGGGGGTGGTGGAGACGCCGTTGACGTCGAGGCACTTGTTCGCGCCCACCGCGTGCACCGCGCCGGTGCTGGTCGGGCCGCCGCCGGTGCTGTACCCGGCCGCGATGACGCTGGCCTGCACCGCGTTCTCCGTGGCGTCCGTCGGGAAGCCGCTGGTCACCGCGCCTTCGAAGAACTCGCCGACGCCGGAGACGCTGTTGTCACCGCCGGTGCCCAGCAGGATCGACGGCTCCAGCTTCATGGGCGAGTAGCCGCGCGGCAGCCCGCCCGAGTACGGCGTGGTGAGACCACCGGTGGTGGCGTCGCCGTACTTCAGGGTGAAGTTGCTGGTGCCGTTGTTCTTCAGCCACGCGCTGACGAACGGGTGGTGCACCCCCGGGTTGTTCGGGTCCTTGTTGGACCCGGTTCCGGTGTGGTACATGCCGTTCTCCAGGTCGGCCTCCACCCACGGGCCGGTCCCGGTGCAGCCGTTGAACCAGCAGGCGGTGCCCCAGTAGATGGCGTTCATGGTGGCGTTGCCGGTGTCGTTGTGGGAGATTTCGCCGCTGCCGTAGTCGAAGCAGCACCACTGGTTGACGTAGTTCGACGAGGTGATCATGTAGATCCCCTCCGGCTGGGCCCCGACCGGCGCGCCCTTGGCGTTGTCGATCCGGTAGCCGACGCCCTGGGTGACCTTGATCCCGTACACCGGGTGCCCGCCGACGGTCACCGGCAGTGCCATCGCGTCCGCGCCGATGTCCGATCCGTTCGGGCCGGGACCCTTCCAGAACCCGCCCCAGGAGATCGGCAGGTCGTTGTGGTTGGCGGTCTGGTCGTAGATCTTCGTGACCGTGCAGCGGGTTCCCGCGCAGAAGGCGACCTGCGGAGCCGAGTCCGCGTAGCCGCCCGCCTCCAGCAGGCCGATGTCGAGGTACTTCTGGTCCGACGCCCGCTGGATCTGGTACAGCGGGCCGTTGTACGCCCCGAAGAGGGCGCGGGTGGTGCTGTGCGCCGTGACGCACGGGGTGCCGCCGGTGGCGTAGAGGTCGCACGCCTGCGGGGTGGCCGCCTGGGCCGCCGGCGCCGTGGCGGCGACGGCACCGGCGGTCAGCAGCAGCGCCGCCGCCGTGGCCTGGAGTGCTCTTCTCAAGGAACGCTTGCGGAAGACCATGGCCGAACTCCTCTGTTCGTCAGCCGAGAGTCCACTTCTGGTTGTTCGCGCCGGTGCAGGTGGCCAGCTGGATCGCGGTGCCGTTCGCGGTCCCGGAGCCGGTGACGTCGAGGCACAGCCCGGACTGGACACCGGTGATGGTGCCGTTCGCGGTGACCTGCCACCGCTGGTTGGCCTGGCCGTTGCAGTTCCAGATCACGACCTTGGTGCCCGGGGTGGTGCCCTGGCCGGTGGCGTCAAGGCACCGGGTGCTGTCGCCGCTGTAGACGGTCAGCTCGCCGGCCGCGGTCCGGGCCCAGGCCTGGTTGGTGCCGCCGTTGCAGTCCCAGATCTGCACCTGCGCGCCGGGCGTGGTGGAGACGCCGCTGACGTCCAGGCACTTGTTCGCGCCCACCGCCCGGACCGGTCCCGCGGCCGGGACGGTCCCGCCGCCGGTTCCCGCGGCCGCGATGACCTGCTGGGCGCCCGAGGGCCAGTTGGTGCCGCTGACCTGGACGTTCCCGGTCAGGACGTTGTTGTGGGGCGAGCCGGTGGCCACCTGGGTCGCGCCGCCGTTGTACCAGTTGCCGCTGAAGGTGCTGTCGTTGGTGTTGTTGGCGCCGTTGGCGTTGGTGAAGGCCCAGACGCCGGAATCCTGGATCACGTTGGCCGACAGCGTCACGTAGCGGGAGCCCTCGTCCAGGTACAGCCCGACCGTGCGGTTGTTGTCGAAGATGTGGTTGTGGTCGATGGAGCTGCCCGGGTTGGCGGAGAGGTTGTAGATGCTGCCGCCGTCGTGCATCAGCTTCTTCGTGCCGTGCACCCGGTTGTAGCTGACGACGGTGTCCCGCAGCGTGGTCGGCGTCGTGTAGACGGGCTGGTAGTCGTACAGGCCGCGGTTGCGGTAGTCCTGGGCGCCGCCCTGGTCGTTGGCACCCCAGCCCCAGCCGACGTCGATGCCGTCGTAGGTCAGGTTCGAGACGTCGTTGTGGGTGATGACGGTGTGCGTCGCGTAGGTCGAGAGGATGCCGGCCATTTCCCGGTAGTCCAGCGCGACCCGGTTCACCGTGTTGTAGGAGATGGTGACGTCCCGGTTCGTCATGGCGGGGTTCGACGGGTGGTGCGCGTCGGGGCGGACGCCGCCGACGATCACGCCGCCGCCGGAGTTCTCGGTGAAGGTGTTGTGGTCCACGGTGATCGACGACGCGCCGAGGCCGACGCCGGAGGCGTGGGCGTTCGCGTCGTTGCCGATGCCGAGGGCCACCTGGCCGAGGTGGGTGAAGGTGTTGCCGCTGAAGGTGATCCCGGTGGCGGCGGAGACCTGGACGGCGGCCGGTGCCTGGGCCCAGCTGTTGCGGGCGCCCTCGAACTGGCGGCAGCCGGACTGGCAGGAGGTCAGGAAGTCGCTCGGCATCGGGGCCGCGGCCGGGAGGAACGTGCCCGTCTGCTGGTTCGCGTACCCGACCGAGGTACTGGGCGTCAGCCAGGTGGTGTGCTCGAAGTTCAGGCCCTTGAAGGTGAGCCCGCGCACCGGGTTGTCGTAGGTGCCACCGATCTGCAGCAGCGAAGTCAGCCGCGGGAGCTCGACGTCGTGGCTGCCGGGCACCCAGCCGCCGGGCGCCTTGTAGTAGAGCTTCCCGGCCTGCGGGTCGAGGTACCACTGGCCGGTGTTCTTCAGGAAGGAGTACGAGTTCTCGAGGAACAGCTGGCCGCCGCCGAACGGCTTGGCGAGGGTGTCGTAGCCCCAGTTGTTGTTGTTCCACGCGGGTTGCTGCATGACGATCGAGTTCCCGCTGATGCGGTCGACGGGGGAGTACCGGTCGGTGAAGGAGTTCTGGCTCTCCACCTCGATCCGGTTCTGCTGCGGCAGCGTGGCCAGGTAGTTCAGCGCCGGGTTGGTGATGGTCATCCCGCTGGTGGTGAACTGCACGTCGGAGCGGGAGATCGTGATCCCCGCGCGCGGGGCGAGCGCGCCGTCGACGAACAGCTGCCGGGAGTCGGCACCCTGCGGCACGGACGCCACCCAGATGTTCTGGCCCGCGTCCTGCACCGACCAGCCGCCGACCTGGCTGCCGCCGGAGAGGACCGGCGTCTGGCCGGAGGCGGCCTGCCAGGTGACGGTGTGGCCGTTCTGCCCGGAGTCGGCACTGGTGAAGCGCAGCGGGGCGGACAGCCGGTAGGTGCCGCCGGCCAGCTGCACGACGACGTCGTTGGCGGCCGACTGGGCGCGGGCCAGCTGCTGGGCCTTCGCCGGGGTGGCGACCGGCTGGGCGGGCGTGCCGGGATTGGCGTCGTCCCCGTCCGGGGCGACGGCGATGGTGACGGTCGCGGCGTGGGCGGACGGGGTGGCGAGAGCGGTCACCACGAGGGCGGTGACGAGCGCGGCGGCGATGCGCGACGGCATGGGCGGGGACCTCTCCGGAACGAGGCGGCGGTCGGGGGCGCCCAACCGTCCACTGTGTACTGATCGCCGGCACCCGGCGGTCAGCCGTCCGCGGCGCCTGGCCGGACCGGCCTCCGTCCGGTGGCGGACCGGGCAGGATGTGTACGACTCATTCGACGCGGTAAGGCTCGGACCGCGATCGAAAGTTTCGACGTGACTCGACGGTTTCCCGTTGGTGTGTCGGTGATCCATGAGAACAGCGCGCCTGCCCGGCGTCAAGCGAGGAGCCCGTCCATTGCTCCGTCTCGCCCCTGCGCCGGGCGCGGGGGATGTAACTTTCAACCTGCTCTGACAAAGATTGACCGGGTGGTGGGTTGGCGAGGTAAGGTGCTGCCCGGAGTTCCTGAGTCATACTCATTGCGTGACCCGTGACGAGGAAGTAGCACCGCCTGTCCCGTACCGCCCCGGCTACGAAGTCGTGGCGGAGCAGATCCTCCGGCTGATCGCCGAACTGGAACTGCGGCCCGGCGACCGGATGCCGACCGAGAACGAGCTGGCCGCGCGGATGGGAACCAGCCGGACCATGGTGCGGGAGGCCGTCAAGATCCTCTCGGCCATCGGCCGGGTGCGAGCGCACAAAGGACGTGGGCTGTATGTCTCCGATGACGAGGGCATGCTCGGCGGATCCCGGTGGGGCGGGTTCTTCCTGCCCGCCGATCTCAACCACGTCTACATGCTCTTCGAATTCCGCCGGATCCAGGAGACCGCGGCGAGCCGGCTGGCGGCGGCCAACGCCACCCCCGCGGAGCTGCGCGCGATCGAGGCCGCCGCCGAAACCTGCCGGCACGGCCACCTGACCGGGCAGTACTCGCTGTTCGACCGGGGCGACGACGACTTCCACGCCGGGATCGCCGCCGCGTCGCACAACCAGTTCCTCGTCGCGGCCGTGCGCGAGGCCCGCCGCCTGCAGCGCCAGTCGAACATCATCGGGATGTCCGGCGCGATCGGCGGGCACGCGGTGGGCGCGATCGAGGAGCACGCCGCGATCTACCGGGCGATCCGGGACGGCGACCCGGACGCGGCGGCCCACGCCGCCGGCGTCCACCTGGACAACACCCTGGAGGACTACCGCCGGGAGATCCAGCGCCGGCTCTTCGGCCCGTGACCGCACTCGCCAGACGTTCCATTGTGGACCTTACTGCTCCCGGGATCTCCCCCGGCCCGGGAGGACGACGACGTCCGTAGACAGAGGGAGCCCCTGTGATGGTGAAGAGATCCCTGTTCGCCTCCGCCGTGATCGGAGCCGTGCTCGCCTTACTGGCCGGCGGAACCGCGCAGGCCGCCAGCGCCGGCGCGGACCGGCAGGCCGCCGCGGCCACCGCGGCCGCCGGAACCGCGGGGTGCGGGAAGGCACCCGGGCTGGCGAGCGGCAACCACACGATCTCCAGCGGCGGCCAGAACCGCAGCTACATCCTGCGGGTCCCGGCGAACTACGACAACAACCACCCCTACCGGCTGTTCGTCGGCCTGCACTGGCGGGGCGGGACGATGAACGACGTCGACTCGGGCGGGACCGACGGCTACAACTGGTCCTACTACGGGCTCCGCCGGCTGGCCGACAGCGCGGGCAACAACACGATCTTCGTGGCACCGCAGGGCAACGGCAACGGCTGGGCCAACCCCGGCGGCCAGGACGTCACCTTCATCGACGACCTGCTGCGGCAGCTCGAGGGCGCCCTGTGCGTCGACACTTCGCAGGTCTTCGCCGGCGGCTTCAGCTACGGCGCCGCCATGAGCTACGCCCTCGCCTGCGCCCGGCCCACGGTGTTCCGCGCGGTCGCCGTCTACTCCGGCGCGAACCTCAGCGGCTGCAGCGGCGGCACCCAGCCGGTCGCCTACATCGGCATGCACGGCATCGGCGACAACGTCCTGCCCATCTCCTCCGGTCGCCAGCTGCGCGACCAGTTCGTCCGGAACAACGGCTGCACCCCGCAGAACCCGCCGGAGCCCGCCAGTGGCAGCCGCACCCACATCGTCACCGCCTACTCCGGCTGCCGGGCCGGGTACCCGGTCGTCTGGGCCGCCTTCGACGGCGGGCACGACCCGGGCCCGCGGGACGGTGGCGGCAGCGGCTGGCAGACCTGGACCTCCGGTGAGGTGTGGAAGTTCATCACGCAGTTCGACTCCACCACCCAGCCGCCGAACCCGCCGGTCCAGACCGGCGTGAACTACAAGCTGGCGGCCCAGCACAGCAGCAAGCTCGTGGGGATCACCGGCGCGTCGACGGCGGCCGGAGCGCTCATCGAGCAGGAGTCGGCCAACGGCGGCCTCAGCCAGCAGTTCGACTTCGTCGATTCCGGTGACGGCTACTACCGGGTCCGGGCCCGCAACAGCGGACTCGTGCTCCAGGCGGCGAACGCCAACAGCGGCGCGGACATCAGCCAGCAGGCCGACACCAACTCCACTGCCCAGCAGTGGCGGGTGGTCGACCAGGGCAGCGGCGCGGTGAGCCTGGTGAACCGGTTGAGCGGCCTCGCGATGGACGTCTGGGGAGTTTCGACCGCCGACGGCGCGCGGATCTCGCAGTGGACGTTCACCGGGAACCCCAACCAGCGGTTCCAGCTCCAGCGCGCCTGAGCCCGTGTCCATCGTCGAACCGTCGGGGTTCCGGCCCACCCTGGCCGACGTCGCGCGGGCGGCCGGGGTGTCCATCGCCACGGCCTCCCGCGTGCTCAACGGCTTCCCCAGGGTGAGCCCGGAACGCCGCAAGCAGGTGGAATCCGCGATGCAGGCGCTGGGCTACGCCCGGCAGCGGGCGGCGAAGGCGAGCAGTGCGCGGCACACCGGCTCGATCGCCTTGGTGGTCTGCGAGGAAGTGCCGCGGTTGTTCACCGACCCGTACTTCCCGCGGATCGCCGCGGGGGTCGGCCGGGAGCTGACCGCGGTGGGGGTGCAGCTCGTGCTGCTCACCGTGCCGGCCACCGACGACTACCAGTCGCCGGTGGTGCGGTACCTCGACGGCGGGCACGTCGACGGCGCGCTCGTCGTCGGCATGCACGGCCGCCGCCCGCTCGACCTGGACTGGCTCGGCATCCCGGTGGTGTTCGGCGGGCGGCCGGTCCAGGCCGGCCGCGCGGGCCGGCAGCCGTACGTCGACGCCGACAACCAGGGCGGGGCGCGGCTGGCGACCCAGCGGCTGCTCGACGGCGGCCGCCAGGTCGTGGCGACCGTCGCCGGGCCGCAGGACATGACCGCGGGGGCGGACCGGCTGCTCGGGTACCGGCAGGCGATGACCCGGGCCGGCCGGTACGACGAGAGCCTCGTGGTGTGCGGCGACTTCGGGCAGGCGTCCGGCGAGTACGCGGCGGCCCGGCTGCTCAGCCGCCGTCCGGACGTCGACGGGATCTTCGCGGCCTCGGACATGATGGCGGTCGGGGCGTTGCGCGCCCTCCGCCGCGCGGGCCGGAAGGTGCCCGAGGACGTCGCCGTCGTCGGGTTCGACGACCTGCCGATCAGCTGCTGGACGGACCCGCCGCTCACCACCGTGCGCCAGCCGGTCGAGGAGATGGGGGCCCGGATGACCGCCGAACTGCTGGCGATGATCGACGGCGCGGCCCCGCGCCGGAGCACGGTGCTCGACACCGAGCTGGTGCCGCGCAAGTCGGCGTGACGCTGCTGCTGTCTGTCGGCAATCGCTTCGGGGGTGCGGGTGGCGGAGCCCCGCCCCGGGGCGAAGCCCCGGTTGTAACAGAGACGAGGAGGAATCGTGCGCGTGTTGGTGGTGGTGGCCGCGATGGTGGTGACGGCGCTGGCCGGGGCGATACCGGCTTCGGCCGCGCCGGCGCCCCTGGTGAGCGCGGCGTCGGGGCGGTGCCTGAACGTCAAGGGTGGCGCCGACACCCAGGGAGCGACGCTGGAGATCCAGGACTGCACCGGCGCGGCCGGGCAGGCGTACGAGTTCACCGCGGCGGGTGAGCTGCGGACGATGAACGGCACGCGGTGCGTGGACGCCTCCGGTGGCGGGACGGCGCCCGGCACGGCCGCCATCATCTGGGCGTGCCACGGCGGGGCGAACCAGCAGTGGCGGCAGAACGCCGACGGCACGGTCAGCGGCGTCCAGTCGGGGCTGTGCCTGGACGTGACCGGCGCCGGCACGGCCAACGGCACCGCGGTCGTCCTGTGGACCTGCCACGGCCGCAGCAACCAGCAGTGGAGCACCGGGACGACCCCGCCGGACCCCTCCGGCACGGCGCCGTGCGACATCTACGCCTCCGGCGGCACGCCGTGCGTCGCCGCGCACAGCACGGCCCGGGCGCTCTACGGCACCTACGCCGGCAACCTGTACCAGGTCCGGCGCTCGTCCGACAACACGACCCGGAACATCGGTGTCCGGGCGGCGGGCGGCACCGCCGACGCGGCCGCCCAGGATTCCTTCTGCACCGGCACGTCCTGCGTCATCACCGTGGTCTACGACCAGTCCGGACGCGGGAACGACCTGTGGTACCAGGGATCGACCGTGGTCCCGGGGTCCAACCAGAGCAGTCCGGCGAAGGCCACGTCGGAGTCGCTCACGGTCGGCGGCGCGAAGGCGTACTCGCTGTACATCAACCCCGGCAACAGCTACTGGCGCGACGGCCACTCGACCGGGGTACCGACCGGCAGCGCTCCCGAGGGCATGTACATGGTGACCAGCGGGACGCACGTCAACAGCGGCTGCTGCTTCGACTACGGCAACAGCGAAACGACCCGGAAGGCCGACGCGGCCGGTGCGATGGACGCGATCAACTTCGGCACGGAGTGCTGGTTCGGCGGCTGCCAGGGCTCGGGCCCGTGGGTGCAGGCCGACCTCGAGTGGGGGCTGTACCCGGGCGGCAGCCAGCAGTGGAACCCGAACCAGCGGGCGCTGCCCAGCAAGTTCGTCACGGCGATGCTGAAGAACAACGGCACCTCCCGGTTCGCGCTCAAGGGCAGCAACGCCCAGTCGGGCAGCCTCACGACGATGTGGGACGGCAACCTCCCCGGCGGCTACAGCCCGATGAAGAAGCAGGGCGCGATCATCCTGGGCAGCGGCGGCGACTGCTGCAAACCCGGCGGCGGGGCGAACCTGAGCGCGGGGACGTTCTACGAAGGCGCGATGGTCGCCGGCTACCCGTCGGACGCGACCGAGAACGCGGTGCAGGCGAACGTGGTGGCCGCCGGCTACCGCTGAGCCGGTCGCGGTAGGCGAAAGGGCTTTCCTCGCGGGGTGGCGCGAGGGAAGCCCTTTCTGCGGCGTCTTGAACGACGCCCTCCTGACCTCCGACGCCGGGAATGAGTCGTTCACTGCCCTCCGAGGGCCAACCAGCTCAGGCGAACCGGTTCGCCTCCATTTGGCCGATTGTCGGTGAATTGCCTGCGGCGTACGTTCCTTGGTGGTCGAACCGGTTCGATAACCCGGGATCGTCCCCCGCACGTCCACCGCCAAAGGAGCTGTCCGTGGACACCTCGCGTCAGCGGCCCCGCGTCCGCCGTGGCCTGGCCGCCCTCCTGATCACCGGAGCACTGACCGGTGCCTCCGCCGTGGCCCTCCCCGGGCCGGCCCAGGCCGCGGACGAGTCGATCTCGGTCGACTTCTCCGCGGCGGGCGGCGCACCCGCGTACCGGGCTTCCGGGTGGATCTACGGCATGACCGAGAACGCGTCGGGGCCGCCCGACCACTTCTTCCGGGACGTGAACTTCCAGGCGATGCGGGCCGGGGGAGCGCAGCTGGACAGCCCGGGCGGCTGGGTCTCGGGCCGGTACGACCGGCGGTGGAACGCCACCCGTGCCCAGCTCCTGCGCACCCGCTCGCTCGGCGGGCAGTTCGTCCTGCTCGTGCACGACCTCTGGGGCGCCGACGGCTACCCGATTTCCCGGTTCCCCGGCGACAACGGCGACTGGACCGACTACGACAACTTCCTCACCCGCCTGATCGGCGACGTCCGGGCGACGGGTGCCCCGGTGGAGTGGGACATCTGGAACGAGCCCAACATCTCGCTGTTCTGGAACCGGCCGCAGAGCCAGTACTTCGCCATGTGGCAGCGCGCCTACCAGCGCATCCGGGCGGCCTTCCCGGCGCAGGCGATCGTCGGCCCCAGCCTGGCCGGCGTCCCGTCGACCTCGGGGAGCTGGTGGACGCAGTACCTCGACTTCGTCCGCGGCTCCGGCACGGTGCCGGACATCGTCAGCTGGCACTCCCTGCCGGGCGACCCGGTGGCGAACGTCGCCGCGGCCGACGCGTCACTCGGCTCGCGCGGCATCCCGCACCCGCGGCCCTACCAGATCAACGAGTACGGGGCGTCGAACGAGCAGAACCCCGGTGACGGCGCCTGGTACATCACCCGGCTCGAACGGGCCGGCGCCGACGGGCTGCGCGCCAACTGGGCCAGTGGCGGGAACCTGCACAACGACCTCGGCAACCTGCTCGTCCGCAACTCCGCGGGCCGGTACCAGCCCAAGGGCGAGTGGTGGGCCTACCGCTTCTACGGCTCGCAGACCGGCCAGCTCGTGGCCACGCGGGCCAGCGCGTCCTACGACGCGTTCGCCACGAAGGCGGCCGGGACCGCCAAGGTCCTGGTCGGCGGCGGCCGGACGACGGGGAACGTCGCGGTCGGCCTGCAGCGCCTGGACACCACCTCCGGCGTCGTCCAGAACAACCAGGTGCGGGTGATCGTCCAGCGCATCCCGTACAACGGCGGGGCCGCGGTGCAGAGCCCGGTCACCATCCAGGACTCCGTGGCCGCCGTGTCCGGCAACGCCCTGACCGTGAACCTTCCGCACACCACGGTCGACGACGCGTTGAGCATCACCCTGCTGCCGCCGTCGGACGGCGGCTTCCAGTCCGTCGCCGTCGCGCAGCATTCCCAGCAGTGCCTGGACAACACCGACCTGAGCACCGCCGACGGCAACCGGCAGCAGCAGGACGTCTGCGAGGGCGGCGGCCAGCAGCTGTGGAACTTCCGGCCGGTGCCCGGCGCCGCGGGCGCGTACACCGTCGTCAACCAGCAGAGCGGCAAGTGCCTCGAAGTCGCCGGCGCCTCGGCCGACGACGGTGCCGCCGTCCAGCAGCGCACCTGCGCCGACGGCGCGACGAACCAGCAGTTCTCGCCGCGGCGGGTGACCTACGGCGGCAACGACTCCCACGACTACCAGCTCGTCGCCCGGCACAGCGGCAAGTGCGTCGACGTCAACGGCGTCTCCACGGCCGCGCGCGCCCAGGTCATCCAGTGGACGTGCAAGCCGGTCACCCAGAACAGCCCGCTCAACCAGACCTGGCGGCTGTGGGGCCGGGGACCGGCCTGATCCGTCCGGCCCGGCGTTCTTTCAGGCGCCGGGCCGGTTGCCGGTGGGGATCGTGATGGGCGTGGTCGTCGGGGAAGTGCCCTTGTTGAGGAACAGCATGGCGAGGGCGCGGATGAACTGGTCGAAGAGGTAGAAGCCCGCGGGGGCGATGGGCAGCAGGCCTTCCCGGAAGGCGATGTAGGCGGGCCACCCGGTGCGGATCAGGGTGGCCGCCGCGTAGTCGCGCGGCAGGCCGAGCCAGTCACCGACTTCGTTGCTGAGGACGTACCGCACGAACTCGTTCAGGAAGCCGCGGGTGACGCCCAAGTCGATCTGGGCGGTCAGCCCGAGCAGGTCCGCGGCCAGCTCCTTGCCCTCGGGTGTCGGGGCGAGCAGGGGCGTGAGGACTTGGGCCGACTGCGCGTCCGCCTCGGCCCACGTCTTCGGGATGAACTCGTCCCGGACGCCGAGCAGGTGGATGGCGACCTGCCACTGGTGCAGGAAGGCGTCCTCGTCCGCGGCGGACATCGGGACGTGCCACTCCCGCAGCTTCCGGTGCACGAAGGTGCCGAGGCTGTGGAAGGTGACCAGGATGTCGCCGTTGCTGATCGGCACCCGCTCGTCGGCGACCGCCCGCCAGTGCGGTGACTGCGGCAGCAGGTGCCGCACCGCGGCGTGCACCAGGCGCGTCTTGTTGGCCGTGACCACGAACTGGCCCGAGGGCTCGAACGCGTGCGCCTCGCTCAGGTCGTAGCCGAAGGTGAACGTCTTGGCCGCGCGGTCCTGCATGGCGGCGCCGCCCGCGGACCAGTAGACCGACCGGGCCTCCCGCGGGATCACCGTGCTCATGATCCCGCTGCCGAGGCCGTAGAGCACGAACAGGTAGGTGTCCTTGCGCCGGTTGAAGTCCGCGGCGCGGCGCAGCTTGGCGGGATCGGCCCAGGAGGGCAGCCGGTTGACGCGCTGGAGCCAGGCGGCGAGGTCGGCGGGCAGGCCGGCGGGCAGCGGGTCGGCGTTGTCCACCCACGACCGCAGGGCGGTGTTGACCGCGGGGACCCGGCCGCCGTCGACGAGCCCCGCCATCAGGCTGTCCACCTCGTCGTCCCAGACCCACCACGGGTCGGCCCCGGCCGCCGAGGCCCAGGCCGGGACGACGCTCGCCGCGCCCGCCAGGCCCAGCGCGACGCCGAGCGAAAGAGCGTTCCTCCTGCTGAGATTGCTCATTTACTTACCTAGCTTCCTTGGTAGGCAGTACCCGTTCAGAGTGCGGTATGAGCGGTGCTTGAGGGGAGATTCCTCATTAACATAGAAGGTGATTCGCGGGTCGGCAAGAGCCGGCCGGCCTGTGGTTGACTGACACGCATGGCCCCGCGCACCTCTCCCCGGCGGCCGCGGTGACCGCCCAGCCGGCCGCGGCCGTCCGGCCCCGCAACCGGCGGCAGCTCATCGTCGAGGCGGGGGCCGCGGTGTTCAGCGAGCGCGGCTACCACGCGGCGTCCATGGAGGAGATCGCGGCGCGCGTGGGCATCACCGCGGCCGCCCTGTACCGGCACTTCCCGAACAAGTACGCGCTGTTCGCCGAGTGCGCGAACGTCATGGCGGACCGGCTCGTCGCCGCGCTGGCCGAGGTGGCCCCGGACGCGGCCCTCGCGGAGATCTTCGCCGCCGTCACCCGGGTGACCGTCGCCCACCGGGAAACCGGGGGCGTGTACCGGTGGGAGGCCCGGTACCTCGAGCGCGAAGACCGCCGGCTGCTCGCGGGGAAGTTCGCGCAGGTCGTCGAGCGCGTGGCGGAGGCGGTGCGGCGCGAGCACCCGTGGCCCGGCGAGCACCTGCGGGCCGTGGCGGCGCTGGGGGCCATCGGGTCCGTCACGACGCACCACAACGCGCTTGCCCAACGCCGGACGGGGGAGTTGCTGCAGGCAGCGGCCCTGCGCGTGGCCGCTACCGACCCCGCGGCGGCGCCCGCGCCGTTCGTCGAGATCCCGGCCCCGCCGGTGCCCCGGACCCGGCGTGCGGAGATCCTCGCGGCCGCCGTCCCGCTGTTCGAACGGGACGGGTTCGCCACCGTGACGAACGGCCGGATCGCCGAGGCGGTGGGGCTGGTGCCGTCCGCGCTCTACCGGTACTTCCCGGGCAAGGCCGACATCCTGGCGGCGGCCTGCCTGCAAGCCGCGGGGCTGCTGGCCCAGGCGGTCGAGCACAACCTGCGCGGGACGACCGATCCGCACGGCGCCTTGAGCGCGCTGACGGCGACGTACGTGGCGTACAGCTTCGAGCACAGTGCCCTCAACAGCGTGGCCAACGCGGAAATCGCCGGCCTGCCCGCCGGCCTGCGCCGCCCGCTGGTCGCGGCGCAGCGCGAGCACATCGCCGTGTGGGAGCAGCACCTGCGCGAAGCCCGCCCGGAACTCGACGCCCGCCAGGCCCGGGTGCTGGTGCACGCGGGCTTCGGCGTGGTGGTCGAGGCCGGTCGCCGGCTGCGGTGGGCGGACCGCCCGGAGCACCGCGCCGCGGTGGCCGCGTTGCTCGTGAGCGCCCTCGGGCTGCGATCTCCGGCCGGCTGACAACTTTCCGGCGCATGATCACATCTACCTCAGTGTGAAGCAGACAGAGGACGCCGGGACCGGCCGCGACGCGGAGTTCCGCGAGTTCGTGCGCAGCCGGGGAACGCCGCTGCACCAGAGCGCGTACCTGCTCTGCGGTGACCGGCACCTGGCCGACGACGTGGTCCAGGACACGCTGGTCAAGGCCTACCAGCACTGGCGGCGGGTGCGGCAGGCCGACAGCCCGGAGGCCTACGTCCGGCGCATCCTGCTCAACGAGGTGCGCGGGCGGTGGCGGCGGCGGGAGCGCTCGGTGCCGGTCGCGGAGTTCGCCGACGAGCCCACGGTGGCCGACCCGTCCGACGACGTGATCCGGCGCGACGGCCTCCGGCAGGCGCTGCTGACGTTGCCGTTGCGGCAGCGCGCGACGGTGGTGCTGCGCTACCTGGAGGGCCTGTCCGAGCGCGAGACGGCGGCGGTCCTCGGCTGCTCGACGGGCACCGTGAAGAGCCAGAGCTCCCGGGCACTGGCCGGCCTCAAATCCTTCTTCGACCGGACGGGGACCAAGCTGTGAACACCGAACAGGAGAACCGGCTTCGCGAAGACCTCCGGCGGGCCGTCGACGGCGAAACCTTCCGGACCGACCCCGACGTCGTCCTCGGGCGGGCCCGCCGGGCGCGGCGGCGCACCCTGGTCACCCGCGGCGCGGTCGGGACCGGCGTGCTGGCGGTGGTGGTGGCCGCCACCCTCGCGAGCGTGCCCACCGGCGTCCCGGAGGTCCGGAACGCCGCCTACGTCGTCGAGCGGGTTTCGGCCGCGCTGGACGGCGGCCCGGGGTACGTCTACCGGAGCGTCGACCACGACGAAGGCACGGTCTGGTACCAGGACCAGGTCACGATGAGCCAGTACTGGGTCTACGGCACCGGCGCCACCCGGATCGAGGCGTGGGACAGCTCGCCCGTGATCGACCACGCCGCGCACTTGCGGGACACGACGGTGAACCACAAGGACCGGACGTTTTCGACCGAAGACACGAAGCTGCCCGGCTACGTGGCGGGCGAGCTGGCGCCGAAGACGAGCTTCGCCGACCGGATCAAGAAGTCGATCACCGGCGAGCAGGAGATCGTCGGGTCGGGCGAGTACCGGGGACACCAGGTGATCAAGCTCGGCCACCCCGCGGGGGAGCTGTGGGTCGACGCCACCACCTACCTGCCGGTGTACCGGGTCACGACGGACGCGGACGGCCGGAAGACCGCCAGTGACCTCGCGTTCCTGCCCCGGACGCCCGACCTGGTGAAGACGGTCAACACCCCGCAGATCCCGGCCGGGTTCACCGAGGTCGCGGAGGCGAACACCGGCCCGGGCCACGGCGGCTGACGCCGGGGTTTCAGCCGCAGGGCAGCGTCCCCGTGCGCAGGGCGTGGCCGCCGTCGTCGCCGTCGTCGGACCACACGACCGCGCGGTGTCCGGCGCCGCAGGCCGGGGCGATCGCGAACCCTTCGTTGTTGTAGTTCGGCATCTTCGACGGCCGCGCGTAGGTCGCGGTCACGGTGAACTTGCCGCCGGAGAGCTTCAGCGTCGCCGATTTGCCGGAGCAGGTGTCGTCGCAGACCGACCAGAGGCTGCCGGTCGCCGGGTCGAACTCCAGCTCCATGACCTTCGGGAAGCCGGCCGAGAACGACGCCACCCGGGTGAACCCGCCGCCGGCCTGGTCGAGGGCGTAGGCGTGGATCCGGCCTTCGTCTTCGAGGCCCAGGAAGTAGAGGCCGGTCCCGTGGCCGGCGTAGGCGGCCGGGTCGTAGGGCGCCTTGGTGTGGTCGTCGCGGAAGCCGCCGGCGGTCAGGAAGGTGTCCGGGATCCAGGTGATGCCTTCGAAACCGCCGTTGTCGTCGACGGCGGGCAGGTCGCCGGTGAGGTCCCATTCCGCGGACGCGTCGAGTTCGCTCGCTGTCGATCCGGTGTCGTACCGCAGCACTTTCAGCAGGCTGCCGTCTCCGTCGTTGTCGCGCTCGGTCGCGGCGAACACGCCATCGGGCGTGACGACGACCCCTTCGGCGTCCGGGTCGCCGCTGCCGTCCCGGTAGCGCAGCTCCCAGTTGTCGATGGGCCGCCAGGTGCTGCCGTCGCGGAGGAGCCGGTAGAGCGTGCCCGGGCCGTTCTTGACCGCCCACAACACATCGGTGCCGTCGAAGGAAAGCCCGCTGACGTTGTCGCCGAGCACCCCCGCGGGATCGGCGACCGAGACGGCGGGATCACCGGGCCACTTCTGCGTCGTGGCGGCTTGTGCGCTGCCGGTGGGCACGGAGAGAAGGACAGCGGCGAGGCAGAGGAGAGTACGCACGTCGTGCTCCTGGGGTCGACGGGGCAACGCGGCGTGCTCCGGACTGTACCGAGTCGATCACCTCGCGGGCAACTCGGTCTCGCACCGCACCTGTGGCGCGGCCTCGGTCCCGGAGGCCACGCAGCCGAGCGCCCGGCCGGGCGCGGGAACGGGGTAGCTGAAGACGATCGGCCCGTCGGCGTCCGGCCCGGCCGAGAACTTGACGACCGTGTGCTGCCGGTTTCCATTGCCGTGCAAGGTCTTCGAGTAGTAGGTGGTGTGCGGTCCGATGGCGGTGCTCGTGCCTTCGCCGTCGTCGTCGAGTTCGTGCACGGTGAGCACGTAGTCCCCGGCGGTGTACTTGCCTTCGTTCTCGTGGCCGGCATCGGCCGGGGTCGAGCCGGTGACTTCGGGCGAGACGGGATCCGCGGCGGTGGCGATGACGGTGGCCCCGACGGCGGCCACGGCCACCCCGGCCACGGCCGCGGAAACGACGACTCGCTTGGCGGTGAACTTCATGGTCCCTCCTCCCCGCCTGACGATCAAGCTAGGGGAGGGAAGGGGCGGGTCACCTCGGCCGAAGGGGCGGTTCGGCCGCCGCGGGCTCGTCCTTTCGGCCGATGTCCGGCGGCACCGGCCGGATCGCGGTGACCGGGCGGCCGATCGGCGTTAACCTGCGTGGGGGTGAGAGGGGCTGCATGCGTGGTTGCTGCTGCTGGGTGCTGCTGTTCTTCGTCTCGAGCGCCGTCGGGCTGCCCCTCGCGACCGGAGACTGGCGGAGCGGGTTCTGGGCGTTCCTGATCGCGCCCGTCCTGGCGTGGGCGGCCTTCTTCTCCATGCTGGACCTCATCGCCCGCCGCCGGTTCCGCCGGTACTTCGAGCTCGCGGACCGGATCGGCGCCCGCGACGGCCACGTCATCCGCGAGCTGAGGCAAAAGTACTACGTCATCTCGTTCCTCCCCGGGGTGACCGTGCAGACCCTGCGCCCCGGCACCGAAGCCGAAGTGCTCGAGAAGCTCCGCGGGGCTGCTCTCGAGGCGGGCTGCGGGTTCGTCCCTGTCGAGCGGTTCCACCTCGCGAGCGAGGCCTGCGAGGTCTTGCTCACGATCCACGTGTACGGGCCGGGCGGCCACATCCGGGAGCACGTTCCCGCGGGGTACGTGATGACGGAAGTCACCATCGAGGAGTGGAAGGGCTTCCAGCCGGTCAAGCTCCGGCGCGCCCGCAGTGGTGACCGGCCGGCCTGAGCCCGGTCACGACCGCGCCCGCCGCCACACCGCCAGTGCCGTCGCGGCCAAGGCACTCCCCGCTGCGGCGACAGCACCGTGGTGCCGGCTCGCCCACAGCTGCACGCTCCTCGGCGTCGCCTTGGCGTCGAACCGGCCGTGCGCACCGAAGTCCCGCTCGCGATCCGCCGGCGACCACAGGTTCTCCGGCTGGTCCGCGGGCTTCTTCGCCCCCGTCTGCTGGGACCGGTAGCCGGTCCGGGCGAGGTACCGGTCGAGCACACCCGGCGCGACGGCGTTCGCGATCAACGTTCCGACGGTGCTCCCGCCGACCCAGTACTCGCGGCGACGCGGGTGCTCGGCCGCGTGCAACACCGCGCGCGCCGCCACCTCCGGCTGGTAGATCGGCGGCACCGGCTGGGCCTGGTGCGGCAGCTTGGACCGGACCCACGAGAACTGCGGCGTGTTCACCGCCGGCATCTGGACCATCGTCGTGCGGACGTGGCTGCCGTCGTGCAGCAGCTCGCAGCGCAACGCCTCGTTGAACCCCTGGATCGCGTGCTTCGCCCCGCAATACGCGCTCTGCAACGGGATGCCGCGGTACGCCAGCGCCGAACCCACCTGCACGATCGTGCCGCGGTCGCGGGGCTTCATCCGGTGCAGGGCGGCCATCGTGCCGTGGACGTAGCCGAGGTAGCTCACGTCGGTGACGCGGCGGAACTCGTCCGGCTCGATCTCGGCGAACGGCGCGAACACCGACGTGAACGCCACGTTCACCCACACGTCGATCGGACCCAGCTCCTTCTCGGCCCGGGAAGCGGCCGCGTCGACCTGGCCGAAGTCGGCGACGTCGGCGGGGATCGCGAGGGCCGTCCCGCCGGCGCGGGTGACGTCTTCCGCGGCGGCTTCGAGGCCTTCCTTCCCCCGCGCCAGCAGGGCCACCCGGGCCTGCCGGGCCCCGAACGCCCGCGCGACCGCGCGGCCGATACCGCCGCTGGCCCCGGTCACGACCACGACCTGGTTCATGATTGCCTCCGTTCTCCGGTGCGGGCCGCGCGGGCCCAAGCGGCCGCGACCACCGCGTTCGCCAGTGCCGCGGCCCGCCACCGGCGGGACACCACGGCCAGTCCGAGCATGCTGGCGCTGTGCGCCGCGTCGAGCGTCCAGCCCCGGCGGGCCATCAGGCCGTCCGGCCGCCGCAGCACGGCCGTGGCCTGGGCCAGGTGCCGGATCCCCAACGCCAGCGCCACTTTCCGCGGGATCGGCAGCCGGCGCGAAGCGACCAGGATCCCGCCGCCCCACACCGCCCGCGCCGCCGCGACCCCGCGCGTCACCGGACCCTCCGCGCCACGGCGGCACCCGAGGCCGCGACCCCGACCGCCGCGGCGCCGGCCCGCTCGATCGTCGTCACCGGGTCTTCCCGGGCAGGAATTCCTGCAGCTTCGTCTTGACTCCTTGCGCCACGAGGTGGAACGCGTCGGGGTCGCCCTTCAGCACCGCCTGGGCGGCCGACTTCACCTGCTCGAACGTGGCGTGCGGCGGGATCGGCGGCACGTCCGGGTCGCAGCGGACGTCCAGCACCGCCGGTTTGCCCGCGGTGAGCGCGGTGTCCCAGGCCGAAGCGAGCTGGTCCGGCTTGTCGACCGTGACGGCTGACAGCCCGAGGGACAGCGCGAACCCGGCGTAGTCGACGTCCGGCAGGCTCTGGGACTCCTCGAACTTCGGGGCGCCGCCCATCGCGCGCAGCTCCCAGGTGACCTGGTTGAGGTCGTTGTTGTGGAAGACGCAGATCACGCAGGTCGGGTCAATCCACAGGGTGTGGTAGCGGGCGATGGTGATCAGCTCGGCGAGGCCGTTCATCTGCATGGCGCCGTCGCCGACGAGGGCGATCACCGGCCGGTCGGGGTGGGCGAACTTGGCGCCGATGGCGTACGGCACGCCCGGGCCCATCGTGGCCAGGGTGCCCGACAGCGACCCGCGCATGTCCCCGCGCATGCGGAGGTTGCGGGCGTACCAGTTGGTGGAGGAACCGGAGTCCGCGGTGACGATGGCGTTCTCCGGGATCCGCTTCGACAGCTCGGAGACGATCGCCATCGGGTTCACCGGGTCGGCGTCGACGGCGGCTTCCTTTTCGACGGTCTCCCACCAGGAGGCGACGTTCTTCTCGATCGTCTCGCGCCACGCCCGGTCCGGCTTGCTCGTCAGCTTCGGCAGCAGCGCGCGCAGCGTGGCCGCGCTGTCGCCGACGAGGTTGACCTCGGTCGGGTAGCGCATCCCGATCAGCCGGCCGTCCAGGTCGATCTGCACCGCGCGCGCCTGGCCGAAGTCCGGCAGGAACTGGCTGTACGGGAAGTTCGAGCCGACGATCAGCAGCGTGTCGCAGTCGCGCATCAGCTCGTAGCTCGGGCGGGTGCCGAGCAGCCCGATCGAGCCGGTCACCCACGGCAGGTCGTCGGGCAGGACGTCCTTGCCCAGCAACGCCTTGGCGACGCCCGCGCCGGTGATCTCGGCGACCTCGCGGACCTCCTCGGCCGCGCCGCGGGCCCCTTGCCCCACGAGGATGGCGACCTTCTCACCGGCGTTGAGCACCTCGGCCGCCGCGGCGATGTCGGCCTCGGGCGGGACCGGCCGGGGCCAGGACGTGCTCGGCGGGCTGGAGGGCACCTGCTTGAACGCGTGCTGCGGCGGGGAGTACTCCTCCTCCTGCAGATCCGCGGGGATGATCAGGGCGGTCGGGCAGCGGGACGACTCGGCCGTCCGGATCGCCCGGTCGAGGGCGTTCGGCAGCTGCTCGGCGACGTTGACCTCGACGAGGTATTCGCTCGCCACGTCCTTGTAGAGCGCCTGCAGGTCGACTTCCTGCTGGTAGCTGCCGCCCATCGCGCTGCGTGCGGTCTGCCCGACGATCGCGACCACCGGGACGTGGTCGAGCTTGGCGTCGTAGAGCCCGTTGAGCAGGTGGATCGCGCCCGGGCCGGAGGTGGCCATGCAGACACCGACGTTGCCGCTGAACTTCGCGTAGCCGACCGCGGACAAGGCGGCCATCTCCTCGTGCCGGGCCTGGACGAACCGCGGCTGGTTGTCCGCTTTGCCGAACGAGGCGACGAGGCCGTTGATCCCGTCGCCGGGATAGGCGAAAACCTGCTCGACACCCCACTCGCGCAAGCGCTGGAGCAGGTAGTCACCGACTGTCTGGCTCATGAGTACTCCCTTTGGCGTGCGGTGCCGCTTCGGTGAGCGCCTCGTGCACCCGGCGGGCCACGACGGCGGGCCGGGGCCGCGCCGGTTCGGGCCACCGGACCAGGACCGCGGGCTCTTCCGCGCCGTCCGGTTCCACGGCCAGGCACCACCCGCCGCCGTCGGTCCACGACAGCATCAGCAACCGGCCCGCGTGCCGGTCGGCCAGCGCGATGTAGGCGGTGGACGGGCTGCCGTGTTCACTCCACGACGCGGCCGGTTCGACGCGCAGCAGCTCGGCGACGGTTTCGACGTAGTCGCGCAGGGCCGTGGCCTCGACGTGCCCGGGATCCGGTTTCACCGGCGCGGACGCCTCCTTTCGTGGTCACCGTCGGCGCTCACGAAATCGCTGTACCCGCTTTCCCCGGCTATCATACTTGCGTGACGCAAACGTGGCAGGAGCAGGACGGCGCCGACGCGGCTTTGGCGGCGTTGCGGGCGATGGTGCTGATCGCCGACTCGACCGTCGAGCGGAACACCGAGCAGCTGACGCTGACCCAGTTCCGCGCGCTGCGGGTGGTGGTCGACCGGACCCCGGTCACCATGGGCCGGGTGGCGCGCGAGCTGGCGATGAACCCGTCGTCGGTCACCCGGGCGTGTGACCGGCTGGTCGCGCTGAACCTGCTGGAAAAGGCCCCCAATCCGCTGAATCGGCGCGAAACGCTGCTCGCCCCGACCGGGCCGGGGCGGCAGCTCGTGGACCGCGTCGACCGCGATCGCCGCCGGGTACTGGCGGGCGTGCTGAGCAGGCTCGATCCGGTGACGCGGACGGCCGCGATCGCCGCCTTCGAGCGGTTCGCCGGGGCGGTCGAAGCGGACGAATCGGATTCCCGCTCACTTTTGCGTCGCGCAAACTAAAAGCCGCGGAACGAAGTTTGCCCGCGGGCATCCCGGGTATCCCCGCCCGGCCGAGTCGTGATCGGAGGTTGTTGCGGTGGGCAAGCGCGACGGAGTCACCGAGCCCTGGGGACCAGAACGCCCTACGGCCCGGGGGAACCGTGGCCGGTGCGGGTGGACAGCCGCCTCGCCGACGGGCTGCGCCCGGACGACGTCGACCGCTGGGTCCGCAGCGCTGCGGTGCTGCACTCGAACGGCGACGGGTTCGACATCGCGGTGAAGGACGGCCGGATCGCCGGGGTCCGCGGCCGCGCCGACGACCGCGTCAACCACGGCCGCCTCGACCCGAAGGACCTCTTCGGCTGGCAGGCCAACTCCTCGCCCGACCGCCTGACCACGCCGCTGGTGCGCAAGAACGGCGAGCTCGTCGAGGCGAGCTGGGACGAGGCGATGGACCTGGTCGTTTCGCGTAGCAAGGAGCTCTTCGACGCCCACGGGCCCGGCGCGCTCGGCTTCTACACCAGCGGCCAGCTGTTCGCCGAGGAGTACTACACGCTCGCCGCGATCGCCCGCGGCGGGCTGGGCACCAACCACCTCGACGGCAACACCCGGCTCTGCACGGCGACCGCGGCCGCGGCGCTGAAGGAGTCCTTCGGCTGCGACGGCCAGCCGGCGTCCTACGCGGACGTCGACCACGCCGACGTCATCGCCCTCTTCGGGCACAACATGGCCGAAACGCAGGCCGTCCTGTGGTCGCGCGTGCTCGACCGGCTCGCCGGGCCGACCCCGCCCGCGGTGCTGTGCGTCGACCCGCGGGACACCCCGGTCGCCCGGGCGGCGACGCTGCACCTGGCGCCGCTGCCCGGGACCAACGTGGCGCTGATGAACGGGCTGCTGCACGAGATCATCGAGCACGGGTGGGTCGATCGCGAGTACGTCGACCGCTGCACGGTGGGCTACGACGACCTCGCGGCGATGGTCGCGGACTACCCGCCCGAGCGCGCCGCGCGGATCTGCGGGGTCGATGCCGGGCAGCTCCGCGAAGCCGCCCGGCTGCTCGGCTCGGCGGAGCGGCTGCTGTGCACGGTGCTGCAGGGCTTCTACCAGTCGCACCAGGCGTCCGCGGCCGCGGTGCAGGTCAACAACCTCGTGCTGCTGCGCGGCATGCTGGGCCGGCCCGGTGCCGGCGTGCTGCAGATGAACGGCCAGCCCACCGCGGAGAACACCCGCGAATGCGGCGCCGACGGCGACCTGACGGGCTTCCGGAACTGGGCCGACAACGCGCACGTGGCCGAGCTGGCGTCGCTGTGGAACGTCGACACCGCCAAGATCCCGCACTACGGTCCGCCGACGCACCTCATGCAGATGCTGCGCTACGCCGAAACCGGCACCCTGCGGTTCCTGTGGGTGTCGGCCACCAACCCGGCCGTGTCGCTGCCCGAGCTGCACCGCATCCGGTCCATCCTGGACTCCTCGCGGTTGTTCCTGGTCGTGCAGGACGCGTTCCGCACCGAGACCACCGAATTCGCCGACGTCGTGCTGCCCGCGGCGATCTGGGGCGAGAAGACCGGCACGTTCACCAACGCCGACCGCACGGTGCACCTGTCGGAGAAGGCGGTCGACCCGCCTGGGCAGGCGCGTCCCGACCTGGACATCTTCCTCGACTACGCGCGGCGGATGGACTTCCGCGGCAACGACGGCGAACCGTTCCCGCAGTGGCACGACGCCGAATCGGCGTTCGAGGCGTGGAAGCGCGCGTCGGCGGGGCGGCCGTGCGACTACAGCGGCTTGAGTTACGCGAAACTGCGTGAGGTCAGCGGTGTCCAGTGGCCGTGCACTTCGGACAGTCCGGACGGCACAGAGCGGCTGTACGCCGACGGGAAGTTTTTCGCCCAGCCCGGCTATTGCGAGAGCTACGGCCGCGACCTCGTCACCGGGGCGCCCCTGGAACCTGCCGAGTACCGGGCGATGAACCCGGATGGCAAGGCCATGCTCAAGGCCGCCGAGTACGTGCCACCGCACGAAGCGCCGAGCGAGGACCACCCGTTCTTCCTGATCAACGGCCGGACGATCCACCACTTCCACACCCGCACGAAAACCGGCCGGGCACCGGAGCTGCGCGCGGCCGCGCCGGAGGTGTGGCTCGAGGTGTCCGAACGCGACGCGGCGGCCGACGGGCTGGCCGAAGGCGACCTCGCGGAGGTCTCGACACCCCGCGGGGCGGTCCGCGCCCGGGTCCGCGTCGGCGGCACCCGCGACGGCGTGGTGTTCCTGCCGTTCCACTACGGCTACTGGGACGTCGAGCACCCGGCGGGCAAGGACGGCGACCGCGCGGCCAACGAGCTGACGTTCACCGACTGGGACCCGGTGTCCAAGCAGCCGCTGTTCAAGACGGCCGCGGCCGCGCTGCGGAAGGTCGCCGCCGTCGCGGCGCCGCGGCCCGAACCGGTGCCCGCGGCCGTCGACGAGGAGGTCGTCCGATGAAGCTCGGACTGGTGCTGCGCGAACTGCACCGAGCGGAGACGGCGCTGGCCAAGGACCTGCTGAAGACGTCCGACCGGCACCACGCGGAACACGAGGTCCACCACGTCGCCCGCGACCTGGCGGCCTGGTCGGCGGCGCACGTGCGGGACATCGCCCGCGCCGGCCGGGCCTACGACCTGGACCTCGGCGAGGACGTCCCCGGTCCCGGCCCGCTGGAGCCGTTGCGGACGGCACTGTCGGAGCTGAGCGGCCGCCGTCCGGAGCCGGGCCTGCTCCTGCTCGCGGACCTGCGCCGCCTCCACCGCCGCGCGGCGGGCGTGTCCCTCGACTGGGAGCTGCTCGCCCAGAGCGCCCAGGCGGCGAAGGACACCGGGCTGCTCGAGCTGGCGACCCGCTGCCACCCGCAGACGCTGCGGCAGCTGAAGTGGACGAACGCGATGCTCAAGGTGCTGTCCCCGCAGATCCTGACCAGCTAGGTTGCCCGTCCGCGACGGGGGTAATGCGTGATCATGCTGCCCACGGTGACGGATCTGGCCGAGCTGACCAGGCTGTTCGAGGCGGAACGCGGCGACGACCTGTACGTCCGCTGGTCCCGCGGCCCGGAGCGTTCGCTGCGGCTGTGGCTCGCGCGCCGCCTCTACGTCTACGAGCACCTGCGGGACCTGCGCGGGCCGGGGGTACAGCCCTGGGTCCTGCGCGGCCGCGAGATCGCCCGCGGCCCGGACAACGAGCCGCTCGTGGTGGCGGTGGAGCCGTTGGCGTGGGTGGCGGACGAGCAGGGGTCGCGCGAGTGGGGGCCGATGGACCGGCGCGGTGCGCGCTGAGGGGTCACCGCCCGGGTGCGTCGCGGCCTCGCAGCAGGAACGCCAGGGGGTTGTCGCCGAGGCGCTCGATGTCCCGCCGGCGCACGACCGTGCTGACCGCGGTCATGCCGACACCCCAGACGGCGACCACCACGACCACCGAGGGCGCCGGGAGGACCCGGCCCAGGTGGGCGAGGTTCACCGTCACGACGAGCGAAGTGATCCGGGCCGCCCGCTGGTACCAGCGGGCGTGGGCACCCGCGAAGACCCGGGTGCCGGCGATGTAGACCGCCAGGCCCGCGGTGAGGAGCCAGCCCGCCGCGGGCGGCGGGGACTCGTGCAGCGAGAGGTCCACCCCGGCCGCCATCAACAGCAGCGCGAACGCCGGCGGGAGGTGCCCGCCGGCGTACAGCGAATAGGCCACCGCGGGGTGGCCGCCGGAGAGGCCGAGCATGCGCTCGGAGATCTCCGCGGCCGAGGTGAAGTACATCCACCACAACGCGCCGGCGAGCACCAGCCCGCCGACCGTGGCCGACCAGTAGGCGACGTCGTCGGCGGGGCGTTCGAGCGCGGCGGTGCCGACCGTGATCACGAGCTCGCCGAGCAGCAGGATCATGAACAGCCCGAAGCGTTCGGCGAGGTGAGCGGAGTCGACCGCCAGGTTGGGGTCGCGGGGCCGGTCGAGCATGTCCCGCAGCCGCGTCTCCCGCGTCGGCCGCTCCCGCGGCTTACCGCGGCGTCGCCGGCGCCGGTCGCCGAGCAGCAGGAACCCCGCCTCCTGCACCAGCGCGAACGCCCAGAGCCACCAGCTGGAGGGGAGCACGGCCGAGACCGCGAACATGACCGCGGAAGCGGCGTAGCCGGTGCTGATCCGGCGCTGGTCGAGCCCGGGCCGGGCCGGCCACCGGTGGGCGGCCGCCAAGACCACGCGGACGCCGGCCATCGCCCCCGCGAAGATCGCGGGGTGACCCTCGAAGACGTGGTGCACCTGGGTGGCGGCGATGGCGCACGGGATGGTGCCGGCGAGCACGAAGAGCCGGTCCGCCGCGCGGTGGTCGTCCCCGCGGCGGTTGTAGAGGACCGCGAAGCCGATCCACGTCCACCACAGCGTGGCGAAGAGCCCCAGCGCACCGGCGACGCGCGCCCAGTGCGGATCGGCCACGATGCTGTGCGCCACCTGGCCCACCGCGAACACGAAGACCAGGTCGAAGTACAGCTCCACCCAGCCGACCCGCTTGCCCTGCGTGGCGGCGTCTTCGTCCACATCGGTCATTGCGGGGATTCTGCCGCACCCGGCGTCCGGGGCTCCCACCCGGGAAGGGTGGGAATTAATAACACACCATTCGGGCAAGGGCCGAATTCGCGCCCGGCGGCTGCTGTGGGTATTTCTGCCGCCAGTGCGGACGCCGCGCTCTTTCGGCGTCCAGTACCTCCTGGAGCTGGGTGAACGCGCTTGAACGTTGTGCAAGCAGCGACCGTCGGAACACTATGCGTCAACGGCGGAAGCAATTCGATCCCGGCATTCCGAAACGCCGCTGCGCAGGGTTGACAAGCACGCCGGGCGTGATGTTCGCTGCTGGTCGGTTCGATCAACGCCACGTCGTCCCCGGTGCGGGAGCCGGGTTCCGGAGTCCCTCCGCCGGCGTTCGTGATCGGCACTGGGGCCCCCTCGTCCTGTCCGAGTTCGACATCAGCCGTGCGCGCGGCTGGGAATCGAGCGATTCCGCCATGCACGAAAGCAGATCCACGCTCCGCCGTCCGGTGGACGCCGCGTGGTGGCCGGCGCACTGGAGCGTCCGCACCAAGATCAGCGTCGTCCTGCTGCTGCCGGTGCTGGTCGCGGTGGCGCTCGCGGAAGTCCGGATCCAGGGCGAACTCGACCGGGCGACCGCGCTCAGCGCGGCCCGCGACCGGCTGCCGGTGCTGCACGACACGATCGACCTGACCGCCTCGCTGGGTGCGGAAATGGTGGCCGCGGTCGCGGTCCCGGCGGGCGCGCCGGACACGTTGACCACGGCCGTCGACGCGAAGGTGGCCGCGGTCCAGCGCGACACCGGTTTCGCGCCGCTGCCGGGCGACACCGGCCGGGCGCTGAACACCACGCTGGGCAAGCTCGCCGGAATCCGCGCGGTCGGCGCCGGCGGGGGCGACGTCCGCACGAAAGCCGCCGGCTACAACGACATCATCGCCACCCTCGGCGACCTGGTGCCCGCCTTCGTCCCGGCCGACGCCGGCGCCGAAACCGCGGCGGGCGCCGAAACCGCCCGGCTGCTGGTGCACCTGCGGGCCGAGCTGGCCACCGAGGAGACCTACGCGCGGGCGGCCCGGAACAGCCCGGACGACGCTTCGCTGCGCCCGGCCGTCGTGCAGACCGCGGCCGAGCAGGAGGTGCTCGGCGAGCAGGCCGAACACCAGCTCTCGGGAGCGCTCCTGGCTCGCTTCAAGGCGGCGACGAGTTCCGCCGAGGCCCGCTTCGACGCACTGCAGGAGAGCGGGAACAACGCGCCGCTCGCGTCGTTCGCGCCCTCGATCGCCGCGGAGACGACCGGCGTGACGGCCGTGCTGGACGACGTCGCGGCGAAGCTGGCGGGCGACGTCTCGGCCGCGGCCGACCGGGCCCGCGCGGATTCGCTGCGCGACACGGCCCTGGTGCTCGGTTCGCTGCTCGGCGCGCTCGCGATCGCGCTGCTGGTGGTGCGATCGCTGGTCACGCCGGTGCGCCGGCTGCGCGCGGCCGCCCTGCGCGCGGCGAACGAGCAGCTCCCGGAGACCGTCCGGCAGATCCGTGAAGGCCACGACGTCGACTGGCGCGCGGTGCCCGGCAGCGGCGTCCGGACCGACGAGGAGATCGGGCAGCTGGCGCGCGCGTTCGACGACATGCACCGCCAGGCGGTCCGGCTCGCCGTCGAGCAGGCCGAGCTGCGCAAGCAGGTCAGCGAGATGTTCATGACGCTGTCGCGGCGGAGCCAGTCGCTGGTCGAGCAGCAGCTGTCGATCATCGAAGACCTCGAGGCGGACGAGCAGAACCCGCGCCGGCTCGACGAGCTGTTCCGCATCGACCACATCGCGACCCGGCTGCGCCGCAACGGCGAGAACCTGCACGTCCTGGCGGGCGGCCGCCCGGTCCGCCACGGCCGCGAGCCGGTGCCGACGCGCGACCTGCTGCGCGCGGCGACGTCGGAGGTCAAGGACTACCGCCGGGTGGCGCTGGGCAACGCGCCGCGCAGTTCGGTGCAGCCCGAAGCGGCGGCGGACGTGGTGCACATCCTCGCCGAGCTGCTGGAGAACGCGACGCGCTTTTCGCCGCCGGAGCACAAGGTGGCGCTGACGGCCGACCGCGGCGCCGACGGCGGGCTGCTCATCGAGGTGGTAGACCAGGGGCTGGGCATGACCCCGGCGGAGCTGGCCACGGTGAACGACCGGCTGGCGGCGGCCGGGACGGTCGGCCCCGAGACGACGCGCCGGATGGGACTGTTCGTGGTCGGCAGGCTGGCGGCGCTGCACGGGGTGACGGTGCGGTTGCGGGCAACGGGAGCGGCGGGCCGCCACGCGGGGGTGACGGCGAGCGTCCACGTCCCGGGCGCGCTGGTGCTGGCGGACCTGGCCCGCCCGATCGGCGCGGGCCGCTTGGTGGCGGCGAGCCGCAACGGTCACCCGCGGCCGCCGGTGGTCCCGGCCCAGGCTTCGACGCCGATCTTCGAGCAGGTGGTGACGAGCTGGTTCACCGAGCCACCGGCCAAGCCGGTGATCCGCCGGAACGGAGCAAAGGGCCCGGTCCAGTGGCCGGCAGCGGGAGAGCGGCCGGCGGCCGCAGAGCCGGACGAGAACTCCGCGCCCGAGCCACCCGCGGCACACCGGGCGCCGGCGGACTCGGTGGCCGCGGCGGAATCTGCGGCGGACCGGGTCGCTTCGGTGGAGGCGGGGTGGTCGGGCCGTGCGGAGGCTTCTGCGGGGCAGGGAGCTGTTTCGTCGGAGTCGGTGGATCGGATGGCTTCGGTTGAGCCGGGGTGGTCGGGCCGTCCGGAGGCTTCTGCGGGGCAGGGTGCCGAGTCGGCGGGCCGGATCGCCTCGGTCGAGGCAGGGTGGCCGGGCCGTGCGGAGGCTTCTGCGGCGGAGGGAGCCGTTTCGTCGGAGTCGGCGGGCCGGATCGCTTCGGTCGAGGCGGCGTGGCCGGCCCGCGCGGAGACTTCCGCCGCGCACCGAGCCACGCCGGCGGAACCGGGCGCACTCGCCGAAGTGGCGAGCCGGCCCAACCGGGCCGGAATCTCCGCCGCGCCGGCGCACGCCGCCGATCTCACCGGCCGTCCCGGGCAGACCTCCGTCGGGGACTGGGACACCTCGGCCGACCGCACGCGGCTAGCCGCCGAAAGCGCTCTCAAGCCGCCGGCCGCGCAGAACCTCACCGATGCCGGGCTGCCCACCCGGCGGCCCGGTGCGCAGCTCGCCCCCGGTGCCGTCGTTCCCCGCGGGCGCGAGCAGGCCGGTGGGGCCTTCCGCGACGCCGCCGCCGTGCGCAGCAGTCTTTCGCGCCACTACCAAGGCATGCGCGCCGCCCGGTTGGAGAGCGCCGCGCGTGCCGAACAATCCGGAAAGGACGAAGTGGATCCGCGATGACGGAACTGCACCCCCGGCGGGCCGCCACCGGGCCGGCGGCCCGCTCCCTCAGCGGGACGCTCCCCGCGCCGCCCGCACGGTCCGCGACGCTGAACTGGCTCGTCAACGGGTTCGTCCAGGACGTCTCGGGCGTCGCGCACGCCGTGCTCGTCTCCGCCGACGGCCTGCTCGTGGCGGCCGACGACACCCTGCCCCGGGAACGCGGCGACCAGCTCGCGGCCATCGCGTCCGGCCTGTCCAGCCTGTCGCTCGGCACCGCGGAGCTGTTCACCGCCGGCCGGGTCGTGCAGTCGGTGATCGAGATGGAACAGGGTTTCCTGCTGCTGATGAGCGTCGGCGACGGCTCGAACCTCGTCGTGCTCGCCTCGACCGGCTGCGACATCGGGCTGGTCGGCTACGAGATGACGATGCTGGTCGAGCGGGTGGGGCAGAAGGTCGACGTGCCCGCGCGCGAGATACCGGTGGCCCAGGACCACCGGTGATCGACGACCCGCCCGGGGACGAGCCGCGCCGCAGCCCGGCGCTGGCCCGCCCCTACGCGTGGACCGAAGGCCGGACGGCCCCGTCCGTCGAAATCGCCGTCGAAGCCCTGGTCGAGACCACCGCCGACGGCCGGGCCGAGGCCGTCTACCAGACGTCGAGCGCGCTGGCGGAAGTGCTCGAGCTGTGCGTCCGGCCGCGGTCGCTGATGGAAATCGCCGCGCTGCTGGGCCTGCCGCTCGGCGTGGTCCGCGTGCTCGTGTCGGACCTGATGCAGGACTACCTGGTGATCGTCCGCGACACGCTGTCGGACACGGCCACCTGGGACGAGCGCCACGACCTGATGGAACGCGTGCTGCACGGGCTGCGCGACCTGTAGAGAGGACTTCGCCATGGAGCATTTCGCGCTGGGGCACTGGCTGCTCGTGCTCGCGTACCTGACGTCGGTGGTCGGCTGCGCGCTCGGGCTGGCGTGCGCGGTCCAAGCCCGCCACGCGGCCGATGCCAGCCACCGCGTGCGGTGGCTGGTACTGGCCGCCATCTCGATCGGCGGGGTCGGCATCTGGCTGATGCACTTCGTGGCCATGCTCGGCTTCAGCACCCCGGGCATGCCGGTCCGCTACGACATCTTCCGCACGGTCCTGTCGGCGATCCTGTCGGTGGCGGCGGTGTTCGCGGGGCTCGTGGTGGTGGGCGGCCGCGCGAAGTTCGGCTGGTGGCGCCTCGCCCTCGGCGGCGTCCTCACCGGCCTGGCGGTGAATGTCATGCACTACACGGGCATGTCGGCGCTGCGGGTGAAGGGCGACTTCGGCTACGACGGCGGCCTGGTGGTCCTCTCGGTGGTGATCGCGGTGGTGGCGGCGACCGCGGCGCTGTGGTTCGCGGTCTTCCTCGACCGCCTTTCGCTGCGGCTGCTGGCCGGCTTCGTGATGGGCGCGGCGGTGACCGGCATGCACTACACGGGTATGGCGGCGGTCCGGATGACGATGGACCCGAACGCCCCGGACCCGGCGGGCGCGGAGGTGTTCTCCTTCCTGTTCCCGGTGTTCGTGCTGGCGGCGATCGCGATGGCCGTGCCGCTGTGCGCGGTCCTGATGGCGCCGGCGGTTTCGCCGGAGGCCGCCGGGGCCGAGCCGGCCGCGGGCGACGTCGTCGCGGTGTGAGCCGGCCCGCGGAGCACGTCCGCGGGCCGGCGATCTCACCTCCTCACAGGCTGCACAGCAGCGAGCAGGCCTTGGCCGACGACCAGTCCGTTGTGGACGGCGGCGTCCCCGGCGGGACGTTCACCGGGACGTAGGTCACCTTCGCCTTGTTGGTGATCGGGAACAGGTTCAGCAGTGCGTACGTCGCGCAGTACACCTGCTTCGACTGGCCCGCCGCCAGCGCGAACGGACCCGTCTGGCACGACGGCTCGACGGTGTCCACGACCTGCGCGGACGTGATCCCCACCGGACCTTCGTTCGTCACGGTGATCCGCCAGTACGCCGACGCCGCGAGCACGCCGAGCAGACCGACCGGGGCCTGTTTCGCCCACGGCCCGGCGCCGCCCGGGCCGCACTCGGCCGGGTGGACCGCCGTGCAGATCTCCTTCGCCACGGTCACCTTCGGGGTGCACGACGCGCCCGGGGCGACCGGCAGCGTCACCGTGTTGGAGCTGAACGAACCCGTCGAATCCGTGCCCGTCGCCGTGTTCGCCACCGACGTCACCGCGCAGTCCGGCGAGATGGTCGTGCGGAAGCACAGCTGGGGTGCGTCGCCCGCGAAGTCGACCACCAGCGAACCGCTGAAGCCCGCCGCACTGTGCAGGACCAGTGTCGTCGTCACGGTGATCGACGGGTGCGCCGCCACCGAGACGCCGGTGAGGTCGACCGAGCCGTCCGGGGCGAAGCCCGGGGTCGGCACCACCGCGCCGCCGGAGTCGACGACCGTAACCCGCGACGCCGCGAAGTCGACGTTCGCCGGGTCGACGCCCGTCAGCCGCGCGGTCGTGTAGCCCTGGACGTGGGCACCGCCGTCGCAGTAGAAATCACCCGGACGCAGGGTGACCTGCCCGCCGGAGCGGACACACGGCGTGGCACCGGTGATCGGGTCCATCGAGAACAGCACGCCCGCGTCGCCCAGGCCGATCAGGCAGCCCGACGGCTGGTCGTACGCGTAGCCGTAGTCCCGCGTGGCGCCCCCGTTCACCGAGGGGTGGGTGATCCGGGCGGGCAGCCCGGCGCACGCCGCTCCCGTCGTCCAGTCGTGGCACACCGCCGCGCCCGCGATCCCCCCGTTCCAGACCGGGAGGTAGCTGCGCAGGTGGCCGCTCGGGTCGGTGACGACCTCCGGGTTGAAGACGTACGTCCCGTTCGGCAGCGCGGCCGCGCCCGGCGGTGCCGGCAGCGCCGAGCCGTCGAGGGCGTAGCACGTCGTGACGTTGGTGCCGCCGGTCGTCGACGAGCACACCCCCACCGGGGCGCCGGTCGTGCCGAACGCCGTGTAGGCGTTGTAGGTGTAGTTGCCCGCCGGTCCGGTCGGCCGCCAGGAAGCCCAGCCGGCGCACGCCGTGGCCGTTGCCGGGTCGAAACAGCCGAGTGACGGCTGCTGCCCGGTGTTGGGGTCCGACGACGACGCGAACACCTTGCCCGCCACGACGTCCAGCGCGCCGTAGACGTACGAGTTCACCCCGATGGGCGGCGCGATCGGCGCGTACGGCTGGCCGCCGCAGGCGCTCTGGGTGGCGATGGTCCAGCAGACCACCGCGCCGCTGCTGATCAGGCCGTAGAGGTTGCCGCCGGCTTCCACGAGCCCGGTGATGCTGCGGACCGCGGGCGATCCGCCGATGGTGGCCAGCGGCCAGTACCCGCAGTTGGCCGAGGCGGCCATGTCGAGGCAGGCGACACCGACGGAAGCCGCCGTGACGGCGGGGTAGTAGACCTTCGCGGGCGCCGCGGGGTCGCGCACGTACTGCTCGACCATGGTGGTGGCGATGTCCCCGGCCCCCAGGGTACCGAGCGGGCCGGTCGCGGTGTTGAGCACCTTCGGCCACGGGCCGCCCGGGCACCGCGCGCCGGTGGCGAGCTCGGTGCAGACCACCTTCGGCGACGTGGCCCCCAGGTGGTGGTAGATGTTCCAGGCCTGCAGCGCGCCGCTCGGCGTGCGGTAGAGGATCGGCGAGAAGCCGTCGCCGCCGGTCGCGGTGGTCACCGCCTGCACGGGCGGGGTGAGGGCGCCGGTCAGCTGGGTCGCGTCGGGCCCGGCGGCGGGGTTCGTCGCGCGGACGGCGGTGACGCCGGACGCCGGTTCGGCGCCGGCGAACGTGCTGCCGTCGGTGGACCACTCCGGCGTCCAGCCGGGCGGGACGTGCAGCGAGCCGGACTGGTAGGCCTGGCCGGCGCCGACGGCGTCGGTGATGGCGGCGGCGCCGGTCGTGGTCGCGTGGTCTTCGTAGCCGACGACCCAGTTCGCGGTCGCGCCGTGCGCGGCCGGGGAACCGGCGCCCTGCACGGACTTCGTCAGCGCCGAGACCGCCGGGGCGGGGTCGGCGGCCGCGGGCAGCGGGACGGCGGCGGCCGTCGCGAGCACCAGGGGCAGGACCGCCCCCAGCATGCGTCTTCGCATGGTTGGTCCTCGATTCTGGAAAGGGGTGAAATGCGCCGGGAAACGTTTTCCTGGCCGAAGGAAAATCCTATGCCGTTCCGGCAGTGCGGTTGAAGCACTCTCACCCGGGCGCCGAAAAGGCGATGCGAACAGCGCAATTGCTGGGCCGTCTGCCGTGGTGGGCACCTGCCGTGACGAGCGGGTTTCGGGGTCGTCGTCACTCGAACGCCGTCCGGCGTTCACTCTTTCGAGTAACGAGGGTCGGCTAAGAAACGACGTTTCCGAAGTGGCCGATGATTTATTCACCGGAAGCCCGATCCTGCGGCCCGGCATCAGCTGTGAGCGAATTCGCTGGCCCGGTGGTGATCTCGGTGCTTGGGTGTCGGTGTGGAGATCTTGGTGCTGGGCGGAACGGCGTGGGTGGCTCGCGAGCTGTCGCGGCAGGCGATCGAACGCGGCCACCGGGTGACCTGCCTCGCGCGCGGCGAGAGCGGAAAAGCCGCGGACGGCGCGACCCTGGTCGCCGCCGACCGGCGCGCCCCATCGGCGTACGAGCCCCTGCTCGACCGGGTGTGGGACGCGGTCGTCGAGGTCTCGTGGCAGCCGGGTTTCGTCCGCGGAGCGCTCGACGCACTGGGCGCCAAGGCCGGGCACTGGGTGTACGTCTCGTCCGGCAACGTCTACGCCTCCCACGCCACCCCGGGAGCCGACGAGTCCGCGGCCTTGCTCGCCCCGACGGACCGGAGCGAGGTCGGCCGCGAGCTGTACGGCGAAGCGAAGGTCGCCTGCGAGCAGGCGTCGGCGGCCGCGGTGGGCGAGCGCCTCCTCGTCGCCCGGGCCGGGCTCATCGGCGGCCCGGGCGATCACACCGGGCGCTCCGGCTACTGGGCCGCCCGCGCGGCCCGCGATCCGCGGGGGCCGATGCTGGTCCCCGGCACCCCGGCCGTGCCCACCCAGGTGGTCGACGTGCGGGACCTCACCGCCTGGCTGCTCGACTGCGCGGAGACCGGCACCACCGGCACCTACAACGCGGTCGGCCCGATCGTTCCGTTCGGCGAGTGGATCGAGCTGTCCCGCGCGGCCGGCGGCCACACCGGCCCGGTGGTCACCGCCGAACCGGCGTGGCTGCGCGCCCACGGCGTGGCCGAGTACATGGGGCCCGAATCCCTGGCGATGTGGCTGGTCGAGCCGGGCTGGGAAGGGTGGTCGGCCCGGGACGGGTCGGCGGCCCGTGCCGCGGGGTTGCGGCACCGGCCCCGGGCGGAGTTGCTGGCGGACACGGTGCGTTGGGAGCGTGAGCAGGGGCTGGATCGGGAGCGGGGTGCGGGTCTGAGTGCGCGGCGTGAGCGGGAGTTGCTCGACGCCCTCGGCTGAAGCCGGCCGGCACCGGGGCGCTAACCGGATTCGGCGTCGAAGCGGAGTTTCGACGTGATGCGGTAACGGTCGCCGCGGTAGGCGGAGCGGGTCAGCTCGACGATCCGGCCCGTGGTGTCCCGGGTGAGCCGTTCGATGTGCAGGATCGGGGCGTACACCGCGATTTCGAGGAGCTCGGCCTGGCCGGGGTCGGTGACCGCGGGCTCGATCGTCTGCACCGCGTCCTGCACGGCGATCCCGAAGCGTTCCCGCAGCAGCCGGTAGAAGTTGCCCGCCTCGAGGTCCGCCGGGTGCAGGCCGGGGACCAGGGCAGCGGGCAGCGTCAGGCCTTCGATCGCGATCGGTTCGTCGTCGACGTACCGGACCCGGGTGACGCGCAGCACCGGCGTGGCCGGCTCGAGTTCCAGCTCCCCGGCCAGTGACCGCGGGGCCGGGGAAACCGCGAACGCGACCACCCGGCTGGTCCAGTGGCCTTCCGCCGGCGGCACCGCGAGCCCGGTCGCCAGTTCCTGGGTGACCTTGTGCGGGCTGGTGAACGTGCCCCGGCCGCGCTGGCGCACCAGCAGCCCGGTGCGGGTCAGCTCGTCGATGGCGGCGCGGACGGTCGGGCGCGAGACGCCCAGCTCCGCGGCGAGGTCCCGTTCGGAGGCGAGCCCGGTGCCGGGACCGGCGTTCTCGATCACCTTCAGCAGGTGCCGCCGGACGCGGTCGCGCTTCACGGTGGGCGGCCGGTCAGCCGGCTCGTCACCTTCTTTTCGGGGGTTCCGGGCGGCGGAAGCCCCGGATGACACAGCGGTCAAGGCACCGTCTTCCCGGATACTCCGTGCGCGCCGGCGAACCGGACGCGCTCCTTCGGCAGGGCGCCCAGCGCCCGCAGCCGGTCGAGGTGCCCGGCCAGGCGCTGGTCGAAATCAGCATAACCGTGGCCCGGCGGCGACCACGCCCGTTCGGCCAGTGCGCACAGCCGCGGGAACGCCAGGTGCCGCACGTGCTCGGGCGTCGGCGCGTGCTCGGTCCACAGCTGGGCCTGGGTGCCCAGCACCCCGGGCGCCGTCCCCTCGCTGACCGGCAGCCCGCCCGCCAGGGGATCGAAGCGGTAGACGTCCTCGAGGGTCGTCACGGGTCCGCGCGGCGGCTCGCCGGGGTCCCCGCTCTGCCGGTAGTCGAAGTACGTCGACGTGTGCGGTGCCATGACGACCTGGTGGCCGCGGGCGACGGCGAGCGCGCCGTGGGCGGGGTCGCGCCACGCGGTGACGACGAGGTCAGCGGGCAGCCGCCCCGCGGCGTGGCCGGTCTCGTCCCAGCACACGGCCCGGCGGCCCAGCTCCGCGACGACGTCGTGCAGCCGGCCGAGGAACCACGGGTGGAGTTCGGCGGGGCGCACCCCGAGGCGGGCCGCGGTGGCCCGCGCGTCCGGGCTGGTCTCCCACTGCGTGGTCGGGCATTCGTCGCCGCCGATGTGGAGGTACGGCGAAGGGAACACCCCGGCGACCTGCGCCAGCACATCCCGGCAGAACGCGAAGGCCTCGTCGTGGACGCCGAGGATGTCCGGGCTGATGCCCCACTCCGTCCACACCGGTTGTGCCACCGAAGGCCGGTTGCCCAGCGAAGGGTAGGCGGCCAGCGCCGCGCGCACGTGCCCGGGCAGCTCGATCTCCGGCACGATCCGCACCCCGCGTTCCGCGGCGAAGGCGACCAGGTCGCGCAGCTCCCGCTGGGTGTAGAAGCCGCCGTGCGGCACGCCGTCGAAGACGCCGCTGCCCGCCGGTCCGACCATCGACTCCGCGCGCCAGGCCCCGACTTCGGTGAGCCGGGGCCACCCGCCGATCTCGATCCGCCAGCCCTGGTCGTCGGTGAGGTGCAGCTGCAGGACGTTGTACTTGTGCAGGGCCAGCAGGTCGACGAACTCGCGCAGGAAGGCGAGCGGCAGGAAGTGCCGGGCGACGTCGAGCAGTACCCCGCGCCACGGCAGGCGGGGCGCGTCGCGGATCGTCAGGCACGGCAGCCGCGGGTGCAGCTGGCGGATGGTCTGCACCCCGGCGAGCAGGCCCGCTTCCGTGGATGCGGTGAGCAGCGCGCGGCCGGGGGTGACCTCCAGGGTGTACTCCTCCGGCCCGAGCCCCGGTTTCCGGGCGAGCCGGATGACGGGTCCGCCGGGGACCAGTGGAAGCCCGGTGTACGCGGCGAGCAGCCGGGCCGGGCCGTGGGTGCCGGGGCCCGCCAGGATCCCGGTGGGCACGCAGGAACCGGCGCGGCGGGTCAGCCGCGCGGGGCGGGGGACGAGCATCAGCCCTTCACCGCGCCCGCGGTCATGCCTTCGACCAGGTGGCGCTGCACGAGCGCGAAGAAGACGACGACGGGCAGCGCGAACAGCGTCGACGCGGCGATGAGGCCGCCGTAGTCGGTGCCCGTGCTGGTGCTGAACGAAACCAGCCAGACCGGCAGTGTGTAGCCCGAGCTGTCCTTCATGATCACGTAGGCGAACAGGAAGTCGTTCCACGCGGTGATGAAGGCGAACACGCTGGTCGCGATCAGCCCGGGCAGCACGAGCGGCAGCAGGACCGAACGCATGACCCGCCCGCGCGTCGCGCCGTCGACCATCGCCGCTTCCTCCAGTTCGACCGGGATGCCGTGCAGGAACCCGCGCAGCGTCCAGATCGTGAACGGCAGCACGAGCGCCACGTAGGTCAGGATCAGCCCGGGCAGCGTGTCGAGCAGGTGCGCGCTCTTGAGGCCGAGGAACAGCGGGATGACCAGCGCGGGCACCGGCACCATCTGCAGCACCAGCACACCGATGAGGAAGCTGCGCCGCCCGAAGAACCGGAAGCGCGTCAACGCCGTCGCGGCCAGGAACGCGACCACGATGGACAGGAGGACGACCGCCACGACGACCACGACGCTGTTGGCCAGGTCCTGGACGAACCCGGGCTTGGCGACCGCGCCGGCGAAGTTGTCCAGCGTGACGTCGACGGGCAGGAACTCGGGGGTGGGGCTGAGGATCTTGCCCGCCGGCTTGAACGCGGTGAGCACCATCCAGTAGACCGGGAAGATCCACACGAGGCAGAACACGGCGGCCGCCGTGTTCCGGCCGAGCCGCCGGATCACAGGTCCTCCCCGGAACGGACGAGCCGCCGCACGTACACGGCGGTCAGGCCGACGAGCAGCGCGACCGAGACGACGGCGATCGCCGCGCCCTGGCCGAAGTCGTTGCGGCTGAAGGCGCGCGTGAAGGTCCAGATGCCGAGCGTCGTCGTGCCGCCGCCCGGGCCGCCCTGGGTGAGGATCCAGATCTGGTTGAACACGGTGAAGTCCCAGATGACCGAGAGGATGGTGACCAGGCCGAGGATCGGCTGCAGGAACGGGACGGTGATCGTACGGTGCACCCGCCACGCCCCGGCGCCGTCCAGCGCCGCGGCTTCGTAGTAGGACCGCGGGATCTGCGAGAGGCCGGCGTGCAGGGTGAGCGCGGCGAACGGGACCGACTGCCACACGACCAGCAGCCAGACGAGGGTGAACGCCGACGCCGGGGTCGTGGTCCAGTCGTGCTGGGTGAGGTCTCCGAACCCGAGCCGGGTCAGCAGCCAGTTCACCACGCCGTAGCCGGGCTGGAAGAGCCACTGCCAGACCAGGGTGGACGCCACGTTCGGCAGGGCCCACGCCGCGATCAGGCAGAGGGTGACCGCCGTGCGCATCCGGCGGCCCAGGCCTCGCAGCAGCAACGCGACGCCGGACGCGATCACGAGCGTGCCCGCCACCAGCGCGGCGCAGAACCCGAGGCTGCGCCCCAGAACTCCGGCCAGCTGGGGATCGGCGAGGACAGCGGCGTAGTTGTCCCCGCCGGCGAAGCGCGTCGTGCCGGTGAACAGCGACCGCAGCCCGTAGTCCTGCAGCGAAATGACGACCAGCCGGACGAGCGGGTAGCCGAGCACGAGCCCGAGCAGCGCGGCCGCGGGCAGGAGCAGGCCGTAGGGCAGCAGGGATCGGGGGCGGCGGGCCGCCGTTCTTTCCCGGGTGGGCGCCTTTTCGAGCAGCACGAGGACTCCTTCGCGGAACAGGGGCGGGGTGGCTCGGCGGGGACGGCGGTCGGCCGGGCCACCCCGCCGGTCAGCGGGCGCCCAGCGCCTCGGTCAGGTGGGCGTTGAACTCCCGGGCCGCGTCGGCGATCGGCCGGCGCCCGGTGGCGATGTCGGCGAAGAACGTGTTGATGGACTTGTCGCTTTCGATGGTCGCCCAGCCGGGGGCGGCCGGGGTGGCGACGCTGGTCTTCGCCGCGGTGGCGAACGCGACGTTGAGCGGCGGCAGCGTCGGCGTGATCCGGTCGATCAGCTCGGTCGAAATCGGCGTCCAGCCGTCGATGCCGGCGATGGCGTCCCGCTGCACGGCCGGGTCCGTCGCCGCCTTCAGGTAGGCCAGCGCGAGGTCCTGGTTGCGGCTCTTGGCGGCGACGGCGAGGTCCGAGCCGCCGAGGAACACCGGCTGTGTCTTCCCGGGCGTGGCGCTCGGGAACGGGAACGTGCCCAGCCGGTCCTTCAGCTCCGGCTTGTTCTTGAGCACGGTGTTGACGCTCGTGTCGAGGATGGCCGCGGCCCCGCCGGCGGAGAAGATGGCGGCCTGGTCGGGGGCCTTGGTGTCGACGTTGCGGGACGCGGGGGAGGAGTAGGCGTTCTGGAAGTCCTTCCACGCCTGCAGCCCCTTCAGCGCCTCGGGGCTTTCGAGGGCGCCGGTCCACTTCCCGTCCCGCTGCGTGGCCAGCTGCCCGCCGGCGTCCCAGACGAACTGCAGGGCGCCGAACCAGTACCGGCCGGGGAAGTGGAAGGCCGAGTAGTCCGGGGCCGGGTGTTTCGCCTTGATCTTGTCCAGGGCCGCGGTGAACTCCGGGAGCGTCTTCGGTGGGGCGGTGACGCCGGCGTCGGCCCAGACCTGCTTGTCGTAGATCACCGCGCGGTTGCCGGCGAACAGCGGCGCGCCGTAGAGGTGTCCGTCCACAGTGGCCGGTCCGGCCAGGCCGGGCAGCCAGTTCTGGCCCGCGGCGAGCTCGTCGCGGTGCGGGGTGAGGTCGGTCAGCGCGCCGTTGGCGGCGAACAGCGGGACGTCGGTGTTGCCGATTTCGATGACGTCCGGCGTGGTGTCCTGGGCCAGTGCGGTGCTGATCTTCGTATTGATGTTGTCCCATTCCTGGATCTGCACGGTGACCTTCGCGCCGGTGGCCTTCTCGAACGCGGCGCCGATCGCCGCGGTGGCCTTGTCGCCGAGGTCGCCGTTCATCAGCCAGACGGTCAGCTCGCCGCCGTGGGCGGCGGGAGCGGGGGTGACCGTGTCGCAGGCGGTGGCGGTCACGGCGGTGACGGCCAGTGCGGCGGCGAGGGTGCGTCTGCGCATGGGAGCTCCTGAGCGTCAGCAGTGGCCGAGGTCGCGCCATTGGGCGGTGACGCCGGGCTCCGAGCCCTGGGTCCACCAGTTCGCTTGCCAGAGGTGGGCGTTGTGCTTGGCCCGCTGACCTTCCAGGTACACCGTGCCCCAGTCCCATTCCGGTGCCGACGAACAGTTCGCGGGCTGGGACGGGGTGGTCGGAGTGGTGGCCGTCGGCGGCGTGGTGGTGGCCGCCGGTGGGGTGGTCGGCGTGGTGCAGCCGTTGACGCTGTCCACATGGGACGTTCCGGCGGAGCGGTACTGCCCGGCCTGCGCGACGGCATCGGCCGGGGAAACGACCTGGTTGCCCGCGTAGTAGGTCCAGTCGACCTGTTCGGTGTAGGCGCTGGTGCCGCCGCTGTGGCCGGCGGTGTCGATGAACCACATGTTGTAGTTGATCGACATCGGGGTGCGCGGGTACACCGGGTTGCCCTGCGCGTCGGTGGTGTGGTCCGCGGTGAGCACGCCGTCGATGTAGTACTTCACGTGCCCGCCGGAGACCTGGGTGACGATGTCGTGCCAGCCGGCGAGGCTGCGGTTCTGCGCGGTGGACGTCCGCAGCCCGTCCCACGTCGGGTTGTTCCAGTAGGTGTACCAGCTGGTCTGGTAGTTCGCCTGTGAGCCGCCCCAGCCGCCGTTGGGCAGGTACTCGGAGAAGTCGAGTTCGCTGTAGAGCGGGTCGCGGTCGTACCGCAGCGGGGAAATCGTGAAGTAGGTTTCGTTGACGTGGTCGCCGTCGGGGCCGCTGTCCGGCGCGTCGGTGAAGCGGACGCGGCTGGCGTACGTGCCTTCGAAGAACCGCAGCTGGTTCTGGTACAGCTCCGCGTGGGTCGTGCCGGCGGCGCTGCCGTCGGTGGTGGCGGTGAGCTGGGCGACGCGCTCGCCGTTCACGGCCGGGAAGCTGATGTTGCTCGTGAGCCAGCGCGCGCCCGGCACCCCGGGGCTGCCGACGTCGTTGCGCGTGGTCCACCCGGCGCCGCCGAAGGCGCCGTCGCTGGGCGAGGAGTAGTGGAAGTCGTCGAAGAGCACACCGCAGCCGGCGGCGGCGGACGCCGGGCTGGCGTCGGCCCCGCCGGACAGGACAAGGGCGGCCATGGCCGCGGTGGCGAGGCTCGTCAAGGCTGCGGTGGTGGTCCGGATGCTGCTGCGGGACATGGGTCTCCTCCTGGGGATGGCCTGCCGCGGGGAGCGCCGATTGGTCTAGACGAATCAGGTGGCCAGTACCTTCCTCCCTGACCATTGGTAAAGTCAAGGAGGCGGCAAAACTTACCTTTGGTAATTTCTGTGGCGGTCAGCGAACCCAGTCGCGGTAGGCGCTCATGTCCACGTTGCCGCCGCACACGACGGTCACCACGTGCCGGCCGGCGAAGCGGTCCCGGTCCTCGAGGATCGCCGCGATGCCCAGCGCCGCCGACGGTTCGACGACCAGGCCGGCGTGCTCCAGCAACAGCCGCATGCCCGCGATGATCGACGCCTCCGTGACGAGGACGGTGTCGTCCGCGACGACGAGGAGGTCGGCCAGGACCTCCGGGATCGGCCGCCGCCCGGCGACGCCGTCGGCGATCGTGTTCGTCGGGCCGGTGGTGACGACGCGCCGGGCGTGCCAGGAGCGGGTCATCGCGGGAGCGCCCGCCGGCTGGATGCCGATCACTTCGGTGCCGGGGGCCCGGGACCGCACCACGTGCCCCACCCCGGTCGCGAGGGCGCCGCCGCCGAGGGCGATCAGGACGGCGTCGAACGACGGCGCGGCGTCCACCAGCTCCAGGCCGATGGTCGCCGCGCCCTCGCAGGTTTCGAGGTCCAGGCTGTCTTCGACCAGCCGGATGCCGTCGTGCCGGGCGATGGCGGCCGCGCGCTCGCGGGCCGATTCGTGGTCGCCGTCCACCAGTTCGAGCCGGGCGCCCAGCGCGCGGATGCGCTCGAGCTTGGCCGCCGTCGCGTGGCGGGAGGCGACGACGGTGACCTCGAGCCCCCGCCCGCGCCCGGACCACGCGAGGGCTTGGCCGAGGTTGCCCGCACTGGCGCACACCACCGCCCCGGCGAGCCCGCTGACGACCACTTCGGTGCCTCGGCCCTTGAAGCTCCGCACCGGATTCGCCGTCTCGAGCTTGATGCTCACCGAACACCCGAGAACCGGTTCCAGCGCTTCGCACGGGTACAGCGGCGTGTCCAGGAAGACCGGGTCGATCACCTGGCGGGCCGCCTGGATCCGGGCGAGGTCGAGGCGCGTTTCCGGCACGGCGGAAGCCTAGTGTGCGGGCTGGAACAGCTCCACGAGGTTTCCGGCCGGGTCCGCCAGGAGGATCTGGCGTCCGCCGGGGCCGGACACCACTTCGGTGCGGAACGCCACTCCGGCGTCGGTCAGCCGGGCGATCTCCGCGTCGAGGTCCGCGACGATCAGGTGGATGCGGTTCCGGCCGGCGGCGGAGGCGTCCGCGGGGGTGGCGCGGGCGCCGGAACTCGCCGGGCCGGAAAGCAGCAGCCGCAGCGGACCGCGGGTGACGTCGGCGAACGCCGGCGCCGCGCTCATCCGCACCGTGAAGCCCAGGTGCGTGGTGTAGAAGCCGATGGCCGCCGGGACGTCGTCCACGACGTACCGGACACTCGCGTACTGCTCGCTCATGGCCGGACCTCCTTGTCCTGGTTGGCAACGAGTTCCGGCAGCAGGTGCCGGACACGTGTGTCGAGCTCCGCCGCCGTGTGCGCGAAGGAGCCGGGATCCGCCGCCGGGTCCGGGATGCTCCAGTGGCGGCGCCGGGGGTGGTGCGGGAACTCGGGGCAGACCTCGCGGACCTTGTCGCACACGGTGATGACGTGGTCGAACCGCTGCCCGGCGACCGTGTCCAGGTGTCGCGGCCGCTGCTCGCGGACGTCGATGCCGAACTCCCCGAGCGCCCGGATCGCGCCGGGGTGCAGGGCGGCCTTCGGGTGGCTGCCCGCGCTGGTCACCGTCACCTCGCCGGCGGTTCGCCGGCGCAGCAGAGCTTCGGCGATCGGGGAGCGGGCGCTGTTGCCGGTGCAGAGGAACAGCACGGCGACCCGCCCGTGCGGGCGCGGGACTTCCGGGCGCAGCCCGGGGTGCAGGGTGGGATCGAGGGTGGGATGCAGGGCCGCACCGGTCTCGGCGAGCGCGCCCGCGCAGCGGTCGAGATCGAGGTGGTAGTAGCTGTCCCGGCCGTCGAAGCTGCTGCGTGTGGCGGTGACGAGGCCGCCGCCGCGCAGCAGCCGCAGGTGGTAGGAGACCAGGTTCTGCGGCTCGCCGACGCGCTCCACCAGCTCCCGGACCCGCAGGTCACCGCCGGCGAGCGCGGTCAGCAGCGCCCACCGCAGCGGGTGGGCGGCGAGACGGACGAACACGGGCGGCTCGGAGGCCATCCCCGGACAATACATCAAACGGGTTTGATGGAAAAGCCCGTCATGATGGGGGTGCGAGCCGAGCGAGAGGACAGCGGATGGACGGGCTGACCGAGGAGGAGGCCGCGATCGTCGCGGTGGTGCGGGACTTCGTCGACCACGACGTCCGGCCGGTGGTGCGGGAACTGGACCACACCGACACCTACCCGGAAGCGCTCATCGAGCGGATGAAGGAACTCGGCGTCTTCGGGCTCGCCGTTCCCGAACCCCTGGGCGGCACGCCGGTCTCGGCCCGGTGCTACGCCGAGGTCACCGAGGAACTGGCGTGCGGGTGGATGAGCCTCGCCGGCGCGATGGGCGGCCACACCGTCGTCGCGAAGCTGATCGTCACGTACGGCACTCCAGAGCAGCAGGAGCGCTACCTGCCGCGGATGGCCACCGGCGAGGTCCGCGCGACGATGGCGCTGACCGAGCCCGGCGGCGGTTCCGACCTGCAGGCCCTGCGCACCACCGCCCGCCGTGACGGGGAGTCCTACGTGGTCGACGGCGCGAAGACCTGGATCACCAACGCCCGCCGCTCGCAGCTGGTCGCCCTGCTGTGCAAGACCGACCCGCACGCCGAGCCCGCACACGCGGGCATCAGCATCCTCCTGGCCGAGAAGGGCCCGGGCTTCCACGTCTCACGCGATCTCCCGAAGCTGGGGTACAAAGGCGTCGAAAGCTGCGAACTGTCCTTTTCGGACTTCCGGGTCCCGGCCACCGCGCTGCTGGGCGGGGAAGAGGGCCGGGGGTTCGCGCAGATGATGCGCGGGCTGGAGATCGGCCGCATCCAGGTCGCCGCCCGCGCCCTCGGCGTCGGCCGGGCCGCGCTGGCGGATTCGCTGCGGTACGCCCAGGAACGCGAGACGTTCGGCAAGCCGATCTGGCAGCACCAGTCGGTCGGCAACCTCCTCGCCGACATGGCCACCAAGCTGGAGGCGGCCCGCCAGCTGGTGCACCACGCCGCCCGCCGCTACGACTCCGGTGAGCGCGCGGACCTCGAGGCGGGCATGGCGAAGCTGTTCGCTTCCGAGACGGCGATGGAGATCGCCCTGAACGCGGTTCGCGTGCACGGCGGCTACGGCTATTCCACGGAGTTCGACGTCGAACGGTACTTCCGCGACGCGCCGCTGATGATCGTCGGCGAGGGCACCAACGAAATCCAGCGCACGGTGATCACCCGGCAGCTGATCCGGCGCCACCGCCTGGGCTGAGGCGGGGCGAGCGTGGTGGGGCCGTGCCGACTTGGGGGGAGGGGAAGGCACGGCCCCACCACGCTCTGCCGGGCGACGCGAGGTGGCGCCGCGTGCCCGGCTGGTCCGAAATGGCCTACCCGGTGGGCCGTGTCCGGGTTTGTCCCGAATGGACCGTCCAGGGCGGGGTGCCGCACTGCGGGCGCCAAGTACCGAGGTGCACCCACTGCCGGCCCCAGGCGTGGGACATCAACACCGTGGGACGCCGGCACTGCGGACAGGTCTGCGGCGCCGAGTCGATGGACACCTCGTCCTCCTCCGGGCGGTGAATGGTCGCGGGGAAGAGGATCGTCCGAACGGGACGGGAGCGGACCGGGGAAACTACCCGGATGGCTACGCGGGTGGCCCGGGCTGCCCCACCAGCCACGAAGCCACCTGGGTGCGCGAGGTGAGGCCGAGCTTCACCAGGATGTTCTCGACGTGCCCTTCCACGGTCCGTCCGCTGAGGACCAGGGCGGCCGCGATCTCCTTGTTGCTCATCCCGCGCGCCACCAGTTCGGCGATCTCCCGCTGCCGCCGGGTCAGCCCGCCGGGCTCGGCCGCCTTGGCCGCCACCCGGGTGGCGGGCCGTTCCCGCAGCGCGTACCGGATCACCTCGTCGAGGCTGAAGCCGGCCGCCTCGGCGAACGCCGTGTCGAAGGCGTCGTCCCCGAGCGCCTTGCGGGCCGAAGCGGCGCACTGCTCGTCGACACCCTGGTAGGGACTCATCTCGCCGACGCGGGCGCCGCTGAGCCGCCAGACCGCGCCGGCGCCGCCGAGCAGCCGGGCCGCCCGGCCGTGCTCGCCTTCGGCGGAGTGGCACCACGCGAGCGCCTCGATGAGGAACGCGAGCAGCGTCCGGTCGGGCAGCCGCAGGGCGACGGCCTCGTGCAGCAGATCGGCGGCCTGCCGCGCTTCTCCGGCCCGCCAGCGGTGGATCGCGACGGCCCACAACGCGTAGCCTCGTGACCAGCGCGCGCCGTGCCGGTCGGTCAGGGTGAGCGCCTCCTCCGCGGCGGCCGCGCCCCGCGGATCGCCGAGGAAGAAGCGCGCGGCGGCCAGCAGGATCAGGGTGTCGAACACCAGCAGCGCGTCACCGGCCGTGCGGTACCCGGCCAGCGCCCGCTCCAGCAGTTCTTCACCGCCGGTCAGGTCACCGGTGAAGAACGTGGCCATGCCGGCACACTCCGCGTGGCCGGCCCGGAGCCGTTCGTCGTCGAACTCCTCGGCGAGCTCGCCCAGCTCCGCCAGCAGTTCCGCGTGCGGCGCGCCGGTCTGGATCGCGAGGAACGCCATCGCGTACAGCGCCCTGGCCCGGACCAGGGTGTGCTCGCCGCACTGCTCGAGACCGCGGCGCAGGTACCCGCAGCCCTCCGGCACCAGGCCGCCGCCGAACCAGAAGTTCCACAGCGAAGCGGCGATGTCCAGCGCCTGGTTCGCCCGTCCGGACCCGGACAGGCAGTGTTCCAGCACGGCCCGGAGGTTGGCGTGCTCGCGGCGGAGCCGGCCGAGCCACTCCGACTGCCGCGGGCCGAACCCCTCGGTCCGGTAGCGCCGTGCGAGGTCCGCGTAGTACCCGGCCAGCCGGGCCCGCACGCCGGCCTCGTCGCCCTCGGCCAGCCGGGCGCCGCCGTATTCGCGGACGGTCTCCAGCATCCGGTACCAGGCGTGCCGCCCGAAGGTGCCGTTCTGCCGGCTGAGGACCGATTTGTCGACCAGGCCGGTCACGACGTCCAGCGCGCTGCCGCCGTCCTGCGCGGGCGCGCAGACCCGCTCGGCGGCGTCGAGGTCGAATCCGCCGGGGAACACCGACGCCTGCGCCCACAGCTGCTGTTCCGCCGGGGTGCACAGCTCGAAACTCCAGTCGATCGCCGCTTCCAGGGTCCGGCGGCGGGGCTGCACGGTGGCGGGACGCGAAGTGAGCAGGCCGAGCCGGTCGTCGAGCCGCTCGAGGACCTGGTCGACCGCCAGCACGCGCACGCGGACGGCGGCCAGCTCGATGGCCAGCGGGATGCCCTCCAGCCGCCGGCAGATCCGGCTCACCGTCGCGCGGTTGTCCGGGGTGAGCTCGAAGCCGGGGCAGACGGCCGCCGCCCGATCGGCGAACAGCGTGACCGCTTCGACCGGGCCGCCGCCGGTGTCCTCGTCGCCGGGGACGGGCAGCGGCTCGACGTGCAGCAGGTGCTCGCCCTCCACGTGCAGCGTGTGCCGGCTGGTGGCGACGACCCGGAGCCCGCCGGAGACCGCGAGCAGTTTCGCGACCAGCGTCGCGCACTCGTCGGCGACGTGCTCGCAGTTGTCGAGCACCAGCAGCAGCTGCTTGTCCTCGAGGTACTCGGCGAGCCCGGCGGCCTGGTCGCTCGTGCCGCGCAGGCCGAACGTCGCCGCCACGGTGTTCGGCACCAGGTGCGCATCACCGACGTCGGCCAGCTCGACCAGCCACACGCCGTCCGGGAAGGCCCGCCGCACGTCGGCGGCGACCCGCAGCGCCAGCCGCGTCTTGCCGACGCCACCGGCGCCGGTCAGCGTGACCAGCCTGGCCGTGGACAGCAGGCGTTTGGCTTCCCCGAGCTCATGGCGCCGGCCGACGAAGCTGGTCAGCTCGGCCGGCAGGTTGCCGGCGCTTCGGCGGGAACGGGCACCCATGCGCAGAGTCTAGGTCCGCGGCCCCGTGTCGTCCCTTCGATCACGGCTGATGCCCCGCCAATCACGCGTGATGCCTCTCTGATCACGCGAGGTTGCCCCCACGACGGACTTCGTCGTAGATATTGTTAACAATCTCATCGACGATTAGGGTGCCGGTATCGAGACCCGAAGCGACGAGGGACCACCTTGATCATCGACTGCCACGGCCACTACACCACCGCCCCGCCCGCGCTCGCGGCGTGGCGCGACCGCCAGATCGCCGCGCTGGCCGGCTCCGGTGCCGCGCCCACCGCGGCCGACCTGCGGATCAGCGACGACGAACTGCGCGAGACGATCGAGCCGAACCAGCTGCGGCTGATGGACGAACGCGGCATCGACCTGACGGTCTTCTCACCCCGCGCCTCCTTCATGGCCCACCACGTCGGCGGTTTCGAGACCTCGGCGGCGTGGGCGGCGATCTGCAACGAGCTCTGCCACCGCGTCAGCACGCTCTACCCGGAGCGGTTCGCGCCCGCCGCGATGCTCCCGCAGTCCCCGGGCGCCGACCCGGCCACCTGCGTCCCGGAGCTGACCCGCTGCGTCGAGGAGTACGGCGCCGTCGCGCTCAACCTCAACCCCGACCCGAGCGGCGGCCACTGGACGGCCCCGCCGCTCACCGACCGGTCGTGGTACCCGGTCTACGAGAAGATGGTGGAGTACGACGTCCCGGCGATGGTGCACGTCAGCACCAGCGTGAACCCGGCGTTCCACACCACCGGCGCGCACTACCTCAACGCCGACACGACCGCGTTCATGCAGCTCGTGCAGGGCGACCTGTTCACCGACTTCCCCACGCTGCGGCTGATCATCCCGCACGGCGGTGGCGCGGTGCCCTACCACTGGGGCCGGTTCCGCGGCCTGGCCATGGCGCTGGGCAAGCCGGAACTGGAGGAGCACGTGCTCGGCAACGTCTTCTTCGACACCTGCGTCTACCACCAGCCGGGCTCGGACCTGCTCTTCGACGTCATCCCGGCGCGCAACATCCTCTTCGCGTCGGAGATGATCGGCGCCGTCCGCAGCGTCGATCCGCGGACCGGGCACCACTTCGACGACACCCGCCGGTACGCCGAAGCCGCTCGGCTGTCCGAAGAGGACTGGGCGGACATCCGGGAGCACAACGCCCGGGCCGTCTACCCGCGGCTGGACGCGCTGCTGAAGGGGCAGGGCCGGTGACCGCGGCCAGGACGCCCGGCTGGCTGGACTGGTGCGCCGCACCGTCCACACCGGACTTCCGGTTGCCGCCGGGAGCGGTCGACGCCCACTGCCACGTGTTCGGCCCGCAGGCGGAGTTCCCCTTCGCATCCGGGCGCAAGTACACCCCGTGCGACGCGGGCAAGGACGCCCTGTTCGCCCTGCGCGACCACCTCGGTGTCGCCCGGAACGTCATCGTGCAGGCCACCTGCCACGGCGCGGACAACTCCGCGATGGTCGACGCCGTCCGGGCCGCCGGCGGCCGGGCGCGCGGGGTCGCGACCGTCCGGCCCGACGTCGGTGCCGCCGAACTGCGGGCGCTGCACGCGGCGGGGGTGCGGGGGGTGCGGTTCAACTTCGTCAAGCGGCTGGTCGACGCCTCGCCCCGCGAAGGCCTGAGCGCGATCGCGAAGAAGATCGCCCCGCTCGGCTGGCACATCGTGCTCTACTTCGAGGCCGCCGACCTGCCCGAACTCGAAACCTTCTTCGGCGGCTTGCCCGCCCCGCTGGTGATCGACCACCTGGGCCGCCCCGACGTGACCCAGCCGGTCGACGGCCCGGAATTCCGCCGGTTCCTGGACTTCGCCGGGGCGAACGACGTCTGGGTGAAGGTGAGCTGCCCCGAGCGGCTCACCGTGACCGGGCCCCCGGCGCTGGACGGTGAACGCCACGCCTACACCGACGTCGTGCCGTTCGCCCGCCGGGTCGTCGAGGAGTTCCCGGACCGGGTGCTGTGGGGGACCGACTGGCCGCACCCGAACCTGAAGCACCACATGCCCGACGACGGCCTGCTCGTCGACCACGTCCCGCACCTCGCGGACACCCCGGACGCGCAACGGAAGCTGCTCGTCGACAACCCGATGCGCCTCTACTGGCCCGGCGAAACCGCCTGAACCCCCGAAGGGCATGCAATGCAGCACGCCAACGCGCTCAACCGGCTGAACCGCCTGCCGATTTCCCGGTTCCACAAGGTCACCCTGTTCGCCGTCTCGTTCGCCTACTTCTTCGAGTTCGCCGACATCAACAGCTTCGCCACCACCGCGCCCAAGCTGATCAAGCTCTGGGGCGTCACGGTCAACCAGGTCGCGTACGTGACCTCGCTGTCGTTCGTCGGCATGTTCTTCGGGTCGGTCATCGCGAGCACGATCGCCGACCGCTGGGGCCGGAAGAACGCGCTCGTGCTGACGACCGTCTGGTTCGGCGTCTTCTCGTTCGCGGCGGTGTTTTCGTGGGACATCGTGTCGCTCGGCGTGTTCCGGGTCCTGACCTCGGCGGGCCTGTCGGCGATGACCGTGGTCGCGGTGATCTACGTCAACGAGCTGTACCCCGCGGCCAACCGCGGCAAGTACCAGGCCTACGCGATCGTCATCGGCATCTGCGGCACGCCGGTGACGAACCTGATCGCCAGCGTCGTGGTCCCGCTCGGCGACTGGGCCTGGCGGCTGGTCTACCTGTGGGGCGCGCTCGGGGTCCTGCTCGTGCTGTTCACCCGGCGGCTCAAGGAGTCGCCCCGCTGGTACGAAAGCCGCGGCGAGCACACCCGGGCCGACGCGGTGCTGCGGGAGATCGAGGCGCAGGTCGCGGCCGAGAAGGGCCCGCTGCCGGAGCCGGCGCCACCGGTGGGGGAGGCCGCGGTGGCGAAGGCGCCGCTGCGGCTGTTGCTGCGCAAGAAGTACCTGCTGCCGACGCTGCTGCTCACCGTGCTGTGGGTGACGCAGACGATCGGGTTCTTCGGCTACTCGAGCTGGGCGCCGACACTGCTGGCCAAGGAGGGCTTCAGCGTCGAGAAGTCCGTGTTCTACGTGGCGCTCACGACGGTCGGCGCGCCGCTGGGCTCCTATCTGGCGGCCCTGGTCACCGACCGCTTCGAGCGCAAGTGGTGCCTGGTCGCGTTCGGCACGGTGATCGCGCTGTGCGGGCTGCTCTACGGGCTGACGTTCGACCCGGTCCTGATCGTGGTGTTCGGCTTCCTGGTCAACATGTTCGAGCGCGGCTACACGGCCCTCGGCTACGCGTATTCGCCGGAGCTGTTCGACACGCGCGGCCGGTCACTGGGCACCGGCGTGTCGTATGGCCTGGGCCGGCTGTCGAACGCGGCGGGCCCGCTCATCGTGGCCGGGCTGTACAACGGCAGCGGCTACCGGAGCGTGTTCTTCTTCATCGCGGGGACGTGGCTGGCCGGCGCGCTGGTGCTGGCGGCCTTCGGCCCGCGGACCCGGCAGGCGCGGCTCGGCCGCGTCACCTCGGCGCCGGCCGGCGCGTCACCGATCCGGTGAATCGGCGATGTGCGCCAGCTGGTCGCGGGCCGCGGCGGCGACGTCCGCCCGCACGCCGAGTTCGCCGAGCATCTCGGTGGCGGCCGCCATCTCGGCGGTCCGGCGGACGGCGTGCCGGTACGAGCCGCCGACCAGCCGGTCCACGGTGGACGCGTCCGCGGCGGTAAGCTCGGCGACGACGATCCTCCGCAGCCAGTCTTCGCAGCCGGCGGCGCGGGCGGCGTGCAGCGCCTCGACCACGGCGGCGGACATCCCCTTGAAGAAGACGCTGCGCAGCAGCTTGCGTTCGGCGGCGAGCCCGGCCTCGCCGGCCATCGTCTCGACGGCCGCGCCGAGCGGGTTCAGCGTCGCGGCGAGCACGTCGGCGGCGGGCCCGGTGGCCAGCATCGGCACCCGCAGCCCGCGGCCGGGGACCGGGGCCATGATCGCCACGTCGGCGAAGGGGACCCGGTGCTCGGCGGCGAGGGCGGCGAGTTCGCGTTTGGCGCCGGGCGAAGCGGTGTTCAGGTCGGCCCAGGCAGCCCCCTCGCGCAGCCCGGCCAGCCCGGCTTCGAACGCCCGCAGGGCGGCCGACGCGCTGTTGACACTCAGGACCAGGTCGGCACCCCGCGCGGCGTCGGCTTCCGAGCCGGTGGGCACGACGCCTCCGGTGGCGGGCACCGCCGGGTCGTAGCCGCGCACGAGGGCGCCGGCGGCCACCAGGTCGCGGGCCAGTGCGCCGCCCGCTTCGCCCAGGCCGAGTACGGCGATGGTTCCGGTCATAGCAAAATCCTCCTCGCCAGCTACGATCGAGTACACGATGTGCTCGACAAAATTGTCAACAAACGGAGCCGAGGCTATGACGGAGAGTGCACCGGACCGGCAGCCGGGGGAGCGGTCCGCGGTGGCGGCGATCCGCGACGCCATCGTCCGCGGCGAGTTCGTGCCCAACCAGCGGCTGGTCGAGGCGGACCTGTCGGACCGGTTCGGGGCGAGCCGGGCGACGGTCCGGGCGGCGCTGATCGAGCTCACCAACGAAGGGCTCATCGAACGGGTGCAGAACCGCGGCGCCCGGGTGCGCGCGGTGTCGCTCGAGGAGGCTGTCGAGATCTCCGAGGTGCGCATGATGCTGGAGTCGCTGTGCGCGGCGAAGGCGGCGGAGCGCGTTTCGGACGCCGAGGTGGGCGAGCTGCGCGAACTGGGCGAGCGGATGCAGGCGGCCGTGGCGGGCGGGGACGTCGTCGGGTACTCGGGCCTCAACCAGCGGCTGCACCACCGCATCCGCGAGATCAGCGGCCAGCGGACGGCGGCCCAGGTGTTGGAACGGCTTCGCGGGCAGAGCGTCCGGCACCAGTTCCGGCTGGCGATGCGCCCGGGACGGCCGCAGGTCTCGCTCCCGGAGCACCTGGCGATCATCGACGCGATCTGCGTCCACCGGCCGGAGCAGGCGGCCGAGGCCGCGCGGGCCCATCTGGGAAGCGTGATCGAGGCGTTGAAGGCGGCCGACGCCGAGGTCTCCCCGCTCCACTCCTGACCTGCGGCGGTCGCGTCCCTCGCGGCTTGTGCGCCAAGATTGTTGACAATTTCGTCAACCGGATCGTACCGTGATGGGATGAACCCCGTCATCGTCACCGATCCGCCGCGCGCCGACCTCGACCAGGTGACGCGGCTGGCCGGCTACGGCGTCGCCACCGTGCACGAGGCTCTCGACCGCTCCGGCCTGCTTTCCGCCGGCCTCAGGCCGATCCAGGACGGCGCCCGCGTCGGCGGCACCGCCGTCACCGCCTTGTGCTGGCCCGGGGACAACCTGATGATCCACGCCGCCGTCGAGCAGTGCCGAGAAGGCGACCTCCTGGTCGTCACCACCACCTCACCGTGCCGGGACGGCCTCTTCGGCGAGCTCTTCGCCACCGCGCTGCGCCGCCGCGGGGTGCGCGGGCTGGTCACCACCACCGGCGTCCGCGACGTCGCCGAACTGCGCGCGCTCGGCTTTCCCGTCTGGTCGGCCGCGGTGAGCGCGCAGGGCACCGTCAAGGCGACCGCGGGCGCGGTCAACGTCCCCGTTGTCGCCGGCGGGCAGCTCGTCCGCCCCGGTGACGCCGTGCTGGCCGACGACGACGGCGTCCTGTGCGTCCGCCGCGAAGACGTCCGAAGTGGACTCGGCAAAGCGCAAGCCAGGCTGGAAAAGGAAGCCGCCGCACGGGACGCCTTCGCGAACGGCCAGCTCGGCCTGGACCGCTACGGCCTGCGCGAAAAACTCGGCGCCCTCGGCGTCCGGTACCTGACGGCCGAGGAGTACGCGAAGGAGCAGGCATGACCGGCGTGCGCTGCATGCTCATGCGCGGGGGGACGTCGAAGGGCGCCTACTTCCTCGCCGAAGACCTCCCCGCCGACCCCGCCGCCCGCGACGACCTGCTGCTGCGGATCATGGGCACCCCCGACCCGCGCCAGATCGACGGCCTCGGCGGTGCCCAGCCGGTCACCAGCAAGGTCGCCGTCGTCTCGGCGGCCACCGACGCCGCCCACGACGTCGACTACCTGTTCCTGCAGCTCGGCGTGGAGGAACCCACCGTCTCCGACCGCCAGACGTGCGGCAACCTCCTCGCCGGCGTCGGGCAGTTCGCCGTCGAACGCGGGCTCGTCCCCGCCGGGCCGGAGCGCACCACCGTGCGCGTGCGGCTGCTCAACACCGGATCCATCGCGATCGCCACCTTCGCCACCCCCGGCGGCGAAGTCGACTACCGCGGCGGCACGGCCATCTCCGGCGTGCCCGGCACCGCCGCCCCGGTCGAGCTCGACTTCACCGGCACCGAAGGATCGGTGTGCGGCAGCCTGCTGCCCACCGGCCACGTCCGCGACGACGTCGGCGGCATCGAAGTGTCCTGTGTGGACAACGGGATGCCGGTCGTCGTGGCCCGTGCCCGCGACCTCGGCGTCACCGGGTACGAACCGGTCGAAGAGCTCGCCGCCGACACCGCGCTCGCCCGGCGGATCGACGCCCTGCGCACCGAAGCGGGGAAGCTGATGGGGCTCGGCGACGTCGGCGGCAGCTCGGTGCCGAAGACCACGCTGGTCGCCGCGCCGCGTGCCGGCGGCGCCGTCTGCACCCGCACGTTCATCCCGGTCAAGCCGCACCCGTCGATCGGGGTGCTCGGCGCGGTGAGCGTCGTGACGGCGCTGCTGCTCGACGGCGCCGCCGGCCACGAACTGCTCGCCGCCCCGCCCGGCGGCGAGCCCGTCGAAGTCGAGCATCCCAGCGGAAAGCTCGCGATCGGCATCGAGTTCGACACGACGGTCACCCCACCCCGGATCCGCCGGTCCACAGTGGTCCGCACGGCCCGGAAGCTGTTCGACGGCACGGTGTTCCCTCGTTCCTGAGGGGCCGGCACTGCTTTCGAGTGGCGCCGGCGCGGCCGTTCATCGCGACTGCCAGCGGAAGAACCCGGCGCCCTGCGCGTAAGCGAGGTGCCCGCCGAGCGCGCCGCCGGCGCTCGTCACGGCCAGGCCGAGCGCACCCAGCACCCGGCCGCGGGCCACCCGCCCGCGCGTGCGGGCGGCGTAGGACGCGCCGAAGAGGGCGATCGCGGCCGCGTTGGCCGCGGCGTGCGCAAGACCGACCCGGCGCTGCCGTTCGTCGAGGTCGGCGTAGTCGAACAGGCCCAGGAGCACCGCCGCGGGTGCGGCCAGCAGGCCGGTCGCGACCAACCGGCGGGCGCCCTCTTCCTGACCGGGCAGCAGGTCGAACACGGCCGAGCACAGCCACGCGCCGATCGGCACGGTGACGGCGAGAGGGTGCAGCGGATGGCCCAGCCAGCGCCCGCGCAACAGCCGCCCGGGAACACTCGTGGCGGCCCGGCGCAGCCGGTAGGCGAGGGCGGTGGCCGGAACATCGAGCGCTTCGGCATCCTCGACAGCCATCAGCACCCGATGCGGCGGAGCAGGGGTCTCAACACGATCGGCTCTCTGCATGCCGTCCCGGCTACCCCACCGGGCGCGGTCCAACCGCCCTCGCGCAGGGCGGTCCGAGCGGGCGGTCCCGCGGGCGCCGCCTCGCCTCCGCGCCGCCTCGCCTCCGCGCTGCCTCGCCCCGCGCTGCCTCGCCTCCGCGCCGCCTCGCCCCCGCGCGGCCTCGTCTCCGCGGCGCCGCCTCGCCCCGCGCGGCCTCGTCTCCGCGGCGCCGCCTCGCCCCGCGCGGCCTCGTCTCCGCGGCGCCGCCTCGCCCCGCGCCGCCTCGTCTCCGCGGCGCCGCCTCGCCCCGCGCCGCCTCGCCTCCGCGCGGCCGCCGCCTCCGCGTCGCCTCGCCCCCCAGCGGCCGCCGCCGCGCCGCCTTCGCCGGGTTTGTTCGACCGGCGCCGACCGACAGTGGCCCGGCCACCTTTGCCGACTTTGCCGAGCCGCGGCGTGGGCCGGCCAAGCGGTCCCGCGCGCGCCGCTCGCCGCCGCGGCGTGGTCTACCCTCCGCGCGGCGTGGTCCGACCAGGGAGTCCCGCGCCGCCGCCCGGCGTGTTCGCCGGGGTGTTCGACGGCGGCCCGGCCACCTTTGCCGGGTGCGGTTCGACCCGGCGGCGCAGTGCGCCGCGCCCGTGGCTCGGCCCGCCGCCCACCCCAGCCCCCCGCCGCCCGCAGACCCGCCGCCGTTGATGGTGGGGCGCTCTCCCACGCGCTACCGTGAGCGTCTTGGGCAACGCTCTGCGTGACACAGTGTGCCGGCCTCGGGGGTGGGGGGATGGGTGCGACGCGGTCCGCGTTCGCGATTCGCGGCTTCCGGCTGCTCTGGCTGGCGGGCCTGCTGTCGGTGGCCGGGGACCAGCTGGCCCGGGTCGCCTTGTCGATACTCGTCTTCCAGCGCACCGGTTCCGCCGCGCTGAGCGCGGCGACCTACGCCCTGTCGATGCTGCCCGCCCTCGTGTCCGGCGCGCTGCTGTCGTGGCTGGCCGACCGGTACCCGCGGCGCCGCGTGATGGTGGCCTGCGATGTGATCCGGGCGGTGCTGGTGGCGGTGATGGCCGTGCCCGCCGTGCCCTTGGCGCTGATGGCCGTGCTGCTCGTCCTGGTGCAGCTGGCCGAAGCGCCCTTCTCGGCCGCCCAAGGCGCCGTCCTGCCCGAGCTGCTGGGCAGCCGGTACGAGGCGGGACAGGCGGTTCAGCAGGTCACCACGCAGCTGTGCCTGGTACTCGGGTTCGCCGCGGCCGCGTTCGTGGTCACCGGGGTCGGCGCGCACGCCGCCCTGGCCGTCGACGCCGCCACGTTCGCCGCTTCCGCCGTGCTGATCCGCGCCGGCCTGGGCCGGCACCTGCCGCCCGCCGCCACCGAACGCGAGGCGACGTGGTGGCGCCGGATCGCCGCCGGTGCGGTTGCGGTGAGCCGGGACCGCACCCTGGGGACGCTGGTGTGGCTGGGCTGGCTGGCGTTGTTCACCGTCGTCCCCGAGGGGCTCGCGGTCCCGTTCGCCCAGCAGGCCGGGGTCGGCGGCGAATGGATCGGGGTGCTGCTCGCCGCGGAACCGGGCGGCGCGGTCGTCGGCGCGCTGCTGCTGCGGCGGGTCGCCCGGCCGGTGCGGGTGCGGGCACTGGGCGTGCTGGCGGTCGGGACGGCGGCACCGCTGGTGGCCTTCTGGGGCCGGCCGGCCCTGGGCACGGCCCTGGCGCTGCTGTTCGTCTCCGGGCTGTGCTCGGCCTACCAGGTCACCGCGGGCGCGACGTTCGTCCAGCTGTCCCCGCCGCGGGTGCGCGGGCGGACCCTCGGGTTCGCGCGGACCGGCATGATCGCCGGGCAGGGGCTCGGGATCGTGGCCGGCGGCGTCCTCGCCCAGCTGGTCGGGCCGGCGGCGGCGATCGCCTGGGCGGGGACCGCGGGAGCGCTCGTCGCGCTCGCCGCGGCCGCGGCCTGGGCGCGCCGCAGTCCGGACGCCGTGTCGGCCGCGCTCCCGGCCGAGGCCTGATTCGTCACCAGCCTCTGTCGCTCATCGCGGGCTCCTTCCCGGTGGCAGGGGAGTGGGACTCGGTCGCGGTGGTTCACCAGCCCTTGTCGCTCATCGGCTCGCCTTTCCGTGCGGGTTCCTGCCGGATACCCCGGAATGGTCTCAGCCGCCCGGTCGGGTCGCGATGGCAGGAAACACCTGACATCCGGCCGTGACGCGACTACCCTGGGCAATCGGGGCATCACCGGCGCGGGGGAGGCGCTGCGATGGGGGAAAGCGTGGTCACCGGCGGGGGCCGGTCACCATCGGGGTGGAAGCTGTGGTCGTTGCCGGGTCGGGTGCGGTTCCTCGTCCTGGGCGTGGACCTGCTGGCGCTCGGCGTGCTGGCGCTCGCCGCCCGCGCGGCACCGACACCGGAGCAGTGGGTGACGGCGGGCTGGCTCGCGGCGGCGGCCCTGCCGCACCTGCACGCCTCCCACCTCATCGAACGGCGGCGGCGCGACCGCGCGGGCACGCCGTACGTCGACCTCTGCAGCGTCTGGATCTTCGCCGGGGCGATCGCGGTGCCCCTGGTGCTCGAACTGGTGCTGGTGGCGGTGATCTACGCCCACCGCTGGGCGCTGGTCAACCGGTTCGACGCGGTCCGGCCGCCGCACCGCACCGTCTACACCGCCGCCACGCTCGCGCTGGCCGCGGCCGCCGCGGCCGCCGTGCTGCGCTCGAGCGGCGTCCACGAGCACCTCGCCGGCGGCGCGCGGCCCGGCTGGGCCGACCTGGCCGCCGTGGTCGCCGCGGCGGCGGTGCAGTGGGCGGTCAACACCGGGCTCGTCGGCACGGTCATCGCCTGGACGGTCACCGTCGAGCACCCGCGCCGGCTGATCGGCAGCGCGTCGGACAACCTGCTGGAGGTCAGCCAGCTCGCGCTGGGCGTGTTCGTCGCGCTCGCCCTGCTCTGGTGGCCGCCGGCCGCGCTGCTGATGATCATCCCGACGTTCGCGCTGCACCAGTGCGTCCAGCTCGACCAGCTCAAGCTCGCCGCCCGCACCGACCAGCGCACCGGGCTGCTCAACGCGATCGCCTGGCACGAACAGGCCGAGCACGCGATCGAGCGCACCCGCGGCCGGACCGGGGTGCTGATGATCGACCTCGACTGGTTCAAGCGCATCAACGACACCCACGGCCACCCGGTCGGCGACGACGTCCTCGCCGAGGTCGCCACCGTGCTCACCCGGACCGTCCGGCGCGGGGACACGGTCGGCCGGTACGGCGGCGAGGAGTTCGCGGTCCTGCTGCCGGACGTCGACGAAGCCGAGGTCCGCGCGATCGCCGAGCGGATCCGCCTCCGGATCCGGGGGCTGCGCATCACCGCGCCGACGGGCGAGCCGGTGACGCTGTCGGCGACGATCGGCGCGGCACTGGACCCGTCGGAGCCGGGAACCGGCCTGGACGAGATGATCCGCGCGGCCGACGACGCGCTGTACGCGGGCAAGAAGGCGGGCCGGGACAGGGTGGCGGTCGCCGGCTGCTGACGCCGGCTCAGCTCGTCTCGCGCACTTCCAGGTGGTGCGGCGCGACGATCGACCGCGGGGGTTCCGGCTCGGCCGCCTGCCGCGCCAGGCGATCCAGGGCGAGTTCGGCGATGCGGTCCTTGTCCGGCGACACGGTCGTGAGGGCCGGCACGCTGTAGCGGCCGTCTTCGATGTCGTCGAACCCCACCAGGGCCAGGGATTCCGGCACCGCGACACCGCGGTCGGCGGCGGCTCGCACCGCGCCCAGCGCCAGTTCGTCGGTGAAGCAGAAGACGGCGTCGGGTGGCTGGGGCAGCGCCAGCAGGTCCAGCATCGCCCGGTGGCCGTCGGCCCGGTGCAGGCGCCGCACCGGCACCTCGAGCTCCGGCTCGGCCGGCAGGCCCGCCTCGGCCAGTGCCTGCCGGTAACCGGCGAGCCGCTGCCGCGCGGTCGCGTTCAGCGAGCGCGGCTGGATGCCGAGCGCCGCGACGCGGCGGCGGCCCGAGGCCAGCAGGTGCCGGGTGGCCTCGCGCGCGGCCGCGACGTTGTCGATGGCGACGTGGTCGACGCCGGCGGTGCCGTCGTGCTCGCCGAGCAGCACCAGCGGGACGGTGTCGGTGCGCGCGGCCAGCTCCGCGGGGGCCACCGCCCACGGGCTGAACAGGACGCCGTCGACCAGCTGGCTGCGCCGGCCGTGCAGCAGTTCCTTCTCGCGCTCGGCGTCCCCGTCGGTCTGGTCGATGAGCACGGTCAGTCCCCGGGCACCGGCGATCCGGACCGTCCGCGCGGCGAGCTCGGCGAAGTACGGCGAGTCGATCTCGGGGATCACCAGCGCCACCAGCCCGGTCCGCCCGTGCCGGAGCGTGCGCGCGGCCAGGTTGGGCCGGTAACCGAGCGCGTCGATGCTCGCCTGCACGCGTTCCCGGGTCGCCGGGGCCACGTACCGGAACCCGTTGACGACGTTGGACACCGTGCGCACCGAGACACCGGCGTGCTCGGCCACGTCGCGCAGTTTCGGGTTCACCGGCGCAGCGTACCTCTTGCAACGTGGCATGCCACGTTGCAAACTGAGCTGCCACGCCGTCGTGCTCGACAGGAGGCCCGGATGACCGCGCACCACACCGCCCCCGCTCCGCTGCCCGCCGCCGAACTCGCGGCGCTGACCGGGCGCCTCGACGCGGACGGCATCATCGGCTTGCCCGGGGCGTTCTCCCGCGACTGGGTGCGGCAGCTCGGCGAAGACATCGACACCGCGTTCGCCGAGGCCCGCGCCCGTCCGGGCGGCGCCGTCGGCCGCGGCCCGAACCGCTTCTACGTCGAGATCCACCCGGAGCAGCTGCGCGGGTTCGCCGAACTGGCCGGCCACCCGTGGATCACGGCCGTCGCCGAGGCGGTGCTGGGACCGGCCTACCGGATCGTCGAGGTGGGCTTCGACGTCCCGCTCGAAGGCGCGGTGGACCAGCCGTGGCACCGGGACTTCCCGATGCCCGCCGAAACCGCGCGCGAGGGGCGGCTGACGTCGCTGGCGGTGAACGTGACCGCCGTCGACACCGAGCCGGACATGGGGCCGTTCGAGATCGCGCCCGGCACGCACCGCGACGACGGCAGGGCGTTCGACCACGGCATGTTCCCGCCTCGGGAGGCCTGGTCGCGCTACCGGGAACTCGCGGTCCGCAAGTTCCCGCGGATGGGCGACATTTCGATCCGGTCGGCGCTCACGGTCCACCGCGGCACCGCGAACCACTCGGCGAAGGCCCGCCCGGTCCTGGTGCTGGGCCTCGACGCGCCGGGAGCGGGCAACGACGCCCGCCACGACACGGCGATGACCCGGCAGTTCCGGGCGGCGCTGCCGGAGTCCGTGCGCGCCCACCTGCACTGCCCGGTCGTCGACGTCCTGCGGCCGATCACCCAGAAGCACACGATCGAGGGGCTCGTGATGGGGGCTTGAGGTTTGGCGGTCCCGGACGCGGGCACCTGATGGCCATGGTTGATGCGGGAATCACCGAAATGACGGGCCGGGCCGGCGTCGTCGCGGCGCTGCGCCGCGTGCTGCTCGCCTTCGGGGTCGGCGGTGCGCTGGCGTGCCTCGCCTGGATGGCGTTGTGGCTGGCCATGCACGTCTGATACCTTCAGGCTCCGGCCCGGCGGGGTGCGCCGTGGCCGGAGCCCGAGCTCACTGGCAGGCTTCGCAGTCCGGGTCGTCGATGCGGCAGGCGGCACCGTCGGTGAGCGGGAAGTCGAAGTCCTCCAGCTCGGGCACGGCGACGGACTCTTCCGGAGTGGTGGTGGCGGACATGGCCCTCCCTTGTGGACGAACGGGTTCTCCTCGTTGTAGCGCCGAAGATCGCCGCGCATTCCGTGACGCGCGCCACACCGGCGCGGCCGCGACCGCCGGGTGTGGCCGGATCGCCGGGGATGCCCGCCCGGCCAGGTGATCTTCGGAACCGCCGTCGGCGCGGGCGCCGCGACTGCGTTACCGTCGCGGGCGGTGCGTCGGGGGAAGGCGGCAGATGACGATCCACCACGCGGACGGCCCGGTGCGCAAACGGGGACGCCGGGCCCACCGGCCCGATCCGGACGGCGGCCCGGTCCCGGCGTTCGCGCACGCGTTGCTGGTGCTCAAAGAGACGGCGGCCGATCCGTCCTACGATCGGATGCGCACCGAATTCGGGGCGGTGGCTTCGAAATCGGCGCTGGCGGCCGCCGCGCGCGGGCTGCAGCTGCCCAGCTGGGAGACCACCTGGGAGTTCGTGCGGCCCCTGGCCGTCACCGTGCTCGGCGAAGACGAAGAGCAGACCCGGCGCGAGTGGCGGGCCCGCTGGACCGCCGCCCGGCAGGACGGTGGCGACGGTGACGGGGCGGCCGAGCCGGAGGGCGCGTCCCGGCCGGGGCGCCACGGGTGGCTGCTGGTCGCCGCGGTCGTGGTCGTGGTGGCGGCGGGCGTCGTGGTCGCCGTGAGCTGGCCGCGGTCCGGCGGCGGGGAGCCGTCGCTGCCGATCGAAGGCGACGCCTCCAGCCTGGTCGCCGACGTCACGTACCCGGACGGCAGCCGGGTCCTGGTGAACCAGCGGTTCGTCAAGACGTGGCGGTTGCGCAACGCCGGCACGGTCGCGTGGCACGGCCGGTTCCTGCAGCGCCTGCCCCCGCTCGAAGGCCTGGACGTCTGCCACACCGATCCGCGCGTGCCGCTGCCCGACGCCGAGCCCGGCGCGGAGGTGACGGTCAGCGTGCCGGTCCAGGCCCGCGGCACGCCGGGCCCGTGCCAGGTGTTCTGGAAGATGGTCGACTCCGGCGGGCGGCTTTACCTGCCGCAGTCGAGCGGCATCTACTTCCTGGTCGAAGTGACCGGCTGAGCCCGGCCCCGCGGGGTCCGCGGGGCCGGGGCGCTCGTCGGCCGGCTGGAATCAGATGAAGTAGTCGACGTTGGCGATGAGGCTGGTGCCCATGCCCTTCACCCGGACCTCGAGGTTCGACGCGGTGTTGGCGGGCCACTTGACGGTCCCGACCCCGGACTTCCCGCACCCGATGCCCTGCCAGGCGTCGGGGTGGGCCGCCTTGCCCATCCGGGCCTCCACGCACGCGGCCTGGTTGGTGCCCGACTGCGTGTTCCACTCGACCCGCAGCTTCCCGCGCCAGCCGCTCGCCGGGCTGGTGTACGAACAGTGCTTGGACACCGGGCCCCACTTGGCCACCGCGCCGGTGGCCGTGCCGGAACACAGGGCGGACGTGCCGAGCGTGCCGGCTCCGGCCGGTGCGGCGGTCAGGCCCGCCGACAGGGTCGCCAGCGCGACGGCCGTCCCGACGACGGCGGCGGCGCGGCCGCGGGCCGGCTTGCTGCTCTTGGTGTGCATGGGAATGTCGCTTCCTTTCTCGACGACCGGCGGTCTCCGCCGGTGCCTCCGGAGACTCGCAGCGCGCCGGGAAGCGGGACAAGACGGCGAATGTCCGGGGAATGTCCGCGCACATCAGGACAATGTTTTGTGTCCGCGACGGCCGTCGTGGGTAGTCCCTTCCGAGACGATCACGGACCCGGCGAAAGGTGGCTCTTCGTGCCGCAGTGGGTGGAGGCGGGGCTGTGGGGCCTCGTCGGCGGGATCGCGCTGGTGCTCGGCGCCGCGGTGGCCTGGTGGGTGCGGGTGTCGCGGCGGGTCGTGGCCGGGATCATGGCCTTCGGGGCCGGCGTGCTCATCTCCGCGCTCTCGTTCGACCTCGTCGACGAAGCCCAGCGGTCCGGCGGGCTCGGGCCGACCGCGGGCGGCTTCCTCGGCGGCGCCGCCGTGTACGTCCTGATCAACGTGCTGCTGGCCCGGCGCGGTGCCCGGCACCGCAAGCGTTCCGGTGGGCAGCAACCGTCCGAACAGGACACCGCGGGCAGCGGGGCCGCCATTGCCGTCGGTGCCCTGCTCGACGGCATCCCGGAGTCCGTCGTGCTCGGCGTGTCGCTGCTCGGTGGCGGGGGCATCGGGGTCACCGTGCTCGCCGCCGTGTTCATTTCGAACGTCCCCGAAGGCCTGTCCAGCGCCGCCGGCATGAAGACCGCCGGTCGCGGGGCGCGGTACGTCTTCGGGGTCTGGAGCGGCATCGCGGTCGCCAGCGGGGTGGCGGCGCTGGCCGGCAACCTCCTGCTGCGGACGGCGTCCCCTGCGACCGTCGCCGCCATCACGGCGGTGGCCGCGGGGGCGATCCTCGCCATGATCGCCGACACCATGATCCCCGAGGCGTTCGAACGCACCGAGCTCTACACCGGCCTGCTCGCCACCATCGGCTTCCTCACCGCGTTCGTCATCGGGCACGCCGGCTGAGGGCGACCGCGACCACGACACCCGCCGCGGTGAACAACGCGGTGGCCAGGGGGCTCAGGAACTTCGAAAGGCTCGGCGCGCTGCCCGGCCCGGCCAGCCACGCCGTCAGCGCGCCGGCGTAGACGGCGGCGAGGGCGGCGGCCCACCGGCGGTGCACCCGCCGCCGCAGCGAACCGATCAGCACGACGGCGATCGGCACGCCGGACAGCAGCGCGAACTGGCCGGCCACCAGGACCGGGACGGCCCAGGCCGCGACGAGAACGGCCTTCGAGGTGCGGGGCGGGGCGGTGACAGTCATCGTCTTCTCCATCTCGGGAACGAAGCTCAGCGGGCTTCGGCGGTGGTCTTGAGATCGGCGAGCCAGGCGTCGAGCCCGGCGGCCAGGTAGCGGATGGCGGTGGCGGGATCGGTCTCGATCTGCTCGCCCGCCCAGCTCTCCTCGGTGCGGACGAGCACGCCGCCCCGGACCGGCGTGAACGTCCAGACGTGCACGCCGCGGTCGATGCGCAGCCCGTCGCCGATCGCCGGGCCGGTCCAGCGGACGCACCGGCCCGGCTGCAGCTGCCCGACCGTCGAGGTGATGACCAGGGTGGTCGCCGGGGTCGTGGGCGTGGGCGGCGCCGGCGTGGTCCAGCGGAACCGCGAACCCGGCCGCAGCGGCCCTGCGTCGAGCCGTCGCGCGCTGGTGACGGCCGGCTGCCAGGCGGGCCAGCCCCCGACGTCGGTGTGCAGCTTCCAGACCGCGGCGGCCGGCGCCTTGATCAGCGTCTCGGTCCGGTAGTGGAGCTGGGCGGCCGGATCGATGCCCACCCCGCGGCAGCTCACCGCCGTCGCCGGGGTGGCTCCGGCCGGGGCGGCGGTGCCCGCCAGTCCCGCGGCGACCGAGAACGTGAGGAGTGCCGAGCGGAGCCGGGTGCCGATCATGGTGTCCTCCGGGTGGTTAGTACCTGTTCGAATAGTTAGAAGCTATAACCAACTTGCCGTGAGTGTCAATAGGAAAAGTGATAGGCTCTAACAGTGATGAGCGAGAGCCCGCGAGAGCGCTATCGAGCCCAGGTGCGCGAAGAGATCAAGCGCCACGCGTGGGAGCAGATCGCCGAGGCCGGGGTGCCCGCGCTGTCGCTCAACGCGATCGCGAAGCAGGTGGGCATGAGCGGCCCGGCGCTGTACCGGTACTTCGCGAGCCGGGACGAGCTGATCACCGCGCTGATCCGGGACGCCTACCGCAGCCTCGCCGACACCGTCCGCGCCGCGCGCGACGCCGGGGCCGGCCTGTCCGGACTGGCGAGCACCATCCGCGATTGGGCGCGCGCCGACCCGCAGCGGTACTTCCTCATCTACGGCACGCCCGTGCCCGGCTACCACGCGCCGGGCGACACGACCGCGATCTCGTTCGAGGTCATGGCGGTGCTGATCGAGGCCTGCGCCGACGAGCCGGACGACCAGCCGCCGACGCCGTTCGACGCGCACCTCGAGACGCACCGCGAGTGGGCGGGCGGCCACCCCGCGCCCGCCGCGGCCCTGCACCGCGCGCTGTCCTTCTGGATCCGCCTGCACGGCGTGCTGTCACTGGAGCTGGCGGGCCACTTCGCCGGCATGAAGTTCGACCCGGACCTGCTGATCACCGAGGAACTGGCCGCCCTGCGGGCGCGCTGACTCAGCCGGTCTGTTCGCGGATCCAGTCCGCCACGACGTCGACCCGGGCGATCGTCTCGGCGCCCGGCTGCGGGCACGGCGGCCCGGTGTTGACGATGGCCACCAGGGTCCCGGTGCGGTCGTCGTCCGACACGAAGAACGGGCCGCCCGAGTCCTCGGGGCACGGGCCGTTTTCGACCGTGCGCTTGCCGACCGGCTGGGCCTCAAGGGTCGCCTGGCCGATGCCCGACACCGTGAACCGCCCGCGTTTGAGGTGGTCGGACGGGCCGAGCACGGTCGCCGAGAGCGAACCCCAGCCGGCGAACTGGAGCTGCTTGCCGACCGACGGCCGGCTCGTCGCCAGCGCCACCGGGACGATGTCGTCGATCGGGCGGCCGAGCTTGGCCACCGCCAGGTCGTTCACCGGCGACTGCCGGACGTCGACGACCTCGGTCGTGTAGCCGCCGGGATCGGTGTCCTTCAGGCGCCCGACGGTGACGGTCATCGTGTACGGCGGCCGCCCGCCGATCCGGACGTCCTTCAGGTCGTGGAAGCAGTGCCCGGCGGTGACCACCCACTGCGGCGCGACCAGCGCCCCGCTGCAGGCGCCGTTGCGCACCCCGCCGCCCGGGACGGGGATGTCATCGGACGTCAGCTTCGCGTTGAACGGCAGGGTCGGGTTCGGGGCCGGCCGGGCGGACGTGGTCACCGGCGCCGGGGCCGGCGCCGCGGCCGCGGTGTCGGGCAGGCTGTGCCCGCCGGCCGCCGCGGCCAGGATCGGGCCCGCGACCGTCACCCCGGTCACGGCGTGGGCGAACGCGAGGCCGGCTCCGGTCAGCACCGCGACCGCCACGGCTCGTGCCCGGAACTGCCGACGTCGATCCGAAGAGGTCCTCACACCTTTAATGCACGGCCGGGAGGCCCGAATGGTTGAGTGCCGGCGCCGGTCATCGGCTCCCGAACGCGTTCACGCCGGTCAGGCGACTCGAAAGCGCCCAGAGCCGGGCTGCCTCACCGGGGTCGGTGGCGTGGGCGCGGACCCCGGAGACCATGTCGGAGCTCTCGGTCGGTTCGGCCACGTCGCAGTCCTCGCAGTACAGGCCGCCCAGCCCGGCGAGCCGGGGCGAGGTCGCCGCCCAAACCTGCGTCGCCGCGCCCTGCTCCGGCGTCTTGAACCCGGGGTCGGCGAGCCGGCCGTCCTCGTCGACCCAGCCGCGTTCCACCATTTCGGCGCGCGTCAGGTGCCGCAGAAGGGGGGTGAGGATCGCGCCGGGGTGCACCGAGAACGCACGGACGCCGGCCTCCCGGCCGAGCGCGTCGAGGTGGACGGCGAACAGGGCGTTGGCCGTCTTGGCCTGGGCATAGGCGAGCCAGCGGTCGTAACCGCGTTCGAAGTGCGGGTCGGCCCAGCGGATCCCGGAGAGCTGGTGGCCCGCCGACGACACGGCGACGATCCGCGCGCCCGGCCGGACAGCCGGCCAGAGCCGGTTGACCAGGGCGTGGTGGCCCAGGTGGTTGACCGCGAAGTGGGCCTCCCAGCCGGGGCCGACGCGGGTTTCCGGGCACGCCATGATCCCGGCGTTGCCGATGAGGATGTCAAGGCCGCGGCCCGTGTCGAGGAACTGCTCGGCGAAGCGGCGGATACTGCCGGGATCGGCCAGGTCGAGCTCGGCGACTTCGGCCGTGCCCCCGAGCGCTTCGCGGGCTTCGGCGGGCCGCCGGGCCGGGACGATCACGTGGGCGCCGGCGGCGGCGAGGGCACGGGTGGTGGCGGCGCCCAGGCCCGAATACCCGCCGGTGACGAGGGCGAGCTTGCCGGTGAGGTCGCGGCCGTGCAGGACGTCCGCCGCCGTGGTGCGGTGACCGAAGCCGGAGCCGATCTTGTGCTGGTGCGTGGTCATGGCGGCGAAGCCAGGAGCTGGACCGCGGTCGAGGTCAACTGATCTACGATCGGTGGCGTGCAGCTGGGAATCGGGCAGGTGGCCGAGCGCACCGGCATGAGCGTGCACGCGCTGCGGTTGTACGAGCGGGAAGGCCTGCTGGCGGGTCCGGTCCGCCGCGACGCCGGCGGCCGCCGGGTCTACACCGAGTGGGACGTCGAATGGCTGCTCTACTGCACGAAGTTCCGCGCGGCGGGGTGTACTCCGAACACGTGGCCGACGGGAGTACGGGCGCCCTCTGGAGCCACCCGGCCGCACCCTGAACCAGGCCAGGGCATTCCGCCGGCTCAGCGCCGTCGTGCCGGCTTCGTTGCCGTGATCGCGGGCCACAGGACCGAGACGACCGCTTCGGGGATTTCGTCCCGGCTCTCGCCCCGGTAGAAGGCGGCGAAGTAGCTGCCGAAGCACAGCGTCGCGATGGTGTGCTTGTCGATGCCGCCGGCGACCTCGCCGCTCTCCTGCAGCTGGGAAAGCACGTTTTCGACGAGCGTGACCCGCGGTTCGACGGCGTGCTCCCGCAGGATGCCGAGCAGCTCGGGGGTGCGGATCGCTTCGCCGGCGAAGTTGCCCATGAGCACCATGGCGTCCGGGTTGAAGTACGCGGGATCGAGCCGCCGGACGGCTTCGGTGAACGCCTCCCGCGGTTCCATCTCGGTCAGGTCGACGGTGTAAGAGTCGCGCTGCTTGCGGAAGCCGTAGTCCAGCGCGTCCACGACGAGCTCGAACTTGGTGCGCCACCGCCGGTACAGCGTCGGGCGGCTGACCCCGGCGTCCGACGCGATGTCGCCGATGGTCATGAGCGAGTAGCCGTCGCGGACGAGGCGCTCGCGCGTCGCCAGGATGATGGCTTCGTCGAGCGCGGCGTCGCGGGGACGCCCGCCGGGGCGCGGCGCTTCCGGGTTCGTCTCGCGTGCTGACGCCATGAGGGAGAGCCTAGGCGATCCGTTACGGCGCATGGCCGTAACGGACGGCTCGCCGGGACCCGGTGCGGGGTCCCGGCGAGCCGTGCGGTCAGGAGCGCTGTCCCACCTCGTTCACGTACGTCTTCACCATGACCGCGCTGTCGTCGGTCCCCAGGAACTGGAACGTGGTGGCGTCGAAGACCATCACCATCGGCTTCGCCTTCGGGCCCGAGCCGGGGGGCACCGGCCACGTGATCCCGACGCCCGGGCGGCCGGCGCCGTCGGTGGCGTGGTCCAGGGCCGCCAGCCCGGGCACCCGCGCCGCCGCCTCGAACAGCGCCGCGTAGGACGCCGGCTGGAGGACCTGCTCATAGGCGAGGCTGTACACGTCCTTGCCGATGTAGGTGGCTCTGCCGGGGCGATCGTCCTCCTTTTGGTAGAGGTAGGCCAGCATCGCGTCGGCGGTCGTCGGCAGGTCCGTCCGGTAGACCGGCGAGGGCCGGCAATCCTCGAGCGTCCCTTCTGCGCGCGGGTCGTTCGTGCCGTACATCGGCGCCTTGCCGTCGCGGCAGCCACCGACCTTGATGTCGCCGATCAGGCCGTCGCGGGTGCCGTCGATCGAGCGCCAGACCTCGCGGACGTGGTGGTCGGGAGTCTCCGTCTTCACGTACAGGAACTGGTCGGGGCGCGGCGGCTTGCCCGGCTCCTTCAGCACGTTGCTCGCCGCCGCGGTCAGCACCTTGACCGGGTCGGCGTGCGCCACGGCGGGCCCGACCCCGACGCCGACCTGGTCGGCGGGGGCCAGTGCGACGACGGCGGTGATCGCCGCGGCCAAGCCGGCGGAGGCGCCGGCGAGCCAGAACCAGCGGCGCGGCCGGTGCCGCCGTTCGCCGCGTGCGGCGGCCAGCAGCCGCTCGCGGGCCGGGGCGAGGTGCTCCGGCGGCGCGAAGCCGATGGTTTCCGCGCGGTTGCGGATCAGGTCCAGTTCATCCATGACCCGAGGTCTCCTTCACGAGGTCGAAAGCGCCGAGCTCGGCGCGGACGCGGCCGCGAGCCCGGTTGAGCCGGGATTTGACGGTGCCGACGGGAATGTCGAGTGCTTCGGCGACTTCCTGGTAGGCCAGGCCTTCCGCGGCGACGAGCAGCAGAACGTCCCGCTCGCGGGGGCGCAGGGCGGCCAGGGCCCGGTCGAGCCGCGCGCCGAGGGCCTGCGCGGTGACCTGGTCGGCGACCCGGTCGGCGTGCCCTTCGTCGGCGCCCGGCGGTCCGATGGCCAGCCGCAGCCGCAGCTCGCGCACTTCCGTCCGGCGCTGCCGCGAAATGAGGTTCGTGGCGATGCCGTAGAGCCACGGCCGGGCGTCGGACCGGGCGGGATCGAACTTCGCCCGCTTGTCGAAGGCGATCAGGAACGTGTCCGCCAGGACGTCGTCGGCGGTCGCCGGGCCGAGGCGCCGGGCCACATAGCGGTGGATGTGCCGCGAGTGGCGGTCGAAGATGACCGCGAACAGGCTCGGCTCGTGCCGCGACCGCGCGATCACGCTCGCGTCGTCGTCGGAATCGGTGTCTTCCGGGGTCATCGCCCGCCTTTCGATCCAGCCAGTGTCATGAGCTGTTCTCAGGCGGCGCGCAGCGGGTTCCGGAATCAGCGTGGATCAGCGAAGAAGGTGATGCAGGTCACGAATGCTCGTCGTCCGGCGGTGGGCGCCGGTCCCGCTCGTCGTCGCGCCGGGCCGACCACTTGCGCAGCAGCTCGTCCCAGTTCTCGCGGTACCGCGTGAACCACGCGTACGCCAGGAATGCCACCAGGCCGGCCAGCAGGACGAGGTAGACCACCAGGGCGGCAGGACTCGAAGCGATCGCACCCATGGCGGTCCTCCGATCGAGAGGTCAGGAGCAGCCGGCGGCCGTGTCGTCGACCGCGAGCATGCGGCGGTTCGCCTCACCCAAGCCGTCGGCCATGGCGCGCAGCTGGTCCGGCGTGAGGACGTCGATCAGCAGCTCGCGGACCAGGGCGACGTGCCCGGGCGCGGCCCGCTCCAGCAGGGCCACGCCTTCGTCGGTGAGCACGGCGTAGACGGCGCGGGGATCGCTCTCGCACGCGCGGCGGCGGACCAGGCCGGCCCGCTCCAGCTGGCCGATCTGGTAGGTGAGCCCGCTCTTGGAGTTCGACACCGCGCAGGCGAGCTCGGCCATCCGCAGTTCGCGGTCCGGGGCCGCGCTGAGCCGCGCGAGGATCACGTACTGGAGGTGGGAAATCCCGGAGTCCTGCTTGAGCTGCTGGTCCAGCCGCCGGTTGAGCAGCTCGTAGGTGCCGAGGAACGCGTTCCAGGCGCGCTTCTCCTCGACGTTCAGCCACCGTGGACGACCCATGTCACAACGGTACCTGTTGTTCAAATTCGAACTCAAGGGGTACGGTCGGGATCAAGGTTCAAATTTGAACGGAGTTGCCATGATCCCCGCCGCCACCGTCCGCACCCGGGTACGGGTCCCGCTGCGCTTCGCCGACGGCTTCTCCGCTTCGGCCGACGTCGTCACCTTCGACGGCTTGGCGGACGGCGCCGAGCACCTCGCCCTGGTGTTCGGCGACCCGGTCCGGCCGCTGGTGCGGCTGCACTCGGAGTGCCTGACCGGCGATGTCTTCGGTTCCGCCCGCTGCGACTGCGGGCCGCAGCTGCGCGAGGCGGTGGAACGGATCGACGCGGCCGGCGGCGTCCTGCTCTACCTGCGTCAGGAGGGCCGGGGCATCGGCCTCTACGCCAAGCTGGACGCCTACGCCCTGCAGGACGCCGGGCTCGACACCTACCAGGCGAACACCGCGCTGGGCCTGCCCGAGGACGCCCGCGACTACACCGCGGCGGCCCAGATGCTCGCCGCGCTGGGCCACACCGAGGTGGACCTGCTCACCAACAACCCCGACAAGGTCCGGCAGCTGCGCGAGCGGGGCGTCACGGTCGCCGGGACGGTCCCCACCGGCGTGCACGCCACCCCGGACAACCTGCGGTACCTCGACGCCAAGGCCCGGCACACGAACCACACCCTGGCCCTGCCCGAACTGGCCGGCTGAGGCAGCTCCGCTGCCGTGTCGTCCGTCCAGGTACGCGTGTCGTCCGCCCGGGTACGCGTGTCGTCTGTCCAGGTACGCCGGCCGATGCGCCTGGCGCGGGTCAGCGCCGTGAAGCCACGGTCGCCAGCTGCTCGGTGATCTCGGCCAGCAGCTCGGTGGCCGCGTCGCCGAGCGCGGCCAGGTCGGCGAGGGTCGTCTCCTCGGTCGTCACGGGCACAGGTCCTCCTCCAGGGCGTCGTGGCGGGCGACGACGGCTTCGGCGAAGGCGGTGTGCACGCGGAGGTACTCGTCGCGGCCGACCGCCGTGTCGGCCCATTCGTGCCAGCGGATGTGCGCTTCGGCGACGTCGACCTTCGCGGCCGCCGCCACCGTGGCGGGGGACGTGCCGGCGAGGATCGCGTGGTGCATCAGGGACGGCGAGGAGCGCCGGGCGAGCTCGGCCAGCGCGGCGAGGCGGCCGAGCTCCGCGAGCGTGTCGGACGTGACCGGACGCGGGCGCGGCCGGGGGACCGGACGCGAGTTCCCGAGGTTGTCGGTCAAGACGCTGGTCATCAAACGACTCCTGAGGCGGAAGCAGCTGAAGCAACCCGAACGGCGGAGGTTTACCCCGGCGATGCCGGGGTAAACGCCCTCGCTCGTGATCTCCGTCTCACCGCATCGGGTGGGCCACCCGCCCGGGCGGCCCACCCGGAGTCAGCTCGCCCGGACGGCCCCGCAGTGCCACGGGATGCGCTGCGGCCGCACGCTCTCCAGCGTCGGGACGACCGGGGCGATCGTGCCGTCGCGGCGGAACGTCAGCTTGTCGATCGTCGTCTCGCGGTGGGTGCCGTCGCCGCCCGGAATACCGAAGCGGTGGTACGCCAGGTACCAGTCGTCGGTGCCCGGGACCTGCAGCATCGAGCTGTGCCCGGTGCCGAGGACACCCAGGTGGGCGTCCTTGCTCAGGAGCAGGCCGCGGTTGGTGAACGGCCCGGTGGGGCTGGGGGCCGTGGCGTAGCCGACGCGGTAGTCCGGGCTGCGCGTGTCGTCGATGGACCAGCTGAGGTAGTACGTACCCTTCCGCTCCACCATGAACAAGCCCTCGCGGAAGTCGGCCAGGCCGTCCAGCCGGGTGATCTTCGCCGGGTCGTAGGACACCATGTCGTCGTTCAGCGGGACGACGTAGGCGTTGCCGTTGCCCCAGTACAGGTACGGCTTTCCGGTGTGGTCGAGGAACACGGCCGGGTCGATCGCCTGGCCGCCGTCGGGGTTCTTCGCGATCAGCGGCTTGCCGGAGTCGACGAACGGGCCGGTCGGGGAGTCGCTCACCGCGACGCCGATCTTGGCCTCGGCGCAGAAGTAGAAGTAGTACTTCCCGTTGCGCTTCGCGATCGTCGGCGCCCAGGCGTTCTTGTCGGCCCAGCTGACGTCCTTGCCCAGGTCGAGGATGACCCCCTCGTCCTTCCAGTCGACGAGGTTCTTCGACGACCATGCCGAGAACTTCGTCCCGCTCCAGCCGTCGAACCCGTCGGTGGTCGGGTACAGGTAGTAGGTGTCGCCGAACGCGACGATGTTCGGGTCGGCGTTGTACCCCGGCAGGACCGGGCTGCGCACCTCGTGTGCCTCGACCGTCCACACGCGACGGTCGCCGCCGGCGCCGGTCACCGTGAACTGCTTCGGCGAGCTGAGGTTCACCGGCTTCCCGTTGTCCGGCTTGATGGACGCGCCCGGCGCCAGGCCGAACTTCGGCGCGAGCCGGCGCAGGTCGGTGCCCGGCTTGACCGGCAGCACGACCGTCCCGGCGCCGGAGTCGATGACCGCGGGCGTCTTGAGGGCGTCGAGCTGCACCGAGCGGATCGCGGTGCTGTTCGACGGGAGCGCGGCGACGTCGAGCCCGGACAGCGCCCGGTTGTAGAGCCGCACGTCCTTCATCTTGCCGGTGAAGGTCTTGTCGCCCGCGTACACCGAGCGGCCGAGGTAGTTCGCCGCCGTGACGCCGCCGCCGAGGTCCGAGGGCTTGATGGTGGCGTTCGCGTTGCGGCCCACCTCGACGCCGTCCAGGTAGAGCACCTCGACGCCGTTGCCGACGGTGAGCGTCACGTTCTTCCACACCCCGCGCGGCAGCCCGCCGCCGGAGTCCGCCGCCTGCTCGGTGGTCCAGTTGCCGGTCGCGATGGCGCCGCGGAAGCCGCCGCTCGCGGTGCCGCCGGTGGTGAAGAGGTAGCCGTTGCCGGTGCCGTCCTTCGCCGTGTTGCCCAGGCCCCACAGGAAGTACGGCGTCTGCTGGTTCGGATCGACCAGGACGTCGGCCGACACGGTCGCCGCCGCGGCGCCGGTGAGCAGGTTGTTCGGCAGCTGGACGTGCCCGTTCTTGCCGCCGAAGGCCAGCGCGCCGCCGGCCCAGGAGACGTCACCGGCGAGGGCGCCGTCGTACCCGTGCCCGGTGGTGTCGGTCGCGACCGTGCCCGACTTGGCGTCGAGCGGCCAGTGCGCGACCAGGCCCTTCGCGTCGGCCTGCACCGGTGCCGGGGGCAGGCTGAGCCGGTTCATCTCGGCCTGGGTGACCGGCAGGACGGTGCCGTGCCGCGGCGAGCCGGGCAGGTGCGCGCCGGCCGACATCGTCCACTTGCCCGAGTTCAGGTCGGTGGTCTCGAACGGGACGTAGCCGCGGCCGCCGAACTCGTCGATGAACAGGTACCACTTGTTCTCGGTGTTGGACTTGAACCCGGTCGGACCCTCACCCGCGGACAGGCCGGGGCTGGTCGCCGTGGCCTTGCCGATGCAGTCGGCGACGAAGCCGTAGTGCGGGTCGAGCAGGTCGGTGGCCTTCTCCTCGGTGATGAACTTGCTGCACGGCGTGGACGAGGTGTTGTTGCGCTCGTCCTTGGTGAACCGGTAGTAGGTGTCCTGGTTCTTGATGACCGTCGAGTCGATCACCGAGTAGCCCGGGTCGATCCACACCTGCGGCGCGCTGAAGGTGCGGAAGTCGCGCGTGGTCGCGTACATCATCCGGTTGTAGCTGTCACCGAGGTGGTTCGGGTCGTTCTCCGCGTACAGCTTCGACGCCCAGTAGACGACGTACGTGCCGCGCTTGGCGTCCCAGAACGCCTCCGGGGCCCACGTGTTGCCCGCGGTCGGCGGGGACACCTGGACGCTGCGCTGGCGCGACCAGTGCGCCAGGTCGGTCGACTCCCAGACCATGATCGACCGGCTGCCGGTGCGCTGGGCGGCGTCCCAGCCGCGGCCGGCGTAGATCCGCAGGTCGGTGGCGAGCAGGTAGAACTTGTCGCCGTCGGGGGAGCGCAGGATGAAGGGGTCGCGCACGCCCAGCTCGCCGAGGCTCGACTTGAGCACCGGCTGCCCGTTGTTGAGCTCGGTCCAGTTCAGCGGGTCGTTGCCGCGGCTGAGGGCCGAATAGATCTGCTCGCCGTTGGAGGTGCCTTCACCGGTGAAGTAGAAGAAGCTGTAGCCCGCCAGGGGTTGCGGGGCCGGCTTGGGGACCACGGTGGCGGTGAACCGCCGTGTGGTGCTTTCCCGGCCCTGGCTGACCTTCGCGGTCAGGACGACCTTCGCGGGAGCCGCGCCGGTGGCCGGCCGGGTGACCTCACCGGTCGGGGTGATCACCGACGGCGCGGACGACGTCCAGGTGACGCTCGTGCCGTCCGGGCCGCTCGCCGGCAGCGTGAGATTGCCGCGGACGTCGTCGATGTCGGGCACGGAAAGCGTGCTCGCGGCGGCGCGGAGACCGGTACCGGTGTCGGTGGCCGGCGCCGCGCCGGCGCCGGCGCTGCCGAGGGGGACGAGTGCGGCCGCGACGGCCAGCACGACGCCGAAACGGCGCGGGGAGAACAACTTCATCGTTGTCGGTTCCTTCGGGGCACGTCGGGGACCAGCGCATGTTAACGTTAACATGCTCCGGGGTACGCTGACTCTAGGTCGGTGTCGTCCGGTGGTCAAGAGCCGGAAGGATGGCGGGCCAGCTGCTCGGCGATCTCGTCCCGCGGGTACGGCGTCCGGCGGCTCTCGGTGTGGAGCGCGAAGTAGAAGTCGTTGACGACGGCGGCGAGCGGGGCGTACCGCCGGAGCAGTGGTGCCTGGTGCGGCACTTCTCCGGTGGCGCACGCACGGACGAAATCGTTGCGGGCGCGGGCATCCGGCCACGCGCGCAAGCCGCGGACGAACCGGTTGACCAGGTGGGTCAGCACGTAGGCCCGGTCGTGGTCGGCGTGCTCGGCGAGGAACTCCGCCTCGGCGTCCGAGAGGTCGAACCCCGGGGCCACCGTCAGGCCGAAATCGGTGAGGTAGAGCCGTTCGCCGTCGGTGACGATGTTCGCGAAGTGCGCATCGAAGTGCTGAACACCCCGTGCGGCCAGGAATCCGGTGATGTGCCGCAGCTCTTCCTCGAGCGGCAGGTCGTCGCCCGGCCAGCCGGCGAGGTCGTGCGGCAGGTGCTCGAGGAACAGCACGAGGTCGGTGGTGGCTCCGGCCAGCGCTTCCAGCCGCCGCCGCACACCGGCGTCGCCGTGCCAGAACGCGACGTCGGTCTCGATGTCGGCGCGCGGCCGGGGCAGGCCGGGCGCGACCCGCCAATGGTGCAGGAGCGGGAAGTTCCCGCACTCGCCGCCACGGACCCACGCGGTCGTCATGAGGTGCGCTTCCAGCTCGCGCCAGGCGCCGCCGCCCGCCGAACCGACCCCGTAGTGCGACCACGGTGGAAGCCCGTAGAGGTCGGCCGTCGAGTGGGGGTTCGCCAGCTCGACGTCGGTGAGCGGGACCCGCTTGACGAACACGGGTTCGCCGGCGACCCGCAGCAGCCAGGACGACCCGCCGATGCCGGTGCCGAGCGGGCGGGCCGTGGCCAGGAGTTCGTCGCCGGCGTCCGCCAGGGCGGCGGCGATCTTCTCGTGGCGAGCGAGCCGGGGCGTCATGCGCGCACCAGCGGCAGGTAGACCTCGTCGACGATCTCGACGAGGACGTCGTCGTCCACTGTGGTCAGTCCACGGGTGAGGTATTCGTTGCGCAGCAGGACGAGGGCCACGGTGGCGACGCGCGGGTGCAGTGCGCCCGGCCGGGCCTCGCCCCGGGTCACCGCCCGGCCGGCGACGGTGAGCCAGGCGGCGGCGCCCCCTTCGGCGGCTTGTTCGTGCAGCTGCTCGCGGAGTTCCGGTTCGTCGCCCACGCCGGTGAGGAGGCTGCGGAGGACCCGTGAGGCCGGCGAGGTCTGGCCGCAGTTGATCGCCCGCAAGAGGGTCAGCGCGTCTTCGCGGAGGTGTCCGGTGTCGGGCGGCTTGAGCGTGTCCTCGGCCAGGTGGCGGTAGGCGGCGACGCCGAGCGCGGCGCGGTTCGGCCAGCGGCGGTAGATCGTGTTCTTGTTGGTGCCGGCGCGCTGGGCGACGCCTTCCATGGTCAGGCCGGGATAGCCGGCTTCGGCGAGTTCGGCCGCCGCCGCGCGCAGGATCGCCTCTTCCAGTTCGGTACCCCGGCGCCGGGTTTTCGGTGCGGCCACGGGCGTCAGCTTAGCCTATTAGGGTACGGTACGCTCCGTACCCTAACGATGGGAGTGACCATGCGGGCCAAGGGGATCGGCTACGACACCGGCTTCGAGCGTGCCGGGCGGTTCAACCGGCCGTTCGAGCCGGACCTCGTGCGGCGGGAGCTGGCGATCATCCGTGACGACCTGCACTGCACCGCGGTGCGGCTGATCGGCACCGACCTGGACCGGATCGAGTTCGCCGCCCGCGAGGCGGCCGCGCTGGGACTGGAGGTGTGGTTTTCGCCGTTCCCGTGGGACCGCACGCCGGACGAGATCCTGGCCCTCTTCGCCGACGGCGCGGACCGGGCCGAACGCCTCCGCGAGGCGGGCGCCGGGATCGTGTTCGTCACCGGCGCCGAGCTGAGCCTGTTCTGCCACGGCTTCCTGCCGGGCGACAGCCTCACCGAGCGGCTGGAAAACGTGCTGGCCTCGCGGGAACTCCTCGCCGGGCTGCCGGACCGGATCAACGCGTTCCTCGCCCGCGCGGTGGAAGTGGTCCGGGCCCGGTTCGGCGGCCGCGTCACCTACGCGGCGATTCCCTTGGAGCGCGTCGATTGGGCGCCGTTCGACATCGTCTCGGTGGACGCGCACCGCTCGAAGGAGGTCGAGCACCTTTACCGCGAGGGCGTCCGGAGCCTGGTCGCGGCGGGCAAGCCGGTGGCGATCACGGAGTTCGGCGTGACGCCGTACCGGGGGGCGGCCGACCTGGGGGGCCGCTGCGGCGAAATCCTCGAGTACGAAGGTGAGGTCCCGGTCCGGCTGGCGGGCGACTACGTCCGGGACGAACAGGAGCAGGCTCGGTACCTGCGCGAACTGGTGGACATCTTCGCGGCGGAGGGCGTCGACGCGGCGTTCGCCTGTACGTTCGTGTGTTACGGGCTGGTGCACCGGGCCGATCCCCGGACCGACCTGGACATGGCGAGCTGGGGCGTGGTGAAGGTGCTGGAGAACGGTACCGGCGAGACGTACCCGGACGTGCCCTGGGAACCGAAGGCGGCGTTCGGCGCGCTCGCCGATTGCTACGCCTGAGCCAGGAACTCCACCATCGCCGTCGTCAGTTCCGGGCCGGTCATCGCCGTGAAGTGGTTCCCCGGCACCCGGGCGAACCGGCCGTTCGGCAGGGCCGCGGCGAGGGCGTCGGCCGAGGCGTGGCCGTCGTCCTCGTCACCGACGACGACCAGGGTGGGTGTGGTGATCCGGTCCAGGCCCGTCGTCGGCACGTGGGTGCCGAGGACGTATCGCAGCGCCACCGGATCGCCGCCGGCCTGTCGCATCCAGTACGCCGGTGACCCGGGCTCGACGGGCTCGCCGCCGATCAACGCGGTCAGGGCGGCGTGGTAGGTGCCGGTCCGGGACGTCGCTTTCCGGACGGCGTCGAGGCCTTGCCCGGCCACGACGGCACGGCCCGGGCGGGCACCGCGGGCCAGCAGACGCAGCACGACCCGGCCGCCGTACGAATAGCCGCCCAGGTCGTAGTCGTCGAGGCCGAGGTGGCCGAGCAGCGCGAACCCGTCGTCGGCCAGGACGTCCGGCGGGTACGCCGCGGCGTCGTGGGGCGCGGCGCTCGCCCCGTGGCCGCGCAGGTCCGGGAGGATCACCCGGTGCCCGTGCTCGGCGAGCACGGCCGCCGGGCCGAGCCAGTCGCGTCCCGAACCGGTGAATCCGTGGAACAGCACCAGTGGCCGTCCCCGCCCGAGGGTGCGGCAGGCGAGTTCCCGGCCGTCGCGGGCGCGGAAGTACTCCATGTCCCGAACCTACAGCAGTCCGATGAATTCTTGGCCAACCATCGCGGCAATCGGGGTGGCGTTGACAGAAAGCGCTGTCTCTTCTAGCTTCATAGCGCAAGACATCGGATGTCCAGCCCGGTTTCCGGGCCCGTCCGCCGGCCGATGTGCACCCCCTGCCGAACTGCTCGTCAGGAAGGACACACCGACGATGCCCGCATTCCCCCGCCGGACGGCCCTGCGCTCGCTCGCCGTCTCGGCTCTCGCCGTCCCCCTCATCCTGGGCACGGCCCTCCCCGCCCACGCGGCCCCGCTGTGGCACCCGGACCCCGCCACCGACGGCCTGAAGGCCTTCGAAGGCATCGAGGCCGACCGCGGCAACCACCACCCCGACCGCAAGTACGTCGTCGTCGAAGGCGACCACTACCGCTTCAACATCTGGAAGGACGACCGCGACACGACCGGCGGCGGCGACCGCCAGCGCACCGAGTCGAAGGGCATGGTGCAGAACGGCACCACGCTGAAGATGCACAACGGCGAGACGTGGACCCTCTCCTACGAGATGTACATTCCCGCGTCCTTGCACGGCACCAGCAAGTTCACCCACATCTTCCAGACGAAGACGCCGTCGACCAACGGCGGCCCGTGGGTGACGCTCGACCTGACCCGCAGCGGCGGCAAGGAGATGCTCAACGCCCGCGCGTACGCCAACTCGGGCTCGCCGAGCATCGCGGTCACCGACCTGGCGCCGCTGCGGAACAAGTGGATCACCATCGAGTGGACTTTCACGCCGGGGTCCAAGGGCAAGGCGGCGTGCGTCATCCGCAACGGCACCGGGTCCGGTGCGGCGGTCGCCGCGCAGGGCTCGATGTCGAACGTGAACCTCCCCGACCAGGGCGACTACGTCCGGCCGAAGTGGGGGATCTACCGGTCGGTCGAGAGCGCGTCGTCCGACATCCTCGACACCTACCTGCTGTTCCGGAACTACACGGCGGCCCGCAAGTAGGTGCGCGTTCGCGCGACCAGGGTGACACTGGCGGCATGAAGGTCGTCGACGGGCAGCGTGGTGGGTATCGCCCGTCGACGACCCCGCCGGCCGCGCCGGCCGCGCTGCGGCGCGGCCCGCTGCTGGTCACGGCCGTGTTCGCGGCCCTCGGGGGCGCGGTGATCCCGGCGGCCGCGCTGCCCGCGCTGTGGCGGGTCTGGCAGCTGTACGCGATGCTGTTCGGCGCGGTGGCCGCCGTCGGGATCGTCGCCGCCGTCGCGGTGCTGGGGTGGCCGACGCGCAAGACGGCCCGCTTCGGCGCGCTCGCGGCGGCCGGAGCGCTCGTGCTGTGGGTGATCAGCCGTCCGCTCGGGCTGCTGACGCGGTTCGACCCCTGGCAGCCGGCCGACACGGTCGCCGGCTTCACCGACTACGTGGCGGCGGGACTGCAGGTCATCGCGGTGCTCGGGTTCCTCTTCGTGGCCCGGCGGCGGGCGCACCCGTGGCCGTCCGCGGCGCGGCGGGCGACGGCCTGGGTGGTGCTGTTCCCGGTGCTCGTGGCGGTGCTCGCGACCGGCGTGGCGGGCACCGTCGCGGCCGGCGACAGCAGCACCGGCCCCACCGCTTCGACGTTGCTCGACGCCGGCCCGGGCACGGTCGAATACTGCCGCCCCGACGGGATCCCGCTGGCGATGGACGTCCACCGGCGGACCGCGGGCGGCCCGCCGGCCCCGGTGGTGCTGCTCCTGCACGGCGGCGGGCTGGTCCTGGGCAACCGCAAGCCCGCCGGCCCCGGGGCGCTGCTCGCCGGCTCCCGGTTCGGGCCGCTGCGGGACGAGCTGACGGCCCGCGGGTTCGCGGTCGCCGTGATCGACTTCCGGCTGGTGCCCGCCGCGCCGTGGCCGGCCCCGCTCGCCGACGCCCGGTGCGCGGTCCGGTTCCTCAAGGCCAACGCGGCCGCGCTGGACGTCGACCCGGCCCGGATCGCGGTGGCGGGCACCGGCACGGGCGGCACCCTGGCGTCGCTGCTCGGCGTCGCACGTGGTCAGGACACCGGCCAGTACGGCGGCCAGGACAGCACGGTCCGCGCGGTGGCGGCCCTGTCGGCCCCGGCCGCCTTCGACCTCGCCGGCCTGGATCCGCTCACCCGCGCGTCGGTGCTCATGGCGCTGGGCCGTTCGCCGTCGGCGCTGAGCGCGGCGAGCCCGCTGACTCACGCCGGCCCGGGCGCACCGCCGTTCCTGCTCGGCAACGGCGGCCGGAAATCGGCCGAGTTCGCGGCCCGCCTGCGCGCGGCGGGCGTTCCGGTGACCGAAGGCGCGGTCTCGGAACGCGCGGTCGCGGACTTCTTCGCCGCGGCCGTCGGTTGAGGCTTGCCCTGGAGCGCGCTCCAGGTCCTAGCGTGGTGTCCACACCGACCACATCAGGAGTGCGTTTCATGGAACTCGGCTTCCACCTGCCCATCTTCGACATCGACGGCGGGACGTCCGCCATCGCCGGCGAGCTCGCCCGGGTGGGCGCCGCGGCGGAGGAAGCGGGGGCGACCTGGCTGTCCTTCATGGACCACTACTTCCAGATCGAGCCGACCGGCCTGCCCGCCGAGTCGAACATGCTGGAGGGCTACACCACGCTCGGCTACCTCGCCGCGCACACGTCCCGGATCGACCTCGGCCTGCTGGTCACCGGCGTGACCTACCGGCACCCCGGGCTGCTGGCGAAGATCGTCACCACGCTCGACGTCCTTTCGGGCGGCCGGGCCGTCCTCGGCATCGGGGCCGCCTGGTTCGAGCGCGAGCACCGGGGGATGGGCGTGCCGTTCCCGCCGATCGCCGAACGGTTCGAGCGGCTGGAGGAGACGCTGCGCATCTGCGCGCAGATGTGGGACCCGGCGGACAACGGCCCGTTCGAGGGCAAGCACTACCAGCTGGCCGAAACGCTGTGCTCGCCGCAGCCGATCAACCGCCCGAAGGTCCTCGTCGGCGGCGGCGGGGAGCGCAAGACGCTGCGGCTGGTCGCCCAGTACGGCGACGCGTGCAACCTCTTCGGCTCCTCGCCCGACGACGTCGCGCACAAGCTCGACGTGCTGCGCCGCCACTGCGACGACGTCGGGCGCGACTACGACGCGATCCGCAAGACGATCCTGGCCAACAACCCGCGCCCGGCGCCGGAAACCCGCGACGAGTTCGTCCGCTCGATGGCGGGTTACGCGAAACTCGGTGTGCAGACGGCGATCGTCACCCCGACGACGGGTTCGCCCGCCGCGTGGATCGAGGGAATGGCCCCGGCGGTGCCGCAGCTGGCGGAGCTCGGCTAGCCGGTCAGGATCCGCGCGGTGACCAGCTCCGGTCGCTGCAGCGGCAAGGCGTGCGTCGCGCCCGGCACGATTTCGACGTCGAACAGCGGGTTGAGCGCGTTCACCCGCTGTTCGACCTCGCGCGCGGAGTGGATCACGCTGCGCTCGCCCAGCACCAGCCGGACGGGGACGGTCACCGCGCGCAGCTGGTCGTCGGTGAACAGGTACTGCGGCGGGTGGTGCGCGCGGTACTTCAGGCCGCCGAACAGCAGCGGCCGGAGGGTGCGCCGCACCGCCGCGCGGGGGCGGGGGTCGAACCAGGTCGCGACCTCCCGCACGCTCCACCAGAGGAAGCGCCGGCCGATCGGCGCGAAGCCGGGCGGCTCGAAGGCGACCACGCCGGCGATCCGGCCGGGTGTGCGGGCGGCCAGGGTGAGCGCGAGCCACGCGCCCCGCGAAACCCCGGCCAGCAGGAACTTTCCGGGCCCGAGACCGTCGAGGACGTCGGCCAGCCAGTCCGCGCACTCCGCGGCGGTGGGCATCGGACGCGTCTGGCGTGAGCGCCCGGGTTCGCCGAGTGTGTCGACGGCGAACACGCGGTGCCGCTCGGCCAGCTCGGCGACGTGCGGGTACCAGGACAGCGACGTCCCCATGACGCCGGACAGCAGCACGATCGGTGGCCCGGCCGCGCCGCTCGCCCGGACGCGGGTCGGCCCGTACCGCGTGCCGATGTCCAGATCCCGCACCGGAACGGGCCAGCGCGCGGCGATTTCGTCGTAGGCGGCCAGATATCGCTCTTCGCTGCGGGCGTTCTTGAAGCTGCCGATCATGAACCCTCCCCAGGTTTCATGGTCCGGACACGGTAACACACCGCGCCCGTTTGCGTTTAGTCCATAGTAGACAGTGAAACTCCCGGTGAACCGCTTCGCCGTTTTGCCCGTGTGCCCTGGTGAGGTGGCGACCCGAGAGGAGGGGCTGATGCCCCACGTGCGCACGACAGGACGACACCGCAAACCCGCGACGATCGGACTAGCGGCACTGGTGGGCGTAGCAGGCGCAACGGCGGCGGCGATCGCGTTGACCAGCCCGGCGAGCAACGCGGCGACGGAGCAGTGCGGCGGCCTGGACACGGCGTTGCAGAACAACCTGACGTACATCGCGAGCCAGCGCACCGCCCCGGACGCCCAGTCGAAAGCCCGGATCGCCGACACCCAGGCGGCGGTCGACCGGCTCGACCAGCAGCGCAAGGCAGCGGGCTGCGCAAACCAGGTGGCGGCGAACGAAGTGGCGGCCCAGTGCGCGGCAATAGCGGCGGCCGGCCAGGACGGCAAGGCGGAGGAGAAGGCCGCGGCGGCCCGCAAGAAGGCGGCCGGCCAGGACGAAGCCGGAAGCGGTAAAGCCCAGCAGAAGGGCATGGCTGCCGGGAACGGCGCCGCTGATGAGAACGGCATGGCGGCCGAGAACGGTATGGCTGACCAGAACGGCATGGCGGCCGGCAACGGCATGGCTGATGAGAACGGCATGGCGGCCGGCAACGGCGCGGCTGATGAGAACGGCATGGCGGCCGGTAACGGCGCGGCCGGCAAGAACGGCATGGCCGGCAAGAAGGGTGCGGCCGCGGAGAACGGTGCGGCTGACGAGAACGGCATGGCGGCGCAGAAGGGCGCGGCAGCCGAGAACGGCGCGGCCGGCAAGAAGGGCGCGGGCAAGAAGGGCGCAGCCGACGAGAACGGCATGGCCGGGCAGGACGCCGCCGGTCAGGATGCCGCTGCCGTCCAAGCCTGCGAGGTGGTCCAGAAGTGCCTGGCGCAGGCCGCCGGTGTGGCCGATGCCAACGCCATGGCGAACCAGAACGGCAAGGCCGAGGAAAACGGCGCAGCCGCCCAGAACGGTATGGCCGATCAGAACGGCATGGCGGGCAAGAACGGCATGGCCGATCAGAAGGGCATGGCGGGCGAGAACGGCATGGCCGATCAGAACGGCATGGCCGATCAGAAGGGCATGGCCGATCAGAAGGGCATGGCCGACCAGAAGGGCATGGCCGACCAGAAGGGCATGGGCGCTCAGCAGGGTGCGGCCGCCCAGAAGGGCATGGCCGCGGACGACAGCTCGGCCGACCAGAACGGTATGGCGGCGGAAAACGGTGCCGACGGCAACGGCAAGGCCGCCAAGAAGGAAGCCGCCGGTCAGAAGGATGCGGCGAAGCAGAACGGCATGGCCGGTGAGCAGCAGGGTGCCGGCCGGATCGTGCTCTCCGCGCAGGATTGCGCGGGCATCCTGAACTGCGTTGCCCAGGCCGCCGATCCCGCTGCCGCTGCGCAGCAGCAGGGGATGGCCGCCGAGGAGAAGCAGAAGGCCCAGGATCAGAAGGCCCAGGATCAGAAGGCTGAGGATCAGAAGGCCCAGGACAAGCAGAAGGCCAAGAACGACAAGGCCGGCAAGAAGGCGGCCGACGAAAAGGCCGCCGAAAAGGCCGAAGCCGCCGGCGCGGCCGCGACCCAGTGCGTCGCCGCCGCGGTGGCCGCGGCCGGAAAGGCGCCCGCGGGACGCTGAGCAGCACCGGGACCCGGACCGGCGGCCCCACGCCCCGGTCCGGGCCCGGCGCCCGCCAAACGCCCGCGGCCCGGCGAAGGCCCCCAGCCTGCCAAGCACTTCCAGCCCGCCAAACACCCGAGTCCCGGCGAAGCCCCCCATCCCGCCAATCCCGCGAAGCACCCGTCCGGCGAAGCACCCGAACCGGTGACCGGCGGGAACTCCGGCCCGTCGCCGTTCGTTGACCAAGCGGAGCGCAGTACTCTGGCGCTCGGAAAACGACCGACGACAGCACGAGGCTTCAGTGACCACCGATCCGGCGGCCGAGGACCTGCGCGAGGCGGCCGACGAGCTCGCCGTCGCCGGGCAGCTCCCGCGGTTCCTCCTGATGTACAAGTTCGCCATCGAAGAGCTGATGACGAAGCTGCGGATCCTCAGCGAGGAGTTCGACTTCGTCCACCAGCACGACCCGATCGAGCACATCACGAGCCGGGTGAAGCGGCCGGAAGCCATCAAAGAAAAGGTGCGCCGCCGGGGGCTGACCGGCGACTGGGTTTCCGCCGCCGCCGCGCTCGATGACATCGCCGGGATCCGGGTGGTCTGCCCGTTCGTCTCCGATGTCTACGAGGTGGCGCGCATGCTCACCGCGCAGGACGACGTCGAACTGCTGCGCACCAAGGACTACATCACCAGCCCGAAGGCCAACGGCTATCGCAGCCTGCACCTCATCGTCCGCATCCCGGTCTTCCTGTCCGACCGGGTGGAAAAGGTCAAGGTCGAGGTGCAGCTGCGCACCATCGCCATGGACTTCTGGGCGGCGGTCGAACACAAGCTCTCTTACAAGTACCGCGACAGCGTCCCGCCCGACTTCGCGGGCGAGCTGGCCGCGGCGGCCCGGACCGCGGCCGACCTCGACAGCCGGATGGCCGCGCTGCACGAGCGGATCCGCTAGGGCTCGGCCAGGGCGTCGAGCATGATCCGCAGCCCGAATTCGAACTCCGCTTCGTGGTCGCACACGGCCAGGTAGGGCGCGGCCACGGACACCGCGGGCAGCCCGGACGCCGAAAGGTCCGCGAGCCGCTGGACGCTGCCGCCGAACGTCGGCGCGGCCTCGACCTCGCGCATCAGCGTGCCGATGAGGAACGCCAGCACCGCCCGCAGCCCGTGCACCGCGCGCTCCGGCGGATAGCCCGCCGCGAGCAGCGGGCCGAGCACCGCCTCCACCGGGGCCAGCGCCGTCATCGACGCCAGCCGGCGGGTCAGCACGAGCGGCGCCGCCCGCGGGTGGTCGAGCATCGCGGCGCGGAACCCGTGCGCCAGCGCCGACATCGTCCCCCGCAGGTCCGCATCCGGTGGCGGCGCGGGGATCGCGGCGAGCAGGATCTCGGCGATCCCGTCCAGCAGCGCGTCCTTGCCGTCGACGTGGTTGTACAGGCTCATCGGGTCGACGCCGAGCCGGTGCGCCAGCTTGCGCATGCTCACAGCTTCCAAGCCCGCTTCGTCGACGAGGGCGAGCCCGGCGAGCAGGATCCGTTCGCGCGTCAAGACACTTCGGGACGGCCGGCCACGCCGGCCGGTCACGGGACGAGCACCGCGGGCAGGTGCTCGTAGCCACGCAGGATGCGCGTCGACCGCCGGCGGCCGCCGGGCAGCACGCGCAGGCCGGGGAACCGGTCGAAGATCGTGCGCAGGCCGATCTCGCCCTCCATCCGCGCCAGTGACGCACCCAGGCAGTGGTGGCGGCCGGCACCGAACGACACGTGGTCGCGCGCGCCGGCCCGGGTGACGTCGAAGACGGCCGGATCGGCGAACACCTCGGGGTCGCGGTTGGCGCCCGCCAGCACGGTCGTGACCAGCGCCCCGCGGGGCAGCGGCACGCCGGCGACCTCGGTCGCGCGCGTGGCCAGCCGGCCGGTCAGCAGGACCGGCGGGTCGTACCGCAGCACCTCCTCGACGGCGTTGCCCCACAGCTCCGGCCGTTCGCGCAGCACGGCGAGCTGCCCGGGATCACCCGCGAGCAGCGCGATGCCGCTGCCGAGCAGGTTGACGGTCGTTTCGAAGCCGGCCGCCAGCACCAGGCCCGCGGTGGACTTCAGCTCCGTCTCGGTGAGGCCGACACCGCCGTCGCGGGCCGCGACGAGCTTGCTGAACAGGTCGTTCCCGGGGTTCCGGCGCAGGTGATCGAGGTGCTCGCCGAGCCAGGTGTCGAACTCGGCCAGCGCGGTTTCGACGTGGCGGAACGTGCGCCAGCCGAGCCCGAGGTCGAGGCTGGGTGCCGCGGCCGCGCCCAGGGACAGGACCTTGCCGAGGTCGGCAGGCGGCACGCCGAGGATTTCGCTGATGACCGTCACCGGCAGCAGGCCGCAGTAGGACTCGACGAGGTCGAGCGGGGTGCCGGGGTCGAGCGTGTCGAGCAGGCCGTCCGCGATCTCCTGCACCCGGCCGCGCAGCTGCTCGACCGCGCGCACGGTGAACACGCCGGTGACCAGCTTGCGGTAGCGGGTGTGCTCGGGCGGGTTGACGGCGAGCAGCGAAGGCGGCCGCACCGGGTGCAGGTGCTCGCCGGCCGACCACTCGACCAGGCGGCCGAGCGCCGAGCCGTCCGACCCGATGACGCCGACCCGGAAGTCTTCGCTGGCGAGCACCTCCCGGACCGCGGCGTGCGTGGTGGTCATCCAGCCGAAGCGGGTGCGGGCGAGCGGGCCGGTGTCGCGGATCTCCTCGAACAGGCCGGTCAGGTCGCGGCCGTCGGCCGCGTCGACCACCATCCGCCCCTGGAGGTCCCCGCGCCGGGCCTCGCGGCGCAGCACGGTCCGGGGGAGCGCGTGGCCGAGGCCCCAGCGGACGACGGGTTTCGCGCGGGCCAGGGCTCCTTCGAGCACGGCTTCCCCCTTCGGTCGGCGTGCCTACAGTGTAGGTTATGGCCGGCCGCGCGAGGGGTCATCGCGGTTGTCCGGACCGTTCCCCGACCGGCGCCAGGAGCACGCCCAGCGCGAGCAGCTCCGTCAGCGCCATCCCGCGTTCCACCAGGCCGAGCGGGATGAGCGTCCACCAGCGGCCGTCTTCCGCCGCGGCGACCACCACCGCGCCCAGGATCACCGCGAACCAGCCCAGCGATCCGATCGCCAGCACGATCGCCAGCCGGCGGCGGACCGGTGACGACGGGAACGCCGTGCGCGCGGCGACCAGGACCGCCAGCGGCAGGGCAACGAACGCCACCACGCTGGCGATCCGGTGCAGCGTGCCGCCGAAGTCCGCGCGGGAGACCGTGGCCCAGTCCGGCTTGGGGAACGCCACGATGACCAGCAGCCCGACTGTCCACAGTGTCCCCAAGATGGCCGCGGGCACGGGAAGCCGCCGCTGGCCGCGCAGGACCGCGAGGCCCGCCGCCGAGCCGAGGGCGACCAGGAGCACCGCGAGGTCGAAGACCCACTTGTGATCGGACAACCCGTATTCGCTGATCGTGCGGCGGGTGACGCTGATCCGGTCGGTGGGCGGGATGACCTGCAGCAGCAGCACCAGGCCGGCGCCGAGCACCAAGGCCGCGATGCCCGTCAGCGAGACCGCGACCGACACTCGTCGCGCAGGGACGGTGACCATGGACGCACAGTAGTCGACCGGTGGTTGAACTCCCGGTGAAAGGCGCCCCCGCGTTGAACGCTGTACGACTTACGGCGGTGTCCGCGGCCGGATTTCCTCCATTATGGTCCTCCGCTACCGGTACGTCCGTGCGTGCCGGCCTCGGTCAAGGAGGTCGCTTCCTGTGGGGAATTCACCAAGACGGCTGGTGATGCTGGCTTCGGCCGTCGCACTGGCCGGAACGTTCGTCGCGCTGCCGGCCGGCACCGCCGGTGCGGCGCAGAACATCCTGCGCGCCGACAAGTCGGTGGCCCGCTCGTGCTTCGCGAAGGTGCTGCCCAAGGGCACGTCGGGCACCGATCGCCGCGAGCTGACGTCCACCGTGGACGGTCTCGTCCAGGCGCGGCTCAAGCCGGCGCAGGGCGCCGAGGGTGACTGGGACGTCGCCGTCTTCGACAAGGCCACCGGTGCGGTGGTCGCCGCTTCGGCGGCGTTGCGCACCCACGAACTCGCCGAAAGCTTCGTGAAGAAGGGGCAGGAGCTCGTCGTCCAGGGCTGCCGCTACGGCGGCTCGGCCGGTCAGGCCCAGCTGGGTGTCGACTTCCTGGCACTGACGCCGCAGGGCACGCCGACCGGGACGACGCCGGCGGCCCAGCGCGCGGAGCTCGTCCGCGTCGAGACGCCGACGCGCGCCGACAAGAACAAGCTGAACGCGCTCGGCCTCGACGTCACGGAGAAGGGTGACGCGACGGGGGTCGAGGTCGTCCTCGCCGGCGACGCCGACCGCAAGACGCTGAAGGACAGCGGCTTCAAGTCGAAGGTCATCGAGGCGGACCTGTCGGCCAAGTCCGTCCAGGACGCGAAGACCGATCGCCAGTACGCCGCGAAGACCGACGCTTCGGCGCTGCCGTCCGGGCGCACCAGCTACCGGCACCTCTACGAGTACAACTTCGAGATGAAGGAACTCGCCCGCAAGAACCCGAACCTGGTTTCGGCGTTCACCATGCCGGAGTCGACCTGGGAAGGCCGGGACGTCGTCGGCGTCGAAATCGCCACGGACGTCAAGAACCTGACCGACGGCAAGCCGGTGAACTTCACCATGGGCGTGCACCACGCCCGGGAGTGGCCGGCCGGCGAGCACGTCATGGAGTGGGCGTACGAGCTGGTCAACGGCTACTCGCGCGACGCCGCCATCCGGTCGCTGGTCGGCAAGACGCGCAACATCGTCGTGCCGATCATCAACCCGGACGGCTTCGAGATCTCCCGCGAGGCCGAGCCCAAGGGTGATTTCACCCGGTTCGACTATGAAATGAAGCGGAAGAACTGCAACGTCAACGACTCGCCGCCGCAGTTCGCGACCGGCGTCTGCAAGGCGAACCCGGGCGGCCGCCTGCGCGGCACCGACCCGAACCGCAACTACGCGGGCTTCTGGGGCGGCAACGGCGCCGAGGTGGCCTGGAGCGGCGACACCTTCCGCGGGTCCGCGCCGTTCAGCGAGCCGGAGGTGCGGAACGTGCGCTCCATCGTGTCCTCGCGCCAGGTGACGAACCTGATCACGATGCACACCGTCGCCGCGCTGGTGCTGCGCCCGCCGGGCGTGGCGGACGTCCGCCCGCCGCTGGAGGAGCCGCAGTACAAGGCCCTCGGCGACAAGCTGGCCTCGCGCAACGGCTACACGAGCGAGCCGAGCTGGGCGCTTTACGACACGACCGGCACCACCGAGGACTGGTCGTACTGGGCCACCGGCGGCTGGGGCTTCACCATCGAGGTCGGCGGCAACGGCTTCCACGGTCCCTACGCCGACAGCGTCGTGGCCGAGTACGAGGGCCTGGCCCCCGCGGCCGGCGCCGGCAAGGGCGGCAACCGCCAGGCGTTCCTGGACATGCTGGGCAACGCGGCCGACCCGCAGCAGCACTCGACGCTGATCGGCTCGGCGCCGAAGAACTACCAGCTCAAGCTGCACAAGACGTTCCAGACGCCGACGTCGCCGGTGATCCAGCCCGACGGCTCCACCAAGCCGCCGATCTACATCACCGACGACCTGAACTCGAAGTTCACCGCCACCGGCGGGCGCTTCGCGTGGTCGGTCAACCCGTCGACGCGGCCGTACGTGGCCGGCCGGTACGGGCGCGACCCGCAGGGCCCGGCGCAGCAGGGCTACGCGGTCGCCAACCCGGCCGGGGTGCCGCCGATCAACCAGAACTACCCGGTCGACCCGGCGGGTGACTCGTTCACCTTCCACGTCGACGGCCTGCCGAAGGTCGACAACGGGAAGTTCAGCGTGAACATCAACTGGGCGAACACCACGACCGACTGGGACCTGTACGTCTACGACTCGGCGGGCAACCTGGTCAGCTCGTCGGCGAACGGCGGCACGACGTCCGAGCACGCCGTGCTGTTCGACCCGCCGGCCGGCGACTACCGGGCCGTGGTGGTCAACTACGACCAGACGAACCCGGCCGCGGTCGACGACTGGGCAGGCGACGTGTCGTTCTCGTCGCCGATCCCGCCGACCTACGGGACGAAGGAGGCCTACCAGCTGACCTGCTCGGCCCCGAACGGCAAGCTCGTCGGCGTGGCGGACGTCTTCGCCGACCGCGGCCAGACGGTCGACGTCGGCGAGGTCTGCACCCGCTCCGCGCACGCGCAGAAGCAGCGCGCTTCGGGCGGCGTCCGGTAGCAGTGCATTCGTTCGTGAAGGCCTCCTCGCTCGCGCGGGGAGGCCTTCACGGCGTTGAGGCGAGGGTGACGCCGAGGACGACGAGAACGGTGCCCACGACGCGGTTGAGGGCCGGTTCGGCGCGGGCGTACCACCGCTGGGTGGCGGGGGAGGAGAACAGCAGGGCCACGCTCAGGTGCCAGGCGGCCGAAGTGGCGACGATCAGGGCGACGGCCGCGGCTCGCACGGCGGTGGGTTCGGTGGGCGGCAGGGTCGCGGTGAGGACGCTGCCGAAGAACGCGGCGGCCTTGGGGTTGGTGACGTTGCTGACGACACCGCGGCGGAAGGCGGTGCCGCGCCGGGCCACCACCTCGTCCTGGTCCGGCGGTGGCACGGGAGCGCCGGGCGTGCGGGCCTGCCACCACAGCCGCACACCCAGCCACGCCAGGTAGCCGCCGCACGCCACGCGCAGCGCCGTCGCCAGCCACGGCGTGCGGGCGAGCACGCCGCCCAGTCCGAAGACCGCGACCGCGGCCAGCAGCCCACCGGCGGCGACCACCCCGAGCGCGATCGCCACCGCGGCCCGGCGCGTCCCGGTGGCGGCCGTGTGCGCGATGAGGACGAAGTTGGGGCCGGGGGTGATCGCGGCCGGGAGGTAGGCCAGGAGGACCGTGCCGAGGGTGGCGGCGGGACTCACGCCGCGGGGCCGCCGTCGCCGACGCCGAGCCGAAGGCGGGCACGCGCAGACCCCGGAACTGCCGGTGCGCCGGGGTAGCGTGGAAATCGGGGGCTGCTCATGCCGCGCGGCCGCCGCCGACCACCTGGTCGCGCATCGTCCGCAGCGTCTCGTGGTCCACTGTGGATGGATCCGCGGCCAGCCACTCGCCGATCTCGTGCAGGAACTCTTCCGGTGTCATCGGCGCGACCGCCAGCTCGCCGGGGTCCGCCGTGGTCAGGTCGCCGCTGCGGCTCGGGTACACGATCATCGCGCCCCGCAGCGCCACCCCCGGCAGCAGTTCGCGGTAGGCCGCCAGGCTCTCCGCGAGCCGGCTGCCGCCGCCGCGGAACGGGCGGCCGTTGCGCAGCAGCCGGCCGTCCTCCGCCGTCTCGTAGTGGCCCGGCAGCCACAGCTTCGACTCGATGAGCACCAGCCGCTTCCCGCACAGCACCGCGTGGTCGACGTCGGCGAACACCGAGCCCGGCCAGGCGAGCCCGTGGAAGATGCGGGCGCCCGGCAGCCGGGTCAGGTACCCCTCGAGCAGGTCGGCGGTGAGCCGCTCGGCCAGCTCGTCGCGCTCGGTGCCGGGCGCGCCGAACACCGTGCGGCCGCCGAACTCCTCGGCGTACGCCTCGCGCGCCTTCGCGGCCCGCAGGTACCCGCGCGCCAGCCGCTGGACGAGCAGCGCCGTCCCGGCCGTCAGCAGCAGCCAGACGATGAGCACCGGCGTGCTGAACCCGACGCCGGTGACCAGCGGCAGGAGCACCAGCACCATCCCGGCGACCGCGACCACCACCGGCGTGTGCCCGGGCCCGCGGCCGCGGCCGTGGCGCATCCGGGTGTCCTCCCCGGCGAAGTGCCACCAGCTCAAGTCCTCGGCGTCCAGCTCGGGCAGGTCGGGGACGAAGCCGGGCTCGTCGCCGAAGCGCCGCCGGGGACGCGGCCGGACCGGCACCGGCACCACGGTCGCGCCGCCGGAGTCGTAGCGCGCGCGGGCCACCGGATCGCCCAGGACGTCGTAGGCCTCGCGCAGCAGCCGGAACGTGCCGACCGTGCCGCCGCCGTCCGGGTGCATGGTCTTGGCCAGCCGGCGGTAGGCCGCCTTGACGTCGGCCGCCGTGGCGTCGCGGCGGAGGCCGAGCACCTCGTAGTAGTCGACGTCGGGCACGCGGGTGGTCACCTCCGATGGCTGCGCGAAGACTTTATGGGGTCCGGTCGCGGGGCCTGTCACCGCCTCGGCGGCGCGCCGGAGTGATTGTCCTCGGTGCAGGTCAGGGCGGTGTGAGCGGTTTTGCCGGTGACGGCCCGGAAACGGCCGCTCCGGCGTGGCGCGGCGGGCGGGTCCGGTGACGGTGTCCCGCATGGCGGCAGTGTCCTCGTCTTCCGTGGTCACGCAATGTCCATTGAGGACTCATTGTCACTCGGAAGTGTTGCCGCGCCCGGGAAAGGCCGCTCCGCGGTGACTTTTCGTAGTCGGAATCCACTCGAATGGCCGTGAACATGTGTTCGAATCGTCGGCTAGTCTTGAGGCATGTCCTCGACCTCCCTCAGACGTGACGGGCCCACCGCCACCCCACCTCGGCAGCGGGCCCGTCACCCCCGTCAGCGCTCGCGCAGCAGGTATCGCTGCAGCTTGCCGCCGGCATTGCGCGGCAGTGCGTCGAGGAAGCGCACCCGGCGCGGGTACTTGTACGGCGCGGCAACGGCTTTGGCGTGCTCCTGCAGGGCGTGCGCGACGTCCGGGCCCGGGGCGACGCCGGGCCGGAGCACGACGAAGGCCGTCACGACCGCGCCCCGGTCCGGGTCGGGTGTGCCGACGACCGCGCACTCTTCGACGTCCGGATGCGTCAGGAGCACCTCTTCGACCTCGGGAGCCGCGATGTTGTAACCGGACGAGACGATCATGTCGTCGCTGCGTGCCACGAAGCGGAAGTAGCCGTCCGGCTCGCGGACGTAGGTGTCGCCGGTGATGTTCCAGCCGTCACGGACGTAGTCGGTCTGGCGCGGGTCGCCGAGGTAGCGGCAGCCGGTGGGGCCCTGGACGGCGAGCAGCCCGGGTGTGCCGTCCGGGACCGGCCGGCCGTCGGCGTCCAGGACGGCGGCGCGGAAGCCGGGGACGACCTTGCCCGTCCGGCCGGGGCGGACGTCGTCGCCGGCGGCGGAGATGAACACGTGCAGCATCTCCGTGCTGCCGATGCCGTCGATCAACGGCGATCCGACGACCTCGCGGTACCGCTCGGCCACGGCGGCGGGCAGCGCTTCCCCGGCGGAGACGGCGCGGCGGACCCCGGCCAGCAGGGGCCCGTCGCCGGAGCCCAGGATCGCGCGGTAGGCGGTCGGGGCGGTGAACAGCACCGTCACCGCCTGCTCGGCGACGATCGACGCCAGCTCCTTGGGTGTCGCGCGTTCCAGCAGGAGCACCGACGCGCCGGCGTGCAGCGGGAACACCAGGAGGCCGCCCAGGCCGAAGGTGAAGGCCAGTGGCGGGGTGCCGCAGAAGACGTCGTCAGGGGTGGGCTGGACGACGTGCCGGGAGAACGTGTCGGCGATGGCGAGCAGGTCGCGGTGGAAGTGCATGGTGGCCTTCGGCGTCCCGGTCGTGCCGGAGGTGAAGGCGAGCAGGGCGACGTCGTCGGCGGCCGTCGGCACGTCGGCGAAGGTCGCGGGGTGCCGGGCGCAGCGTTCGGCCAGGTCGGCGCGCCCAGTGCTGTCGGACGCTGCGGTGTCGGATGCTGTGCCGTCGGACGCTGCGCTGTCGCGCGCTGTGCGGTAGGGCACCACGGGCAGTGTGGGTGGCAGCTCGTCGAGCAGGCGCTCGTCGCACAGGGTCACCGTGGGCTGCGCCCGGTCGGCGATCTTGTCGAGCTCGCCGCGGCGGAGCATCGGCATGGTCGTGACGGCGACGGCTCCGGCCTTCAGGACGCCGAGCCAGCACGCCGCCAGCCACGGCGTGTTGGTGCCGCGCAGCAGCACGCGGTTGCCCGGCACGACACCGAGCTCGGCGGTGAGGACGTGCGCGATCCGGTTGGCGCGGGCCAGGACGTCGCCGTAGGTCCACGTCTCGTGCGGCGAACGCAGGCAGGGACGGTCCGGCCCGAGGCGGGCGGCGGTCTCGTCGAGCAGCGCGGTCGCGGCGTTGAGGCGGTCGGGGTAGTGCAGCTCCGGCAGGTCGAACACGAGCCGCGGCCACTGGTCGCCGGGTGGCAGGCGGTCGCGGCAGAACGAGTCGGTGTGAGCGCTGGGAGAAAGCCTCATTGCAGCTCCTCGGTCTCGACCTGCCCGCCCCCCAGGAAGGTAGCACTCGTTGCGACCGTCGAGAAGACGCAATGTCGCACCGATGACGACGGCAACCGGGAAGCCATGCACCGGGTCGGTAACCGCCGGTGCCGGGGCCCTGCCGCGCGCGGGAGTTCCGGCCGGGGCACCGGCGGCCCGTCGGTTTGACGCCGCGAGTCACCCCGTCGTGGGCGCGCGGGAACACGGTGTCGCGGGGTGCCGCCCAGTAGCTTTTCGATCATGGTCGAGACGCCCGAACCCCCGCCCACGCTGGCTGATCCGCGCGCGCTGCTGCTGGGCTACCTCGACCACAACGCCGCCGCCATCCTGCGCAAGCTCGACGGCCTCTCCGAACGGGAGCTGCGCCGGAGCGTGCTGCCTTCGGGCTGGACGCCGCTGGGCATGGTCAAGCACCTCGCCTGCACCGAACGCTTCTGGATCCGGTACCTGTTCGCCGGCGAGGACGTCGACTTCTCCTGGCCGCGCACCGCCGAACAGGAGTGGTTCGTCGCGCCGGAGGAACCGTCGGCGGACATCACCGCGTTCTTCCTGGCAGAGCGCGAAAACTGTGCCCGGCTGGCCGCGGTCACCCCGCTGGACGGCCGGGCCGTCCGCACGACCCGCCGCGGCGGCGCCGAAGAGCACCCCACGTTCGCGTGGATCCTGTGCCACCTGGTGCAGAGCTTCGCCCGGCACGCCGGGCACGTGGACGTCGGCCGCGAACTGATCGACGGCCTGACCGGCAGATAGCGACTCAGGCGGGTGGGGCGACGGTGGCGTCCTGGCCGGCGCGGCGCAGTGCTTCGGCGACGAACCCGGTGGCCTTCAGCTCTTCGACCAGGTCGTGCAGGAACGCGACCGTCTCCGGGCGGCGGTCCGGGGTGGTGCCGACCGCCTGCCGGATCTCCATGAAGCGTCCGGGCAGCACGCGGGTCCCGGGGTGGGCGGCGGCGTAGGCGGTCATCGGCCGGCGGATGCCGGCGGCGACCTCCAGGCCGAGGTCCTCGAACGCCGTGACACCGTCCTCGCCGCGCACGATGGTGGCGTGCTGGAGGGTCCGGGTCAGGTAGAGGTCGTACGCGGAGCCCTGCTTGACTCCGATCCGGACGTCCGGCCGGTCTACGTCGGCCGGCGTGGTGAAGGGCGAGCCGTCCGGGACGACGTACACGCCTTCGATGAGGACGTACGGCGCGGTGAACGCCACCTCGGCCGCGCGGGCGGGCTCGATCGCCAGGAAGCCCAGGTCGGCCGCGCCCGAGGTCAGCGCCTCGAACGACTTGCGGGCCGCGTCGAAGCAGGCGAACTCCACCGGGACGGCCAGCCGCGCCGCCACCTCGCGGGCCAGGTCGACCGTGACCCCGCCCGGTTCGGCCGGCGTGCCGTGCGCGAGCACGGGATTGCCGAGGTTGATCGCGGCGCGCAGCGGGCCGGTGGGCGCGAGGTCCCGGGCGACGGCGGAAAGATCTCCCATGTCCGGCGAGGCTAGCGGCGGGACTCCGCGCGCGCCCCGCGATTGTCGCTCACGCCACCGGCGGCTCGTCCGCGGTGGTCAGGGCGAACACCGTCTCCTGGTGGTAGACCTCGCCGGGGCGCAGCACCGTGCTGGGGAAGTCCGGGCGGTTGGGGGAGTCCGGGAAGTGCTGCGCTTCCAGCGCGAAGCCGGCGCCGCGGTGGTACGGGCGGCCGCCGGTGCCGGTGAGGGCCGCGGTGAGGTAGTTGCCCGAGTAGAACTGCAGGCCCGGCTCGGTCGTCCACATGGTGAGCAGGCGCCCGGACGCCGGGTCCCACGCGCGGGCGGCGAACGGCGCGCCGTCGTCGAGCACCCAGTTGTGGTCGTAGCCCTGGCCGATCACCAGCTGGGGGTCGGGTTCGCCGATGCGGGCGCCGATCGGCGCCCGCCGGCGGAAGTCGAAGGGCGTGCCCTCGACCGGGACCGGGTCACCGGCCGGGATCAGGTCCTCCCCGGTCGGGCAGAACCGGCTCGCGGCGATCTCCAGGCGGTGCTCGTGGACCTCGCCCGCCCCTTCGCCGGCCAGGTTCCAGTAGGTGTGGTTGGTCAGGTTGACCACCGTCGGCGCGTCGGTCGTCGCGCGGTAGGTGATGCGCAGCCGGTCGCGCGCGTCGACGCGGTAGGTGACCTCGGCGGTGAGCCGGCCGGGGTAGCCCTGGTCGCCGTCCGGGCTGACCAGCGTGAGCCGGACGGCGACGCCGTCGCCGTCCCGGAGTTCGGTCGCCGACCAGACCCGCGTGTCGAACCCGGCGGGGCCACCGTGCAGGCTGTTCTTGCCGTTGTTCAGCGGCACCCGGTACTGGACGCCGTCGAGGGTGAAGGTGCCCCCGGCGATCCGGTTGGCGAACCGGCCGATCGCCGCGCCCAGGAAGACCCGGTCCGCCCCGGGCCGGTTGTTGGCGACGTAGGAGCCGAGGTCCGCGAAGCCGAGGACGACGTTGCCGGGGCGGCCGTCGCGGTCCGGCGCCTCCAGCGACTGGATGACGCCGCCGTAGTCGAGCACGCGCACGACCGGCCCGCCGGGCCGCCCCAGCGTGTACCGGTGGACGTCGGTGCCGCCGGCCTGGCCGAACAACTCCCGGGTGAGTTCCGGTGCGGTCATCGGTGGGTCCCCTCCAACCGACTGTTAGCGCTAACAGCCTGGGACGACCTTAGATTCGCGGCCGCGCACGGTCAAGGACGCCCTGCGCGCCGCGGCCGGGACCGGCTCGAATACACCCGACTGGAGTGCCGGGTGAGGCGCCGGGACGGGCAGCCGGTCAGCCGTGATCACGGCCGCCCGCCGGCGGCCGGGTGCCCAGCAGCCGGTGGGCGCACAGCGCCATCTGGATCTCCAGGCGCTTCGCCGGGTCCGCCAGCCGGTCGCCGAACAGCTCGCTCAGCTGGCTCACGCGGTAGCGGACCGTCTGGGGGTGGATCCGCAGGGCCTGGGCGATCTCCGGGGTGTTCCCGTTGTGCTCCAGCCAGCTCAGCAACGTCTCGGCCAGCCGGGTCCGCTGCTTCACCGTCAGGCCCGCGAAAGGGGCGAGCGCCGTCGCCGACAGCTCGTCCAGCAGGAAGCGGTCGAGCAGCAGCCAGTGCGTCGCCAGGTGGTCGGCCGTGCGGGTGACCGGGCCATCGCCGGCCAGGCCGCGGCGGAGGAGGTCGAGCGTGCGGCGGGCCCACAGCAGCGACGTCGCCGCGTCGGCCGGCCGGACCCGGGGGCCGACCGCGGCGCGCCAGCCCGGGAGGCGGCCTTCGAGGCCCCGCAGGTCGCGGTCCGGGTTCGGGGTCAGCAGGCACGGCTCGGGGCCGTCGAGGTCCAGCAGCACGTCGTCGGCGAGCCGCGGTGTCGGCGGGGGGTGCTGCTCGGTCCGCGGGTCGAGCGCGACGACAGTGACCCACTCCGGCATCGTCCACTGCGCCGCCTTGGCCATGGTCGCCAGCGTGGCCGGCGACGAGGGCGGGGTGGCCAGCAGCAGTTCGAACAGCCGGCGCCGCCGTCGTTCGAGCGTGCCGCTCGCCATCGCCTGCGCCAAGGTGTACCCCTCGACCGAGTACGAGGAAATCTCGTCCACGTAAGCGAAAACGGCTTCCGCACCGACGCACAGCACGGCCGCCGGGAACCGGTGCACCTGCCCCAGCTCGGCTATGTAGCGCCACGCCGCGCGACCGCCCGCGCGGTAGGCGGCCTGCAGGGAGTTGAGGCTGCCGCCGTCGTGGTGGACGCGCTTTCCCACCTCCATGAACAGCTTCGCCCAAGTGTCCTGTGTGGACGCGAGGTCTTCGATGCTGTCGATGCAGCTGAGCACCGCCTGCTCGATCGCCAGCACGATCATCTTGCCGAACTCGCCTTCGAGCGGCTTGGCGTACTCGGGCACGGCCCGCTGGACCTCTTCGAGGATCCGCCGGGCGAGCGGGTCGGCGTGCGGCCGGAACCGCTGCGCGAGTTCCGTCGGCAGCGAGCACCACAGCTGCCGCGCGCGGCCGGTGCCCCGCGGGTGCGGAATCGCCGCCTGCGTGATCGTCCGGGTCATGGTTCACACCCCTTGCCGCGCTTCGTGGAGAGTCCGCGCCGGGCTCGGCGCGGAGGTCATGTACTCACACGGGATCGGACTTGGCAACCGCCGCCCCTGCGTCCGGAGCGGGTTCTGTCACGCGGGGGTCAACGGCCGCACCGGAGTTTGTCACCTGCCGGACAAACCCGTAACACTAACCGCGGCAAAGGTTTCCGGAATTCGATTTGTGAACTCGGGCGGTATCTTCGCGCGCCTTCCCGTTGTTAGCGTGATCAACCGGCACGCGGGAGGAGACACCGATGACGGCGCTCGTTTCCTGGTGTTTCCGCCGGGCCGGCGTCGTGATCGTGCTGTGGCTGCTGGCGCTGGGCGGGCTGGGTTCCGCCGCGCTGCACACCGGCTCGGCCTTCCGCGACACGGTGGACCTGCCGGCCGCGGACAGCACGGCGGCGGCGAACCTGCTGCGCGCCGCCGGGGCCGGTGGCGCCGGGGAACGCGTCGTCGTCCGCTCGGAGGACGGCCCGGTCGACAGCGGCATGGGCCGCGCCCGGCTCGCCGCGCTCGCCGCCCGGCTGGCGGCGGTGCCGCACGTCGTGTCCGTCGATCCGCCGCCCGGCGAGGTGTCCGCCGACCGGCGGATCGCGGTGCTGACCGTGCGTTTCGACGCCCCCGCCGCCGACCTAGGGCAGGGGACGGCCGACGCGCTCGCCGCCACCGTCCGCGACGCCGGGGGCCTCACCGCCGGCGCTTCCGGAGAGCTCGCCGCGATGACGGCCGCCGCGCCCGACCTGGGCAACGCCGGGATCGGCCTGCTCGCCGCGGCCGTCGTGCTGCTGGTGGCCTTCGGCTCGCTGGCCTGCGTCCTGCTGCCGGTCCTCACCGCGGCGGTTTCGGTCGGCTGCGCCCTGGCCGCGGTGACGCTGCTGTCGCACGTCATGACCATGCCGAAGATCAGCACCGAGATCGCCGCGCTGCTCGGGCTCGGCGTCGGCGTCGACTACGCGCTGTTCGTGCTGACCCGCTACCGGCAGGGCCGCCGGGACGGTGCCGAGCCGGCGGCGGCGCTGGCCGTCGCGGCCGCGACCTCCGGCCGCAGCGTGGTCTTCGCCGGCGTCACCGTGTGCGTCTCGCTCGCCGGGATGGTCACCGTCGGCCTGCCGTTCCTGGACGGGATCGCGGCCGCCGCCGCGGTCTCGGTGCTGCTGACCGCGTTCGCCGCGCTCACCCTGCTGCCGGCGCTGCTGCGGCTCCTCGCCCGCCGGATGAGCCTGCGCCCGGACGGCGGCGACGGCCGGTGGGCCCGGCTCGCGCGGTCGGTGACCGCGCGTCCCGGCCCGTACACCCTGGCGGCCCTGCTGGTCGTGGCCGTGCTCGCGCTGCCGATGACCGGCCTGCGGCTCGGCGTGCCGGACGCCGCGCTCGACCCGCCCGGCAGCGTCACGCGGACCGCGGCCGAGCTGCTCGACGAGGGCTTCGGGCCGGGTGCCGACGCGGCGTTGGCGGTGGTCGGGACCGGCGGCGGGGACGCGGTGGGAGCGCTGCGGGAAGTGCTGCTCGCGAGCGCGGACGTCGGCCCGCCCACCGCGCTGCCCGGGGGAGTGTGGCTGCTGACGGTGCTCCCGCGGACGGGCCCCGGCGATCCGGCGACCGGCGAACTGCTCGCGTCGACGCGGGTGATGGCCAAGGTCATCGCCGGCCCGGACGCGCACGTCGGCGGGGTCGTCGCGGCGCGGGCCGACTTCTCCGCGGCGATCACCGCCCGGCTGCCGCTGTTCCTCGCCGCCGTCGTCGGGATTTCGGTCCTGCTGCTGGCGTGGGTGTTCCGCAGCGTGCTGATCCCGCTCACCGCGGCGGTGATGAACCTGCTGACCGCGGCCGCGACGACCGGCGCGGTGGTGTTCGCCTTCGGCGCCCCGATCGAGCCCTACCTGCCCGTGTTCCTGTTCGCCGGGCTGTTCGGGCTGTCGATGGACTACGAGGTCTTCCTCATCGCCCGCATCCAGGAGGCGTGGCGCCGCCACGGCGACACCCGCGCGGCCATCGTCGACGGCGTCGCGGCGACCGGCCGGACCATCACCGCGGCCGCGCTGATCATGGCGCTGGTGTTCGTCTCCTTCGCCTTCGTGGACGCGCGGGTGGTGCGCGAGGCGGGCGTCGGGCTGACCGTCGCCGTGCTCCTGGACGCCGTCGTGGTCCGGTGCGTGCTCGTCCCCGCGGTGATGGCCCGGCTCGGTGCGGCGAACTGGTGGTTCCCGCGTCGGAAGGCCGTGGGCACCGGCGAGCTGGTGGGGAGCGCGCGATGACCCGGCGGACCCTGGTCGTGCTCGCGCTCGGCGCGTTCGTCACGACGCTGGACAACACGATCGTCGCCGCGGGCGCGCCGTCCATCGCCCGGGACCTCGCCCTGGACGTCCGCGCCCTGCAGTGGATCGCGCTGGGGTACATGCTCCCGTTCGCGGGGCTGCTGCCGGTGGCGGGCGCGCTGATCGATCGCTGGGGGCGGCGCCCGGCCCTGACCGGCGCCCTCCTCGCGTTCGGGCTTGGCGCGGCGGCGGGCGGCCTGGCGGGTTCGGCGTGGCTGCTGGTCGCAGCCCGGGTGCTCCAGGGGCTCGCGGCCGCGTTCCTGGTGCCGGGCCTGCTGAGCCTGCTGCGGACCAACCTCGACGCGCGCGGCCGGACGCTCGGTGCGGCGGTCTGGACGGCCTGCCTGGCGGCCGCGCTGGCCCTCGGCCCCGCGCTCGGCGGTGTCCTGAGCGAATACTGCGGCTGGGCCTGGATCTTCTTCGTCAACCTCCCGTTCGTGGCCGCGATGCTGGGCTTGCTGCCGGGGACCGTGCCGCCCGGCCGCGGGGGTGGGACCCGTGCGCCACCGCCGTCGGCGATGATCCTGGTGACCGCGAGCCTGGTGCTGCTCACCACCGCGCTCGCCGAACCCCGGCTCCGGATCCCGCTGCTCGCCGCGGGGACCGCGTTCGGGGTGGCGTTCCTCGTGCGGGAACGGCGGGCGGCCGACCGGCTGGTCCCGCCGGCCCTGACCGGCAACCGGGTGTTCCTGGGCTCGCTCGGCCTGCAGCTGCTGTGGGGACTGGGGATCTCCGGGATCTTCTTCTTCACGCCGTTGCTGCACCAGGAGTTCCTCGGACTCGGCCCGGCCGGCGCCGGACTGCCCCTGGTACTGGTCGCGGTGGCGGTCGTGGCCGCGACGCCGCTGGTGCCGGCGGCCGTCGCCTGCCACGGTCCCCTTCGGACGGTGGCGATGGGGCTGGCCGTGGTGGGGGCGGGACTGCTCGCCCTCGCCGCGGTGAACCACGTCCCCGCGCTGTGGCCGCGGGTGCCCGGCCTGGTCCTGATCGGCGCGGGCTCGGCCTTCACCGTCCCGATGACGTCGCACGCGCTCGACGTGGTGGCCGAGCGGTATTCCGGCACGGCGTCGGGATTGCTCACCGCGGCCCGGGAATTGTCGAGCGCGCTCGGCGTCGCGCTGATCGGCGCGGTGCTCACGTCGGTGCGCGCGGCGCGGCTGGAATCGGGCGTCCCCGCCGGGGCGGCACTGGCCGGCGGGTACACCGCGGGCCTGCTCGCCGCGGCCGGGCTGACGTTCGCCGGCGCGCTGCTGGCCGTGCGCGTGCCGGGAACCCGATCCGCCGAGACCTCGTCGCCGCGTGACAAACGTGCTGTCCCGTAACCCGTTTCCCCATGAGTATCCGAGATTGAATCGTTGACAACCGCGCCGGTGCGGTTATTCACTGCGCCGGTAAACGCTCTCTGCGAGGATGCATGGAAACCATTTCCCGGCCGGTTCCCGGCACCGGTGCCCCCGTCGACGGCGGCGAGTCCTTCGCGACCCTGCTGGGGCACTGGGCGCGCCACCTCGGCGACCGGATCGCCGTGACCCACCTGGACCACCGCGACGGCGGCGACGGCCGGGCGGTCACGCTCACCTGGCGCGAGCTCGACGAGCGGGTCGAGGCAGTCGCGGCCCGGCTGTCCGAAGTGGCCGGTCCGGGCGAGCGGGCGGCGGTGCTGGCCGGGCAGTCCGCCGGCTACGTCGTCGCGTTCCTCGGCGCACTGCGGGCGGGACTGGTCGCCGTGCCGCTGTTCGCGCCCGGCCTGCCCGGGCACGCGGGCCGGCTGGCCGCGGCGCTCGCCGACTGCGGCCCGCGGGTCGTGCTGACCACGGCCGCGGAGTGCGAGGAGGTCACCCGGTTCCTCGCCGGTTCCCCGGTCGGCCCGGCGGTGGTCGACGTCGACGCCGTGCCGCCGGTGGCGGCCGGGACGCACGACTGGCCCGAGCCCGATCCCGGCGCCCCGGCCTACCTGCAGTACACGTCCGGCTCGACGCGCTCGCCCGCCGGAGTCGTGCTGACCCACCGCAACGTGCTCGCCAACGCCCGTCAGGCCTGCGCGGCCTACGGCGCCGAGAGCGGGACCACGTCGGCGGTCAGCTGGCTGCCGCTGTTCCACGACATGGGGCTGATCCTCGGCATCGGCGCGCCGATGGCCGGCGGCCTGGAGTCGGTCCTGATGGACCCGCTGGCGTTCCTCGAACGGCCCGCGCGCTGGCTGCGCGCGCTCTCGGCCAGTCCCGGTGCGATCAGCGCGGCGCCCAACTTCGCCTACGCCTACTGCGCTTCCCGCGTCACCGAGGACGACAAGATCTACCTGGAGCTCAGCCGGGTCGTCTCGCTGATCAACGGCAGCGAACCGGTGCTGCCGGCCACGATCGCCAGGTTCCACGAGGCCTTCGCCGGCTGCGGGCTGCGGCCGGAGGTGCACCGCTCCTCCTACGGCCTGGCCGAGGCCACCGTGCTGGTTTCCGTGACGGACGCGGGAAAACCGCCCCGGCAGGTCACGTTCGACCGGGCCCGGCTCGCCGCCGGGTACGCGGTGCCGGCCGCCGCGAGCGCGGCCGCCACGACGCTCGTCTCGTGCGGCCGCCCGGTCGGCCAGCGGGTGCGGATCGCCGACCGGGCGACCGGGGAACCCGCCGAGCCGGGCGAGGTCGGCGAAATCCGGGTCAGCGGCCCGAACGTCGGCCGCGGCTACTGGGGCCGGGCCGAAGCGTCGGTGGCCACCTTCGGCCTGCCCCCGCTCGATCCGGACACCGGCGAGGGCTGGCTGGCGACCGGCGACCTCGGCGTGGTGTTCGAGGGCGAGCTGTTCGTGACGGGCCGGCTGAAGGACCTGGTCGTCGTCGACGGCCGCAACCACTACCCGCAGGACATCGAGCAGACCGTCGAGGAACACCCGGCCGTCCGGCCGCACTCGGCCGCGGCCTTCGCGATCGACGGCGACGGCGGGGAAGCCGCGGTCATCGTCCTGGAACGCGCGAAGGACACCGAAGCCGACGTCGCCGAGGCGGCTGCGGCCATCCGGGCGGCAGTTTCGGCAGGGCACGGGCTGCGCCTGCACGACGTCGTCTTCCTGGCGCCGGGCGAGGTGCCCCGTACCTCCAGCGGCAAGATCAGCCGGGCCCGGTGCCGGGTGTCCTACCTGGACGGTTCGCTCACCGCCCGGCGGCTCGGATGAGCGCGCCGGACGCCGCGGCGATCCGCGCCTGGCTGCTCGCGCGCCTCGGCGACGTGGACGTCGACCGGCCGCTGCACGAAACCGGGCTGTCCTCGAGGGACGCGGCGAGCCTGGCGGCCGACCTGGGCGAGTTCGCCGGCCGGTCGCTGTCCCCGACCCTGGTGTGGCAGTACCCGACGATCACCGCGCTGGCCGGCCACCTGTCCACTGTGGATTCCGAGGCGGCGTACGTGCCGCTGCCGGAGGACGGCGAGCCGATCGCGGTCGTCGGCCTCGGCTGCCGGCTACCCGGCGGGATCGAATCCCCGGAAGCTTTCTGGCGTTTCCTCGACGCGGGCGGCGACGGCATCGGCGACGTCCCCGAGGGCCGCTGGGAGACGTTCGCCCCGGCGGAAGACCTCGCCGGTGTGCCGTCGCGCGGCGGGTTCCTCGACGACGTCGCCGGGTTCGACGCGGAGTTCTTCGGCATCACCCCGCGCGAAGCCGAGGCGATGGACCCGCAGCAGCGGATCCTCCTCGAGGTCGTCTGGGCGGCGCTGGAGCACGCGGGGATCCCGCCGTCGACGTTGCGGGGCAGCCGGACCGGGGTGTTCGTCGGGCTGTCGGCCACCGAGTACGGCTCGCTGACGATGACCGACGTCGCGGGCGTCGACGTCTGGTCCGGGACCGGCGCGGCGGCGAGCATCGCGGCGAACCGGTTGTCGTACCTGCTCGACCTGCGCGGGCCCAGCCTCACCCTGGACACCGCGTGCTCGTCGTCGCTGGTCGCGGTGCACCAGGCGGTGCAGAGCCTGCGCCGCGGCGAGAGCGAGACCGCGCTCGCCGCCGGGGTGAACGTCCTGCTCTCGCCCGGCATCACCGCCGGCTTCCACCGGGCGGGAGTGCTGGCCGCGGACGGCCGCTGCAAGCCGTTCGACGCCGGCGCCGACGGCATCGCCCGCGGCGAAGGCTGCGGCGTGGTCGTGCTGAAGACACTGCGGGCGGCGCGGCGGTCCGGGGACCGGGTGCTGGCGCTGATCCGCGGCAGCGCGGTGAACTCCGACGGCCGGTCCAACGGCCTGACCGCGCCCAACCCGGACGCCCAGGCGGCGTTGCTGCGCGACGCGTACGCCACGGCCGGCGTCGATCCGTCCTCTGTGGACTACGTCGAAGCGCACGGGACCGGGACGCCGCTGGGCGATCCGCTGGAGGCGGGTGCGCTGGCGGCGGTGCTCGGGGCGGGGCGTGCTCCGGAGCGCCCGCTGCTGCTGGGTTCGGTGAAGAGCAACCTGGGGCACCTCGAAGGCGCGGCCGGCATCACCGGGCTGGTGAAGGTGGTGCTGGCGATGACGCACCGGCGGGTGCCGCCGAGCCTGCACTTCCGCGAGCCGAACCCGCACATCGACTTCACCGGGCTGCGGGTGGTCGCGTCGGGGACGGACTGGCCGCGCTACGCGGGCACGGCGCGGGCCGGGGTGTCGGCGTTCGGGTTCGGCGGGACGAACGCGCACGTCGTGCTGGAGGAGTGGCCCGCGGCGTCGTTCCCGCCCCGGGCCGGTGACGGCGGTCCGCAGGTGTTCGCGCTTTCGGCCCGGTCGGCGGAGGTGCTGCGGGCACGGGCGGGGGAGCTGGCGGACTGGCTGGCCGAGAGCGCGGTACCGCTCGACGCCGTCGCCTCGACGCTGGCGCACCGGCGGGAGCAGCTGCCGGTGCGCGGGGCGGTGGTCGCCGAGAGCCGGGCTGACGTGGTCGAGGCGCTGCGGGGTTTGGCCGAAGGCCGCGAACGTCCCGATGTGGCCTTCGGTGCGTTGGACGCGACCAAGGCCACCTTGGGGCGCTCGGGTGAGCGTGGTGTCGTCTTCGTGTTCTCCGGCTATGGCTCGCAGTGGTCCGGCATGGGCCGCCTGCTGCTGCGCTCCGAACCCGCCTTCCGGGCCGAAATCGAGGCCCTCGATCCCGTCTTCCGGGCCGAAGCCGGGTTTTCCCTGCGCGAAGCCCTCGAACACGAGCTTCCCGACCTCGCCGCGACCCAGCTCACCCTGTTCGGGGTGCAACTCGCCCTGGCCGCTCTCTGGCGGGCGCACGCGGTGACCCCCGCCGCCGTGCTCGGGCATTCGATGGGCGAGGTCGCCGCCGCCGTCGTGGCCGGGGCGCTCGACGTCGCCGATGGCCTGCGGATCATGGCGGCCCGGGCTCGGCTGCTCGCCGAGCTCGACGAACGCGGTGGCGGGGCGATGGCCGTCGTCGAGCTCTCGCCGGCCGAGCTCGCGGAATTCCCCGACGTCACCATCGCGGTGTACGCCTCGCCGACCCAGTGCACCGTCAGCGGGGCCGCGGACCGCGTCGAGGCCATGGTCGCGCACGCCGAACACCTCGGCAGGCTCGCCCGGCGGCTGCCGGTCGCGGGCGCCGGGCACTCCGCCGCCGTCGAGCCACTGCTCGGCCCGTTCCGCGCCGCGGTGCCGGGCTTGGCGCCGCGGACACCCGAAATCCTCTGGTACAGCAGCGTTCTCGAGGATCCGCACGAGCAGCCCGCGTTCGGCGTCGAGTACTGGGCAGCCAACCTGCGCCGTCCCGTGCGGTTCGGCCAGGCGCTGGCCGCGGCCGCCGCCGACGGGCACACCGTCTTCGTCGAAATCTCGCCGCACCCCGTCGCGCTGGCCGCGATCGAGCAGTCCGGCGGGCTCGGCCTGCCCTCGGCGAGCCGCCGGATCGACGAGCGGACGGCGTTCCTGACCAGCCTCGCCCGGCTGCACGTGCTCGGCGGTGACGACCGGAGCTCCGCTCCGGGCCGGGGGCTCCGCCACCCGGACCCCCGAAAGCCCTGCCATCCCGGCGTGCTGGCCGCCCGGCCGCAGACGCCGCCGGTCGAGCTGCCCGGCCCGGTCTGGCGGCACGAACGCTTCTGGCCGCGCCGGGCCGTCCGCACCGGCGGGGCCCACCCCCTGCTCGGCGTGCACATCGAAGACCCCGGCGGCGGCCACCTGTGGCGGGGCGACGTCGGCACCGCGGCGCTGCCGTGGCTGGCCGGCCACACCGTCCGGGACGTCCCGGTGTTCCCGGCCACCGGTTTCCTGGAGCTCGCGCTCGCCGCCGCCGGCCCGGGCGGCCGCGTCCACGACCTCGAACTGAGCGAAGTCCTGCCGCTCGGCGAGCACACCGAGGTGACCACCACGCTCCGCGGCACGGAGCTGAGTGTCCACACGAGACCCGGCCGGTGGGTCCGGCACGCCACCGCGCGGATCGGCACCGGCGGCACACCGTCGGCGCCGTTCGGGGCGACCGCCGGGGAGCCGGTCGACGTCTACCGGGCGCTGGCCGAGCTGGGGCAGTCCTACGGCCCGGCCTTCCGCGGCCTGCGCCGGGTGACCGCCGCGCCCGGGCGCGCGTCGGCGTCGATCGCGCAACCGGAAGCCGACCACCCCGCGTACGTGCTGCACCCGGCGCTCGCCGACGCCTGCCTGCACGCGCTGGCCGCGGCGGTCGGCGACGCGGACGCCCTGTACCTGCCGCTCAGCGTGGGCGAGGTGGTGGTCGCCGGCGACCCGCGCCGAGGCGTGCGGGTGGACGCCGTTCTCCAGGAGTCCGGCGACGGCGTGCTCGGCAGCGTCCAGCTGGTCGACGCCGACGACGTCGTCCTGGCCGAATTCCGCGACGTCTACTGCCGCCGCCACCGCGACGCGGCGCTGACGCGGCTGCTGTTCGAGGCGGCTTGGCACCCGGCGCCGCTGCCCGCCGCGCCGGAATTGTCGGTGCCCGCCGGTAGTGTGGAAAACGGGGGGCGCCCCCGCGGGCCGAAGCCGGCGCACCGCTGGATCGTGCTGTCCGACGACGATCTCGGCGAGCAGTTCGCGGGCGAGGACGTCCGCACCGCCCGCCTCGGCGACCGGCCCGAGCTGGCGAAACTGCTGCGTGACGGCGAACCGGCCGCGGTCGTCGCCCTGCTCGGCGACGCGGCCGAGCCGGATCCGGCACGCGGGGCGCGGCTGGTCGAGACCCTGGCCGGTGTCGTCGCCGAACTGGCCGAACTGCCCGTGGCGCCGAGGTTGTGGCTGGTGACCGCCGGAGCGCACGCCATCGAGCCCGGCGAGCGGGGCGACCCCGGGGCGGCGGCACTGCGCGGACTCGTGCGCGTGCTGGCCTTCGAACACCCCGAACTGCGGGTGAGCCAGGTCGACGGCGGAGCGGACCGGCTGCGGGACGAGATCCGCGCGGACGGCCCGGACGACGAAATCGCCTGGCGCGGCGGCGTGCGGTACACGCGGCGCCTGGTCCGGCCCACCCTCGGTGACCCGGCGCGCGAGCCGGTCCGCGACGGCGCGTACATCGTCACCGGCGGCCTCGGCGGCCTGGGGCTGGCCGCCGCGAAGTGGCTGGCCGCGCGGGGCGCGACACGGCTGGTGCTGAACAGCCGGCACGCCGCCGATCCCGGGCTGGGCATCGACGTCCGGGTGGTGCCGGGTGACATCGCCGCCCCGGGCACGGCCGAGACCCTGGTCGCGGCGGCCGTCGAAGGGGGTGTGCCGCTTCGCGGGGTGCTGCACGCCGCCGGCGTCCTGGCCGACGGCGCCGCGATCAGCCTCGACGGCGACGCGCTCGAGGCGGTCTGGCGGCCGAAGGCGCTGGGCGCGTGGCGCCTGCACGAAGCGACGGCCGGGCACGACCTCGACTGGTGGCTGGTGTACTCGTCGGCGGCCGCGCTGTTCGGATCGCCGGGCCAGGCCGCGTACGCCACGGCGAACGCGTGGGCCGACGCGCTGGTCGCGTGGCGCCGGGCCCGAGGCCTCCCGGCCGCGACGATCGGCTGGGGCGCGTGGGGCGAGGTGGGCGCGGCGGCCGGCTCGGCCAACCCGGTGCTCGAGCCGCTCGGCACCGAGGAAGCGTTGTCGGCGCTGGACTTCGTGCTGGCACGCGACCTCCCGGCGACCGGGGTGGCCCGGGTGGACCCGGCGACCGTGCTGGAGCTCTTTCCCCGGCTGGGGGAGCGGCCGTTCTTCGCACTCTTCGGCCCGCGGGCCGAATCGTCCACATGGGACGGCATGGAAGCGCTGCGCGGCGGCGCACCGGAGGCCGCCCGCGCGGCGATCGCCGACCACCTGGCGGGGCTGGTCGCGGACCTGCTCGGGGTGCCGGAGATCGACCGGACGGTGCCGCTCACCCGGTTGGGGCTGGATTCCCTGTCGGCGATGCGGGCGCGCGGCGCGGTGGAACGCGACTTCGGGCTGCCGTTGCCGATTCCGCTGCTGCTGCGGGGAGCCAGCTTGGCGGAGCTTGCCGGGAACCTGGCCGAGCAGGCGGGTTTCGGGCGTGCTGCGCCGGTGGGGGCGGGGTTGGTGGATTCCGCCGGGTCTGCTGCGCCGGTGGGGGCTGGGCTGGTGGAATCCGCCGGGTCTGCTGCGCCGACCGAAGCCGGGTTGGCGGATTCCGCAAGGCCCGCGCCGCCGGCGGATGCCGGGCCCCGGGACCTCCCCGGGCGGCCCGAGCCTGCTGCGCCGGTCGTCGCCGGGCCGCGGGATCCCGCCGAACGGTGGGTGGCCCGGCACTGGCGGACCGTCCTCGGCGGCGCCGAACCCGGCGTCCACGACCGCTTCGGCGGCGACCCGGCCCAGGCCCGGCAGCTACGAGAAACCTTCGCCGCGCACCTCACCGCCGTCCCCGGCATGGACCGGCTTTTCGCCACCCCCACCGTTGCCGGGATGGCCGACCTCCTGCGGGGCGAGCTCGAAGGGCACGGTGGCGGGCCCGTGCGGCTCCTGCGCGATGGCGTCGGCGGGCGGCCCGTCTTCCTCTTCCACCCGGCCGGGGGCACCGCGAGCGTCTACCGCGAACTCGCCCGGCTGCTCCCCGAAGGCCCACCGGTCTACGGGTTCGAACGCCTCGACGAAGAGAACACCGTCGAAGGCAAGGCGGCCCGGTACGCCGAGCTGATCCGGGACATCCAGCCCGCCGGCCCCTACCGGCTGGGCGGCTGGTCGTTCGGCGGCTGCCTCGCCTACGAGACCGCGCGGCAGCTGAACAACGCCGAACTCGTCTTCCTCATCGACACCATCCTGCCGCTGCCCGGCACCGGCACACCGGCCGAGGAGCTGCTGGACCGCTTCGACCGGTTCGCCGGCCACATCTCCCGGACCTACGGGGTCCCGTTCGAGGTGCCGCGCGACGAGCTGGCGACGCTGGACGAAGACGCCCAGATCCACTGGGTCATGGCCAAGCTCGCCGAGCAGGTGCCGGACCTGGGCGCGGGCGTCCTCAAGCACCAGTACGAGTCCTATGTGGACGCCCGGGTGGCCGAGCGGTACACGCCGGAAGGCTACGACGGGCGGGTGGTCCTGCTGCGCGCCCGGGAACCGCACCCGCTCACCACCGCGCTGGACCCGCGGTACCTGCGCACCGACGACGCCCTCGGGTGGGACGCCCACTGCGCGGCTCTCGAAGTCGTGCGGGTGCCCGGCGATCACGTGTCGATGATCGATCCACCGTACGTGGCGGTGCTGGCCGAACGGCTCGGGGCGGTGGTGCGGTGATGGACGAACTCACCCCGACCACCGCGTTCCGGATCGCCGATCTCGCCGCCCGGCAGGACGAAGCCGTCCGCATCGCCGAGAAGCGGGCCGTCGACCGGCAGCACGCCAAGGGGAAGCTGACCGCGCGCGAACGGATCGGGCTGCTGCTGGACCCCGGGTCCTTCGTGGAGACCGACCAGTTCGCGCGGCACCGGTGCGCGGAGTTCGGGATGGACGCGAACCGGCCGTGGGGTGACGGCGTCGTCACCGGGCACGGCACCGTCGACGGACGGCAGATCTGCGTGTTCTCCCAGGACTTCAGCGTCTTCGGCGGCAGCCTCGGCGAGGTCTCCGGCGAAAAGGTCCTCAAGCTGATGGACCTGGCCATGACCATCGGCTGCCCGGTCGTCGGGATCAACGACTCCGGCGGCGCCCGGATCCAGGAAGGCGTCGTCTCGCTGGCCTACTACGCCGAGCTCGGCCGCCGCACCGCACACGCTTCCGGGGTCATCCCGCAGATCTCGATGATCATGGGACCGTGCGCCGGCGGCGCGGTCTACGCCCCCGCGATGACCGACTTCACCGTGATGGTCGACGAAACCTCGCACATGTTCGTCACCGGCCCGGACGTCGTGCACGCCGTCACCGGCGAACACGTCACCGCGCAGGAACTCGGCGGCGCGGCCGTGCAGAGCGAGGTCGCCGGCAACGCCCACCACCGGGCCGCCGGCGAACAGGACGCCGTCGACTGGGTGCAGACGCTGCTCGGCTACCTGCCCGCGAACAACCTCGACCCCGGGCCCGCGTACGCCGACGACACCGATCCCGGGCTCACCGCCGCCGACCTCGAGCTCGACCGGCTGGTGCCCGACTCGCCGCACCGGACCTACGACATGACCGAGCTGATCGCCGCGCTGGTCGACGACGGCGAGTTCACCGAGGTGCACAGCGCCTTCGCGCCCAACATGATCTGCGCCTTCGCGCGGGTGCAGGGCCACACGGTCGGCGTCGTGGCCAACCAGCCGCGGCACCAGGCCGGCGTGCTGGACATCGACGCGTCGGAGAAGGCCGCGCGGTTCGTGCGCTTCTGCGACGCGTTCTCGATCCCGCTCCTCACCCTGGCCGACGTCCCCGGCTACCTGCCGGGCACCGATCAGGAACGCGGCGGGATCATCCGCCGCGGCGCCAAGCTGATCTACGCCTATTCCGAGGCGACCGTGCCGAAGGTGACCGTCGTGGTCCGCAAGGCCTACGGCGGCGGCTACGCGGTGATGGGCTCGAAACACCTCGGCGCCGACGTCGTGCTGGCCTGGCCCACCGCGGAGATCGCGGTGATGGGCGCCGAAGGCGCGGTCCGGGTGCTCTACCGGCGCGAGCTGGCCGGGCTGCCACCGGAAGAACGCGAGCCGGCCCGCCGGCGGCTCACCGACGAGTACCGCAAGCGCCACGGCGGCCCGTACCTGGCCGCCGAACGCGGTTACGTCGATCAAGTCGTCACGCCGTCGCAGACCCGCCTCCAGGTGGCGCGGGCCCTGCGGATGCTGCGCACCAAACGCCAGAGCCTGCCGGCCCGGAAACACGGGAACATCCCCCTCTGAGGAGTCCTCATGAAACGGATCGCCTTGCTGGCGCTGTCCGTCGCCCTCCTGATCGCCGGTGCCGGTGTGGCGCCCGCCCAGGCGAGCCCGGCCGTGGCCGACGACGGCGCGAAGGTCGTCCAGGAGACGTGGCTGGACGCCCGGACCGTCGACCTGCAGATCAGCTCGCCGGCCCTGGGCACCACCGGGATGGTGCGGCTGATCGTGCCGTCCGGCTGGGCGGCGCAGCCCTCGCGGACCTGGCCGGTGCTGTACCTGCTGCACGGCTGCTGCGAACCGGTCGACTACCGCTCGTGGGACCAGTTCACCGACGTCAAGGCGTTCACCGCGGTCAAGGACGCTCTGGTCGTGATGCCGACGGACGGGGCGGCGGGGATGTACACGAAGTGGTGGAACTTCGGCCTCCGGAACACCCCCGACTGGGACACCTTCCACACCGCCGAGGTGCGCCAGATCGTCGAGCGCGGCTACCGCGGTGGCACCCGCCGCGCGGTCGCGGGGCTGTCGATCGGCGGGTACGGCGCGATGGCGTACGCGTTCAAGCACCCGGGGATGTTCGGCGCGGCCGCGTCCTACAGCGGGGTGCCGAACACGCTCTACCCGGGCCTGCCGGTCTGGATCATCGGCATCCTGGCGCGCGGCGGGTTCTTCAACTACCTCGACCTCTGGGGTGACGCGTTCGGCATGCGCTCGATCTGGACGGCGAACAACCCGTACGACCACGTCGACCAGCTGCGCGGCACCGCGCTCTACGTCTCCTGCGGCAACGGGCAGACCGGGCCGCTCGACCCGCCGGGGCAGGCGGACTTCCTGGAGTCGACGGCGGAGATGTCGTCCCGCAGCTTCACCGACCGCCTGCGGACCGCCGGCATCCCGGCGACCGTCGACTACTACGGGGCCGGCACCCACAGCTGGCCGTACTGGCAGCGGGCCCTGCACCAGTCCTGGCCGGTCCTGGCCGGCGCGCTGGGCCTCCCGGCCTGAGCGCAATCCCTTTCCCCGATGGAGGTTGTGGTGAAGCATGCTCGTCGTCGCGCCGTGCTTTCGGCGCTGCTGACCTGTTGCCTGGTGGCGCTGGGGGTCGCGGCCGCGAGCCCGCCCGCCGGTGCGGCGCCCTTGCTGCCCGGGCCGTTCGACGACTCGTTCTACACCCCGCCGTCCCCGCTGCCGGCCGGCAAACCGGGTGACGTCATCCGCTGGCGTCCTGCGGTTCCGCTGCTGAACGCCCTCAACGCCGACGCCTGGCAGGTCATGTACCTGTCGACGAACGCGCTGGGGAACCGGAACGCGGTCACCGGGACGATCCTCGTGCCGAAGGGCGTGGATCCGGCCAAGGCGCCGATCGTCGGCTACGCGGTCGGCACGCAGGGCCCGGCCTTCAAGTGCACGGCGTCCAAGGCGATTGAGCGGGGCACGCTGTACGACCAGCCCGCCGTCAACGACTCGCTCTCCAGCGGCTACGCGGTCGCGGTGACCGACTACGAGGGCTATTCGCCGGCGACCGTGCCGACCTACATCACCGGGCAGTCGATGGGGCCCGCGGTGATCGACTCGGTGCGGGCGGCGCAGGACCTGCCGGCCGCCCGGCTGGCGAAGAGCGCCAAGGTGATCTTCCAGGGTTACTCGCAGGGCGGCGGTGGATCGATGTGGGCCGGCGAAAAGCAGCCCGCGTACGCGCCGGAGCTGAACGTCGTCGGCGTCGTCGCGGGCGGCGTGCCCGCCGACCTGACCGAAGTCGCCAAGGGGCTCGACGGCTACATCGGGTTCGGGTTCCTGGCCTTCGCCGCGGTCGGGCTCGACGCCGCGTACCCGGACCTGAAGCTGGATTCCTTCCTCAACGACACCGGTCGTCAGCAGCTGACCGACGCGAAGAAGAACGCGTGCACCGCCGAACTGCTGCTGAACTACTCCTTCAAGAAGATCAGCGATTTCACGACGTCGAACCCGCTGGGCACGCCGCAGTGGCAGGCGCGGCTGGCGCAGAACAAGCTGGGCGCCCACCCGCCGCGGGTCCCGGTGTTCCAGTACCACGCGAGCACCGACGAAATCGTCAACACCCCGCAGGCGGAAACGCTGCACCGGGCGTACTGCGCGGCCGGGGTGCGGGAGCAGTGGACCACTTACCTGGCCGAACACGCGACGGGGATCCTCGCCGGCAACGCCGACGCGCACCAGTGGATCGTCAAGCGGTTCAACGGCGAAACCGCGCCGTCGAACTGCTGAGGGGAATCCGGGAAGGCCACTTCGGATTTCCGAGATGGCCTTCCCGGGCATTTCGCGGGAATCAGACCTTGCCCGCGACGAACCCGGCCGCGTCGTTGGCTTCGCCGCCGTAGCTCAGGTGGGCCAGGATGTTGAGGCCGCCCGCCTGGCAGACCGGGTCGCCGAAGGCGCAGTAGTCCTTGGTGCGGCTCTGGTAGGTGCCGGTCACCGAGCGGCCGATCGCGCGGATCGGGTTGCCGAACAACACGATCGCCGCGATCCGCGGCGCCAGGTCGGCCGGGATGGTCGCGGCGATCGGGCCGCCGACGACCGCGCCGGCGCTGCTGATCCCGATCGAGTTGTCGACGACGTTGGCGCCCTGGGAGTAGCCGACCAGGACGAACCGCTGCGACGGACAGGCCGCGGCCTGCGTCCGCACGTGGTTGACCAGGTCGGTGTTGCCCCGCTGCACCGAGGCGGGCTGGCCGAGGTCGGCGGGGTAGTCGACGCGGTAGCTGCTCACCGATCGCGGCCGCAGCCGGTTCTGGACGGCCGAGAAGACCGGGTCGCCGACGATGAGGCCCAGCGTGCCGGGTTCGCCCGTGCCGCGGGCCACCGGGACGTCGATGTCGGTGCACGGCGCGGCCGAGGCCACCGGCGCGGCGGCCACGGTGAGCCCGGCGACGGCGAAGCCGACGGCGGCCGCGGCGGCTGTGGCGGAAAACAGGGGTTTCTGGGGGAAGCGAATCATGGCTGATCACACCTCGTTGTGGGAAAAGGGGGTCGGCAAGCGCTTTCCGCGGGGACGGAAATACGTGCGTCGCTTGCGGTGAATGCAGCGTCGCAGTGCCTGCCGGGCCCGGCAAGAGGTGATTTCCCGGAGCGCCGGTAATTGTTCAGCCGGTGACAAACAGTCCGGTGTGGACGCTCAGGTGGTGCACTGCCCGGCCGGGTGCGGAGCCCCCGCAGGCCGGTCGAGGCGCTCCAGCAGCGCGGGGTCCAGCCCGCGCAGCGCGGCCATGACGAACCCGGCGGCCAGCTCGCCCGCGGCGATCGGGTCGACCCCCGGCGAGTGGGAGACGTGCATCGCGGCCCGTCCGACCAGGCCGACCATCATGGCCCCGAGCAGGTCCGCGCCGGAGCCGGCCGGGCGGCCGTGCGCGAGCAGGTGCTCGCGCACCTGGCCGACCACGTGGGTGGCGATGGAATCGGCCAGCGCGCGGCGCTCGTTCGACATCTCGTCGACGGCCGAATCGAACAGGAGCCGGAAACTCTCCGGGTGGGCGCCGGCGTAGCCGAACATGGCCATCACCGAGAGCCGCACCCGCTCCTCCAGCGGGCGGCCGTTCGCCGTTTCGTACGCGGTGATCACCCACGCGCGCAACGCGGCGACCTCGCGCCGGACGGTGGTGCGGAAAAGGGCCGCCTTGTCACCGAAATGCGCGTAGAGGGTGGGCTTGGTGGAATCGGCGCGGTCCGCGATCAGGCCCATCGTGGCCTGGGCGTAGCCGCGCTCGGCGAACACGCCGCGGGCGGCGTCGAGCAGCTGGTCGTCGGTGGGCCGGGCGGCCGGGCTGCGGCGAGCGCTGGATCGATCAGGAGGACTCTGCCGGCTCATGGAGGTGTACTGTACGGTCTCCTGGCTTTACTGTCCGGTAAAGCGCGCTCCGTATATCCGGGGCTTCGCCCCGGGTCGGGGCTCCGCCACCCGGACCCCCGAAAGAGTTGCGATCGCCGTCCCCGGTGGAGGAACCCTGGTGTCCCGCGACAGTGCCCGGCAACCCGTCCCCGCTCCTCCGGTCGCCGGCGAAGAGATTCTCCGGCGAAGAGAGCTGGCCGCGCTCATGCGTCCGGCGCTGCCGGCGCTGGCGGACTGGATCGTCCGGGAGGTCCTGCGGGCGGTCCCCGTCTACGCGCGGCCGGGCGACGGCTCCTACGGCCGGGTGACCCGGCACGCCGTCGAGTGCGCGGTCGAGCTCTTCGTGGACCTGGTCGAGGATCCACTGGCCTCGCGGGAACGGCTGTACGAGACGTGCCGCCAGCTCGGCGTGGGCGAGGCCCGCGAGGGCCGGACCCTGGACGACCTGCAGGCGGCCTACCGCGTGGGCACCCGCGTCGGCTGGCGCTGGATCATGCGGCTCGGCCGGCGCCACCGGCTTTCCTCCGCGGCCATGGCGCAGCTGGCCGAGATGCTGTTCGGCTACGCGGACGAGCTCGCCCGCATGTCGAGCCGGGGCCACCGCGAGACGTGGGTGGAGATCGAGGGCACCCGGGCGGGCCTGCGGCGACGGCTGCTGCGGCTGCTGACCGGCCCGGGCACGATCCCGGACGCGGTCCTCGCCGAACTGGCGGCCGCGGCGGGCTGGCCCGTCCCCCGCGCCGTGGCGGCGGTCGCCGCCGAAACGACCGTGGGCACTGCGTGGGGGCCCGACGTCCTCGCCGACCTCGATTCACCACAGCCGTACCTCTTGCTGCCCGCCCCGGTGGACGCGCGGACCCTGACGCGGCTCGGCACCCGCGTCGCGGTCGGGCCGCCGACGGACCTCGGCGCGGCGGCGCACTCCCTGCGCTGGGCGCGCGCCGCGCTGCGGCTGGTGGCCGACGGCGCGCTCCCGGACACGCCCGTCACCTGGTGCACCGACCACCTGACGGAGTTGTGGCTGCTCTCGGACTCGCCGCTGGCCGAGCAGGTCGCGCGGCAGGAGCTGGCCCCGCTCGAACAGTTCCCGGAGCGGACGCGCCGCCGGCTGGGCGAGACCCTGCTGTCCTGGCTGCAGAACGGCGGCAACTCCGAGAAGATCGCGGTCGACCTTTCGGTGCACCCGCAGACGGTCCGCTACCGCGTGCGTCAGCTCAAGCAGGCCTTCGGCGATCGCCTCGACGATCCCGACGCGCGGTTCGCCATGCAGGCCGCGCTGCGCGCGTCGGGGCTGCGGATCACCCGGAACGAGTTCTCCCCTCCCGAGGAGTAGCAGGCTTCCCGGCTCACCTCCCGACCTTGTCCCCAGCGAGAACATGTTCTAGTTTTGGGGACGGAAGGTGGTGTGCCGGTGAAGACGGAGCTGGGCTTGGCCGGGACCGTGGTGCTGGTCACCGGGGGCGTCCGCGGCGTGGGCCGGGGGATCGCCGACGTGTTCCGCGCCCACGGCGCCCGGGTCGTGGTCTGTGCGCGGCGGGAGGCGCCGACCGAGGCGGAGTTCGTCGCGTGCGACGTCCGCGACGAGGCGCAGGTGGCCGTGTTGGTCGAGGGGATCGTCGAGCGGCACGGCCGCTTGGACGTGGTGGTGAACAACGCCGGCGGGGCGCCGTACGTGTCGGCTGCGGCGGCGTCGTCGAGACTGCACGAAAAGATCGTGCAGCTGAACCTGCTGGCCCCGCTGCTGGTCGCGCAGCACGCGAACGCGGTGATGCAGCGCCAGGCCGCCGGCGGTGCCATCGTGATGATCTCGAGCGTGAGCGGGACACGCCCGTCGCCCGGAACGGCGGCCTACGGCGCCGCGAAGGCCGGGCTGGACAACCTGACCGCGAGCCTGGCGGTCGAATGGGCGCCGAAGGTGCGCGTGAACGCCCTGGACGTCGGGATGGTGCGGACCGAGCAGGCGCACCTGCACTACGGCAGCGAGGCGGCGGTCGAGGCGGTCGGGAAGACCGTGCCGCTCGGGCGGCTCGCCGAGCCGGCGGAAGTCGGGCACTGCGCCGCGTTCCTCGCCTCCGGCCTGGCTTCCTACGTTTCCGGCGCGACCTTGCGCGTGCACGGCGGAGGTGAGGTCCCGGCGTTCCTCGCCGCGGCCGACGTCAACCATCGGGAGGATTCGTGAGCGGGTTGTGCCAGGACCGCGTGGTCGTGGTGACCGGCGCCGGGCGCGGCATCGGACGGGCGCACGCGCTGGCGTTCGCGGCCGAGGGCGCGCCGGTGGTGGTGAACGACGTGGACGGGGACGCGACCGCCGCGGTCGTCGCCGAGATCGGGGAACTCGGCGGGAAGGCGGTGGCGAACACCTCGGACGTGGCCGACTGGGCCGGGGCCCGCGAGCTGATCGGCACCGCGGTCGAGCACTTCGGTCGCCTGGACGTGCTGGTCAACAACGCGGGGTTCCTCCGGGACCGGATGCTGGTCAACCTCGCCGAGGACGAGTGGGACGCGGTGATCCGCGTGCACCTCAAGGGGCATTTCGCGCCATTGCGGCACGCTGCGGAACATTGGCGGGCTGAAGCCAAGGCCGGGCGGACCCCGCAGGCCCGGGTGATCAACACGAGCTCGGGCGCCGGTCTGCTGGGCAGTGTGGGGCAGGGCAACTACTCGGCGGCGAAGGCGGGGATCGCGGGGCTGACCGTGGTGGCGGCCGCGGAGCTCGCCCGCTACGGCGTCACCGTCAACGCGATCGCGCCGGCCGCGCGGACCCGGATGACCGAGGCGGTGTTCGCGTCGATGGCGCGTCCGGAGACCGGTTTCGACGCGATGGCGCCGGAGAACGTCTCGCCGCTGGTGGTGTGGCTGGGCAGCGAGGAGTCCGCGTACGTCACCGGCCGGGTGTTCGAAGTCGAGGGCGGCAAGGTCTCCCTGGCGCAGGCCTGGCGGCACGGCCCGGCCGTGGACAAGGGCGAGCGCTGGGACCCGGCCGAACTCGGTCCGGTGGTGAAGGAACTGCTCGAGCGCGCGCCCGGGCCCGAACCGGTGTACGGAGCGAGCTGATGGGCATCCTGACCAAGCGCGACGGCCACGTCGAGGTCGTCACGGTCGACTTCCCGCCGGTGAACGCCCTGCCCGTGCAGGGCTGGTTCGACCTCGCCGACGCGATCACGCAGGCCGGCCGGGACCCCGAGGTGCACGTGGTGATCCTCCGCGCGGAAGGCCGGGGCTTCAACGCGGGCGTGGACATCAAGGAGATCCAGCGCAGCGCCGGCTATGACGCCCTGGTCGGCGCCAATCGCGGCTGTTACGCGGCGTTCGGCGCGGTCTACGACTGTGAGGTGCCGGTCGTCGCGGCGGTGCACGGCTTCTGCCTCGGTGGCGGCATCGGACTGGTCGGCAACGCCGACGTGATCATCGCCTCCGAAGACGCCACGTTCGGGGTTCCCGAGGTCGAGCGGGGTGCGCTCGGCGCGGCCACGCACCTGGCGCGGCTGGTGCCCCAGCACCTCATGCGCACGCTGTACTTCACCGCCCGCAAGATCACCGCGGCCGAACTGCATGCCCACGGTTCGGTGTACCAGGTCGTGCCGCGCGCGGACCTCGACGAAGCAGCGCTCGAAGTCGCCCGGGACATCGCGAAGAAGGACCCGCGGGTGATCCGCGCGGCGAAAGAGGCCTTGAACGGCATCGACACCCAGCAGGTGCACCGCAGCTACCGCTTCGAGCAGGGCTTCACCTTCGAACTGAACCTGCTCGGCGCGTCCGACGAAGCCCGCGAGGAGTTCTTGAATGGCCGATAAGCGCACGACCGCCGACGACGTGGCGGCCGAGCTGAAGGACGGCATGACCATCGGGATCGGCGGCTGGGGCTCCCGGCGCAAGCCGATGGCCCTGGTCCGGGCGATCCTGCGCACCCCGGTCAAGGACCTCACCGTCGTTTCCTACGGCGGCCCGGACGTCGGCCTGCTGTGCGCCGCCGGCAAGGTGAAGCGGGTCGTGTTCGGGTTCGTCACCCTGGATTCGATCCCGTTCGACCCGTGGTTCGGCCGCGCCCGCGAGACCGGCGCGATCGAGGTGACCGAGTACGACGAGGGCATGTTCGGCACCGCGCTGTCGGCGGCGATGCAGCGGCTCCCGTTCCTGCCGACGCGGGCGGGGCTCGGCTCCGAAGTCATGCGCGCCAACCCGCACCTGCGCACCGTGCGCTCACCGTACGACGACGGCGAGGAGCTGGTGGCGGTCCCGGCGCAGCACCTGGACGTGGCGCTGGTGCACCTCAACCGCGCGGACGCCCGCGGCAACGCCCAGTACCTCGGCCCGGACCCGTACTTCGACGAACTGTTCGGCCTGGCCGCGGAAAGGTGCTTCGTGTCGGTGGAGAAAGTCGTCGAGACGGCCGAGCTGACCGCGGCCGGGCCGGTGCAGTCGCTGCTGCTCACCCGCGGCAGCGTGGCCGGCGTCGTCGAGGCGCCGCGCGGGGCGCACTTCACCACGGCGGTGCCGGACTACGGCCGGGACGAGCGGTTCCAGCGTCATTACGCGGCCTGCGCCAAGGATCTCGACGCGTGGCCGGGGTTCGTGGACCGGTTCCTCTCCGGTGACGACCGGCACTATCTGTCCGAAGTGGACAAATTCGAGGCGGAGGCGGCATGAGCGCGACCCGGGCCGAGATCGCCGTGGTGGCGGTGGCCGAGCTGTTCCGCGGGGACGGTGAGATCGTGGCCAGCCCGATGGGCTTCATTCCCCAGCTGGGGGCGAAGCTCGCGCGGCTGACGTTCGAGCCGGATCTGCTGATGTCCGACGGCGAGGCCTACCTGATGACCACCGGCGGCGTCGTCGAAGGCTGGCAGCCCTTCCGCAAGATGCTGGACACCATCGTCCCGCACGGACGCCGCCACGTCGTGATGGGTGCCAACCAGATCGACCGGTACGGCAACCAGAACATCTCCGCCATCGGCGACCACGCCCGCCCGAAGAAGCAGCTGCTCGGCGTGCGGGGCGCGCCGGGCAACACCATCAACCACCGCACGAGTTACTGGGTGCCCCGGCACTCCACGCGCGTGTTCGTGGACGCGGTGGACGTCGTGTCGGGGGTCGGTTACGACAACGCGGCCAAGGCAGGTGCCTCCGCCCAGAAGTACCACGACGTGCACCGGGTGGTGACCAACCTCGGCGTGTTCGACTTCGGCGGCCCGGACCACGCCATGCGGGCGGTTTCGCTGCACCCGGGCGTCACCCGCGAGGAGGTCGTGGCGGCGACGACGTTCGAGATCGATTTCACCGGCACCGGGACCAGCCGTGAACCGGCCGAGGAGGAGCTGCGGCTGATCCGCGAGGTCCTGGACCCGAAGAGCCTGCGGGACAAGGAAGTCCCGGCGTGAAGACGGCCCTGACCCGGCTGGTGGGGGTCGAGCACCCGGTCGTGCAGACCGGGATGGGCTGGGTCGCCGGGCCGCGGCTGGTCTCGGCCACCGCGGAAGCCGGGGCCCTCGGCATCCTCGCGTCCGCCACGATGACGCACGGCGAGCTGGAAGCGGCGATCGCCGAGGTCAAGAAGCGGACGGACAAGCCGTTCGGCGTGAACCTCCGCGCCGACGCGGCGGACGCCGGCGAACGCGTCGACCTGCTGATCCGCGAAGGCGTGAAGGTCGCCTCCTTCGCGCTCGCCCCGCGGAAGGAAATGATCGCGAAACTGCGGGACCACGGGATCGTCGTCATCCCGTCGGTCGGCGCCGCCCGGCACGCCGAGAAGGTCGCCGCCTGGGGGGCGGACGCCGTCATCGTCCAGGGCGGCGAAGGCGGCGGGCACACCGGGGGCGTGGCCACCACCCTGCTGCTGCCCTCGGTGCTGGACACCGTCGACATCCCGGTCGTCGCCGCCGGCGGCTTCTTCGACGGCCGCGGGCTCGCCGCCGCGCTCGCCTACGGCGCGGCGGGTGTGGCGATGGGCACCCGGTTCCTGCTGAGCAAGGAGAGCACGGTCCCCGACGAGGTCAAGCGCCTCTACCTCGAGCAGGGGCTCACCGGGACGGTCGTCACCAAGCGGGTCGACGGCCTCCCGCACCGGGTGCTGCGCACCGACCTCGTCGAGAAGCTCGAACGCACCGGCCGGATCCGCGGCCTGGCGCAAGCGGCCCGCAACGCGCTGCGCTTCCGGAATATCACCGGCCTGTCCCCGGTTGCGATGCTCCGAGAAGGCTTCGCGATGAAGCACGGCAACGATCTGACGTGGAGCCAGCTGGTCATGGCGGCCAACACCCCGATGCTGCTGCGGGCGGGACTGGTCGAAGGCCGGACGGACGCGGGAGTGCTAGCGTCGGGACAGGTGGTGGGCATGATTCACGACCTGCCCACGGTGGCACAGATCGTCGAAGGCGCAGTGGCCGAGGCGGGTGAGATCCTGCGGCGGCTCGGCCGGCAAACGGGAGGATGAGAGAGCGTGGCGTTGAAGGTCGGATACAAGGCGTCGGCGGAGCAGTTCGGGCCGCGGGACCTGGTCGAGTACGCCGTCCGCGCCGAAGAGGTCGGGTTGGACTCGGTCTGGGTGTCCGACCACTTCCTGCCGTGGCGGCACGAAGGCGGCCACGCTCCGTGGGCGCTGGCCTGGATGCCGGCGGTCGCCGAGCGCACCGAGCGGGTGCAGATCGGCACGAGCGTGCTGACCCCGACGTTCCGGTACAACCCGGCGGTGATCGCCCAGGCGTTCGCGACGATGTCGCTGCTGTCGAACGGCCGCGTCATCCTCGGTGTCGGGTCCGGCGAGGCGCTGAACGAGATCGCCGTCTCGGGGCGGGAGTGGCCGGAGTTCAAGGAGCGCTTCGCCCGGCTGCGCGAGTCGATCAAGCTGATCCGTGAGCTGTGGACCAGCGACAACGTCAACTTCAAGGGCGACTACTACGAGCTGGTGGACGCCAAGATCTACGACCGGCCGGAGCAGCCCGTGCCGGTCTACGTCGCCGCCGGTGGCCCGGTGGTCGCCAAGTACGCGGGCCGGGCCGGGGACGGGTTCATCTGCACGTCCGGCAAGGGCATGGAGCTCTACACCGACAAGCTGATGCCGGCCGTCAAGGAAGGCGCGGAGGCGGCCGGGAAGGCCGTCGAGGACGTCGACCGGACGATCGAGATCAAGCTGTCCTACGACCGCGACCACGAGAAGGCGCTGGAGAACACGCGGTTCTGGGCGCCGCTGTCGCTGTCGGCGGAGCAGAAGCACAGCGTCTCCTCGGCCGAGGAGATGGAACGGCTGGCCGACGAGCTGCCGATCGAGCAGGTCGCGAAGCGGTGGATCGTGGCGTCGGACCCGGACGAGGCCGTGGCGCAGATCAAGCCGTACCTCGACGCGGGCCTCAACCACCTCGTCTTCCACGGCCCGGGCCACGACCAGGAACGGTTCCTGACCCAGTTCTCCGAGGACGTCCTGCCGAAGCTGCACGCCCTCGGCTGACCGGCGGGCGATCGCTTCAGAGGCGTTCGATGATGGTGACGTTGGCGGTGCCGCCGCCTTCGCACATCGTCTGCAGGCCGTAACGTCCGCCTCGGCGCTCCAGCTCGTGCAGGAGCGTGGCGAGGAGCTTGGTGCCGGTGGCCCCGATCGGGTGGCCGAGGGCGATCCCGCCCCCGTTCACGTTGACCCGCTCGGGGTCCGCGCCGGTTTCGTCCAGCCAGGCCAGGACGACGCTCGCGAAAGCCTCGTTGACCTCGAACAGATCGATGTCGTCGATCTTCAGCCCGGCGTTGCGCAGCGCGTGCGCCGTCGCCGGGATCGGGCCGGTCAGCATCCACACCGGGTCCGCGGCGCGCACCGACAGGTGGTGGATGCGGGCCCGCGGCGTCAGGCCGTGCTCCTTGACGAACGTCTCCGACGCCAGGACGGCCGCGCTCGCGGCATCGGAGATCTGGCTGGCCACCGCCGCCGTCAGCCGCGAACCCTCGCTCAGCGGCTTCAGGCCGCGCATCCGCTCCAGTGACGTGTCCCGGCGTGGCCCTTCGTCGTGCCGGAAGCCGTCGACCGGGGCGATCTCGGCGTCGAACCGGCCTTCGTCGATCGCGGACAGCGCCCGCCGGTGGCTGCGCAGCGCGTACTCCTCCATGTCCGCGCGGCTGATGTCCCAGTGCTCGGCGATCATGTCGGCGCTGCGGAACTGCGAGACCTCGGCACTGCCGTAGCGCTCCTGCCAGCCCTTCGAGCCGGAGAACGGGTCGTCGAAGCCGTACTCGCGCCCGGCCAGCATCGCCGCGCTGATCGGGATGCGGCTCATGTTCTGCACGCCCCCGGCCAGCACCAGGTCCTGGGTGCCGGACATGACGGCCTGCGCGGCGAAGTGCACGGCCTGCTGGCTCGACCCGCACTGCCGGTCGATCGTCACGCCGGGCACGTGGTCGGCGAACCCGGCGGCGAGCCACGCGGTGCGGGCGATGTTGCCCGACTGCGGGCCGAGGGTGTCGGTGCAGCCGAGGATGACGTCGTCGACCAGGTCGGGGTCGACGCCGGCGCGTTCGACGGCGGCCTTGATGACGTGCGCGCCGAGGTCGGCCGGGTGCCACCCGGCCAGTGCGCCGCCGCGCCGGCCGACGGGCGTGCGGACCGCGTCGAGGAGGAAGGCTTCGGGCACGGGGGCTCCTAGGGGTGCTGGCTGCTGACGGAGACGACTTCGCCGGTGAGGTAGCTCGCGTAGTCGCTGGCGAGGAAGACCATGACGTTGGCGACTTCCCAGGGTTCGGCGGCGCGGCCGAACGCTTCCTGCTTGGTCAGGTCGGCCAGGAGCTCGTCGCTGGTGACCTTGGCGAGGAACGGGTGCATCGCCAGGCTCGGCGCGACGGCGTTGATCCGGACACCGTGCTCGGCCGCGTCCAACGCCGAACAGCGAGTCAGCGCCATGACGCCGGCCTTGGCGGCGGCGTAGTGCGCCTGCCCGGCTTGGGCGCGCCAGCCGATCACGGACGCGTTGTTGACGATGGATCCACCGCCGCCCTGGGCGACGAACTGCTTCAAGGCCGCGCGGGTGCAGCGGAAGGTGCCGGTGAGGGTGATGTCGAGGACTTTCGACCATTCCTCGTCGGTCATCTCCAGCACCGACTTCGTGCCGCCGAGCCCGGCGTTGTTCACCATGACGTCGAGGCGCCCGAAGTGGCTCACGGCGCCGTCGATCAGGGCCTGGACGTGGTCTTCCCGGGTGACGTCACAGGTGATGGCGTGGACCTTGCCCAGTTCGGCCAGCTCGGCCGCCTTGGCGGCGAGACGGCGTTCGTGCCAGTCGCTGATGACGACGCTCGCGCCCTCTTCGAGGCAGCGTTTCGCGACGGCGGAGCCGATCCCGGTGCCCGCCGCGGCGGTGACGACGACGATCTTGCCCCGCAGCAGGTCGTGGCCGGGTGGGTACTGGGGGATCACGGGCGGGCCTCCCGGGGCAGGCCGAGGATGCGCTCGGCGATGATGGTGCGTTCGATTTCGTCGGAGCCGCCGTAGATGGTGTCGGCGCGGGTGAACAGGAACAGCCGCTGCCACTCGTCGAGTTCGTCCCCGGCGGAGGTGAGGGACCGGGTGCCGCGGGCGCGCACGGCGAGTTCGCCGAGGCCGCGGTGCCATTGGGCCCACAGCAGTTTGCCGACCGCGACCTCCGGCCCGGCGGCCTGCCCGAGCGTCCGCAGGGCGTGGGCGCGGAGAACGCGCAGGCCGATGCGGGCGCGCGCGAGGTCGGCGCGCAACAGCGGGTCGTCGTAGGTGCCGAGCCGTTTCGCTTCGGCGGTGATGTCGTCGAGTTCGCGGCGGAAGCCGATCTGCTGGCCGAGGGTGGAGACGCCGCGTTCGAAGCCGAGGGTGGCCATCGCGATCTTCCACCCCTGGCCCGGTTCGCCCACGACGTGGCCGGCCGGGGTGCGGGCGTCGTCGAAGAAGACTTCGTTGAACTCCGAGGTGCCGGTGAGCTGCTGGATCGGGCGGATGGTGACGCCGTCCTGGCGCAGCGGGACCAGCAGGTAGGAGAGGCCGTGGTGGCGCTGGGAACCCGGTTCGGTGCGAGCCACCACGAAGCACCAGTCGGCCACGTGGGCGAGCGAGGTCCAGATCTTCTGGCCGTTGATCACCCACTCGCCGTCCCGCAGGACCGCGGTGGTCGAAACGGCGGCGAGGTCGGAGCCGGCGCCGGGTTCGGAGTAGCCCTGGCACCACAGCTCCTCGACCGCGACGATCCTGGGGAGGAAGCGGGCCTGCTGCTCGGGGGTGCCGAACGCGATGAGCGTGGGGCCGAGCAGCTGTTCGCCGATGTGGTTGACCCGGGCGGGTGCGCCGGAGGCGGCGTATTCCTCGTGGAAGGCGACCTGCTCGGCCAGGGACAAGCCCCGGCCGCCGTGCTCGGCCGGCCAGCCCACGCAGGTCCAGCCCGCCGCGGCCAGGTGGCGTTCCCAGGCGAGGCGCAGGTCGAACTCCTCGTGCTCCCGCCCCGGGCCGCCGAGACCGCGCAGCCGGGCGAACTCGCCGGTCAGGTTGCCGGCGAGCCAGTCCGCGACCTCGCGGCGGAATCGCGACGGTTCCACGCACGCCTCCTTGCTGCCGGGCCGGTCCGGCACCTAGGGTAATGAGAACACGTTCTACTTTGTCGGTCCAGAGGAGGCTGTGGTGGGACAGACCACGATCCCGGCCGTCGTCCGTGATGCCGCCGCGAAGTTCGGATCCGCGGAGGCACTGGTCGACGGCTCGGTGCGGCTCGGCTACGACCAGCTTCTGGAACGTGTTCAAACGGTCGCGCGGGCGTTCGCCGCGTGCGGTGTCCAGGCGGGCGACCGGGTCGCGGTCGCCCTGCCCAACACCCACCACTGGGTCTTCGCGGCGCTCGGCGCCCTCTACGCGGGCGCGGCCCTGATCCCGGTCAACACCCGCTTCACCGCCACCGAAACGGTCGACCTGCTCGTCCGCGGCCAGGCCAAGGCGCTCGTCGTGGCCGCCGACTTCCTCGGCACCGACCGCCACGCCGCGATCCGGGAGACCGGTGCCGCGCTGCCGGACCTCGGCACGGTCGTCCGGGTGCCGCTGCAGGAGCCGCACCGGCCGGTCGAGGGGACGCTGGGCTGGGACGAGTTCCTGGCCCTGGCCGAGCGGGTGCCACCGGCCGAGGCCGAAGCACGGGCGGACGCCGTCGGCCCGGACGACGTCAGCGACATCCTCTTCACCTCCGGTACCAGCGGCCGCTCCAAGGGCGTGCTGTCGGCCCACCGCCAGACGGTCGAGGTCGCCGCGGCGTGGGCGGACTGCGGCCAGGTCACCGCGGACGACCGGTACCTGGTGATCAACCCGTTCTTCCACAGCTTCGGCTACAAGGCCGGCATCGTGGTGGGCCTGCTGACCGGCGCGACGATCGTCCCGCAGGCGGTGTTCGACGTCCGCGAGGCGCTGAAGGCGATCGAGCGGGAGCGGATCTCTGTGGTGCCGGGCGCGCCGACGGTCTTCCAGTCGCTGCTGCACGAGCCGCGCAAGGGCGATCTGTCGTCGCTGCGGCTCGCGGTCACCGGCGCGGCCACCGTGCCCGCGTCGCTCGTGCGCCGGATGCGGTCCGAGCTCGGGTTCGAGACCGTGCTGACCGCCTACGGCCTCACCGAAGCCGTCGTGGTGACGATGTGCCGCCCCGGCGACCCCGCGGAGCTCGTGGCGAGCACGTCGGGCCGGGCGACCGCGGGCTTCGAAGTGGCGATCCAGGGTTCGCCCGGCGAGATCGTGGTGCGCGGGCCGAACGTGATGCTCGGGTACCTCGACGACCCGGCGGCGACGGCGAAGGCGGTCGACGAGCGGGGCTGGCTGCACACCGGTGACGTCGGCGAGCTCGACGCCGCCGGCAACCTCACCATCACCGGCCGGCTCAAGGACATGTACATCTGCGGCGGTTTCAACGTCTACCCGGCCGAGGTCGAACACGCCCTGACCGAGCTGGCCGGCGTCCGCGACGTCGCCGTGGTCGGCGTCCCGGACGAGCGGCTCGGCGAGGTGGGCAAGGCGTTCGTCGTCGGAGCCGGGCTGACGGAGGAGGCGGTCATCGCCTTCTGCCGCGAGCGGCTCGCCAACTACAAGACCCCGCGGTTCGTGGAGTTCCTGGACGAACTGCCCCGCAACGCTTCCGGCAAGGTGCTGAAGCGGCTGCTGACCGAGGAGAAGGCATGAGTGAATCGGTGGTCCGGTCGCAGCGGCGGGGGCCGGTCGCGGTGGTGACGATGAACCGGCCGGAGTACCGCAACGCCCAGAACTCGGCCATGACCTACGCCCTCGACGACGCCTTCACGGACGCGGTGAACGATCCCGAGGTCAAGGTGATCGTGCTCGCAGGGGAGGGGAAGCACTTCTCGGCGGGGCACGACATCGGCAGTCCCGGGCGGGACGCGGATCAGTCGTTCGACCGGCGGGCGGTGCTGTGGTGGGACCACACCGACCGGGCCGGCGGTGATCAGCGGTTCGCCCGCGAGTCCGAGGTCTACCTCGGGATGTGCCGCCGGTGGCGGGAGATCCCGAAGCCGATGATCGCCAGCGTGCAGGGCGCCTGCATCGCGGGCGGGCTGATGCTGGCCTGGGTGTGCGATCTGATCGTCGCCTCGGATGACGCGTTCTTCGCCGATCCCGTGGTGCGGATGGGGATCCCGGGGGTGGAGTACTTCGCGCATCCGTGGGTGCTCGGGCCCCGCGCGGCGAAGGAGGTCCTGTTCACCGGGGAGCGGTTCACCGTCCAGCAGGCCAAGGAATGGGGCATGGTCACCCGGATCGTGCCGCGGGCCGAACTGGAGGAGCGCACCCTGGAACTCGCCGGGAAGATCGCCGGGATGCCGTCGTTCGGGCTGGCGCTGGCGAAGAAGGCGGTCAACCAGGCCGAAGACCTGATGGGGCTGCGGTCCGGAATGGACTCGGTGTTCGGGCTGCACCACTTCGCGCACGCCCACAACGCGGAGACCTCCGAAGACGCCCTGGGCGGGCAGTCCGCGCGGTCGATGCGCGACGCGAACAAGGAGGCGTGATGGACCTCGACATCGACGAGGCTTCGGCCGCCTTCCGCGACGAAGCCCGCGAATGGCTCGCCTCGCACGTCCGTCCGCTGCCGTCGATGGACACCGCGGAAGGCTTCGAAGCCCACCGCGGGTGGGAAGCCGAGCTCGCCGAGGCGCGCTGGTCGGTCGTGTCGTGGCCGACCGAGTACCACGGCCGGGACGCGTCGATGCTGCAGTGGCTGTTGTTCGAGGAGGAGTACTACGCCTCGGGCGCGCCGGGGCGGGTGTCGCAGAACGGCATCTTCATGCTCGCCCCGACGTTGTTCGCCCACGGCACGCAGGAGCAGCGCGACCGGATCCTGCCCGCCATGGCGACCGGTGCGCAGGTGTGGGCGCAGGCGTGGTCGGAGCCGGAGGCGGGCAGCGACATCGCCGCGTTGCGCAGCACGGCGGTCCGCACCGACGGCGGCTGGCTGCTGTCGGGCCAGAAGACGTGGAGTTCACGCGCCAGTTTCGCCGATCGGGCGTTCGGGCTGTTCCGCACCGACTCCGGCGCCGAGCGGCACCGCGGCCTGACGTACTTCATGGCCGACCTGCGTGCCGAGGGGGTGACGGTCCGGCCGATCCCGCAGCTGGACGGCGAGCCCGGGTTCGCGGAGATCTTCTTCGACGACGTGTTCGTGCCGGACGAGGACGTGATCGGCGAAGTGGGCCAGGGGTGGCGGGTCGCGATGACGACGGCGAACAACGAGCGCGGGCTGTCGTTGCGCAGCCCGGGCCGGTTCCTCGCCGCGGCCGACCGGCTGGTCGACCTCTGGCGGGAAAACGGTGCCTCACCGTCCACACAGGACAGGGTGGTCGATGCCTGGATCGGCGCCCGGGCGTACCAGCTGTACACCTTCGGCACCGTGAGCCGCTTGGCCGAGGGTGGCGAGCTGGGGCCGGAGTCGAGTGTGAACAAGCTGTTCTGGTCGCACCTCGACGTCGAGCTGCACGAGACCGCCCTCGATGTGCTGGGTCCCGCCGCCGAAACCGACCAGGCCTGGGTCGACGGCTACCTGTTCTCCCTCGCCGGGCCGATCTACGGCGGCACCGACCAGATCCAGCGCAACACGATCGCAGAACGGCTGCTGAAGCTCCCGAGGGAGGCCCGCCGATGAGGTTCCTGCTCTCGCCGGAGCAACGGCAGTTCGCCGCGACGCTGCACGAGCTGCTGGGCGGGGCGGACACCGCGGCCGCCGCCCGCGCCTGGGCGGCGGGGGAGCACGCCCGCGGCCTCAAGCTCTGGCGCGGGCTCGCCGACGTCGGGGTCTTCGCCCTGCTGGTGCCCCAGGACCACGGCGGTCTCGGCGCCGGCCCGGCCGATCTGGTGGTCGCCTTCGAGGCCCTGGGCTACCACGCCGTCCCGGGCCCGCTCGCCGAGTCGGCCGCGGTCGCCCCGGCGTTGCTGACCGGGCACCGGCTCACCTCTCTCGCCGAGGGCGACCTCGTGGCCACCGTCGTCGCGCCGCCGGAGGTCCCCTTGGCCCTCGACGCCGACATCGCCGGGTTGGTCCTCGACCTCACCGGTGCGCACCTCACCGGCGCCGATGCCGGGCCCGTTCGCTCGATCGATCCGCCGCGGCGGTTGTTCCGGGTCCCGGCCGCGGCCGGGAGATCGGGCGGCACCGCGTTCGACCGCGGTGTCCTGGCCGTGGCCGCCCAGCTCCTGGGGGCGGGGCAGTGGCTCCTCGACACCTCGGTGGCGTACGCGAAACAACGCCGGCAGTACGGCCGGGCCATCGGCGAGTACCAGGCGATCAAGCACCTCCTCGCCGACGTCGTCACCCGGCTGGAACTGGCCCGGCCGCTGCTCTACGGCGCGGCCGTCGCCGGGGAGACCTTCGCCCGCGACGTCTCGGCGGCGAAGGTCATGGCCGGGGACGCCGCGCTCCTCGCGGCGCGGACCGCCCTGCAGGTGCACGGCGCCATCGGTTACACGGCCGAGCACGACCTCGGGCTCCGGCTGACGAAGGTGCGGGCCCTCGCCGGGGCCTGGGGGACCGGGTCGTTCCACCGCGCGCGGGTTCTCCGATGACGGACCCGATGGAGACCGAGGAAGCCCGGGCGCTGCGGGACGCCGTCCGGGCCCTGCTGACGCGCCGATCGGGCCCGGAGGCGGTGCGGGCCGCACTGGAGTCGCCGCTGGGTTACGACGACAAGCTGTGGTCGACGCTCTGCGAACAGATCGGCGTCGCCGCCCTGGCGATCCCGGAGCACTACGGCGGCGCGGGTGCCGGGCTCGCCGAGGCGTGCGTCGTGCTCGCGGAGCTCGGCCGGACGCTCACCCCCGCGCCGATGCTGGGCTCGGCGGTGCTGTGCGGCGAAGCGCTGCTTCGCACCGGGAACGACGAAGCGTGCGAGCGGCTGCTGCCGGGCATCGCCGCGGGCACCACCCTGGCGGCGCTGGCCTGGTCCGGCGCGGACGGCCGGTGGACCCCGGCCCTGAGCGCGTCGGACAGCGGGCTCGACGGCCGCGCCTGCTACGTCCTGGACGGCGACATCGCCGACGTCCTCCTCGCCGTGGCCCGCACGGACGACGGCGCCGGCCTGTTCGAGGTGCCGGTGGCGGGGGTCCGCCGGGAACGGGCCACCAGCTTGGACCCGGGCCGGCGCCTCGCGATCGTCGAATGCGCTTCGACGCCCGCCCGCCGCCTCGACGTGGGCGGGTACGCCGAGCCGCTGCGGCAGCTGCGCGACACGGCGACGGTCGCCGTCGCCGCGGAGCAGGCCGGCGCGGCCGCGCGGGCGTTGGAGCTGACGGTCGAGTACACGAAGCAACGCCGCCAGTTCGGCCGCCCGATCGGGTCGTTCCAGGCGCTGAAGCACCGGATGGCCGACGTGCACGTCCACGTCGAAGCGGCCCGCTCGGCGCTCTACGCGGCCCTGGTGGACGGCGACGCCGAAGCGGTCGCGACCGCGAAGGTGGTGTGCGGCGAGGCCTTCGCCCACGCGGCCGCGGAGATGATCCAGCTCCACGGCGGCATCGCGATCACCTGGGAACACGACGCCCACCTGTACTTCAAGCGGGCGCACGGGACCGCCCTGCTCTTCGGCGGACCGGCGGACTTCCCCGGTCCGCGGATCAGCCGGTGAGCCGGGCGGCCGAGCCGGGTAGTTCGGGGTTGGCTTCGGTCAGGTCGCGGGTGGCGCGGGGTCGTTGGTGGTCGGCGTCGGTCAGGTCCCGGGTGACGCCGGGCAGTTCGGGGTTGGCTTCGGTCAGGTCGCGGGTGGCGCCGGGTAGTTCGCGGTTGGCTTCGGTCAGGCCGCGGGTGGCGCCGGGCAATTCGCGGTTCGCCTCGGCCAGGCCGCGGGTGACCAGCCAACAGGCCCGGCAGCCGGCGACGTGCTCGGCGACCGCGCTCGCCCGGCGCGGCGGCAGCGCGCCGCGGACCCAGGCGCCCATCCGGCGGCGGGGTTCGCGGCAGCCCGGGTCGGCCGGCTCGGGCACCTGGACCTGCAGGTAGGCCTGCCGCAGCCCTTCCCGCGCCCGCATGGCCAGCGCCGCGACGCTGTTCGGCGACAGCCCGAGCGAGGGCGCCACCTCCGTCGGGGTGCCGCCCTCGGCCTCGGTACGCCACAGCACCGTCCGCCACCGGCCGGGCAGCGTGCAGTAGGCCGACCACACGAGCCGGGCGTTCGACCGGCGGAGGGCGAGTTCGTCGGCGCCTCCGGCGGGGGCTTCGGGGACCGTGGCCCGCAGCTCGACCCGGCTGCGCTGCTTGCTCCACCGCGACACCAGGTTGCGCAGGGTCACGACGAGGTAGGGCCGCAGGTCCCCGTGCGGCCCGCCGCCGGCGCGCACGACGGTCAGCACCCGGGCGAACGTCTCGGCCACGAGATCGTCCCGCTCCGCGGGCTGCCGCGCCCAGGCCCCGGCGGTCCGCCGGAGCGGCTCGGCGTGCCGGCGGAAGAGCTGCCCGGCGGCATCGAGGTCCCCGGCCCGCAGGGCGGCGAGCAGCACGGAGTCCGGCTCGTCGTCGGCTGGTTCCATGGCGGTCTCCCCGGGTCAGGCACGCTCCGTGACTCCGGGGTACCCAAAGTGAACGGCACAGTCGTGTCCGTCACCGCCGGTCGGCCCGATCGGGTGGTTGAGTTCGGCCCGTCAGACCGCGAACACCTGGGCGTCGTCGGCGAAGGCCTTGAACTCCAGGGCGTTGCCGGCCGGGTCGAGCAGGAACATCGTCCACTGCTCACCGGCCTGGCCCGCGAAGCGGACGTACGGCTCGATCACGAATTCCGTTCCCGCCGCCCGCAGCCGGTCGGCGAGGGCCTGGAACTGCGGGACGGTCAGGATCAGCCCGAAGTGCGGCACCGGCACGTCGTGCCCGTCGACGGGGTTGTGGACGCGCTGCGGGCCGGCCGGAGCCAGGTGCGTGACGAACTGGTGGCCGTGCAGGTTCCAGTCGATCCAGGTGTCCGCGCTGCGGCCCTGCGCGAGGCCGAGGACCTCGCCGTAGAACCGCCGGGCGGCGGCCAGGTCGTCCACCGGCATCGCCAGGTGGAACCGGGGGATGGACGGGGTCATCGGTCTCCCTTCGCCGAAGCTCTTGTCTGAATGTTAACATTACGACATGAGTGGTTCGCTGGCTCCCGCCCGGCGCCGTGGGCTGGCCGACGAGGTCGCCGACCGGATCCGTGACGCGATCTTCGACGGCGGTTACGCCCCCGGCAGCCAGTTGCGCGAAGTGGAGCTGGCGGAAGCGCTGGGCGTCAGCCGCGGGCCGGTGCGGGAGGCGCTGCTCAAGCTGGAGCGCGAAGGTCTCGTCCGCAGCGAGTGGCACCGCGGCGCCACGGTGACCACGCTGTCCGGCGAGGACGTCGCCGAGCTGGACAGCCTGCGGGCGGCTCTCGAGCACCTGGCCGTCGAGCTGGTCGTCGAGCGCGCCGACGACGACGCCCTGGCCGCGATCGACGCCGTGGTGCGGCGCATGGAACGTGCGGCCGGCGAACACGAAATGGTCCGGTGCGACCTCGAATTCCACGACGCCGTCTACACGGCCGCCGGCCACCGGCGGCTGCTCGAAGCCTGGCACGCGATCCGCTCGCAGGTGCACCTGTTCCTGCTGACCCGGATCGGCGTCGCCGCCGACGGCTACCTCGCGGGCATCCCGGCGGAACACCGCGAGCTCGTGGCGGCCCTGCGTGCCCGCGACCGCGAGACGGCGCTCGCGCTGTTCGCCGAACACCGCCGCCACGCCTTCGAAATCCTCAGTGGACGGACGCCGGCGGGCGTCAGAGCACCAGGTCCGCCGCCGTCCTGATCTCCTGGGCTTCGCTCGTCGACTCCAGCCCGCCGAGGGGATCGGCGGCCTCGAGGTCGCCGAACGACAGGCCGGTCAGCTCGGCGATCCGGCGGACCGGCACCTGATAGGTGCGGTAGGCGCCGTAATCGAACTCGACCGCCGACTCCAGCCCGTGGATGAGCTCCTCCTGGCTCAGCAGGTACGCCGTCGCCGAGAGGGCGCCGCCGGATTTGACCATCGCGACGACCTTCCAGAACTGGCGCGGCAGCTGCACGCCGCGGTACCGGTCGTCGTCGGTGGCCAGGACCGGGCCGGTCACCACGCTGACCTTCAGGTCGAAGTTGTCCGCGTTGGTCAGCACGTAGTCCTCGAGCCCGGCCCAGGTCGTCTTGTTCTCGTTGAAGTCCTTGTGCTGCGGCGAGCAGTTCGTGAAGTGGAAGGTGTCGTCGTTGCCCAGCTGCGCGATCGGTTCCGTCGCGCCCCACGCCGGGTCGAGGCGGCGGACCAGGTGCCCGCGATCCAGGGGGTTGTCCCGGTAGATCTCCTCGCCGACCTGCTCGGTCACGGCCACACGCGGGTCGAGCGACCAGTGGTCGGCTTCGCGCCGCAGCGCCCGGCTGGTGCGCCCGTCGATGTTGACCGCGGTGAACATCGCCAGGCGCCGTTCTTTGTGCATGACGACGCTGAAGTGGTGGTACGGCAGCACGTACTTCGGCTCGCCGGTGGCCTGCCGGTTGAGCGCGGCCAGCGGGACGAGCGCGTCGGACAGGCCCGGCAGCGGCACGGTGTGCCCGGGCAGGAAGGCCGGGTCGTACCCTTCGCGGTTCGAATAGTCGGGGTCGATCCGCCCGGTGGCCGGTTCGGCGCGCAGCCGGATGTCGAACGGCATCGAGAGCGACAGGACCGGTGCGGCGCCGTCGGCGGCCGGCTGCGCACGCTCGGGGCGGGTGGCCAGCCGGTCGAGCAGCGCTTGCTGCGCCGGCGTGAACTTCCGGTCCCGCAGGAACTTCAGCAGCTTGCTGACCCGGATGCCTTCGTTGAGGAATCCGCCGTACTCGGCGTGGCCGGCCACCGGGACGCTCGCGTGGTGCAGCGCCACGATCTCCCACTGGTCGTTGAACACCGGCGACCCGGACGACCCGGGTTCGGTGTCGGTTTCGTAGTGCAGGAATTCCTCGAGGACGTCGACGACCCGGTTTTCCCGCAGCGCGATCTGTTTCTTGCCGCCACCGGGGTGCTGCACGATGGTGACGAAGTCACCGACGATCGCCTTGCCTTCGCTGCCGATCAGCCGGTTGAACCCGAAGCGGCGCAGTTCGTCCGCGGACGCCTTCACCGCGACCAGCGCGAAATCCAGCTCCCGGTCGGCGGCGAAGAAGCGGTCCGGGTCGAGGGCGAAGGCCCGCACCGGCCGGGGCAGGCCGTCGATGCCGTCCTGGTAGTCGAACTCGATGACGCTGAACCCGGCGGCTTCGGCGTCCGGCAGCACGTGGTGGTTGGTCAGCAGCAGCTCCGGCGACACCAGCGATCCCGTGCCGTAGCCGATCAGCCGGCCCTGTCCGGTGCGGATGTTCACCCGGCCGACGGCGGCCGACGCCGTGACGCCGCCTTCGAGGTAGCCCACGCCGAGCAGGTCGTTCGTGAGCACGATGCGTTCGAGGATCGCGCCGGCGGCCGTCATCGCTTCCGGGTCCCCGGCCGCGATCGCCGCCGGGCTCACCGGCCGGACGTCGGGGTAGTAGCGGCCGAGCCGGTCGATCCGGGTGGCGACCCGGCTCGGCTCGTCGGCCTCGGCGATCCCGCCGGGCTTGCGCAGCAACGCGATCTTGGCCTGCCGCTGCCCGGTGCGCTCGGCGGCCCGGGCGGCCGCGGCCTGCTCCTGTTCGGACTGCCGGTCCGTCTTGACGTCCACGATGCCTCCCGGCGGGCGGAAACACCGCGTTAGTCGCGCGACCGGAGGGTGCGTTACACGATTCCCGGCGAGTCGCCGGGAATTCTTTTTCACGCCACTTCGCCGTTTTTTCGCGCGATGAAGGCTATTGCCGAAAATCACGCACCGGAAGCACGATCGCGGACGCGTGCGTGGGATCGTGGTGGACCTCCTGGTCCGCGGCACGCAGCGTCACCGCGGTGGCGTGGGGTTCACCGGTGCCGGGATTCCGCGCGTAGCGCGGGAAAGCGCCGCTGGAGACCTGGACCCGGATGCGGTGCCCGCGCCGGAACCGGTGCGCCGTCGGCCACAGCCGGACCGTGACGGCGGCCAGTTCGGTCGCGTCACGCAGGCTGGTGAGGCCGTCGCAGACGTTGACCGAGCGGCCGTCCGGGCCGACGTCGCAGAGCCGGACGAAGACGTCGGCGAACCGCAGGCTCGACCGGAACCAGATCTCCGCGCTGACGTCCCCGATCACTTCGACGTCTTCGCCGAGCGCGTCGGTGGTGTAGGTGAGGACGTCGGCGCGGGCTTCGAGCGCCGCGTTGTCCACCCGGCCCGCGTCGGGCGCCATGCGCACGCCGCCGGCAGCGGGCGTCGGGTCGGCCGGGTCGTAGCGATAGCGGTCCGGGGTGGACCCGCTGGGGGCGTCCGGCGCCAACGTGCTGCCCGCCTGCAGGTGGAACCGTTGCGGCGCATAGCCTTCCGGCGGCCACGAAGCGAAGTCGCGCCAGGCTTCCTCGCCCATGACGAACAGCCGGACCGGCGCCCGCTCCGGGGGTTCCTCGCCGCGGGCGTGCGCGAGCCCGAAGTCGAGGGTTTCCCGGAGGGAGACGCTCGCGCCGACGAGCAGTTCGCCGGCGTGGGTCCACGGCCCGACCGTGAGCCGCGGCCGCCGTCCGGCGTCCTGCAGCGTCCGGAAGTCGCGGAGCTGGCCGGGCAGGAAGATGTCGTACCAGCCGCCGATCGAGCTGACCGGCACGGTGACGTCGGCGACGCGGTCCCGGTGGTCGACCGCCGCCCAGCGCGGGCTGGTTTCCGGGTGGGCGAGGACGTCCTGGATGTAGTCCGAGCGGTGGCCGATGGCGACGACGTCGGACTGGGCGAGGGGCAGCGTGTTCAGCGCCTGCTGCACCTTTTTCGCCTGGCTGCGCCGCCGGAGCAGCGCGAAGCGGCGCTCCTGGGTCGCGACCTGGACGCCCCAGCCGAACGGTGTCTCCAGCGAAAGGCCGTCTTCCCGCAGGAACTCCAGCGTCAGCCGCGACTCGGTGATGTGCGGGATCATCGCCTTGACCTGCGGCGGCAGCCGGTCGGCCACGGCCCACTGCACGTAGCCCAGGTAGCTGGCGCCGGTGAGCACGATCGCGTCGCCGAACCACGGCTGCTTCACGACCCAGTCGAGCGTCGCGAGGCCGTCTTCGCGTTCCTGCCGCAGCGGGTCGAAGACGCCGCCGGAGCCGAAGCCGCCACGGGTGCTCTGCATCAGCACCTGGAAACCGCGCTCGGCCAGGGGACGCGCCAGGATCGCGCCGAACGCGCCCTGCCGGCCGTAGGGACTGCGCACCAACGCGGTCGGCAATCCCTCGCCACCGGTGCGGGGCGCCCACCGATCGGCGAGCAGCTCGACGCCGTCGGCCATCGGGACGCGGAGGTCCCGCTGGACGACGAGGTTCCGCGTGCCGGGGGCGGGCAGCTTCAGCAGCCGCTCGAGCAGATGGCTGATCGGGTTCACCGGGGCTCCTTCGTGATCATCGCCGTCACGACTCCGCGGATCCGCATCAGCCGGTCGGTGAACTCTTCCGGGTCGAGCGGCTCCGGCCCCTCGATGACCCACGTGTTGACGACCGCGGCGGCGCCCCCGGTCAGGAAGGCGGCCAGGTCTTCGACCCCGCGCTCGTCGAGCCGTCTGCCGAGCAGCCGGGCGGTGTGCTGCCGGTTGATCGGCAGGAACAGGCCGGTCAGTGCCTTGTTGAGGGCGAACGCGGACGAGCTGGTCAGCAGGGCGCGGTAGAACCGCCGGTGGGCGGCGAAGTGCCGGCCCAAGGCGAGCATCGACGCCCGCTCACCGTCCGGCGTCCGGTCGTCGGTCAGGTTGTCCAGCAGTTCACGCCGGACGAGGTCGAGGGCGGCCTCCAGCAGCAGCGTGTCGCGGTCGCCGAACTGCTGGTAGAGCACCTGGCGGCTGACGTCGGCCGTCTCGGCGATCTCGGAGACCGCGACGGCCGTGGAGTCGCGTTCGGACACGAGCTCGACCGCGGCCCGCATCAGCGCCGCGCGCGACCGGCGCACCCGCCGGTCCTTGGCGGGGGCTTCGGTGGTCCAGTCGGCTTCCACGGGTCCGATAATGGACAGGTGTCAAGAAAATAGCAAGTGTTGTTGATCGGGGGCGCGCCTCGGGGATGCGAGGATGCGGCCATGTCTTCGACCATGCGGGCCTTCGTGCTCACCGGGCCGGGCGAGTGCTCGGTGCAGGAGGTACCCGCGCCGCGGGCCGTCGCTGGTGAGGTCGTCGTCGACGTCGAGCGCGCCGGGGTGTGCGGCACCGACGTCGAGTTCTTCACCGGCGAGATGACCTACCTCCACCAGGGACACTCGGCGTACCCGATGCGGCTCGGCCACGAGTGGGCGGGCACGGTCACCGAGGTGGGGGCGGGGGTGGACCCGGCCTGGCTCGGCCGCCGGGTCATGGGCGACACCATGCTCGGCGACCGGACGTGCCGCCGCTGCCGCCGGGGCCACCAGCACACCTGCGAGCGGCGCCAGGAGGTCGGCATCCGCGGCGGCCGGGCCGGCGCGCTGGCCGAACGGCTCGCCGTGCCCGCCTGGTCGCTGCACGCCCTGCCCGACGCGGTGGACGCCGTGCTCGGTGCCCTGGTCGAACCGGGCGGCAACGCCCTGCGCGCGGCCCGCGCGGCCGGCGTCGGCACGGGCGACCGGGTGCTGGTACTGGGACCGGGGACGATCGGGCTGCTCACGGCGATGTTCCTGCGCGCGGCGGGCGCCGAGGTGCACGTGCTGGGCGTCGGTTCCCCGGACTTCGCCCGCAGTCTCGGCTTCGCGGACACGTGGACCCGGGAAACGCTGCCGGACCTGCCCTTCGACGCGGTCGTCGACGCGACCGGCGCGGCCGGCTCACCCGCGCTGGCGGTGGAGCTGGTGGAACCCGCGGGCCGGGTCGTCTACATCGGACTGTCCGGGCAGCCCAGCCCCCTCGACACCCGCGCGCTGGTGCTGAAGGACGTCACGGCGGTCGGCGTCCTGTCCGGGTCGCCCGGCCTGGCCGAGACGATCACCGCGTACGCGAGCGGCGCCGTCGACCCGCGGCCGCTCGTGGCGGCGACGGTGGGCCTGGGTGAGGTCGGGGCCGTGCTGGCGGGGGAGCGGATCGGCGGGGCGGGGCCGAAGGTCCACATCGACCCGCGCCGCTGAGGCGGTCAGCGCGGATCGCCCAGGACATCCGCTCCGGCGGCGGACTCGGCGGCATCGCGCAAGCCCGCGCTTGTCGTCAGAGCTGCTTGAAGAACGCCAGCAGGGCCGCGTTCACCTCGTCCGGGCGTTCCATCTGGACCCAGTGCCCGGCGCCCGGGACGTCGACCACGCCACGCAGGTCGGCCGCGGCTTCGGCGATGCGGCTGCTGTCGGTGAACGCGCGGGTGAGGTCGCCGTCGCCGCACAGGTAGAACGCCGGCCGGGTGATCGGCGTGTCCCGCCACGCGGCCAGGAGCTCCCAGTTGCGGTCGATGTTGCGGTACCAGTTGAGCCCGCCGGTGAACCCCGAGCGGCCGAACGCCTCGACGGCGGCGTCGACGTCCTCGTCGGTCAGCCAGGCCGGCAGCGCGGCCGGTTCGGTGAACCGGTCGAGGAAGCCCTCGCCGTCCCGGACGACCGGGGCTTCCGCGTTCCCGCCGAGCAGCTTGCGGAACGTCGTGCGCAGGTCCGCGCCGAACTCGGCCTCGGCGACGCCGGGCTGCTGGAAGTAGCTCTGGTAGAAGCCGTCGCCGAACCGCTCGCGCAGCAGGCTCAGCGGCGGGGCGGAGGCCCGGAGGGCCGGCGGCACGCTGATGCCGGCGACGCCGCGGACGACGTCCGGGCGCAGGAGCGCGGTGTGCCACGCGACGGGCGCGCCCCAGTCGTGGCCCACCACGATGGCCTCCCGCTCGCCGAGGGCGTGGATCAGCCCGACGACGTCGCCCACGAGGTGCAGGAGCGTGTACTGGCTCGCGTCGGCGGGCGAGTCCGTGCCGCCGTAGCCGCGCTGGTCCGGCGCCACGACGTGGTAGCCGGCGTCGGCCAGCGGCGCCACCTGGTGCCGCCACGAGTGCGACGTCTCGGGCCAGCCGTGCAGCAGCAGCACCAGCGGGCCGGTGCCCTGCTCGGCGAGGTGCATGCGGAGCCCGCCGACCTCGACGGTCCGGTGCGTGAGCATTCGTGTCCCCTGTTCGCCGGTTGCGGTGTCCACTCCGGACCGTACGTCAGGACCCGCCGGGAGGCCCGCCCGCCTGCCGGGGCGAGGCGAGCGTCGTGGGCCGGGTGCGGCCGCGCAGGGTGACGTCCCCGGTCGCCGTCCACCGGGCCGCCTCGTCCGGGGCCGCGGACTCGACGGCCGTCCACGAGGCGAGCAGCCGGCCGGGCGCGTTCTTGGCCAGTTCGGTCAGCCGGGCGGCTTCGTTGACCGGGTCGCCGATCACCGTGTACTCGAAGCGGCGCGGGTCGCCGACGTTGCCCGCGACCGCGTCGCCGGTCGCCACGCCGATGCCGGCCGGGCCGTCCGGCACCTCGGCGGCCAGCCGGCGGGCGATGGCGCGGCCGGCGGCCAGCGCGCAGGTGGCGTGGTCGCCGAGCGGCGCGGGCGCCCCGAACACGGCCAGCGCGGCGTCGCCGACGAACTTGTTGACCAGGCCGTGGTGCCGGTCGACCTCGTCGACCACCACCGCGAAGAACCGGTTGAGCAGGCCGACCACCTCCTCCGGCGGGCGGCTCGCGGCCAGGGCCGTCGACCCGACGAGGTCGACGAACAGCACCGAGACCGTGCGGACCGTGCCGCCCAGCCCGGTCGACGTGCGCATGGCCTCGACCGCGACCTCGTGGCCGACGTGCTTGCCGAACAGGTCGCGCAGCCGTTCGCGTTCGGCCAGCCCGGCCGTCATGTCGTTGAACCCGGCCTGCAGCAGGCCGAGCTCGGTGCCGTCGTAGACCGGGATTTCGACGGCGAAGTCCCCGGCGCGCACCCGTCCGAGCGCGTCGCGCACCGACGAGATCGGGTTGACCACCGAGCGGGCGGTGAACACGGTGACCAGCAGCCCGAAGCACAGCACGACCAGCCCGAGTGCGATCACCGACACGGCGAGCTTCGTGGTGGAGACGTCGCCGCGCACCCAGGCCAGCACCGCGGTGACGACCAGCCCGGCCACCGGCACCCCGGTGCCCAGGCACCAGAACAGCAGCATCCGCCGGTTGACACCGCCGTTGACCGGCCGCGGCGGCGCGGTGCCCGCCAGCGCCAGCGCCACGTACGGCCGCAACGCGAATTCGCCGAAGAGGTAGGCGATCGCGCAGACGACGACCGCGGCGAACGCGACCACGAGGAACTCGGTGAGGACGACCTCCGGCTGCACGAGCGCCGCGAGCCCGCCGAAGACCAGCGTCGCGATACCCCACAGCACGGCTTGCACGAACGTCAGCCGCAACGGGACGCGCAGGCTCGCGGCGCGCTCGGCGTCGGTCGGACGTCGTCCGTCGGCCGCCCAGCGCAGGGTCCGGAGGGCGCCGCGGGTGCCCCACAGCGTGCCGGCGACGACCGCCGAAACGACGTACACGGGTACTGCGACCGCCGTGACGCGGACCAGCTCGCCGGACATCCCGGGTGCCGGCATGAGCAGCGCCGCGAGCCCCACCACGACCAGCGCGCCGATCACGTTGGTGGCGATCAAAGCGGCGGTGAGCAGGCCTTGGACGCGTCGGCGCAGCGCCGTGGCGTGCTGGTCCAGCGGTCCGAGCAGGCCGGAGCCGAACGGCTCCGCCGGGGCGCGTCCTGGGTTCACCATTTGAGTGTACGGTCGTTCACTGAAGTGACCGGAGACGGGTGCCGGGAGTATGTGTTACGGTTGGTAACAGTGAACTTCGGTAACACCTGACGAGGAGGTCGGTCGTGACGAGCATCAGCGAATCGGGCGTGTCGGACCGGGAGACCGTGGCGCGACGGCTGCTCGACTCGTCGGAGCAGCTGTCCTACGACCCCGTCAAGGAGGTCGACTGGGAGACGCCGCTGGACACCGGCTACCACGGCGCGAGTCCGGAGTGGAGCACGCTCTACGGCACCTCCTACTGGGCCGACATGACTCCGGAGCAGCAGCGCGAGCTGACCCGCCAGGAGGCGGCGTCGGTGGCCAGCACCGGGATCTGGTTCGAAATGATCCTGCAGCAGATGATGTTGCGCGACTTCTACGCCAAGGACCCCACCGACCCGGCGTTCCAGTGGGCGCTGACCGAGATCGCCGACGAGTGCCGCCACTCGATCATGTTCGCCCGCGGCGCGGCGAAGCTGCGGGCGCCCGCGTACCGGCCGCGCCGGTTCGTCGTCGAACTGGGCCGGGTCTTCAAGGCCACCGCGAGCGGGGAGGCCGCCTACGCGGCGATCCTCGTCGCCGAAGAGGTCCTCGACGTCATGCAGCGCGACTGGATGCGCGACGAGCGCGTGGTCCCGTTCGTGCGCACCATCAACAACATCCACGTCGTCGAGGAGTCGCGGCACATGAAGTTCGCCCGCGAGGAGACCCGCGAGCGGCTGAAGAGTGCCGGGTGGCTGCGGCGGCAGATCAACGCGCTGGTCGTCGCGATCGCGTCGTACTTCATCGTGACGAGCATGGTGAACGGCAAGGTCTACGAGAACGCCGGGCTCGACGGCAAGCGCGCGCGGCGCGAGGCGAAGGCCAACGAGCACCACAAGTCGATGCTGCGCTCCAGCTGTTCCGGGCTGATGGAGTTCCTGCACTCGGCGGGACTGCTGACCAAGCCCTCGCTGTGGTTCTACAAGCGCGCGAACCTGATCTGACATGGCGTTCGCGATCACCCAGACCTGCTGCACGGACGCGACCTGCGTGTCGGTCTGCCCGGTCAACTGCATCCACCCGACGCCGGACGAGCCGGACTTCGGGACGACCGACCTGCTCTACATCGACCCGGACACCTGCATCGACTGCGGTGCCTGCGCCGACGCCTGCCCGGTCGACGCGATCTTCCCGGCCGCCGAGCTGACCGGGCCGCTGCGGGCGTACGAGCAGCTCAACGCCGAGTACTACGCGGGCCGGGACGTGCTGGCGGACGTTTCGGCGGCGCCGAACTTCCACCGGTGGTCCCCGCCGTCGTTCGCGCGAGTGCTGCCGAGCGACTTCGCGCCGCTGGACGTCGCGGTCGTCGGGACCGGCCCGGCGGGGATGTACGCGGTGGAAGACCTGCTGCTGCACACGAACGCCCGCGTGACGCTCATCGACCGCCTGCCGGTGGCCGGTGGGCTGATCCGCTACGGCGTCGCGCCCGATCACCCGTCGACGAAGAAGATCGGCGAGACGTTCGCGCGGTTCCACGACCACCCGCGGCTGCGCCTGCGGCTCGGCGTGACGGCCGGCCCCGGGCTGGCCGACCGCCACGACGCGGTGATCTACGCGGTCGGGGCGACGGAGGCCCGGCGCCTCGGCGTCCCGGGCGAAGACCTGCCCGGCAGCCTCCCCGCCGCGACGGTCGTGGGCTGGTACAACGGCCACCCGGACGTCGAGCCGGACGCCGTCGACCTTTCGGCGGAGCGCGTGGTCGTCGTGGGCACCGGCAACGTCGCCCTGGACGTCGCCCGCATCCTGACGGCGGAACCGGAGGCCCTCGCCGGGACGTCGATCGCGCCGGAAGCGCTGGCGCGCCTGCGATCGGCCAAGGTCCGCGAGGTGGTGGTGCTGGCCCGCCGCGGCCCGGAGACGGCGGCCTACACGCGACCGGAGCTGCTGGCCCTGGCGGCCCGCGGCGGCCTGGTGGTGGACGCGCACGACCCGCGTACCGCGGCGGCGATCGACAGCGCCTCGCCGGGCGACAAGGCGGCGTGGCTGCGCGGGGTGCCGCGCGAGAAAGTCGACTGGTCGACACCGCCCCCGGAGGGCCGTCGCATCGTGCTGCGCTTCCACTCGGCACCGGTGGCGTTCGAGGGCGACACCGAGGTCCGCGAGGTGGTGGCATCGGGCCCGCAGGGTGATGTCCGGATCGCGGCGTCCCGGGTGGTCCGGGCGGCGGGCTTCCGCGGGGTCCCGGTGCCGGGGCTGCCGTTCGACGAGGAGGCGGGGACGGTCCCGAACGAGGAGGGCCGGGTCACCGGGCGGCCGGGGGCGTACGTGGCGGGCTGGATCAAGCGCGGGCCCTCGGGCGGGATCGGCGCGAACAAGGCATGCGCACGGGAGACGGTGGGGGCACTGCTGGAGGACGCGGTGACCGGGCGGCTGCCGGTGCGGCGCCGGGGTGCGAGGTTGTTCGGCCGGGCGTGAGTTGCCGCGGGTGCGGCGCAGGGGAGCGTTGTCCGGCCGGGCCTGATTTGCTCCCGGTGTGGCGCAGGGGCCGGGCCGGGTGGCGGCCGGAAACCTTGGTGGGAAAGGGTTTCCGGCCGCTCTCGGCGCCGGGCGGCCGCGTGGCTACCGACACCAGTGCGGGCCGGTCGTCCAGCCCAGCAGCCGTCGTCCCGAGGTGTCCGGGATCGTGCCGTCCGCCGAGAACCGCGCGCCCTCCAGCACCGCGGCCAGACCTCTCACCGCGGGGCCGAACCGCTCGTCCAAGCCCGCCTGTGTCACCAGCTCGCCCAGCCGCGCCACCGCGGCCCGCTGCTCTTCCTCCCCGCAGAAGCTCAGGAAGAAAATCGCCTGCCGCCACGCGTACGCGACGTTCTTGATCAGGTGCTTGTTCCAGTAGCGCTGACCGGCCAGGCGGCGCACCACCCACGTGAACGCCTGCCCGGCGAGCTCCGGACCCGCCTCGCCCAGCCGGCTCCGCAGCTCGAGGGTCTCCGCCAGCGCCGCCAGGTTGTGCGTCGTGAGGATCTGGCTCTGCTCGATCACCATCCCGTTGCCCGCCACCGACCTCCGGCGCCGGCCCGCCCGAGCGTCGCAGACCGTCGCGAAGTCGTCGGCCGTCCGCCTGAACAACCGGCGCGGGGGTGCCGCCCACTGCCGCTCGTCCGGCAGGTCGTAGTACCGGGCGTACAGGGTGCCCGCCAGGACGCGGCTGGTGGTCGCCGCCGCGGTGCGCCACTTCTCCGTGAACGTGCCGACGAAGATGTCGGCGGCCAGTTCCTCCAGCAGCGGCATCGGCAGCCCCGCCTGCTTCGCCAGCGCGCCGAGTTCGCGCACCAGCGTGTTCGGCAGGATGGCCTGCGGGAACGAGCCGAGCGCCAGCAGCACCGTCTGCTTCAGCGTCTGGAGCGCCGCCCTGGCGACGTCGGGACGCCGGGCCCGGAACGGCTCGAGCGCGCGGATCCACGGCAGCTCTTCGAACCGGACCTGGTGCTCGAGGTCGAGCAGCAACAGCCCGCGGCGCCGGCGGAAAGCGGCGTACGTCTGCGCGTACAGCGCGGCCAGCCGCTCGTCCTCGACGTTCGCCGCCATCAGCTGCGCGGTGATCTGCGGCAGCACCGCCGCCAGGACGTCGCCCGAAGTGATCACGCCGCGCGCGACCAGTTCCTCGACCGGCGCCTCCAGCGCGCGCGTCACCTTCGCGACCAGGTGCGGCGGGACGACGTCCGCCGGCTCGACGACCGGGTCGAGCGCGGGGAGGCCACCGTCGCCGGGGTAGGCGTCGAGCCGCCCGGCCAGGACGGCCGCGAGTTCGGCGTGCGTCGGACGCGCGGCCGTCGCCGCCTGCACCGCCCGCAGGGCGGCCCGCCGCTCCGAGCCCGGCTCGCCGTGCTTGGTGATCGTGTTGGCCAGCGCCCGGCGGATCCAGCCGACGTCGCGCCCGGTGAGCTTCACGCTCGCGAACTGGCAGAGCGTCAGTGCCCGGTACAGCCGAGCGAAGTTGCCCTTCGGCTGCCGGTGGGACGTCGACCCCTTGTGCCGCGCGCAGGCCGTCGCGTAGTCCGCGAGCCACTGCGCCCGCCGCGACCCCCACCCCTCCGGCCACGTCCGGCACGGCCAGCCGCCGGTGACGCCGTCTTCGGTCAGCCGCGGCAGCTCGCCGTCGACCGTTTCCGCCCAGAGGGCGACCAGCCGGTCGTACAGCGGGTGCCACACCCGCAGCGTCTCCAGCATCGCCGCGATCGCGGGCTTGGTCGCCGCCGCCCGCAGCGTCTCGCGGACCTCGCCGACGGTGGCCAGCCGCACCAGCGCACCGGACGCCCGCGGCGCGGCCCCGGGCAGCGGGGCCAGGCGCAGCCGGTGCAGCAGCGGCCGCAGCTCGGCGACCAGGTCGAGGGCGGCCTCGGCGTGCCCGTGGTCGAGCAGCCAGGCGACCACGGGCAGCGCCGCGTCCTCCGGGAGCTCCACCCGGTGGGCCTCGGTGGCCAGGGCCGCGCGCAGGGCGGCGAGCCCGGCGTCGGTGAGGTACCCGAGGTTGACGCGCTCGCGGTCGGTGCCGCCCGGCGCGTCGACGGGCACGGCGGCGAGTTCCTCCGCGCGCACCGGGGTCTCGGCGAGGTACCGGCCGGTGGCGAACCCGCCGTGCGCGACCTCGAGGGTCACCCAGGCCGGGGTGTCCGCGACCGGTGCCCGCGAGCCGATCGCCAGCGTCCCGTCCGCCATGCCGGCGAGCACCGCCCGCCACCGCCCGGCCTTGGCACGGGCGCGGCCGCGGACTTCAGCGTCCTCTGTGGACGAAGCGGTGCGCAGTGCGCGTTCGAGCTGCCCGTAGGCGTAGCCGGGCGACGCCTCCTGTGCCATGTGGACTCCCCCTGGTGAAACGAGACTTGGAGGCAGGAATCGAACCTGCGCCTTCCCGGATAACAGCCGGGTGTTCTGCCTGCTGAACTACTCCAAGCTGCGGGGACATGGAGGCGGGACTCGAACCCGCGCCCCCCGGTCCGAGCCGGGCGATCCGCCGCCGATCCACTCCATGCGATTTTCCCGCACCGGCAACGGTAATCCACCGCCGGAATCGGGGCGACCGACTTTCCGGGCCGTCGCGGCTCGGGACCCGCTTCGCGGCAGCGGGCGACTGCGCCGGGCGGCGGCGAAGTCCGGGCTGCCGAGAGCCGGGAGCGAGGCTAGAATAAATACGAATCAAAGTCACGTTCAGGTTGGAGGCCGCATGACCGGCCCGGAGCCGATCGAAGCGGGTGTCCGCCTGCGCCGGGTGCCGCGCCAGGCACGCTCGCGGCAGAAGCTGGCCCAGGTGCTGGCGGCCGCCGACCGGCTGCTCGCCGCGGACGGCGTCGAGGCGCTGACGACCACCCGCGTCGCCGCCGAGGCCGGCGTCTCGGTGGGTGCGCTGTACCAGTACCTGCCGGACCGCGACGCCATCACCGAGGCGCTGGGCGAGGTCTACCTCGCCCGCCTGGAAGACCTCATGACGTCGTTCGCCGAGCGCGCGGCCGAGGAGACCTGGGCGGATCCCGTCGGCCTGCTCGTCGACGCCTTCGCCGGGCTCTACCGCGCCGAGCCCGGGTTCCGCGCGCTGTGGTTCGGCCGCGGCCTCACCGACGGAACCCGGGAAGCCGACCTCGCGCACAAGCGCGTGATGGCCACCGGCGTGCACCGCATCCTCGTCGCGCAGCACCTCCTGCGCGACGACTACGAGGCCGCGGTGGCGTGCCGCACGGCGTTCATCGCCGCCGACGCCGTGATCCAGGAGGCCTTCCGCCTCGACGGCGCCCCCGAACTCCTGGAGCCGGTCAAGACGATGCTGCGGGCGTACCTGGGGCAGCAGCCCCGGCCATAGCCCGGGTCAGCCCTTCCGGTTCCGGTAGGCGCGGGTCTTCATCCGGTTCCCGCAGCCCGCCGTGGAACACCACCGGACGTGGTGTGGCTTGCTGTGGTCGTAGAACACCCAGCCGCAGTCCGGAGCGCCGCAGGACTTCATCCGCTGCCACGAACCGTCCGCGGCGGTGCGCACCGAGGTCTGGACCGCGCCGGGCTCGGTGGGGAGCACCTCGCCCGGCAGGCCGGTGTGCCGCTCGCGGACTACGTCGAGACCATGCCGGCGACCCACCGGGGTGTTCACCGAGCCGGCGGAGATCGGCGCGCTCGTCGTGTTCCTCGCCTCGGGGAAGGCGCCGAACATCAGCGGGTCCGACCTGGTCGTCGACGGCGGGATGGTCAAGACGGTCTAGCCGGTGGTGGCGACGAGGAATTCCTCGCCCCGTACGACGCGCAGCCCGTCGGTGCGGTCCGCGAAGTACCGCGAGTCCAGCTCGGCGCCCGATACGTGGACGGCCTCCCGGAAACCGGCTTCGCGGGCCATCGCCAGCATTTCCCCGGGGGAAAAGGAGCTGACGAACGGCGTCCCCGCCGCCTCCGCCCGGCGAGCGGTGGCCCGGTGGCGGGCGCGTTCGCCCTCGTCGAGGAGGCCGGCCGGCAGCATGAACGTCATCGCCAGCGTGGAGCCCGGGGCGAACCCGGCGATCCGGCGCAGCGTGGCCGCGTTCGCCTCCGCCGTGAGGTACATGCTGACGCCGGTGGACGCCACGACCGCCGGTTCGCCCGGCGCGAAGCCCGCGGCCGTGAGCCGGTCCCACCACGACGCCGTCTCGAAGTCGACCGGCACGAAGTGCAGCCAGTCCGGCACGCCCACGCCGAGTTCCGCCAGCCGGGCGCGCTTCCAGGCCTGCGGGCCCGGCTGGTCCACTTCGTACACCCGCAGCCGGGACGCGATTTCCGGGCGCCGCTGGGCGAAGGTGTCCAGCCCGGCCCCGAGGATCACGTACTGGCCGACCCCCCGGGCGGCCTGCTCGGTGACCAGGTCTTCGACGAACCGGGCCCGGGCCACCATGCCGGCCCGGTAGCGGCCCGCGGTCGCGGGGTCCATGTCGTCGCGGTGCCGCCAGTCCTCGCCCGGGTCCGCCAGCCGCAGGCCGAGTTCGTCGGCGAAGACGTGCGGCGGCGGGTCGACGGCGACGTGCAGGGCCCGCCACAGGGCCGTGCGCACCGCCGTGCTGTCCGGCGCGGCCACGTCAGGCCGCGCCCGGTGCCGACAACGTCCACGTCCGCCCGTCGGGGTCGCGGACCGTCATTTCCCTTGTCCCGTAATGGGTTTCCTCGAACGGCGTGACCACCTCCACGATGTCGCCGGCCTCGAACTCGTCCGCGTCCGGGACCTTGAACACGATCTGCGTTCGCGGCTCCTGGCTCTCGGGCACCTCGGCGATGAACAGCCAGGGGCCGTCGCCGTTGCGCAGCTGCCCGGAGTTGTGGTCGGTCGCGAATTCCAGCTCGTAACCCAGCGCCTGGAAGAACTTGGCCGCTTTGCCCCAGTTGTGCGTCTCCAGGTACATCGCCTCGATGCCCTCGGTCGTCATGTCAGTGCTCCTCTTCGGGATCGGTCGCGAGGTAGGCGCGCAGCGCTTCGGCGACGAGCGCCGAGAGCGACTGCTCGGTCTCGACGGCCCGGTGCTTGACCTGCCGGATCAACCCGATCGGCAAGTACACGTTGAACTGCTTGACATCGTCATCGCCCACCAGCACAGGCTAGCATGCTAGCAAGCTAACTCCGCAAGTCCCGCCGTCCGCCTCTTGACGTCACGCCCTGCCGGGGTCAAGAATCCAGCCGTATTTGTTAGCGCTAACACTCCTCGACGACGAAGTCGGAGCCATGCCATGAAGCTGCGCCTCGGATTGACCGCGCTCGTGTTGATCGCCGGCGTCGTCCCCGGCTTCGGATCCGCCGCGGCGAGCACGACCGCCGCCGAGGCGGCCGTCCCACCGCCGGCGATGGGCTGGGCGTCGTGGAACACCTTCGCCGCCAAGATCGACTACAACACGATCAAGGCGCAGGCCGACGCGCTCGTGTCGGCCGGGCTGAAGGACGCCGGGTACCGCTACGTCAACATCGACGAAGGCTGGTGGCAGGGCACGCGCGACAGCGCCGGCAACATCACCGTGGACACCGCCGAATGGCCGGGCGGGATGAAGGCGATCGCGGACTACCTGCACGGCAAGGGACTCAAGGCCGGGATCTACACCGACGCCGGCCGCGACGGCTGCGGTTACTACTTCCCGACCGGGCGGCCCGCGGCGCCCGGGAGCGGCAGCGAAGGCCACTACCTGCAGGACATGCTGCAGTTCCAGCGCTGGGGCTTCGACTTCGTCAAGGTCGACTGGTGCGGCGGCGACGCCGAAGGACTCGACCCGAAGAGCACCTACCAGGCGATCAGCGACGCCAACAAGGCCGCGACCGCGCAGACCGGGCGCACGCTCACGCTGTCGATCTGCGACTGGGGCAAGAAGAACCCGTGGAACTGGGGCGCCGGGACGGCCCCGATGTGGCGCACCAGCACGGACATCATCTACTACGGCCAGACGGCGAACCTCGGCCAGGTGCTGACCAACTTCGACCAGGCGCAGCACCCCGTTTCGCAGCACACCGGCTACGTCAACGACCCGGACATGCTGACCGTGGGCATGCCCGGCCTCACCGACGCGCAGGCGCGCACGGAGATGAGCCTGTGGTCGGTTTCGGGGGCGCCGCTGCTGGCGGGCAACAACCTCGCGACGATGAGCGCGGCCACGAAGGCGATCCTGGCGAACCGGGAGGTCATCGCCGTCGACCAGGACCCGCGCGGTCTGCAGGGCGTCAAGGTCGCCGAGGACACCGCCGGGCTCCAGGTCTACTCGAAGGTCCTCAGTGGATCCGGCAAGCGCGCGGTGGTCCTGCTCAACCGGACGTCCTCGGCAGCGACGATGTCCGTGCGGTGGGCGGATCTCGGCCTGACGCCGGCCACGGCACGTGTCCGGAACGTCTGGGGCGCCGCCGATGCCGGTACCTTCGCCACCGGCTACAGCGTGAACCTCCCGGCCGGTGACTCGGTGCTGCTCACCGTCCAGGGCGCTGATGCGGCGTCGGCGACCTACCCGGCCAACGGCTCCCGGTTCACCGGCGTCACCGCCGCCGCGACCGGTCTCGCCGTCGCGACGTTCTCCTACAGCGCGACGAGCACGCAGACGGCCACCCTCGCCGTGAACGGCCAGCAGCCGACCGTCCTCGCCTTCCCGGCCACCGGCGGAACGCCGAAGACCGTCTCCGCCGTCGTGTCGCTGGGCAAGGGGAACGCCAACACCCTGGCCTTCTCCGGCACTCCGCCGCAGCTGTCGGGCGTCTCGATCCGGCCCCTTCCCGGCAGCACCGGCGTCCAGCTCGCCGGTGGCCAATCCGGACGGTGCGCCGACGTCGACGACAACGGCATCACCAACGGCATCCAGGCGCAGCTCTGGGACTGCGCGGCGGGCCCGAACCAGACCTGGGCGCCGGTGCGCGGGCAGCTCGTCGTCAACGGCACCAAGTGCCTCGACGCCTACGACAGCGGGACGGCGAACGGCACCGCCGTGGTCGTCTGGGACTGCAACGGCCAGCGCAACCAGCAGTGGACGTTCAACGCGAACGGGACGATCACGAACGCGGTGTCCGGCCTCTGCCTGGACGCGAGCGGCGCGGCCACCGCGAACGGCACGAAGCTCATCCTCTGGGCCTGCAGCGGCGGCACCAACCAGCAGTGGACCCGGCGTTAGGCCGTCGATTCCCGGATGACCAGCCGGCACGGCCGGGTGTGCCGGCCGGGGGAGGGCTCGCCGTTGATCGCCGCCAGCAGGCGGTCGGCGGCGGTCCGCCCGAGTGCCTCCAGTTCCATGTCGACGCTGGTCAGCGGCGGCTGGCAGCCCAGGGCCATGACGTCCCAGTTGTCGAAGCCGACCAGGGCGACGTCGCCGGGCACGCGGCGGCCGGCCGCCCGCAGCGCGTCGGCGGCGCCGCGGGCGATCTGATCGCTGCCGCAGAAGACGGCGTCGAAGCCGGTGCCCGCGCCCAGCAGCATCCGCACCGCCTGCCGGCCCCACGCCTCGCTCCACTCGCCGAACATCGGGGCCCCGGCCGGGTCGAGCCCGGCCTCGGCGAGCCGGCCGGCGGCGGCCGTCGCGCGCACGGTCGCCGAGTGGTGCCGCTCGGGGCCGGTGATGTGGGCGATGCGGCGCCGTCCGGTGGCCAGCAGGTGCTCGACGGCCGTGCGCGCCCCGCCGGCTTCGTCCGGCACGACGGAACAGTCGTGCGGGTCGGCCGAGCTGATGAAGGCGTACACGACCGGGATCGGCAGGTCCGCGCCGATCGGCGGGCGCGCCTGGGTCCGGCGGCCGGTGACGATGATGCCGTCGACCCGGCGGGACAGCAGCGTGCGCAGGTAGTACTGCTCGCGGATCGGGTCGTCGCGGGCGTCGCAGAGGAAGACCGACATCTCCCCGGCGCCGAGGGCGTCCTCGGCGCCCATCATCAGCGGGATGCTGAACCGGCCGATCGTGTCGGTGGTGATCATGCCGACGGTGTAGGTCCGCCCGGAGTTGAGGGTCACCGCCGCGCGGTTGGGCTGGAACCCCAGCTGCTCGGCCGCCGACAGCACCCGCTGCCGGGTCTCCGCGCGCAGTGACCCGCGGCCGTTGAGGGCCTTCGACGCGGTGCCGACCGAGACGCCCGCGAGCAGGGCGACCTCGCTGATCGTGGCCGGCTTCGCAACGGCGCCGGGAGTTTCCGAAAGTTTCCGCGGGGGCATGGTGGCACAGTACCTCCGCCGACGGCCGCGACCCAACGAAACAGCGCAGACTACGGCAAACAGCCCCTTGACGTGCTGATCGATCGGCCCTAGCTTGAGTCGGAAACCGGTTTCTGAAAGTTTCCTGGTTTTTCTTCGACACCGTTTCTTCGACACCGCAGGCGGCGGCCTCCCGTTAGGAGAGAGTCGATGACTTCGCACATCCGGACCACGGCACGGTGGGGGCGTGCCGCAGCCGCCGTCGCCGGCGTACTCGTCCTCGCGGCCTGCCAGAGCGGGCCGTCCGGGGCGGCCGCGGGGGACACCGCGAGCGTGGACGACGGCACCACGATCACCATGTGGACCCGCTCGCCGACGGCGACCTTCAGCCAGACGCTGATCGACGCCTACAACGCGAGCCACAAGAACAAGGTGAAGCTGACCGTCTTCCCGGCCGACTCCTACCAGCAGAAGGTCGGCACGGCCGCGGGCGCGAAGCAGCTGCCGGACCTCTTGGCGGCCGACGTCGTCTACGCGCCCAACTACGCGGCCAAGGGCCTGTTCCTCGACCTCACCGCCCGGGTGACGCAGCTGCCGTTCAGCGGCAGCCTTGCGGCGGCGCACATGAAGGCGGCCACCGCCGGGGGCAAGCACTACGCCGTGCCGCACGACATCGACCTGTCCGCGGTGTTCTACAACAAGGTCCTGTTCACCCGGGCCGGTCTCGATCCGGAGAAGCCACCGTCCACGTTGGACGAAATAGCGGCCGACGCGCGCAAGATCGCCGCGCTCGGCGGGGACACCAAGGGCTACTTCTTCGGCGGCGCCTGCCCGGGCTGCCAGCTGTTCACCAGCTGGCCGATGATCTGGGCCTCCGGCGGCACGGTGCTCAACGACCAGGGCACCGCGGCCACGCTCGACAGCCCCCAAGCGGGGAAGGTCTACTCCTGGCTCCGGCAGCTCTACGCCGACGGTGTCGTGCCGGCGTCGGCGAAGAACGAGTCCGGGCCCACCTGGACGCAGTCCTTCCTCGACGGCAAGATCGGCATCCAGCCGATGGGCGCGACCGCGTTGCAGGGCATGAAGGAAGGGCCGGACCTGCAGGTCGGCGTCGCCCCGATCCCCGGCCTGACCGGCGGCAGCTCATCCTTCGTCGGCGGGGACGTGCTGGGCATCGGCGGCAACAGCACGCACGCCGCGGCCGCGTGGGACTTCATCGCCTGGACGCTGTCGGACCAGGCCCAGGTCGAGGTCGTCGCGAAGAGCAAGAACATCACCGTCCGGTCCGATCTCGCGGACAACACCTACGCCAAGCAGGATCCGCGGCTCGGCGTGTTCAACCGGCTCGCGAGCCAGGGCCAGACGCCGATCTCGGTCAACTTCGGCAAGACGTTCAACGACACCAACGGGCCCTGGACGGCGACGGTGATCGACGCGGTCTTCGGCAGCGGCGACGCCGGATCGATCCTCAAGCAGCGCAACCAGGCCGTCACCGAGTCCCTCTCCGGCGGCAGCTGATCATGGTGTCGCTGCTTCCCCCGCGGGTGTCGGCGCCGGAGACCCCGGCGCCGGCACCCCGCCGCCGCGGCTCGATCGCCCGGGGCCGTCGCCGGCTGGGGATCGCCTACGCCGCGCCGATGGCCGTGCTGGTCGCCGTCTTCTTCGTCATCCCGCTCGGGCTGATGCTGTGGATGTCGGTCAGCCACTGGCCGCTGGTCGGCGCGTCCTACCCGAACGGCGTCAAGAACTACGACGCGCTCAGCGACCCGCTGTTCCTGCGCGCGGTGTGGTTCACGCTCAAGTACACGCTGGTCACGACCGTTGTGCTCAGTCTGGTCGCGTTCGGGCTGGCGCTGCTGGTGCAGCACGACCGGCGCGGCACCGGCTTCGCCCGCACGGTCTTCTTCCTGCCCAGCGCCGTCGGCCTGGCATCGACGAGCCTGCTGTTCTACGGCCTGTTCAACACCGACTCGTCGGCGTTGAACCACCTGGTGGACTTCCTCGGACTGGGCCGGGTGGACTGGCTCGGCTCCGGCGGCAGCGCGCTCGGCTCGACGGTCGGGATGATCACCTGGCGGTTCGCCGGGTTCTACATGCTGATCCTGATGACCGGCCTGCAGGGCATCGACCCGGCGCTGTACGAGGCCGCGCGCATCGACGGCGCGAACCGGTGGCAGATCCTGTGGCGGGTCACGCTGCCGCTGCTGCGGCCGACCCTCGCCCTGGCGATGGTGCTGTCGCTGACCGGCTCGCTGCTGGCGTTCGACCAGTTCTTCATCCTCACCGGCGGCCGCCACGACACGGCCACGGTCGTCATCGACATCTACCGCGAGGCGTTCCTGTCGCAGGACCTCGGGCGCGCCGCCGCGGTTTCGGTGGCGACGCTCGCCGTGCTCATCGTCCTCAACGTGGCCCAGCTGCGCCTGATCCGCCGGGAGGGGAAGTGAACCGGTTCCGGGCCGCGGGCCTGCACGTCACGAGTGCCGCCCTGGTGGTGCTGTTCCTGCTGCCGCTGCTGTGGACGTTGTATTCGTCGCTCAGCGGGCGGGAAGCCGGGGACTCCGGGACAGACAACTACCGGCGGCTCGCGGACTACGGCAGTGGCCTCGGCACCTACCTGGTCAACACGACCGTGGTCGCGCTGGTCGCGGTGACCGTCACGGTGGTGGCGACCACGCTCGGCGGCTACGCGATGGCCCGGCTCGCCTTTCCCGGGCGCACGCTGCTGTTCCTGGTCACCCTGGCCATCCTGATGGTCCCCTACACGACGATCCTGGTCCCGCTCTACATCCTGCTCGGCTGGCTCGGCCTGCAGAACTCGCTGCTCGGCCTCGGCCTGGTGATGGCCGTGCTCCAGCTGCCGTTCGGCCTGTTCATGATGCGCAACTCCTTCGAAGCCCTGCCGGTGGAACTCGAAGAGGCGGCGCTGATCGACGGCTGCTCGATCGGCGGCGCGCTGCGAAGGGTGCTGCTGCGCGGCGTCCTTCCCGGCGTCGTCACCGTGGCGCTGTTCTCGTTCCTGGCGGCCTGGAACGAGTTCGTCGCCCCGCTGATCTTCCTCACCGACGGCGAGAAGTTCACCCTGCCGGTCGCGCTGTTCAACCTCCAGTCCGGCAGCCTCGGTTCGGTCGACTTCGGGGCCCTGCAAGCGGGAGTGGTGGTCTCCGCCCTGCCGTGCGTGGCGGTCTTCCTCGTCCTGCAGCGGTACTACGTCCGCGGCTTCACCTCGGGAGCCCTCAAGGGCTGAGAAGGAGCACTCGATGACCGAACGCATCCTCGGGCCCGTCCACCCCACGTCCACCGCGAAGTCGGCGTTGCGGCCGCTGTTCCTCGGCGCCACCGCCTTCGCGCCGGACAGCCTCCTGGGCGGCTGGCAGGCGCGCAACGCGAACCGGACCCTGCCGCACTGCGTGGAGCAGCTCGACGCGGCGGGCGCGCTGGACAACCTCCGCCGCGTCACCGGCGAGGTCGACGGCGACCGCCGCAACATGTGGTTCTCCGACTCCGACGTCTACAAGACCCTCGAAGCCGCCGCCTGGCAGCTCGGCCGCGACCCGGGTGACGCGGAGCTCCGCGCGTTCCTCGACACCACCGCCGCCCTGGTGGCCAAGGCCCAGGAGGACGACGGGTACCTGAACTCCTACTTCAGCGTCGACAAGCCGGACCTGAAGTGGCGGGAGCTGCACTGGAGCCACGAGCTGTACTGCGCGGGCCACCTGATCCAGGCCGCCGTCGCCGCCGCCCGGGCCGGGGTCGGCGCCCAGCTCGTCACGGTCGCCCGCCGCTTCGCGGACCTGATCGTCGAGCGGTTCGCGGCCGTGGACGACGTCGACGGGCACCCGGAAATCGAGACGGCGCTGGTGGAGCTGTACCGCGTGACCGGGCATCGGCCGTACCTCGACCTGGCGCTGCGCTTCCTCGACTTGCGCGGGCACGGCCTGCTCGACGGCGAGCGGTTCGGCTCGCGGTACCTGCAGGACCACGTGCCGGTCCGCGCGGCGGACGAGGTCGCCGGGCACGTCGTGCGCCAGCTCTACCTGCTGGCCGGCGTCGTGGACGTCGCCGTCGAGACCCGGGACGACGCGCTGCTGGAGTCGGCCCGCCGCCTGTGGGCCGACGCGTTCGGGGCCAAGACCTACCTCACCGGTGCCCAGGGCTCCCGCCACCGCGACGAGGCGTTCGGCGACCCGTACGAGCTGCCGCCCGACCGGGCCTACGGCGAGACCTGCGCCGCGATCGCGAGCTTCCAGTGGAACTGGCGGCTGCTGCTGGCCACCGGCGAGGGCAAGTACGCCGACGAGATGGAACGCGCGCTGTACAACGCGATCGCCGGGTCGACCGCCCTCGACGGCACGCACTTCTTCTACTCCAACCCGCTGCACCTGCGGACCGGTCACGACGGCTCGCACGAAGACGCCCCCTCGCAGCGCCTGCCGTGGTACTCGTGCGCCTGCTGCCCGCCCAACCTCGCCCGGCTGGTCGCCTCGCTGTCCGGCTACGTGGCGACCACCGATCCCGGTGGCCTGCAGGTGCACCTGTACGCCGCCGGGACGATCCGGACCACTGTGGACGGTGTCGACGTCCGCGTCGAAACGCGGACCCGGTACCCGTGGGACGGCCGCGTCGAGCTGACCGTGACCACGGCGACCCCGCTCATGCTTTCCCTGCGCGTCCCCGGCTGGGCCGGGGGCGCCCTGATCGACGGCGTCCCCGCCGAGGTCCGCGACGGCTACGCGGAGGTGCGGCGCGACTGGACGGGTGGGACCACGGTGACGCTCGAACTGCCGATGGCCGCCCGCGTCGTCCGGCCGCACCCGCGGATCGACGCCGTGCGCGGCTGCGTCGCCGTGACGCGCGGGCCGCTCGTGTACTGCCTGGAGCAGGCCGACCTCCCGCACGGCGTCGCCCTCGAGGACGTGCGGCTCGACCCGGCGGCGCCGTTCTCGGACGCGTCGCGGCCCGACGTGCCGGTGGCCCTCACCGCGCCCGGCCGGGTCGAGGTCCCCGCGTCGGGCGCGCTGTACGGCGCCGGGGACACCACGCCCGGCGAGCCGGTCGGACTGACCGCCGTCCCGTACTTCCTGTGGGGCAACCGGGAACGCGGCCCGATGCGGGTCTGGATCCCGGTCGCCACCGAGTAGTTCCGTCCCCTGATCGGCACCCGGGAGCGCACCCAGCCGACCAATGTCAACGCTCACAAAACCGAAGATTGCGAGGACCCGATGATGCGTCCTGTGGTATTTCGGCACAACCGTGGCGTGGCGCGGCTGGCTGCCTCCGTGGTGCTCTGCCTCGTGGCCGGCCTGCTCTCGGTGCTGTCCGCGAGCAGTGCACTGGCCGCGACCGCGTTCACCAGCACGGTGGTCGACTCCTCGAGCGGCCAGTGTGCCACCGTCCCGAACGGGAACAGTGCAGTCCAGCTGACCCGGGCGGGCTGCAATTCCGGCGCGGGGCAGTCGTTCCGGTTCACCCCGGTGTCCGGTGACGTCTACACCGTCAGTACGTTCACCTCGGGCAGCTGCGTGGACATCTACGGCGCGTCCACTGCGGACAATGCCGCGGTGATCCAGTACGCCTGCCACTCCGGGACGAACCAGCAGTTTCGCCTCCAGGCTACGGGAAGCGCTTTCACGCTGGTCGCCGTCGGCTCGGGCAAGTGCGTCACGGCGGTGAACGCGCTGCTCGTCCAGCTGGCCTGCGGCACGGCCGTCGCGTGGCGGCTGCCCGGCTACTCCTCCGGCGGTGGCGATCCGCAGAACCCGCCGGAGAAGACCGTGCGGGTGTGGCTGCTGCGGCCGTCCGACGTGCCCTTCGACCAGCGCTACCCCGACGGCATCGCGAACGTGCTGCGGGAAGCGCAGCGGTACTACCGGCAGGAGCTGGGCAAGACGTTCCGGCTCACCGAGCCCGTCGTCCAGGTCGTCACCGGCGAGCACGTGAAGAGCTGGTACGAGAACACGCCCAACGGCGGCGAACGCTACTGGTGGGCCGTGTTCAACATGCAACAGGAGCTGGTGCGCCGGTTCGGCGTCCGGGACGGGGACAGCCGGTGGATCAACGTCGGCGAGGTCATCGCCGAGGGCCAGGGCGCGGGCGGTGGTGGCGGCAACGGCTGGGTGATCCTCTGCCAGCACGACGCCGACGGCGCGGCCGGGATCAACGGCCCGATGAACCGCTGGTACGGCGGCATGGTGCACGAACTGGGCCACGCCTTCGGCCTGCCGGACTCCACCTCGACCGACGGGACGCCGATGTCGGCGTCGTTCTACGACTACCCGAACACCCACTTCAGCCAGAGCCAGAAGAACGGGATCCTCAACGGCCCGTACGGCTCCTTCCTCTTCTGAACCCCTGAAACCGGAGAACCCGATGAGACGTCCGGTCTTGCTCGCCGCTGCCCTCTTGGCGGCCGGCTTCGCAGTGGTGGTCCCGGCGAACGCCGCGGCCACGTTCACCAGCACCATGGTCAACCAGGCGAGTGGCAGCTGCGCCACCGTCCCCAACGGCGACAGCGCCGTCCAGCTGACCCAGACGGCCTGCACCTCCGGTGCCGGGCAGTCCTACACCTTCACCCCGGCGTCCGGTGACGCCTACACCATCGGCACCTTCACCCCGGGCAGCTGCGTCGACATCTACGGCGCGTCCACCGCGGACAACGCCACGGTGATCCAGTACGCCTGCCACGGGGAAACCAACCAGCAGTTCCGCCTGCAGTCCGTCGGCACGAACACGTTCAACGTCGTGGCCGTCAGCTCGGGCAAGTGCATCACCCCGGCGAACAACGCGCTCGTCCAGCTGCCGTGTTCGAGCGCGAGCGCCTGGCGCGTCCCCGGGTACACGCCCGGCACGTCCGACGCCTACCAGGGCATCCCGAACCTCGCGCCGAACGCGTGCAGGAACTCCGGGCTGCCGCGGTCGTACGGCACGAACTTCCAGACGCCGAACGACCCCTACGGCCAAGGCTTCCAGAACACGACGGCGATCGGCTGGGACGGCAACTACTGGCCGGTCTTCAGCTACCTGTCCGGCTCGTTCTTCGCCCGCGGCGTGAACACGACGTACAACGGCCTGTGCGGCGGGATGTACTCGTTCAGCGCTTACACCTACGGCGGCAACCCGGGCGCGCAGTCGGTGCAGTGGACCGAGGACAACGGCTACCTGCCGGCGATGACGACGTCCCGGACCTCGGGCAGCGTCGGGATCACCATCAAGAACTTCGCCGACAAGGTGACCATCAACGGGTCCGCGGTCATGCTCGTCTACACGCGGGTGTCCATCAAGAACAACGGCACCGGCTCGGTGACGGTCCCGCCGGGCGGTTCCGGTCCGGGACTCGTCCGGCTCACGGCGTCTACCTTGGACACGGTCGCCGCCGGGCAGACCAGCAACCACGACTTCGTGGTGGCCGTGGACAACTTCGGCAGCGGTGCCGCGCTGCCGACCGGCTCGACGTTGTCGTCGAACGCCCCGGACTACGACACCGCCTACGGCCAGATGACGTCGTACTGGAACTCCCGGCTGGCCGAGACCAACACCTTCAGCCTGCCGAACACGACGCTGCCCAACACCGGGAACCTGGCGAACCCGGGCACCGCGATGACGAACGCCTACAAGGCGGGCACCGTCTACAACCTGATCATGCAGGTGGGCAAGGCGCAGTTCTCCGGCGCCAACAACTACAACTGGATCCTCAACCACGACGTCCCCGGCGAGCTGACCGCCAAGTTCCAGACCGGCGACTTCCGGGACGCGCGCAACCTGCTGCTCACCGCCCGGATCTCCCAGCAGGACGGCTGGGACGAGGTCGGCGCCAACTGGTACTGGGACGGCGTCTGGAAGACGATGGGCTCCTGGGCGACGTACCTGGCGAAGACGAACGACACCGCGTTCGTCAGCCAGTACTTCAACGACACCGGCTCGTGGGGCCCCAGCCTCCGCACCATCGCCCGGGTGAAGTACCCCGCCCAGCTCGCCTCGGACGGGACCCTGCAGGCCAACTTCGACAACGACTCCACCGGGCGCTGGCTGTTCAGCAACTTCTCGGCGTTGCAGATGCTGGCCTCCTACAAGTACATCGCGACCAAGATCGGCCAGACCGCCGAAGCGACGTGGGCGAACACGGCCTACACCTCGCTGCTGAACGCGCTGAACACCGTCGTGGGCCGCAACCAGTCCGCGAACGGGTTCAACTACCTGCCCTGCGAGGTCGACAAGCCCAACAGCGCCAACCGCTGCAACACCTTCAACGACGCCAACTGGGCCTCGCCCGGGTGGGTCGGGCAGAACCAGTGGTCGACGATGCTCTCCGGCGGCACGCTGACCGGCATCATGGGCGACCCCGGCCAGATCGACCGGATGTACCAGTGGGGCTTCGGCCGGCTGTCGGCCAACGGCTACCCGTTCCCGACCTTCGGGGCGTTCAACGGGTACTCGACGGCGTACAACACGTCCTACTCCTCCGACGGGCTGTACTCCAACAACTACCGCGACCTGCCGATCACCAGCTACGCCTGGCAGCTCAAGACCACCACCGGCGGCCCGAACGCCTGGTGGGAGGCCAACGGCAGCGGGCCGAGCTCGGCCAACCCGTGGATCGGCAGCCACGCCGGCCCGCAGTTCGGCGCGTGCCCGTACGCGTGGCCGATCGCCGGGCAGCAGCAGGGCCTGCTGGAGTCGCTGGTGGCCGAAGGCCTGGCGGCGAGCGGCTCCGGGCCGTACACGTTCACCCGGCCGCTCTACATCGGCCGCGGTGTGCCGAACGCCTGGCTCACCCCCGGCCAGACGATCTCGGTGGGCAACCTGACCAACACCTACGACGTGGCCTCGGGCAGCCGGTCCACCTACGGCGTCTCCCTCGCGGTGGGCGGCTCGAGCGGCGCCCGCGTCGTCACGGTGACGCTGTCGGGCACCCTGCCCGGCGGTGCGGTCGCCATCCAGTTGCCGGTGTTCCTCTCCACCGGCGTGAACTCGGTCAGCGGCGGCAGCTACGACGCCGCCACGCACACGGTCACCGCGAGCGCGAACACGGTGACCATCACCCTCGCGAGCTGAACCTCCCCGGGGTGCGCCGCGGGCGCGGCGCACCCCGGCCCAGCGAAAGGCGCGATGATGCGCGAACCCACGTTCGACCGCCGCCTGCTGCTCAAGGCCGTGGGCGCCCTTTCCGCGAGCGCGGCGCTGGCCCCGGCGTTCGCCGGCACCGCCGCGGCCGCGGCCCGTCCCGACATCGGTGTCTCGGTGTTCCCGTTCCCGCTCGGCGCGGTGCGGCTGCAGTCCGGCCCGTTCCTCGACAACATGAACCGGCAGCTGGCGTACTTCCGGTTCGTCGACGCCGACCGCCTGCTGCACACGTTCCGCACCAACGCCGGGCTCGCCAGCTCGGCCCAGCCCTGCGGCGGCTGGGAAAGCCCCAGCACGGAACTGCGCGGACATTCGACCGGCCACCTGCTGTCCGGGCTGGCCCAGGCGTACGCCAACACCGGCGACACCGCGTACCGGACCAAGGGCGACTACCTCGTCAACGCCCTTGCCGCGTGCCAGGCCGCGTCACCGGGACGCGGCTTCCACGCCGGCTACCTCTCGGCGTTCCCGGAGAACTTCTTCGACCGGCTGGAGGCCGGCCAGTCGGTCTGGGCGCCCTACTACACGCTGCACAAGATCATGGCCGGGTTGCTCGACCAGTACCTGCTGGCCGGCAACCAGCAAGCCCTCGACGTGCTGCTGCGCAAGGCGGCCTGGACGAAGGCCCGCACCGATCCGCTGTCGGTCACGCAGATGCAGGCGGCGCTGCGCACGGAGTTCGGTGGCATGCCCGAGGTCCTGACGAACCTGTACCAGGTCACCGGCGATCCTGGTCATCTCGCCACGGCGCAGCGGTTCGACCACGCCCAGATCCTCGACCCGCTGGCCGCGAACCAGGACCGGCTCGCCGGGTTCCACGCCAACACCCAGATCCCCAAGATCCTCGGCGCGATCCGCGAGTACCACGCGACCGGGACGACCCGCTACCGCGACATCGCGGTCAACTTCTGGCGGATCGTGCTCGACCACCACTCGTACGTGATCGGCGGCAATTCGAACGGCGAGTACTTCCAGACGCCGGACGCGATCGCGAGCCAGCTGTCGGACACCACGTGCGAGGTCTGCAACACCTACAACATGCTGAAACTGACCCGGCAGCTGTTCTTCACCAACCCGGCGCCCGAGTACATGGACTACTACGAGCTGGCGCTGTTCAACCAGATCCTCGGCGAGCAGGATCCGAACTCGAGCCACGGGTTCGTCACCTACTACACGCCGTTGCGCGCCGGCGGGATCAAGACCTACGCCAACGACTACGACGACTTCACCTGCGACCACGGCACCGGCATGGAGTCGCAGACGAAGTTCGCCGACAGCGTCTACTTCTTCGCCGGTGAGACGTTGTACGTCAACCTGTTCATCGCATCGGTGCTGACCTGGCCGGGCCGCGGGATCACCGTCCGGCAGGACACGACGTTCCCGGCGTCGTCCGGGACGAAGCTGACCATCGGCGGGTCCGGGCACATCGCGCTGAAGATCCGCATTCCGCAGTGGACGTCGGGGGCGGTCGTGAAGGTCAACGGCGTCGCCCAGGGCAGTCCGGCGCCGGGGGCCTACTTCACGATCGACCGGACGTGGGCCCCCGGGGACGTGGTCGACGTGTCGGTCCCGGCGTCGCTGACGTTCCCGCGGGCCAACGACGACGCGGGCGTCGGCGCGGCGAAGTACGGTCCGATCGTGCTGGCGGGCCAGTACGGGTCGACGAACCTCGGCGCGCTGCCGACGTTGCAGACGGGGACGGTGAAGCAGGACCCCGCGAACCCACTGCGCTTCACCGGGACGGCGAGCACGGGCGCGGTCACCCTGCTGCCGTTCTACGCCACGCACCACCAGCGGTACACCGTGTACTGGCGGCTGACCGGCACGCCGCCGGCCGGGACGTCGTACGAGGCCGAGGCGGGCACGCTGGGCGGTCAGGCCGCGGTGCGGAGTTCGTCCGGCGCTTCGGGTGGTGCCCTGGTCGGCTATGTGGGCGGTGGTTCGGCGAATTACCTGCAGTTCAACGGCGTGAACTCGACTGCGGGCGCGCATCCGGTGACGATCTTCTACGCGTCCGGTGAGGCGCGTTCGCTGACGGTGAGTGTCAACGGTGGTGCCGCGGTCTCGGTTGCCACGCCGGGCACTGGCGGGTGGGACACGGTCGGGTCGGTGCAGGTGACGCTGACGCTCGCCGCGGGCGCGAACACGATCCGGCTCGGCAACAGCTCGGGCTGGGCGCCGGACATCGACCGGATCGTCGTGGGGTGAGGTGCGGTGTGAGGGCCACCTCGGCGAACCCGAGGTGGCCCTCACCGCCTCACTGTGCGGGTTCGCCGGACGGGACCGGGAGCGGGGTGCCGAGGGCCACCGGGGTGCCGAAGTTCGGCGTGCCGTCGGCGTTCCAGGTGAACTTCTGGGCGCGGGTGGTGCGGTTCATGTCGCACCCGCCGTTCACGGAGTTGTTGGCGTGGTACACGATCCAGTCCTCGGTGCCGTCGGGGGACTTGAAGAACCCGTTGTGACCAGGGCCGAACACCGAATTGGCGGCACTGCGCTGGAAGACCGGCTGCGCGGACTTGACCCACGACGACTGCTGCAGCGGGTCGCCGCCGTTGTAGGTCAGGATGCCGAGCTTGTAGTCGGGAGTGGAACAGTGACTGGCGGAGAACACGATGAACGTCTTCCCGTTGCGCTGCAGCACTTCGGCGCCTTCGTTGACCGCGCCGCCCACGGTCTCCCAGCTGTAGGTCGGCGACGACAGGATGTGGCGGGTTCCGCTCGCCGTCCACGGGTTCGACAGCGGCCGGATGAAGTTGGGCTGGGAGCCGTTGTAGAACGTGCCCAGCAGGTACAGCTTCCCGTCGAGCTGCAGGATGCTCGGGTCCAGCTCCCAGGTGTTGTCCTGGGTGGGGTCGAGCAGGTCGGCTTTGAAGCTGTACGGCCCCATCGGGTCGGTGCCGGCGCTTTCGAGCACGTGGATGCGCTGGGTCCCGAGGTCGTAGGGTTCCCGGCCGGCGACGTAGTACAGGTACCAGCGCGGCCCGTTCGGCCCGGTGAGCAGGTGGAATTCGGGAGCCCACATCGTCCCGGCGCCGCTGGGCCGGGTCAGGGTGAAGACGACCGTGTCCGGCGCGGCAGCCAGCCCGCCGAGCGTGCGGGACTTGCGCATGGTGATCGTCGAGTTCCACGTCGTCGTGGCCAGGTAGTAGTAGCCGTTGTAGTACTGCAGCCACGGGTCCGGCCCGTGTTGGCTCAGCGGGTTGGTGAAGGTGGCCGCGCTCGTCCCGGCGGCGATCCGCCAGACGCCGCTCGCCGCCGTCGTGCACGGCAGCTGCACGAGCCCGGTGCCGCTCGCCGCCGGGGCGACGCACTTCCCGGAACCGACCGAGACGACCGTGAACGTGTTCGTGCCCGCGGCCTGCAGGCGGAATTGCTGGTTCGTCCCGGAATGGCAGGCGTACTGGATGACGGTGGCGTTGTCGGCGGTGGACGCGCCGAAGACGTCGACGCAGCTGCCCGCCGTCATCGTCGCAATGGTGTAGACGTCGGCGCTGTTCTGATAAGGCGTGAAGGTGAAACGCTGGTTCGCCGCGGAAGAGCAGCCGCGCTGGACGAGCTGCACCGCGCTCGACGCGTCGGGCACCTCGGCGCAGTTCCCGCTGCCCTGGTTCACCATCGTGCTGCTGAACGTGGTCGCCGCCCGCGCGGGTGCCGCCACGAAGAGGCCGGTCAGCAGAATTGTCACAGCCAGCCACGGTGATCGCCGCATTGTGCCCTCACATCGACCAGAAGGAGAGAAACCCGGAGCCTGCGACCTTACGCCGGAAACAGCCGAATGAACAGAAAGAACAGCCGATTCCCCGGTTTCGGGAATCGGCTATCAGGCGCTGCTTTCGATGGATTACCTGCGTTTGAGATAACAGTCGAAGAATGCGCTGAGGGTCGCCCGCTGGCCGGCCGTGCTCCGGTCCGGGTCGACGGTTCCGGTGAACGGCGCGATCGACGCCGGGTCGAGGCCGAGCCGGGGGAGGAGCGTCTGGTAGTCGGTGTAGCTGAAGTGCTCGCCGTCCGGGAGGTGCTGCGTCCGGACCGGGCCGCGCTGGTGGGCGAGGAATTCCTGCCACGAAGGGTCGGACGCCGCGCTGTGGTTGCCCGCGCTCATCAGCAGGAAGGGCTGGTCGAGGCCTTCGTCGGCGGCGCGGCCGTATTCGCGGTTCGACTGGGAGTACGCCATGCTGCCGTCGAGGTCGGCCCCGGCGTCGAGGCGGGCGTCCGACACCATCGTCTCGGCGGTGGTGAAGCCACCGGCGGAGTGGCCGAACATGCCGGCACGGGAGACGTCCGGCGTCAGCCCGGCCGGGAGCGCGCGCTGCTCGGCGTCCGGATTCCCGCCGCGGGCCAGGGTTTCCAGCGCGTCGAGGACGAACCGGGTGTCCGCCACGCGCGTGGCGATCAGCTGCCGGCCGGCGTCGGGGCCGGAGGGCAGCACCCGCCGTTCGACGCGGCCACCGGGGAACTCCACCGCCGCGGGCTCGTGCGTGTGGTCGATCGCCACCGTCACGTAGCCCTCGCTCGCGAGCTGCTCGAGCTGCGCGGTCCCGACCGAGCGGGGGTACTTGGCGCTGGGCGAATAGAGCACGACCGGCCGCGGCCCACCGGCCGCGGGAACGCCGGTGCGGGCGTGCGTGGCGAAGGTGTAGTCGAGCCGGTCGGCGGCGATGCCGAGCGTCCGCGCATCTTCCTCGGCGATCAGCTTCGCGGCTTCCGGTGCCTGGTAGGGAGTTCTCGGGCCGCCGCCGGAGCGCGCGGGGTACCGGACGGTCACCATGAGTTCCCGGATCGTCCCGGTGACCCAGGGGTCCGGCCGCGCGGGGTCGACCAGGTGCAGGTCGACGCTGCCCACGGCATGGGGCCCGGTGGGCGCGGGCAACGCGAGCCGGGTGGCCACGGCCGCGGAGGCGGGGAGCGCGGTCAGGAGAAGGACGCCGGCGAGCCCGGCGACGAGTGGTGGTTTTCGCATCCTTTGACCGTATTGACGGCCCGGTCGCGCCACATCGGGATGATCACCGAGATCGACCCGGTCAGGGCTGTGGCCCGGGCACCGGCCCGGGCCACAGCGTCAAGGGCTCAGAAGCCGTAGACGGTTTCGTAGACCCGCTCGGCGTTGGTCGCGACGAGACCGTTGGCCCACAGCGAGTTCACCCGGCTGCGCTCGGCGCTGTTGGGCACCGCGTTGGTGCACGACGGGCCGGGGCCGCCACCCGACATCAGCTCGGAGCACGGACCCGAGTAGTGGTCGGGCAGCCCGAGGGCGTGCCCGGTCTCGTGCGCCGCGATGCGGGTCGGGTTGTACTGGCGGGCCTGGGTGTAGTCGATGAAGATGGTGCCGCTGCCGTGCCCGTTGGTCGAGGCGTAGGAGCCGCGGGGGTCGTTGCCCTCGGTGTAGCGCAGGCTGGCGCCGGAGTTGCGCTCGACGAGCCGGACGTTGGTGACGCTGCGGTTCCAGTTGGCGGCACCGGCGTTGATCACCGAGCGGAACGTCGGTGCGCTGGCGGTGCTGTAGTAGACCGTGGTGACGGCGGCTTCCTGCTCGGTGGCGGCCGACGCGGTGCCCGCGGCGAGCGGGGTCACGGTCAGGGCGAGCGCGACGGCGCCGGCCAGGGCGAACTTCCTCGACATCGGAAGACTCCTCGTGAGGGGACGGGGATTTGCCGGAATTGCGCGCGCTGTCGAGAATTTACCCGGAATACACCTTCGCCGGAGCCGACTAACGTAGGGCGTGCAAGTGGTGATTTCCCAACACCAAAGTCGGGTTGACAACGGGGCTCGTGGCCGGGCCGGTCACCCGAAGGTGAGGGCCAGGAGCTGCTGCTCGAGCTTCCGCGCGGCGGTCACGTCGATGCCCGCGCCCCACAACGGCGCCGTGCTCGCGCCGTCGGCCGCCGCGACCACCAGGGTGACGACGTCGCCGGGGAGGCCGTCGTCGTGGAGTTCGCGCTCCCACCGCTGCGCGTCCGCGCGGGCCAGCTCGGCGATCTCGGGGATCGAGATCAGCTGGGCGATCAGGGCGATGGTCTCCCGGACCGCGACCTCGTCGTAGGAGGTGTCCAGCGAGGCCCGGACGTACGCGCGCGTCAGCCGCCCCGGCGCGGTGTCGGCCGGGTCGAGCGCGGCCCGCACCTCGGTGCGGAACGCGTCCAGCAGGTCCTGGGCGAGCGTGCGCACCAGCGCGTCCTTGGCGGGGAAGTGGTACAGCAGCCCGCCTTTGGACACGCCGGCCGCGCGGGCGATGTCGTCGAGGGAGGCCGAGACACCGCGGGTGCCGATGACCTTCGCGGCGGCGTCGAGCAGGGCCCGGCGCGTTTCCTCCGGGCCGCGCCCGGCTTTGCGAGGCATGCTCAGTCCTTCCCGGACGGAATGGACGGAATGGTACGCCAGGCGATCAGCGCGGCGACGGCGGTGACGGCGGCCGCCGCGAGGGACGTCACCTGCATGGCGCCGGTGAAGGCGTCCCGGGCGGCGCGGGCGAGTTCGGAACCCGGGTCCAGGACGCTCGCGGCTCCGGCGAGCGAGTCGCGGACCTCGCCGGGCACCGGGCCGTCCGGCAGGAACGCGCGGTAGACCAGGTTCACCACCGAGCCGAGGAGCGCGATGCCCAGCGCCGCCCCGAGTTCGTAGGCCGTCTCGGAGATCGCCGACGCCGAGCCGGCCTTGTCCCGCGGGACCGCGGAGAGCACCGAGTCGACGGTCAGCGTCAGCGCCAGTCCGACGCCCAGGCCGACCGGCACCAGCGTCAGGCCCAGCCACCAGTACTGCGGCGCCCGTTCGGCGACCGAGACCAGCGCGAGGCCCAGCGCGGCGACCGCGAGGCCCGCCGCGACGGCCCGGCCCCGCCCGAGCCGCCCGGCGACCACGCCGACGGCGGCCACGACGGCGATCGAGGCCAGCGTCGCGGGCATCTCCGCGAACCCCGCCTGCAGCGGCGAGAAGCCGCGGACGAGCTGCAGGTACTGGGAGAAGAAGAACAGCAGGCCCGTCAGCGCGAAGACCGCGATGAAGTTCGCCAGGACCGCGCCGCTGAAGGCGCCGTTGTGGAACAGCGTGACGTCGATCAAGGGAGCCGCGGCCCGCCGCTGGCGGCGGACGAACAGGACGCCGGCCAGCAGCCCGAGCACGGCGGCGACACTCGTCCGGACGTCGAAGCCCGTGCTGACGGCGTGCTTGACCGCGTAGACCAGCGGGACGATCGCGGCCAGCGACAGCCCGGCCGAGAGCAGGTCGAACCGGCCCGGGTCCGGATCCCGGGATTCGGGCAGCAGCCACGCACCCGCGATCAGGAAGACGACGACGATCGGCACGTTGATCAGGAACACCGAGCCCCACCAGTAGTGCTCGAGCAGCGTGCCGCCGACCAGCGGGCCCAGCGCGATGCCGCCACCGGACCCGGCCGACCAGATGGCGATCGCGCGGGTGCGCTCACGCGGGTCGGCGAACAGCGTCCGGATGAGCGACAGCGTCGACGGCATGATCGTCGCGCCGGCGACACCGAGCAGCAGCCGCGCGACGACGAGCACGCTCGCGGAGGGGGAGAAGGCGGCCAGCGTGGAGGCGAGCCCGAACGCCGCGGTCCCGATGAGCAGCACCTTCTTGCGCCCGAACCGGTCGGCCAGGTTACCGGCCGTGACGAGCAGCCCGGCCAGGGCGAGGGAGTAGACGTCGCCGATCCAGAGGATTTCGGTGGCGCTCGGCGCGAGTTCGCGGGTGAGCGACGGCACGGCGAGGTACAGCACGGTGCCGTCGACCGCGAGCAGCAGCACGGCGCCGACGAGGACGCCCAGCGCGGCCCAGCGGCGCCGGGGGCTCAACGGCCGGGCGGAGGCCGGCAGGGTGGCGGACATGGACGTTACTATACCGTCTGGACGGTACAGTAAGCCTGGTGAGGCCGCTCACGCGTAGGCTGGAGGCAGTGGAAGGAGGGGACGTGACAGCCGAGGACCTGATGATCGAGTTCGCCCTGGCGCGCCTGGATCACCCCGAGCTCGACTTCGAGGACATCGCCGCGCTCGTCGTCCGCCGGGGCGGCCCGGAGCGGGAGCTGGAGTTCGCCGCCCGCAACCTCGCCGACCGCGGCGAACTGCGCGGCGCCGCGTTCCCGACGGCGGTGGAGTACGTGCTGCGGGTGGTGCTCACCCTGCGCGGACCGTCCGACTAGTCCATTGTGGACCCGGGTGCTGCCCGGGGTGCCGGGGCCGGGCGGTCTTTCGGCCGGGGTGCCTGCTCGTTCTGCGCGCGACCCGGGTGGTCGGACGGCTTCGGCTCCTTCGCCGGGCGCGCGGCCGGTGATCGGAGCGCTCAGGCGTCCCCCGCGGCGCGGCGCAGGCCGCGGCGGTCGAACACCAGCTCGTGCGCCGTGCTCAGGGCCGTCGCGATCGCTCCCGCCAAGACCGCGTCCTCACCCAGCCGGCCCGCCACGATGTCCGGCACCACCGGCGTCGTCGTGGCCAGGGCGCGGCGCATCGGCCCGGCCAGCAGGTCCGCGTTCCCGCCGATGCCGCCGCCCAGCACGATCAAGCGCGGGTCCAGGACCGCCGCCACCGCCGCGACCACGTACGCCAGCTTCTCCGCCTCCTCCTCGACCACGGCAAGAGCCCGGGGATCGCCCGCCCGGGCCAGCCGGAACACGTCCTTCGCCGAGCGCGCCTTCGGCACACCGCGGGCCCGGGCCGCGGCCACCACCGCCTGGCCCGCCGCCGCCGTCTCCACCGGGCCGGGGCGCCGCGCGTCCGCGCCCGACGGCGCCGCAGTGCTTTCCGGGTGGCGGAGCCCCCGGCCCGGGGCGGCACCCCGGTCGAGCAGCGGCCCGAACGGCAGGTCCGCGATCTCGCCCGCCGCGCCGTGGGCACCGCGGAACAGCTTCCCGTCCACCAGCAGGCCCATCCCGATGCCGGTGCCGACGGTCAGGCACACCAGCACGTCGACGCCCAGCGCCGCGCCGAGCGCGTGCTCGCCGACCGCGCACAGGTTCGCGTCGTTCTCCACCACCACGTCCGAGCCCGCGACGGCCAGCGCCGAGGCGAGCTCGTGCAGCAGCCCGCGCCGTTCCCAGCCCGGCAGGTTGGGCGCGCGGTGCACCGTGCCCGTCGCCGGGTCGGGGACGCCGGGCGTGCCGACCACCGTCGACACGACTTCGTGCGGAAGCAGTCCGGCCGAGGACACCGCGCGTTCGACGGATTCGCTGACCGTGCGCACCAAAGCGCTCGCCGAACGGCACCGGTTGGGCTCGTCGAGCCGCGCGACGATGCTGCCTTCCAGGTCCGCGACGGCGATCCGGAGCACCCGCCGCCCGATGTCGACGCCGACGACGTGCCCCGCGTCCGGCGCGGCCTGGTAGACGACCGCCGCGCGGCCCGGGCCCGCCAGGCTGCGCCCGGTGGTCCGGACCAGTCCGTGCTGCTCGAGATCGACCAGGGCCTGGCCCACCGTGGGTTTCGACAGTCCGGTGTCGGCGGCGATCCGGGGCCGCGTCGCTTCGCCGTGCGCGCGCAGCCGGTCCAGCACCAGACGCTGGTTCAACGCCCGCATGTGCGCCGGAGTCCCGACCTGCGGCCCGTTTCGTCCCACGCGTCCTCCTGAGTTGCCGCAAGTTTGTCCGCGAACCCTTCCGGCCCGGGGCGTTCTATGTTAAGAAACTTTACTAACTACTAGTCGGAGGCACGTCGTGAGTTCACCCACCCGGTCCGGGGAACCGCCCGCCCTTGAACGCCGGATCGGTCCGCTGCAGGCCACCGCGATCAACATGACCCAGATGTGCGGCATCGGCCCGTTCGTCACGATCCCCGCCATGGTCGCCACCATGGGCGGCCCGCAGGCGATGTTCGGCTGGATCATCGGGGCGATCGTCGCGCTGGCCGACGGGCTCATCTGGGCCGAACTCGGCGCCGCCATGCCGGGCGCCGGCGGCACGTACCTCTACCTGCGCGAAGCCTTCCAGTACCGCACCGGGCGGCTGATGCCGTTCCTGTTCGTCTGGAGCGCGGTGCTGTTCATCCCGCTGATCATGTCGACCGGCATCATCGGCCTCGTCCAGTACCTCGGCTACCTGATCCCCGGCGTCACCGACGACGCGGGCACGACGCCGCTGGGCAAGCTCATCGGCGTCGGCATCACGCTGGTGATCATCCTGGCGCTGTTCCGCAAGATCGGCCAGATCTCCAAGCTCACCACGGTCCTGTTCGTGATCATGCTCGTCGCGGTGCTGACGACGATCGTCGCGGCGTTCTCCCACTTCAGCGCGGCGCAGGCGTTCGCCTTCACCCCGGGCGCGTTCAGCTCCGGCGGCACGGGCACGTTCTGGGGTGGCCTCGGCGCCGGCCTGATCATCGCCATCTACGACTACCTCGGCTACAACACCTCCGCCTACCTCGGCGGCGAGGTGCGGACGCCGGGCCGCACGCTGCCCCGCTCGATCATCTTCTCCATCCTCGGCATCATGGGCCTGTACTTCCTGCTGCAGGTCGGCGTGCTCGGGTCGATCCCGCTGGATCAGCTGAAAGAGGCGAAGTCGGTCGCGTCTTCGGTGCTGGAACAGGTCTGGGGCACCGGCACGGCGAAGGCCATCACCGTGCTGATCGTGATCGCCGCGATCGGGTCCGTCTTCGCCGGGCTGCTCGGTGGCTCGCGCGTGCCGTTCGAGGCCGCGCGCGACAAGGTGTTCCTGCCCGTGTTCGGCAAGCTGCACCCCAAGCTGCACCTGCCCACCGCGGGCGTGCTCACCATGGGCGCCATCACGATCCTCGGCTCGCTGTTCACCCTGACCACGGTGATCAACGCGGCGGTCGCGACCCTGGTCATCATCCAGTCGCTGGCCCAGGTCGCCGCGATCGTCGTGCTCCGCCGCCGCCAGCCGGAGCTGAGGCGGCCCTACCGGCAGTGGCTCTACCCGGTGCCCACGGTCATCGCGCTGATCGGCTGGGTCTACATCTACGTCTCCGCCGACTGGCTGTCCATCGGGCTGTCGCTCGGCTGGATCGCCGTCGGCGCGATCGCCTACCTCGGCTACGCCAAGACCGAGCGCACCTGGCCCTTCGGTCCCAAGGAGATCAAAGAGGCCTTCGCCACCGAACCGGAAGGGGTTCAGGCATGACGAAGAAGCTCGCGGCGCTCGCCGCGCTGCTCCTCGTACCGGGTGTGCTGAGCGTGGCCGGACCCGCCGCCGCGCAGGACACGCCGGCCGTCGCGAAACCGCACGGGCTCACCACGATCGGCCTGCAGGGCTGGCAGGTCCTCACCACGGCGAGCGTGGGGGACGGCGGCGACAAGGTCTCCACGCCCGGGTACGCCACCCGCGGCTGGCTGCCGGTGGGACCGGACGACGCCGGCGCGCCCGGCACCGAGATCAACGCCCTGGTGCAGAACGGCAAGTGCCCGGACGTCTTCTACTCCGACAACATGCGCAAGTGCTTCGGGTACGTCGACAAGCTCGGGCCCGTCGTGACGAAGCCGTTCTCCGACCCGTGGTGGTACCGCGCCGACTTCACCCCGGACATCCGCCCGGGGCAGCACGCCAAGCTGACCATCCCGGGCATCGTCGGGGAGGGCGACGTCTGGGTGAACGGCAGGCTCGTCGCGACGAAGGACGTCGTGAGCGGCGCGTTCGCCGGGCACACCTTCGACGTCTCGAAGCTGGTCAAGCCGGGCCGCAACACCCTGGCGATCAAGGTCTACCCCAACGACCCGCTGAAGATGTACACCCTCGACCAGGTCGACTGGGGCCAGATCCCGCCCGACAACAACACGGGCATCCAGTTCCCGCCCACCCTGCAGGTCTCCGACGCGCTGACCGGCGACAACGCGCACGTCGTGCAGGACAACGCGCCCGACCTGACCAGCTCGAAGCTCACGGTCAAGCTGGACGTCACCAACAACGCGGCCACCGCGCAGACCGGCGACGCCGCTGCGACGATCACCTCGCCCTCGGGCACGCCGATCGTCGTCAAGCAGCGCGTGACGATCCCGGCGAACACCAAGCGGACGGTCGTGTTCGCGCCGGTGAAGATCGCCCACCCGCAGGTCTGGTGGCCGTACTCGATGGGCGGCCAGCCGCTGTACACGCTGACCACCGCGGTCTCCCAGGACGGCGTCCTGTCGACGTCGTCGAAGAGCACCTTCGGCATCCGCACGGTGACCTCGCGCCTGGTCGGCAAGTCCGCGCCGCTGCCCGAGGGCGCGCGGCAGTTCACGATCAACGGCCGGGACTTCGTGTTCCGCGGCGGCGGCTTCGCCCCGGACCTGTTCCTGCGCTACGACAAGGCCGACACCGCCCACCAGCTCGCGCTGATCAAGAACCTGGGCCTGACCGGCGTCCGGCTCGAGGGCCACGACATGCCGCCGGACTTCTACGACCAGGCCGACCGCGCCGGTCTGCTGGTGATCGGCGGGTTCCTGTGCTGTGACGCCTGGCAACCGGAGGACGCCTCGACGCTGACCGAGCGCGACTACCGGATCATGCACGATTCGGCGTACACCATCGCGCAGCTGGAGCGGAACCACCCGAGCGTCTTCAACTACGGCTGGAGCGACAACGAGCCGGTGCCCCGCCAGGAGTCCGAGACGCTGAAGGCGTTCCAGGAAGCCGACTTCCAGGTCCCGGTGATCGCCTCGGCGGAGTACAAGAGCACGCCGACGCTCGGCCAGTCCGGGGAGAAGGAAGGCCCGTACGACTGGGTTCCGCCGTCGTACTGGTACGACAGCTCGCACTTCGACGCCGAGGACTCCTCCCGCACGAACGCGGGCGGCGCCTGGGGCTTCGCGAGCGAGCAGAGCGCCGGGCACACCGTGCCGACGCTCGACTCGATCAAGCGCTTCCTGTCGCCGGCCGAGCAGGCGAAGCTGTGGCAGGACCCGGCGTACAACCAGTACCACGCGAACTTCGAGCCGGGCCACGGCGGTTACGCGTTCGGCACGCTGTACACCCTCGACCAATCGATCGCGCAGCGGTACGGGAAGTGGAACTCGCTGAAGTCCTATGTGGACCTGGCGAACATCGCGAACTACGAGAACACCCGCTCGCAGTTCGAGGCGTTCCTGTACCACTCGACGGACAAGGCCAACCCGGCGACCGGTGTCGTCTACTGGCAGCTGAACAAGGGCTGGCCGACGTTGCTGTGGTCGCTCTACAACGACGACGGCGACCAGGCGGGCGCGTACTTCGGCGCCCAGAAGGCGAACAAGCCGCTGCACGCGATCTACGGCTACGACAACGGGTCCGTCACCCTGGACAACCTCGGCGCGACCACGCAGTCCGGGCTTTCGGTGCAGGCCCGCGTGCTGGACACCGCGGGCAAGGTCCTGGACGACCAGACCGCGTCCGGGCTGAGCCTCGGCAGCCAGGGCGTCAAGACCGGCGTCCTGAAGCCGAAGGTGCCCGCCGAGACGAAGGCGCCGGTCCCCGCGCAGGTCTACTTCGTGGAGCTGCAGGTCAAGCAAGGCGGGAAGGTCGTCGACCGGAACGTCTACTGGCTCTCGACGCAGAAAGACGTCGTCGACTGGGCCAAGACGCTCGGCAACCCGCAGGCGACCCTGTCGCAGTACGGCAACCTGCAGGCCCTGCAGAAGCTGCCGCAGTCGCAGGTCGGCGCGGTGGCGTCGACGTGTGCGAGCGGCGGCGACCTCGTCACCACGGTGACGGTCACCAACACCTCGAAGACGCCGGGCGCGGCGTTCTTCCTGCGGGCCGACGTCCGCCGCGGCACGCCGGACGGGCGGGAAGCGCCGGGGGACAACCAGCTCGCGAACGCGACTTGGGACGACAACGACATCACGCTGTGGCCGGGCCAGTCGCAGACGCTGACCGTCACGTACCAGGCGGCCGACCTGCGTGGTGCGGTGCCGGTGATCAGCGTCGACGGGCTCAACACCGGCCGGATCGTGGTGCGGGGGACGGGAGGGACCCACACGTGACGGAGGAACGGATTCTCGGGATCGACTTCGGCGGCACGAAGGTGGCGCTGGGGCTCGCCGATCGCGACGGCACCCTGCTGGCGACCCGCCGGCTGGACACCGACGCGCAGGCGGGGGCCGGGCAGGTGGTGGTGCGCGCGCTCGCCGCGGCCAGGGCCCTCCTGGCCGACGAAGGCGCGGTGCCCGCCTGCATCGGTGTCGTCAGCCCGGGGATCGTGCTGCCGGATCGCATCCTGCTCGCGCCGAACGTGCCCGGGTGGGAGCAGCTGCGGCTGGCCGAGCTGGTGGCCGCGGAATTCCCCGGCGTGTCGATTTCGGTGGGCACGGACGCGAAGGCGGCGGCGCTGGCGGAGTGGCGCTGGGGCGCGCTGGCCGGGGCCGATCCGGCGGTGTTCTTGTCACTGGGCACCGGCATCGCGGCCGCGGTGCTGGTCGGCGGCCGGCTGCTGACCGGCGCCAACGGAGCTGCCGGCGAGATCGGGTACAACCTGCTCTCGCCGCAGGACACCGAGGGTTTCGCGAGCGGAGCGGCGCCGCTCGAGGAAGCCGTCGGTGGGCGTGGGCTGGGCGGCCGGGCGAGCGAACTGCTCGGCCGCCCGGTCACCGCCGGAGAGCTGTTCGCGCTGGCCAAGGAGAACGTCGAGGCGAAGGAGCTGGTGACGGCCGCGCTCGACGAGCTGTCGATGCACGTGGCCAACCTGGCGATCGCGCTGGACCCGGAGCGCATCGCGGTCGGCGGCGGGCTCGTGCGGTCGGCGGACGTGCTGCTGCCGGCGCTGGCGGACCGGCTCGCGCACGCGGTGCCGTTCCCGCCGCAGCTGGTGGCGGCCCGCTTCGACCAGGACGCGGCGCTGCTGGGCGCGGTGGCGCTGGCCTTGGGCGGGTAGGTCGTCCGGGTGGTGTGCCGGTGCCCCGACCCGGCACACCACCCGGCTTCAGCGCTTCAGGCTCGGGCGGCGGCGAGTTCTTCGGTCCGCCGGAACGCGGCGGGGAGAGCTGGAACCACACGAGGACCGCACTGACGGCCTGGACGCCGGCGCCCATCACCCAGACGGCACGCAGGCCCCAGTGCGCCGCGACCAGGCCGCCGGCCAGCGCGCCCAGCGGCGTCAGGCCCCAGGCCAGCGCCCGGTGGCTGGTGAGCACCCGGCCCAGCAGCGGCGCCGGGGTGAAGCGCTGGCGGCTGGACTGCGAGCAGACGTTCCAGACCAGCACGGTCGCCGTCAGGGAGATCAGCACGACACCCACCAGCGGCGGCCACGGCGGGACGACGGCGATCAGCAGCGTCACCACGGCGCCGAAGCTCTGCGAGAGCCGCATCGACCACGAGTAGCCGAGCCGGTTCACCACCTTCTGCACCACGAACGACGACGCGACCCAGCCGACGGCGAGGCAGGCGAGCAGCAGGCCGTAGCCGACCGGGCCGACGTGCAGGACCTGGGTCGCGTAGAGCACGAACATCGAGTTGCCGGCACTGGCGGCGAACGAGCCGAGGGCGACGTTGATCGTGATCGACCGCAGCAGCGGCGTCCGCACCAGGTGCCGCAGCCCGCCCGAGAGGTCCCGCAGGGGGTGCGTCGTCGCCGCCACGACCGACTGGGAAGGGATCCGGCGGGCCAGCACGAGCGCGCCCAGCGCGCAGCCCGCGGCCAGCCAGGCGGGCGAGCCGGCGGCGAACGCGATCAGGAACCCGGTCAGCGGCGGCACGACGAACCGCACGACGCCCTGGTCGATCACCGTGAGCCGCGCGTTGGCGTGGGCCAGCCGGCCGGGTTCGACGAGTTCCGGCACGAGCGCGCCGCTGGCGCCGTCCCCGAGCACCCGCGCCGAGGTGATGACGAAGGCGACGACGAGCAGCACGGGCAGGCTGAGCAAATCGGCCGACGCGACGACGGCGAGCACCACGGCGGCCCCGGCGAGCACGGCGTAGGCCCAGGCCAGCACGACGGTCCTGCGCACCCGGTCGATGAGCACCCCGGCGAACAGGGAAAGCAGCAGCCACGGAGCTTCCCCGACGACGTTGATCAGCGAGACTTCGCGAGGATCGGTGGTGACCGAGACCGCGAGCAGCGGAATGGCCGCCAGCATCAGGCCTTCCGCGGACGAACCGGACACCGCCACGGCCTGCAGCCGCACCCACCTCGACGCCATGCTCCCGAGCTTGCCGAACCGATCGGTGAATTCCAACCGATTTGAGGTGCGGTGGCGGCCGGATGTCCCGGGATCGCGCCGGAGTAACAACGTGGCGAGCCGGTCGACCCGAGGGGCCAGGCCGCGCGCATCAACCGCCGTGGCACGCTGATCACCGCCATGGCCGCGGTCCCGCCCGGACGGGGATGTCGACCTGTGCTTCGGAGATCCGGGCCTGATGGTCAGCCAGTCGGCGATGTACTCCTACAACGGCGGCGAGAATGCGCCGAGTGTCGCCTGCCTAAGGCGGTGGCCAACGACAAGCCCGCCCCGGGCGGGCCGACGATGTCGTTGGCGGGGGAGCCAGTTCGGCGTGCGGACTTCCGAGGGCAAGGTCGGCGGGGTCAGCGGCGCACCCGGGTCGATTCGCGGACGACCAGCTCCGGGGTGAACACGACGGCCTGCCGTTCCGGCTTCGGGTCCGACGTTTCCGCCAGCAGCAGTTCCGCGGCCGTGCGGCCGAGCCGGCGGGCCGGCTGGCGGACCGACGTCAGCGGGACCGCCGCCGCGCCCGCGAACTCGATGTCGTCGTAGCCGACGATCGCCATCTCGTCCGGGACGCGGACGCCCGCGCCGACCATCGCCTGCAGCACGCCCAGGGCCAGGAGGTCGTTCGCGCAGAACACCGCCGTCGGCCGGGGGCTCGCGCCGAGCAGGCGCGCGCCGGCGTCGCGGCCGGAGGTGACGTCGAGGCCGATCGCCTCCAGCACGGTCAGTTCCGCTCCGGAGCCGGCCAGCGCGTTGCGCAGCCCCTGCTCGCGGTCGCGGCACTGGGTGAGGATGGCGGGGCCGTTGACGAACGCGATCCGCCGGTGCCCGGTTTCCAGCAGGTGCCGTCCGCCGAGCGCCCCGCCGGCGACGTCGTCGACCGACACCGAGCTCGCCTCCGACGCCGGGGCCTTGCGGTCGACGAAGACGTACGGCGTGCCGGTGCGCCGGAACGTCCGCAGGGCTTCGCCGGACGTCGCGACCGGGCTCAGCAGCACCCCGCGGACCCGCTGCTCGGCGAACATCGCCAGGTACGACGCTTCCAGTTCGGACCGCTGGCCGCTGTTGCCGGTGATGATGTTGAGGCCTTCGGCGTGCGCGGCCTGCTCGGCCCCCCGGGCGACGTCGACGAAGAAGGGGTTCCCGAGATCGAGCACGAGCAGCCCCAGGACGCGGCTGCGCCCGGCCCGCAGCTGCCGGGCGGACTCGTCCCGGACGTACCCGAGCTCCTCGATCACCGAAAGCACCCGGTTCCGCGTCGCGGCCGCGACGACGTGCGGCCGGTTGACCACATTGGACACCGTGCCGATGGAGACGCCCGCCCGCTTCGCGACGTCCTTGATGCCGACCACCGGACCCCCTCGCTGAGAAGGCGTGAGCTTATCACGGTCTGAAACGTTTCAGAAGCGGATTACCGACCTTGGTCGGATGATCGCGCCGCTAGGCTCCAGCCGGGTGTGCCTGCCACTGGGAGGAGTCCGGGTGCGGATCTTCACGATCGTCCTGTCGCTGGTGCTGACGTGGGTGTTCGCCGGGGCGGTCGCTTCGGCTTCGCCGGTCGTGGAAGGCGATACCGACGATCCCGTCACCGCGGCGCCGGGTGCCACGCGGCCGGACTCGCCGCACTGCAGCGTCACGCTCGCCGACGGCTTCCGCTCGAACGCCGCCGATGGCAGCCCGCAGTTCTACGAAGGCACCCTCGCGCCGCCGAAGGCCTGTCCGGGGCCGTGGGCGAAGGTCGTCATGGACCAGACCGTCACCGTGAGCGGGCGGCAGTACGACCGGATCGGCGACCTGCGGATCGGCGGCACCGAGGTCTGGTGGGGGACCACCGAGGAGCCCAGCGGAGAGGGCCGCCGCGCGATCACCTACCACTTCGACAAGGACCTGACGCCCTACAGCGCCTTGCTGCGTACCCCGCAGCCCTTCCGCGGCGGCGTCGAGAACTACACCTCGCCGATCTACACCGGCGTCTACGCCCAGACCGTGACGCTCACCTACTACCAGGCGGACCGGAAGCACCCCGCGGCCGCGGCGCCCGACCACGTCGCCGGGTTCGGGCACGCCGACGCGACGCCCGCCGCGCCCACCGTGCACTTCGGCGCGCAGGGCCTGCCGCGCAACATCACCCGCGCCTACCTGGAGGTCACGCTCGAAGGCCACGCCTGCGACGAACAGTGGTTCGACGACGTCCCCGACGCCGTGGCCGCGAAGTACCCGGCCGCCGGGCTCTGCGGGAAGGGCCCCTACCGCGAGGCGAACTTCGCGATCGACGGCGTGCCCGCAGGGAGCGCGTTCACCTTCCCGCACATCTACTCCGGCGGGATCGTGCCGCAGCTGTGGCGGCCGGTGGTCGCGATCGACACCTTCAGCCTGCATGCGGAGACCTACGACGTCACGCCGTTCGCGGGCCGGCTCGTCGACGGCGGTGCCCACGACCTCTCCTTCTCCTTCCCGGACATCGGCGGCGAATTCACCGTCGTCCCGACGCTCCTGCTCTACACCGACAAGAACGCCACCCAGACCTCCGGCGCCCTCACCCAGGACGACGTCGCGGCCGCACCGGCCCGGCAGACGACGGTCAAGGACATCTCCGGCGGCGTGAACGTCACGGTCACGGCGAAGCGCCACGACGTCACGGCGGGCTACGTCGACACCTCCGCCGGCCGGGTGTACACCCGGGTCGAGCGCACCCGCGACTACCGCAACAGCGACGACGTCACCGGCGGCGGCTTCACGCAGCACGTCGTGCAGGCGGACGCCGGGCAGCAGACGTCGACGTCCACAGTGGACGGCCGGGTCCGGTCGGCGGACCGGCACACCTGGTCCTACCCGCTGACGACCGACGCGACGGCGACAATCACCGACGACCAGAACCTCCGGATCTCCGGCTCGGTGGACATGACGAAGACCCTCGGCGACTTCACCGGCGACGGCCGGAACTGGCGGCCGGTGCGCGCCTCGCGGGAGTGGCTGGCCTCCTCCGGCGTGCTGGCCCGCACGAACGGCGTCAACACCGAAGCCGACGGCCACTCGAAGACGCTGTTCACCGGTACCGACGACCTGGGCCGGCCGTACTTCCACTACGTCGCGAGCGAACACGGGCTGATCACCGAGAACCGGGAGCTGCCGCGGTACTGACCACGCTGCCGCCGTGCCTTCCGGTCAGGTCTCGGTCCGGGTGCCGATCGTCGTGGGGATCATCGGCTTGGTCGGGGTCGTCGCCGGGCGCGCCAAGGACACGTTCCTCGGCGAAGTCCGCGCGGAACTCGGCGTGGACACCCCGGCGGACCACCCGGGCCCGTCCGGTCCGCAGCGATAGGGTCCGGCTCGTGACCGAACCCGCCTTCGTGACCGAGACCCGGATCGCCTACGACACCGTCGCCGACTCCTACGCCGAGGAGCTGCGGGATCTGCTGGACGCCAGCCCGTGGGACCGGGCGATGCTGAACACGTTCGCCGAACTGGTCGGGGGAACCGGCCCGGTCGGGGATCTCGGCTGCGGCCCGGGCCGGCTGACCGGGTACCTGGCCTCGCTCGGGCTGGACGTGTTCGGCGTGGACCTCTCGCCCGGAATGGTCGACGCGGCCCGCCGGGCGCACCCCGGGCTGCGCTTCGAGGTCGGTTCGCTGGCCGCGCTGGACCTCGAAGACGACAGCCTGGCGGGTGCGCTGGCGTGGTACTCGCTGATCCACACGCCTCCGGAGGAACTGGCGCCGGTGGTGGCGGAGCTGGCCCGGGTGCTGGCGCCGGGCGGACGGCTGCTGACCGGGTTCCACGTCGGTGACGAGCGCCGCCACATCGCCCACGGCTACGGCCACGACATTTCCCTGAACGCCTACCGGTTGCAGCCGGACTTCGTCGCCGAGCTGTGCGCCGCCGCCGGGCTGGTCGTGGAAGCGCGGCTGGTCCGTGAGCCGGAGGGTCCGTACGAGAAGACGGCGCAGGCTTGCCTGCTGGCCCGCAAGCCGGGGTGAACCGCGTCTCGCTCCCCGTCACCCGATCGGGCTAGTACGGTACTGTCGGTCCCATGGGGAGTCTCCGCTCACGGGTTCTGGGCTGGGTCGGCCGACGGTATCTCGCCCGGCAGTCGAAAAAGGGCTTCGACCTCGAAAAGATGTCGGCCCTCCTGCCCGACTCGGCCCTGCTGCCCCTGCGGCGCGACGGCCTCGACCCGGTCCCCGCGATGGCCGCGCAGCGGAGCGAGGCGCCGATCGGCAAGCTCGACCTGCCGTTCGGGATGAACGCCTGGCTCGTCACCGGCTACGACGAGGCGAAGGCCGTGCTCGGCAAGGCGACCGGCTTTTCCAGCGACTTCGGGAACCTCGTCGGCAACGCCGGCGTGACGGCCGACCAGAACCCGGGCGGGCTCGGCTTCGCGGACCCGCCGGTGCACACGCGGCTGCGGAAGCTGCTCACGCCGGAGTTCACCATGCGCCGGCTGAGCCGGCTGGCCCCGCGCATCGACGAAATCGTGGCCGAACAGCTCGACGCGATGGCCGCGGCCGACGGCCCGGTCGACCTGTGGCAGGCGTTCGCGCTGCCGATCCCGTCGCTGACCATCTGCGAACTGCTCGGCGTGTCCTATGAGGACCGTGAAGACTTCCAGCGGCTGAGCACCGCCCGCTTCGACCTCTTCGGCGGCGCGAGCGCTTCGCTCGGCGCGATGTCGGAGTCGCTGACCTACCTGCTCGACATCGTCAAGAAGCAGCGTGAGCAGCCCGGCGACGGCCTGCTCGGCATGCTGATCAAGGAGCACGGCGACGAGATCGACGACCGCGAGCTGGCCGGCCTGGCCGACGGCGTGCTCACCGGCGGCCTGGAGACGACGGCGAGCATGCTGGCGCTCGGCGCGCTGGTGCTGCTGCGCGACGAGAAGGCGATGGACGCCGTCCGCGGCGACGACGAGTCCGTGCACCGCTTCGTCGAGGAGCTGCTGCGCTACCTGACGGTGGTGCAGATGGCGTTCCCCCGGTTCGCCAAGGAGGACATGGAGATCGGCGGCGTCCGCATCGCCGAGGGCGACATCGTGCTGGTGTCGCTGTCCACGGCGGACCGCGACCCGAAGCTGGGCCCGGACATGGAGACGTTCGACGCGACCCGCGACCCGACGTCGCACCTGGCGTTCAGCTACGGCATCCACCGCTGCATCGGCGCGGAACTGGCCCGGATGGAGCTGCGCACGGCCTACCCGGCGCTGATCCGCCGCTTCCCGAACCTGCGGCTGGCGGTGCCCGAGGAGAAGCTCTCCTTCCGCCAGGTGTCCATTGTGTACGGTCTGGACGAGCTGCCGGTCCTGGTGGACTGACGGCTTCAGTGCGGGATGGCCCGCCACGGCCGCCGCCCGGCGCGGTCCCGGTGCGCCTCGATGACCAGGGCGACGTCGACGGCGGTGCTCGTCCCGGCGAGCTCGCCGAGGTAGCCGACCCCGGCGGCCAGGGTCACCAGGTCCGCGGCGAAGTAGACACCCATCAGCGGGTTCACGAACAGCTCGCTGCCCGCGGTGCGGGAGCTGCCGTGCACGTCCCCGAACTCACCTCGCAGCGCCGCGGCGATCTGCCCCTGGACGATGCTCGGCCGGTCCGGCGTCGCGCGGTTCGCGTGCGCGACGGCGTCGAGGTAGGCCGCCGCTTCCGGCGATGCCGACGGGATCGACAGCGCGCCCAGGTACCCGCCGTCCCGATCGAGGGCGGCGAGGTTCTCGAGCACGTGCGCGTGGCAGACGCCGTGGAAGGCGTCGGTACCGAAGCCGAGGCTGACGACGAGGCGGTCGACGCCCTCGAGCGCGGCCACCGCGGCGAGGCTGGCCATGTCCTCTTCCGGGGTGCCGAGACCGGACTCGTCGCCGCGCAGCAGGATGTCCGTGCCCCCGTCGACGAGAACCACCGCGTCGACCGCGAGCCGCGCGACCAGCGCTTCGTAGGCCGCCCGCAGCGGCCCGGCGCCGACCCGGGGGAAGGCGTGCACGACCGGCGGCCACCGCCGGGTTTCCAGCCACCGCGCCAGGGTCCGTTCCGGGAAGTAGCCCTCGTCGCCCGCGCTGCCGGGCCGCACCCTGGCGACGTCGGGAGCGATCCAGTCGTCGAGGTCGAGCCGGTTCAGGTCGCTGAACGCCAGGTTCGCGAGGTGGACCTCCTTGCCCTGGGCGTGCAGGGCGAAGGCGAGCGGAAGGCCGGCGTAGACGTCGAACCCGCCGCCCGCGCCGGCGATCAGGACCCGGCGGGCCGGCCGCAGCCGGGTGAACAGCGGGGGCTCCGCGAGCGTGAACACCCCGCCATCGTACGGAAAGGGGCGTCCGTCCCAGCCGGACTCAACGGACCCCGCGGGGCCGGAACTGGATGCTGATCCGCGGACCGGCCGCCCGGGTCGTCTTCGGGACGGCGTGTTCCCAGGTGCGCTGGCACGAGCCGCCCATCACGATCAGGTCGCCGTGGCCGAGCGCGTAGCGGTGTGACTCGCCGCCGCCGCGGGGGCGGAGGGCCAGCTGGCGTGCCGTGCCGACCGAGAGGATCGCGACCATCGTGTCCTCGGTGCTGCCGCGGCCGATCGTGTCGCCGTGCCAGGCGACGCTGTCCCGGCCGTCGCGGTAGTAGCACAGGCCCGCGGTGCGGAACGGTTCGCCGAGTTCACCGGCGTAGTGCTCGCTCAGCGCGGTGCGGGCCTCCGCCAGCACGGGGTGGGGGAGCGGCGCCTCTTCGCGGTAGAAGCACAGCAGCCGGGGGACGTCGACGAAGCGGTCGTACATCCGGCGCCGCTCCGCCTGCCACGGGACGCCGGTGACGAGGTCGGCGAACACCTCGTCGGCGCCGGCGAGCCAGCCCGGCTGCACGTCGACCCATGCGCCGGAGCCGAGTTCGGTCCGGTGGGGCGCGAGGTCGTGCAGCGTGACGGGGCCGGATTCGCCGAACAGCGATGCCTGCAGGGCCGGGGTCGTCATGGGTCCGACCGTACACGATGTTCGAACAGGTGTTCTACGTGAAACATCGCGTGGCCCGGCCGGACCCCGGCGGCCCGTCAGTGCGTGACGTCGTAGACCAGCTTCTGGACGCCGTTGCCGTAGGCCTCGCTCTCGACGAGCTTCAGGTTCTGCTTGTCCTTGTCGGTCTCGCTGAACAGCCGCTTGCCCGCACCGAGCAGGACGGGGAAGACCAGCAGGTGGTAGCGGTCGATCAGGCCCGCGTCGGCCAGGGCGCGGTTGAGGGTGGCGCTGCCGGCGACGATGATCGGGCCGCCCTCGGTCTCCTTCAGGGCCGCGACCTCGTCCAGCGAGCGCAGGATCGTCGTCTCGCCCCAGTTGTCCACCAGGTCGGCCTCGGCGAGGGTGCTCGACACGACGTACTTCGGCATCGCGTTGTACCCGGCGAACTCCTCGGTCATCCCCGGCCAGACCGGCGCGAACGCCTCGTAGCTGACCCGGCCCATCAGCAAGGCCGTGGCTTCCTCCTGCTCGCTGCCCTTGAGCGCGTAGGCGGCCGGGTCGAACTCGATGTCTTTGAACGTCCAGCCCGCGTTGCGGTAGCCCGGCTCCCCGCCGGGGGCCTCGACGACGCCGTCGAGCGAAACGAACGAGCTGGAGATCAGGGTGCGCATGGTGGTGCTCCTCGGTGGTCGATCCTGCGTCTGCAAGTCTGTCGAACGGGGAAAGCCGGATTCGACACCGGCCCGGCCGAAAACTTCCGCCACACCCCGCCGCGGAACCGGGAGGCCTTGCCCGACGTGGTCCGGGCTCGTACAGTCATGCCCACGCCGGACAAAGGTCTGAACCTGTTGCCGGTGACCGCCGCCTCGAGTGACACAGGAGGTTGACGGTGCGCAGACTTCACGGTGCGGGCGTGCTCGCGGTGACGGCGCTGGGGCTCGCGGTGCTCACCCCGGTGGCGGACGCCCAGGTCGGAACGGGTCCCTGGACCGCGGACTCGCCGGGCTACTCCGAGCAGGAGCGGGGGTGCGGCGACATCTCCGGGCTGACCTTCAAGCTCACCTGCTCGACCGGCAGCGGTGACCAGCGCGCGGAACGCCGCTACACCACCTACACCGGCGGCACCCACCAGTTCGAGGGCTCCTTCAAGATCACCAGCATGACCGGCAGCCGGATCAGCCTGAAGCAGACGTTCCGGGACGGCTCCGACGCCGGCCCGTTCTTCATGCTGGCGGTGGAAAAGGGAGGCCGGCTCTACGCCGTGCACGGCGGGGAGACCATCGCCACCGGGGCGACCGTGGGCACGAGCGTCCGGGTGAACACGATCAACCAAGTCGGCAGCACCCACAAGGTGTACATCAACGGCTCGCAGAAGGACTCGGTCTCCAGCCCGGGCGGCAGCTACTACGACAAGTTCGGCAGCTACCGCACGGCGAGCGGCAAGGGGCCGATCACGGTGGAGTGGAGCGGCATCAGGTTCTGGCACAAGTAGGACAGAGCCGGCGGCGCGCACAGGTCACGGCTCCACGCCGGCATCCCATCACCAGCCCGCCCGCGGCGGCGTCCCCGGAGTTCACGCCGGGGGCGCCGCCCAGGCCTCGGGGTCGTCCCAGGCGGACAGCCGCCGCGCGCTGGTGAAGCGGCGGTGCGCGCCGGTCAGCGGGTCGTCGAAGTCGAGGACCTTCGCGAGCAGCTGCAGGGGTTTCGTGAAGTCGCCCAAGGGTTTCTCGCGCAGCTGCGGGTAGAAGTCGTCGCCGAGGATCGGGACGCCGAGGCCGCTCAGGTGCACGCGCAGCTGGTGGGTCCGGCCGGTGGCCGGGACCAGCCGGTACCGGCCCAGCCCGGCGCGGTGCTCGAGCAGGTCGACGTACGTCTCGGCGTTCGGTTCGCCCGGGACCTCCTGGGCGGCGAGCACCCCGCGTTCCTTGACGATCCGGCTCCGGACGGTCCTCGGCAGGGTCAGCGCCGGGTCGTGGGGCGCGATCGCCTCGTACTCCTTGTGCACCCGGCGGTCGCGGAACAACGTCTGGTACTTGCCGCGCAGTTCGGGCGTGATCACGAACATCACCACGCCCGCGGTGACGCGGTCCAGCCGGTGCGCGGGGGACAGGTGCGGCAGGTCGAGCTCCCGGCGCAGCCGCACGAGCGCCGTCTCCAGGATGTGCTGCCCGCGCGGGATGGTCGCCAGGAAGTGCGGCTTGTCGACGACGAGCAGGTGCTCGTCGCGGTGCAGGACGTCGATCGCGAAGGGCACCGGCACTTCGTCGGGCAGGTCGCGGTGGAACCAGATGAACGAGCCGGGCGCGTACGGCGTGTCGACGCCGAGCGGGCCGTCGGTGCCGTGGATGCGCTCCTCGCGCAGCATCTGCTCGATGCGATCGGGCGTGACGCGCGGCAGCCGGTCGACGAGGTGCGCCAGCAGGGTCGGCCACTCGCCGTCGGGCAGTTTGAGCCGGGCGGGGTCCAGCCCGTGGCGGGGCGGGATCGGCGGGCGGAGCTTGCGTCTCATCGTGCCCCGACTGTAACTGTGCCTAACCCTCCGACGGCGTCCGGTAGCGCGCGAGGTAGCGGGCGGTTGCCTCGGCGTTCTTCGCTTCGGCGGCCGCGGCGCGGAGGCGGCGTCCGGTGTGGTGCGGGAAGCCCTGCCGGCCGAGCCGGTGCTCGACGCTCTCCTCCATGTACGCGCACGAATAGAAGTACGCGACCAGGGCGGCCATCAGGACCAGCGAGAGCCGCAGCCAGATCGAGCCGGGCAGCAGCAGCCACACCGCGCACAGCGGCACGATGCCGACCGACCGCTGGAGCACGAACCGGGCACGCCAGTGCTTCGACGTCGCATCGTGCAACGCCCAGTCGTTGTAGCGCTCGGGGAGCCGCACGCCGACGGCGTAACCGAACCAGCGGAGCACACTCGGTCGTTCCATGACTTCGAGAGTACACTAATACTTAGTGCACTAATCATTAGCGCGACCGACGACACAGTAGGATCGGATCATGATCGATCTGGGTGAGGACCCCCTGAAGCTGGACCGGCAGGTGTGCTTCGCGCTGTCGGTGGCTTCGCGCAGCGTGATCGCGATCTACCGGCCGCTGCTCGAGCCGTACGGCCTGACCCATCCGCAGTACCTGGTGATGCTCGCGCTGTGGGAGCGGTCCCCGCGCTCGGTGAAGGACCTCGGCACCGCCCTGCGTCACGAACCGGCGACGCTCTCGCCGCTGCTCAAGCGGCTGGAGGCGCTCGGGTACGTGACGCGCAGCCGCAGCCGCGCGGACGAACGCCGGCTGACGGTCGAGCTGACCGAGACCGGCCGGGCGCTGCGGGCCGAGGCGGAGAAGATCCCGTACAAGGTGGTCGAGACCCTCGGCATGGACGTCTCCGAGCTGGAAGCCCTGCACGGTGTGCTGACCCGGGTCATCGACGCGACCGCCTGAGGAATTCCCGGCCGCGCCGCGCGTCGCTTCCGGAAAAGGCCTCCGGGAGGAACCGTGCTGAAGATCAGGTTGGGCGTCGCCCCCGCGGCCGGCACCGGGCCGGCGGAGTTCGCCGGGCTGGCGGCGCGGCTGGAGGATGCCGGCGTCGACTCGCTGTGGCTGTCCGAGCTGGTCCACTCGCCCGAGGTCGATCCGATGATCGGCATGGCGCACGCGCTGGCGCGGACGTCGAAGCTGAAGGTCGGCACCGGCGTCGCGATCCTGCCGGGCCGGCACCCGGTGCTGGTCGCCAAGCAGCTGCTCACGCTGGCCGGGCTGGCGCCGAAGCGGGTTCTGCCGGTGTTCGGCCTCCGCCCGGCGCGCGCCGCGGAAACCGGCCTGTTCCCGGTGCCGCCGGGCCGCCGCGCCGCGGTGTTCGACGAGTCGCTCGTGCTGCTGCGCCGGCTGCTGGAGGAGGACGAAGTCTCCTTCGACGGCGAGTTCTTCCAGGTCGACGGCGTCCGCCTCGGCCCGCGCCCGGCGAAGCGCCTGGACGTCTGGCTGGGCGGAACGGCCCCGGCGGCCCTGCGCCGGACGGGCCGCCTCGCGGACGGCTGGCTGGGCAGCTTCCACACGCCGTCGCAGGCACGCGAAGCCCGCATCGCCATCCAGCGGGCCGCGGCGGAGGCGGGGCGCGAGATCGAGGAGGACCACTTCGGCCTCAGCCTGGTCGTGGCGGACCGGGGGATCCCCGGCGAACTCGCGGCGGTGGCGGAACGCCGCAGCCCCGGCGTGCCGCTGACGGACCTGGTGGCGACGAGCTGGCCGGAGGCCCGCCGGCTGGTGGAGCAGCACATCGAAGCCGGGCTGTCGAAGTTCGTGCTGCGGCCCGGCCACGCCGATTTCGACGGCTTCCTGGAGAAGTTCCAGGCAGAACTGGTGCCGCTGCAGAACTAGTGTCGCGCGTCTGAAGTTCGTTGGCGGGTGGTGTGGGGCAGGATCTCGTCGGCGGTCTTTGGTCCAGGTGAACGGGTGGCAGCGGTCGTTCAAGCTGGCGATGAAAGCCTCGGATCGCGACCACGAGTTCTTTGACGTCGTCGAAGGATCCGCGGCGGATCGCCTGGCGGACCTTGGCCTCCAGTTCCGGGTCGGTGGAGAACGTGAACGTCTCCTGCCACCACGGCTGCACGTGATATCTGCGCCACGCCCTGGCCACGGTCGCGTCGCCGACACCCGGGTGCCGGCCCCAAAGCCGGCTCGACCAGTGCTACACCGCCAACGCCTCGGCGGCGGCTCGAGCGTGGCCGCGATGATCCCGGCATTGTCCACGATCTTCGGCCGTCCGGGCCGAGGCTCGTCATCCAACCCCGCCAAGCCATGCGCGGCGAACCCGGTCACGCCACTTGATCACCGTCGGACGCGAAACCCCGACCAGCCGAGCCGTGCCCGCCGTTCCATGCCAGTCCGCGACCGCCAGCACAATCCGGGCCGGCTCGACATGACCGGCCCGGATCGCCCGCGACCGCGTCCACGACTCCAAAACCGCCCGGTCCTCGCCACTGACCACCAAACCCGGCGAAGGCAGGACCCATCATCGCAAACCCACAACCGTAAACCAATTAACGCCGCGCGACACTAGCCGTGGTTGAGGTTGCCGTGCACCTGGCCGACCTGGATCGCGGTCCCGTGCTGGGTGCCGCTGATGATGTTCGTGGTGCTGCCCGGCGCCAGTGCCTCGATGACGGCCTTCGCCTCGGCCAGTTCCCCGGCGTAGTCGCCACCCGCGCCGTGGCGGAGCAGGTCTCCGCTCGGGTTCGGGATGTAGAGGTAGACCGTGCCGTGGTACTCCTTGATCCGGACGTCGGCCGGGACGACCTTGGTCGCGGGCAGCTGGGCGTATTCGCTGGCCAGGACGTCTTCGAAGACCCGCTGGGAGAGCGCCACCGCGAGGAAGGTCTGGTCGGGGTCCGAGCGCTCCAGCACCGCGCGCACCGGCGCGGCGTCGAGCAGCCGGTGGGTGGTGATCACGGCGCTGCCGATGGCGGCGGCCGAGGTCGTGCCCGGCGCGGGTTCGAGGATCGGGCCGACGTTCAGGCTGGCGCGCATCCGCAGGCGGACCGACCGGGCGGCCGCCCGCAGGCGGGTGTCGCGCTCGGCGAGCACGGCTTGGAGTTCGTCGAAGAACCGGGTCACCACCGCGGGCAGGAACCGTGGGTCGAAGCCGAGTCCGTAGCCGTCGCCGGTGCCGTGCGGGAAGAGGGCGGTTTCCCAGACTTCGCGCAGCCCGGCGCGGGTGAACGCCTGGGAAAGCACGTCGGGGATGGCGGCGGACACCATCGCCTGGGTGGCGGCGGGGTTGCTGCCGAATCCCTTGGTGTCGACGACCAGCAGGGCGCGGTAGGGCGGGAGTTCGGCGAGCACGGTGAGGCCTTCCTGGTCGTGGCCGTGGCCACCCGATTCTGACGGACCGCGGCCCCGCGGTCCTCGTGCGTTCGAGGTAATTCCCGCGGCTTTCCGCGCGGTCGCGAGCGGACGGCGGGGTTGCTCTGCGCGAAACATCCCTGGGCGAATTGCCCGGTACCTATCTTTTGTCCTGTCCGACGAAAGTCGGTACCGCGGCGGCCCGGCGCGGGCTCACCCTCGACCCCACCGGATCACCGGTGCCGGGCCGGCTCGGCCGGCTCCTCCGGCGCGGCCACCCCTCGCGCCGGCTTCGCCCCGCGACCGCGAAAGTGAGTTACCGGCATGCGCAGAACGTCCCCGGGACACCACCTCCTCGCCCGCTCCGCCACCGCCCTCGTGGCCGCCACCGCGGCCATCGGCTTCCTCAGCCCCGCCTCCGCCTCCGCCGCCACCATCGACGGCTACTCGGCCACCGTGCAGCGGGAAGCGGTCGCTTCCCTCGCCGCGGAAGCCGGGATCGGCGAGGCCGCCGCCGTCGCCCTGCTGCGCACGCAGGCGGCGAGCGTCGACACCCTGCAGCGCGTCACCGCTTCCCTCGGGTCCCGCGCCGCCGACGGCTACCTCGACGCCGCCGCCAAGCCCGTCGTCAACGTGCTGGACCAGGCCGCCGCCGAGCGGGCCGAGCAGGCCGGCGCGCAGGCGCGGCTGGTCAAGCACTCCGGCGCCGCGCTGGCGAACGCCCAAGACGTCCTGCAGGCGTTGCCCGTGGTGGCGCACACCGCGATCGGGCTCGATCCGAAGGCCAACCAGGTCGTGCTGACCGTGGCCGACGCCGCCAAGGGCACCGAAGCCCTGCTGAAGGCGGCCGCGTCGCTCGGTGACCGGGTCCGCGTGGAGCGGGTCGCCGGCGAGATGCACACCGCGATCTACAACGGCGAAGCCATCACCGGCGGCGGCACCCGCTGCTCGGCGGGCTTCAACACCAACCGCGGCGGCCAGAACTACCTCATCGACGCCGGGCACTGCACCCGCGCGGTGTCGCAGTGGAACGTCGGCCCGTCGCAGGGCTCGAGCTTCCCGGGCAACGACTACGGGCTCATCCGCAACACCACGGGCAGCGCACCCGGCGCGGTCACTCTGTGGAACGGCTCCACCCAGCGGATCAGCTCCGCCGGCACCGCGACCGTCGGGCAGCGGATCAGCAAGAGCGGCAGCACCACCCACCTGACCTCGGGTTCGGTGCAGCGGACGAACGTGACGGTGAACTACGCCGAAGGCTCGGTGTACCAGCTGATCCAGACCAACGCGCTGGTCAACCCCGGCGACTCCGGCGGCTGCCTGTTCGCCGGCAGCGTCGGCCTGGGCATCACCTCCGGCAAGGGCGGCAGCAGCTCGTACTTCCAGCCCGTCGGCGAGGCGCTGAGCGCGTACGGCGTCACGCTGAACTGAGCCGCCGCCGGTGGGGGCACCACGCCGGTGCCCCCACCGGTGCGTCAGTCGCGGCGGTGGAAGATGAGCCGGTAGCCGGCCAGGATGATCAGGGCGCCCAGGATGGCCAGGCCCCAGGTGCGCAGGTCGAAGAACGTGCCGAGCTGGGTGTGGAACAGCGTCTTGCCCACCCAGCCGCCGACGAACGCACCCGCGATGCCCAGCAGGATCGTGATGATGCAGCCGCCCGGGTCCTTGCCCGGCATGAGGGCTTTCGCGATCACCCCGGCGATGAGACCCAGCACGATCCAGGCGATGATGCCCACGGGGTTGTCCTCTCGTCCGCTGCCTTTTGACGGCACAGGCTCTTGACGGCACAGGATGGCAGGCACCGGCCCCGGGAGCGCGCCGGGCCACGCCGACGTGATCGGGATCTCACCCGGTCAGCGCCGGGGGAACGGACCCCACCCCTTGACGGCGAACGCGCCGCCGCGGCGTTCGACTTCCAGTGCGCTGTGCCCGCCGAAGTGGGCCGGCACGAGCAGGGCGTGCTCGTCGGCGGCCCAGCCGAGCAGGCGCTGCCGGGTGGCGCTGGCCTGTACCGGGTCTTCGCAGAAGCAGCTGCTGTGCCCGGGTGCCGCGAGCTGCAGGGGCGTGTGCAGGACGTCGCCGGCGAAGAGCGCACGGTCGCCGCCGGAGGCCAGTTTCACCACGCTGGAGCCGGGGGTGTGGCCGGGCGCGGCTTCGAGCCGGAGGTTCGCGTCGATCGTGTGGCTGTCCTCCCACAACCGGACCTGCCCCGCTTCGTGCACCGGCTGGATGCTGTCTTCGAAGGCGTGTGCGTTCACACCTCCGGCCACGGCCGGGTTGCGCGCCGGGTCCCAGTGCTCGAAGTCCGCGCGGGGCATCAGGTGCGTCGCGTTCGGGAACGTCGGCACCCACGTGCCGCCGTCGAGGCGGGTGTTCCACCCGATGTGGTCGAGGTGCAGGTGGGTGTGCACGACCAGGTCGACGTCCTCCGGGCGGACGCCGGCTTCGCGGAGCCGGTCCAGGTAGTCCAGCCGGAGGTGGTCCCAGGCGGGGACGGCCGGGCGGTGCTTGTCGTTGCCCACGGCGGTGTCGATCAGGATCGTGCGGCCTTCGCTGCGCAGCAGCCAGGTCTGCATCGACGACACCACCAGGCCGTCCGTGGTGAGGAAGTCGGGTTCCAGCTCGTCGCGGTGCTCCTGCCACGCCGATTCCGGCAGGTCCGGGAAGAAGTCCCGGGCCGGCATCATCGGGCCGTGCTGCTCTTCGATGCGGGTGACGGTGACGTCCCCGAGTTTGATTTCGGTCATTTTTCCTTCTCGGTGGGGGTTTTCCGGGCACGTCGAAGCCGGCCTCCCTCGCGGGTGCCTCGGACGGAACCGGTTTTTTCAGCCGCGCGCGGGCAGGGTGCGGCGCGCGGTGGCCGTGGTGTGCGTGAGCAGGGTCATCGCCGCGTGCGAGGACGAGCCGGGCTCGGTGGTGGCGACGACGACGTGCTGCGCGGACTCGGTGAGCAGCGCCTGGTGCGTGACCGTCATCGGGCCCACCAGGGGGTGGTGCATCTCGTGGACCGCGCTGCCGCCGGCCTTGACGCGCTGGTCCGCCCACCACGCGGCGAACTCCGTGCTGCGGACGGAAAGCTCGCCGACGAGGGCGGCCGGGCGCGGGTCGTCCGGGTACCGTCCCGACGCCATCCGCAGCGTCGCCACCACCGCGCGGGCCTTGGCCGGCCAGTCGGCGTACAGCTCGCGGGTGTGCGGGTCGAGGAACACCAGCCTCGCCATGTTGGGGCGCGGCCCGGGCCCCTCGGGCGCGTCCGGCGGCAGGTGCCCGGCGAACAGGGCGTGGCCGGCGGCGTTCCACGCCAGGACGTCGCTGAACCGGCCGAGCACGACCACCGGCACGTCGCCCAGGGCGGCCAGCAGCTGCCGGACGGCCGGGGTGACGCGCTCCGCCGCCGGGCGGCGGCGCGGGGCCGGCCGGCGGGCTCCGGCGGCCAGGTCGTGCAAGTGCCGTCGTTCGGCGTCGTCGAGCCGGAGGGCGCCGGCGAGTGCGTCCAGCACCTCCGGCGAGGCGTTGGCCGACTGGCCCTGTTCGAGCCTCGAGTAGTAGGGCGCGCTCACCCCGGCGAGCCGGGCGAGCTCTTCGCGGCGCAGGCCGGGCACCCGGCGACGGTCACCGTAGGTGGCCAGGCCGACGTCCTCGGGCCGCAGGTGGGAGCGGCGGGTCTTGAGGAACTCGCCGAGGCGTCGTCTGGCTTCCATGCAGTCAGTATGGGCAGCGGCGGGGTGGCGCAACCACACCCTCGCGGGGTCAGGCAGGGCACCCGGAAAAAAGGCCCGCCCGGGAACTGTCCCGGACGGGCCGTGCGTGGTCGGGCCGGCTCAGCCACCGCCGTAGGTGGCCTGGGTGACCGCGAAGACGTTGCGGTTGCCCGCGCCTTCCTGCAGCGACCACAGCAGGTCGGCGGCGGTGTCGTCCTCCCAGTACGAGAGGCTCTCGCCGCTGCTCACCCAGGAGAAGGTCTGCGCGGCGGCCGAGGGCTTCCAGTAGTACAGCTGCTTCTGGCCGGACGACTGGAACCACCAGCGGCCGTTGTGCGAGGCCACGCCGTTGAGCTTGTACCAGGGCAGCTGCAACGCCTGGCTCGCCGTCGTGGTCGCGGCGAAGGTGCCGGAGGCGGCGAACGGGTAGCGGATCGCCCGCGGCGCCCGGTTCGGGTAGTCCGTGCAGCCGGACGGGCAGGTGTACTCGGTCATCACGATCGACTTGCTGACGCGGTCGAGGGAGATCGACGACCACGCGAGGTTCGTGCCCGACGTCGTCTTCGAAGCGATCGTGCCGACCTGCGGCAGGACGTAGGCGTAGTTGTGGGCGTAGTACGTGCTGCCGGTCTCGTGGCCGATCTGGTCGGCGGTGCCGCCGCTGTTCGTCTTGAGGATCTTGCGCATGTCGAACACGCGCATGCCCTTCCCGGTGTCGGCGACGTAGAGGTAATCGCCGTACCAGGACATGCCACCGGCGTGGATGGGGATGTCCTTGAAGTCCGGCGCGTCCGCGGTCCCGGTCGGCTCGACCAGCAGGATCTTGCGGTAGGCGTTCGGGTAGTCGGCGTCCCAGTCGACCAGGGTGATCCGGCTGCGGGACTGGTCGCCGTCGCAGCCGTCCTTGGAATACCAGCTGACCGCGATGAGCTGGTGCCCGTCGTAGTTGCCGCCGTTCGCCGTGCCCACGGCGTCGCGGCTGGTGGTGATGCCCTGCGGGTAGTTCGTGCAGTCGGAGTTGTCGCCGCTGTCGAACCGGAAGCCCGTCGACAGCCCGGCGACGGAGAACGAAGACGGCAGCGCGGTGCGGTCGTGGTTGGCGTTCTCCATCACGGTGTGGACGGCCGCGGTGCCCAGCGTCGAGACCAGAGCGCTGTTCACCGCGTCGAACTGGTTGTAGTTGGCGGTCAAGGTGTATTGGCCGGCGGGCAAGGTGGCCGGCGCGGCCGCGGCGGCGGCCGCCGGCGCGGCGGCCAGGCCCGCCAGCACGCCGGCGGCCAGCGCGGCCTTGGCGAGTCGGTGTAGTGACATGGGAGCCATCATCCGGCTCGCTCGTACAAGAGTCGTACAACCGGTCCACATCGGACACTTCAGGCCCGTGGGGCGGCCGCCCGCCGGTCGAGCACCTTCAGCGCCTGCTCGCACCACCGCAGGTTCTCCCGCTCGAACGACAGTCCCCGCATCAGCGTCAGGTACGGGCCGATCCGCTCGGCTCCGGCGAGGTAGTCGTCTTCGAAGCGGCCGTCCAGCAGGCGCGCGCGAAGTCGTTCGTAGCCCGCGATCTTGGCTTCGGCCCGGGCCAGCCGCTCCGCCAGCGCGCCCCGGACCGCCGTCCGGTCGCCCGCGTCCACGGCCTGCACCTGCACCAGCAGCTCGTCGCGGATCACGCCCGGGCGGGGCGGCCGGGCCGTGAACTCGTGCAGCGACCGGTGCCCGGCTTCGGTCAGCGAGAACAGCCGCTTGTCCGGGCGGCGCTCCTGGTGGACCACCCGGGCCCGCACCAGGCCGTCGGCCGCCATGCGGTCGAGTTCCCGGTAGAGCTGCTGCGGGGTGGCCGCCCAGAAGTTCGCCACCGAGGCGTCGAACCCCTTCGCCAGGTCGTAGCCCGACGCCTCGCCTTCGAGCAGCGCCGCCATCAGCGCGTGGCGCAATGCCTTACTCAACTAGTTGACTGCTTCGCGCTGGATCTGCTCGAACTGCGCCGCCATCGCCTCGGAGAGGGCTCGGGCCGCCGACAGCGGCCGGACCATCACGGTGAACTCGTCGATCAGGCCGTCGTCGTCGAGGTGCAGGAAGTCGCAGCCTTCGACCCGCACGTCCCCGATCCTGGCCTCGAAGACGAGGGCGTGATCCCGGCCGTCACCGCCGGTCAGCTCGCGCACGTACCGGAAATCCTCGAACACGCGGAGCACGCCGCGCAGGATGGCGGCGGTGATCGCCTTGCCGGGGTACGGCTTGAACGCGACCGGGCTGCGGAACACGACGTGCTCCGCCAGTGTCGCGGCCATGGCGTCGGGATCGCGTGCCTCGACGGCCTTGCGGAAGCTGCTCATGCCCACCTCGCATACTCAATTTGTTGACTATATCGGGCAGCATACCGTCTCGCCTTGAGTGACCGCTCGACGACGCACAGCTTCACCACAGGCCTGCCACAGGTGCCCTCGCCACGCTGGCCCAAGGCCGGGTCAGGCGGAAGTCAACCGGCCATTACCCACCCGACGAGCGAAAGGGCAGGCATGGGAAACGATCACGAGGGACAGCGGGTCAGCCGGCGGCGGCTGCTCGCCGGCGTGAGCTCGGTCGGCTTGGGCGCACTCGTCACGGCGTGCGCGGGCCGGAGCGCGGTCACGACGTCCACCGGGGAGACGGTCGCGCTGCAGGCGGTCACCGACGCGGACCTCACCGCCCTGTTCACCGGCGCGCGGACGTGCACGCTCACCGCGTCCACCACGCAGGGGCCGTACTACTTCGACGCCGACAAGATCCGCAGTGACATCCGCGAGGACAAGCCGGGCACGAAGCTGCGGCTCGCCCTGCAGGTGCAGGACAGCGAGACGTGCCGGCCGATCCCGCACGCGGTGGTCGAGATTTGGCACTGCGACGCGGGTGGCCTGTACTCCGGCGCGGAGGCGGCGTCCAGCGGCGGCGGCACCCGGCCGACCGGGACCCCGCCGACCGGGACCCCGCCCACCGGCACTCCGCCTACCGGCACTCCGCCCGGCGGCGGGGACGCCGATCTCATCCCCACCGACGACAAGCGGTACCTGCGTGGCGCCCAGGTCACGAACCAGCGCGGGATCGTCGAGTTCACGACGATCTGGCCGGGCTGGTACCGCGGCCGCACCGTCCACGTCCACGTGATGGTGCACGTCGGCACCGAGAAAACGCTCACCACGCAGCTGATGTTCGACGAAGCGCTGAACGCGCAGGTGCTGGCCACCCAGCCGTACGCGCAGCGCACCGGCCGCGACACCTTCAACGACGACGACTCGATCTACGAGCCGAGCATGCTGCTGAAGGTGACGCGCGCCCGCGACGGGTACGTCGGCTGCATCGTCCTCAACGCCGACCCGGACCACGACGGCGCGTAGCGCCGCACGCCCGGGCGAGTCACTCGGCGAGCATGGTCTCCGAGAGCCGCGCGCCCGGCCCCGGCAGGAGGTCTTCCGGCCCCGGCACGGCACCGAAGTAAGGCGCCTCCGGGTCGTGACCACCTGCCGCGGGCCGGAGCGCGCGGTCAGCAGGTCAGCACCCACTCGCCGAGCTCGGCGTATAACGGCCTACACGGCGGCTCCATGCCGCTGGTACTGAGCTCGCAGCGCCTTCTTGTCCGGCTTGCCCAGCCCCGTCATCGGCAGGGACTCCGCGACGATCACCTGCTTGGGCACGTGCACCGGGCCCTTGCGCTCGCGCACCGCCGCCTGGATCTCGGCCGTGAGCCGCTCGAGGTCGCCGTCGGCGTCCTTGCGCAGGACCACGACGGCCGTCACCGCCTCGCCCCACTTGTCGTCGGGGGTGCCGATCACGCCGACCTGCGCGACCGCCGGGTGCTCGGCCACCACGTCCTCCACCTCGCGGGGGAACACGTTGAACCCGCCGGTGACGATCATGTCCTTGACCCGGTCGACGATGAACCAGAAACCGTCCTCGTCCTCGCGGGCCACGTCGCCGGTGTGCAGCCAGCCGTCGCGGAACGTCTCCGCCGTCACCTCCGGCAGGTTCCAGTAGCCGCCGGCGAGCAGCGGGCCGGCCACGCAGATCTCGCCCGGCTCACCCGGCGCGACGGGATTGCCGTCGGCGTCGAGCAGTGCGGTGCGCAGGAAGGCCGACGGGCGGCCGCAGGAGGCCAGGCGTGCGTCGTCGTGGTCGCCCTTGGCGAGGTAGCTGATCGCCATCGGGGCCTCGGACTGGCCGTAGTACTGGGCGAAGATCGGCCCGAACCGGTCGATCGCCTCGCGCAGCCGCACCGGGTTGATCGACGCCGCGCCGTAGTACACCGTCTGCAGCGAAGACAGGTCGCGGGTGCGCGAGTCCGGGTGGTCCATGAGCGCGTAGAGCATCGTGGGCACCAGCATGGTTGCGGTGATCCGCTGCTCTTCGATGATCCTCAGGACCTCGGCGACGTCGAACTTCGGCACCACGATCAGCGAGCCGCCCTTGAGCAGCGTCGGGGCGAAGAACGCCGCGCCGGCGTGCGAAAGCGGAGTGCAGATCAGGAACTTCGGCGCCTCGGGCCACTCCCACTCGGCCAGCTGGATCTGCGTCATCGTGGTCATCGCCTGCGCGGTGCCCATGACGCCCTTGGGCTTGCCGGTCGTCCCGCCGGTGTAGGTGATCGAGACGACCTGGTCCGGCGGCAGCACCGCGGGCGCGAGCGGCCGCGGCTCGAACGTCGCGGCGGCCGCCGTCAGGTCCTTGCCGACGTGGGCCAGCGGCTCCGGCACCGGCCCGATGGTGAGCACCTGGGTCAGGCCGGGCACCTTCTCGAGCAGGCCGAGGGCGCGGTCGACGAAGGCGGGGACCGGGTCGATGATCAGGGTGGTGATGCCGGCGTCGGCGAGGATGTAGGCGTGGTCGTCGAGCGACCCCAGCGGGTGCAGCGCCGTGCGCCGCGAGCCCTGCAGCTGGCCGGCGGCGATGATGAGCAGGACTTCCGGCCGGTTCAGCGACAGCAGCGCGACCGGCGCGCCGGTGCCCGCCCCGAGCGCCTCGAAGGCCTGGGCGTACTGGCTGACCTGTTCGGCGGTCCGGCCCCCGGTCATCGTGGTCTCGCCCAGCACCATGACCGGCTTGTCCCGGTGGCGTTTCAGGGCGGAGACGACCAGGTGGCCGAGGTGGTTCGGATACCGCATCGCCTGCTCGTCCATCCCGGTCCCTTCCACGGCGCAAGACTAGAACACGTTACTGTTCTCGACAAGATACGGCGACCGGGCCGGGTTTGTCAGGTTGGCGACGGAGTGGAACAGGTTTCAGTGATCCGGGGGACGCGCGCGCGGCGCGTCCCCCGGATCCGCCTCAGCCCGGCAGGCGGCCGGCGTAGCCCCGGTTGACGGCGACCGCCGACACGCTCACGTACCCGTCGAACAGGGCCTTCGTGTCGCTGCCCTCCTCGAACTCCGGCGCGGGTGTCACCGGGTTGTACGACAGCTGGTACGTCCCGTCACCCGAAGGCACGTACGTCACCCAGCCCTGCGCCACCCGGCCGACCGACGTCCAGCGCACCGGCGACGGCCCGGACCCCGGCGTGACGTCCGGCTGGTTCACGTTCACCAGCACCATGTCCCGCACGAGGGACCACACCCGGGGCGACGCGAGCAGCCGGACGACGACGTCGGCCGCGGCCGCGTACGTTTCCGTCGACGGCGGGGGTGCCACGCGCGTGCCGGCGCTGACCGCCACCGTCGGCACGCCCCGCTCGACCGCCGCGGTGGCCGCGCCCACCGTGCCGGACAGGTTGATCGAAACGTCGGTGTTCGGGCCCGCGTTGACCCCGGAAACGACCAGGTCCGGGCCGGTGGTCCAGCCGAGCCGCTGGGGCAGGACGCCGGTCAGCGCGAGCTCGACCACGTCCGCCGGGGTGATCGACGGGCTGCCGGGGCCGCACGGGACGCTGCCCTGGCACGCGCCCAGCACCAGCCCGTGCCCCGGCGCGTTCGCGCAGTCGGCGGCGAACTCGGCCGGCACCGCCGCCGGCGGCGCCACGGACGCCGTGGGGGACCCGGCCGTGGACCGGCTCTTCGCGCCCTGGGACGCCCACGGTCCGACGATCGCCACGTCGGCACCGGCCCGGCACAACGCCTGCCGGAGCACGTAGATGCCGCGCCCGTCCGACCCGTCGGGCTTCGCCGCCTGCACCGAATCGTCGTTGACCAGCAAAACCTTCTTGCCCCCCAGCGAAACCGGTTGATCGGGCCGCGGGCTGGCTTGAGCGGGCACGGCCAGCGACAAGGCGACCACCGCCGCCACCGCGACGCGCAAAGCCTTGAACCGCATCGCCACCTCCTCATCTGTTCGGAATCGGAGGGCCAGGCTAGCGGGAACGGCGGTGACGGGGCGGTGTTTCGATCGATCCGGCGGCGAGCCCGCCCCGGATCCGGGACGGGCTCGCCGCCGGCGCTCCTTTGTGGACGGTTACGGCACCGGTGCGGCCTGCGCCCGGGCCACGGCCTCGTCGCGGTCGGGCTGCAGCAGGTAGCCCGACCGCAGGGCCCGGTCCGCCGCCGCGGTGAACTTCGCGACGTAGGTGGTGTGGTCCGGGTACAGCTGCCGGATCCGGTCCGGCGTCAGCGGCGTGGTCGTGCCCAGCAGCAGGCACGCGCCCGGCACGTTGCCGCCGCTGTTGTTGGGGGAGTAGGACGCCACCGGGACGTCGAGATCGGGCAGCCGGACGCCGCCGAGGGCGTTCTGGTCGCCGTCGCGCAGGATGATGAGGTTGAGCAGCATCGAAATCGGCGCCGCCGTGGGCGGGGCCGCGCCGCCGCGCGCCCAGCGGTCGAGGTAGCGGAACGCCGCGTTCTCCGCATAGCGGAACGTCATGCTGTTGACCGGCTTGTCGCAGGTCGTCGGGGCGCCGTCGTTGATCGACTTGTCCCGGGCGTTGGCCGCGTTGTAGAGGTTCAGGCCGTACTGGTCGGCGTGCGCGGTGCCGGCGACCTCCCAGGTGCGCACCTGGGCGGTGTCCTGCCGGACCGAAGCCGACGCGATGACGTCGGTCTCCGACTGCAGGACGAACACCGGGACGCCGAGATCGGTGCGGATCCGGGCCGACAGCGGGCCGACGACGCCGTCGCCGATCGGCGCCGCGAGCGCGGCCCGGCCGTGGATCATGAAGCCGTCGTAGCTGCGCCGCACCGGCTGGATCGCGTTCGCGTAGGTGGTCAGCCGCAGCGCGGACTGCGAGTGCCCGGTGCCCAGCACGACGGCCGGGGTCCGGCCGCCCAGTACCTGCGGGTTCGCCCGCACCGCCTGCGCGGCCTGCGAGAAGACGTCGTAGGACAGCGCGTCACCGCTGAGGTTCACCGCGCCGTACCGCGCGGGGTCGAGGCTCTTGAGCTTGTCGGCACCGGCTTTCTGGGTCGTCACGCCGACGTAGGCGTAGCCCTCGCGGATGAAGTGCTCGTAGGACTGCGAGAAGTCCACGGGGATGTCGACGCCGAAGCTGACGTTGAGCCATTCGACCACGACCGTGCCGTTGAACCGTGCGGCGTCACGCGGCCGCACCACGACCATCCGGGTGGTGTACGGGTTGCCGGTGGTGGCCACGCGAGTGGCCCAGCGGCCGTCGTCGGTCCACAGCCCCACCTGGTCGAACGTGTCGGCGCGCCCGGAGAGCAGGTACTCCTCCTCGACGTACCCGCGGGCGGCGAGGTCCAGGACGCCTTGGGCGCCGCTGACCGGCCAGCCCCGCCCGGCGTTCGCGGGCACCGCCGCGACGGTGGGGGCGGACGGCGCGGCTTGGGCGGTCCCGGTGATCAGGACGGATGGCAGGAGCACGGTCAGCAGCACGAGCAGGGCTCTGCGCATGGGTATACCCTTCTGGTGGTCGACGGTCCGCGGAGCGGCTCCCGGCTCCCGTACCGTCCACATCGGACACTGAGTGGTGACCGGCAGGCCACCGCCATTGTCTTTACTCGCCGGTAAAGACGGGAGCAACGCCGTGTCGGCGAGCCGGGGGTGAGTCACCCGGGATCGCTCAGGGATGTGACAAGTCCACGCGCCCGGCGCTCGCCTGTCGCGAAAACTCGGGAAAGTGCTTTCGCGGCCGCAACCTTGCGCAGGTGTCACTCGTTGCGCGACTATCTCGGGACGTTCTGCACGTGCATGCGCACGGCGAGGGGGAGTGGTGACCGAAGTGGCGCCGGCGGTGGCCGGGACGACGGACGTCCCGAGCGACGCGGCCTTGATCGCGGCAGTCCGTGGTGGCGACATCGCGGCGTACGGCGAGCTCTACGACCGGCACCTCCCCGCCGCCCGTCGGGTGGCGGCCGCGATCGCCGCCGACCGGGCGGAGCGCGACGACCTGATCGCCGAAGGGTTCACCCGCGTACTGCGGATTCTGCGCTCCGGCGAGGGACCGGACGAGGATTTCCGGCCGTACCTGCTGACGACCATCCGGAACACGATGATCAGCTGGCGCCGGCGCGACTCGGCCGTGTCACTCGTGGCCGAGGTGCCGGACGTCCTGCCGGGTGCGGGGAGTGACGAGCCGGTCGGCAGCCGGTTGCACGCCGCCGTCGCCGGCGACGCGTTCGCGAGCCTGCCCGAGCGGTGGCGGACGGTGCTGTGGCGGACCGAGATCGACGGCGAGTCGCCCGCGCGGATCGCCGAGGACCTCGGGATGACGCCGAACGGAGTGGCCGCGCTGGCCTACCGCGCCCGGGAGGGCCTGCGCCAGGCCTACCTGGACCAGCACGTTCCCGAGGCGCGGCGGCGCAACTGCAAGAGCGTATCGGGCCAGCTGGCCAAGTTCGTGCGCGACGGCATCTCCGACCACAAGGCGCACCGGATCGCCGCCCACCTCGACCGCTGCCCGGACTGCCGGGAGCTGGCCGCCGGGCTCCGGCAGCTCAACGAGGAACTGCCCGCCGCGGTGACCCCGCTCATCCTGGGCATCCCGATCGTCTCGCAGTGGTTGTCCACCTCCGGCTCGCTCGCCACCTCCGGAGCCGCCGCGAGTGCCACCGGCACGGGCGCGTCCGCCCTGTCGTGGGCCACCGCGGCGAAGGTGGCTGTCGCGGGCGCGGCGCTGGTCACCACGGTGACGATCGGCGCGAGCACGTCGAGTGACGCCCCGCCGCCGCTGTCCGGCGGCGAAGGCACGACGACCCAGCCCGCGCGGACCGGGCCGCAGGCCGGCTCCCGCAACGGCGTCCCGCCGGGCGGCGTCGCGTCGACGCCGGACACGCAGGTCACGACGGTGCCCGGGGCTCCCGGCGTGGAGCCGACGGGCGCGCAGCCGGCGGGCGAGTCGTCGGGCGCCGCTGTCTCCGGGCAGCCGGCGGCGGCGGGGAACGGCAACAACGGCAACGGGAACGGCAACGGCAACAACGGGAACGGGAACGGGAACGGCAACAACGGGAACGGCCTCGGGAACGACCCGGCCGCGAAGGAGTCGAAGCAGGCGGCCAAGGAGTCGTCGAAGGCCGCGAAGGAATCCGCGAAAGAGTCGAAGAAGGCCGAGAAGACGAAGAACCCCGGGGAATGACCCGGCGCCGCGCGACGCCGGGCCATCCCGCTCAGCAGGGCTGCAGCAGCCAGCAGAGCCGGTAGTTCGCCTGGTAGGTCGCCCCGGTCGCCGGCGCGACGACGTTCTGCGTCCGCGCCCCGCCGTGCGCCCAGCTGGTGAAGGCGTACTTCATGTTCAGCGGGGGCAGGTTCTGCGGGCTGTTCGCGCTGATCGAGTTGGTCGATCCGGCGATCACCGTCCGGGAGAACGGCGTGCGCTGCTGGGTCCCGCCGACGGTGAGCATCGCCTGGCTGGGGCTCGAGGTGAAGTTCAGCGTCACCGTTTTCGGCTGGAGATCGATCGTCTGGGACCCCGTGCGGCCCGTCGAGTCGGTCGCGGTCAGCGTCAGCTGCAGGTACGACGGGTATTCGTGGTCCGGCGCGACGAACGACCCCGCGGCGACGCCGGGGAAGTCCTGGACGTTGTGGGTGTGGCAGGTGCCGTTGGCCGCGCAGTGCCGGATGGCGAGCCGCCAGGACAGCGCCGCGGGCGGCAGCTCGCCGTCCTGGGCGTCGACGGCGCGGCCGGAGAACGGCACCGTCTGCCCGACCGACCAGGTCAAGGTGGGGCTCGGGGTGTCGATGACCGGCACCGGGTCGAGCCCGGCCGGGGTCCCGACGGTCACCCGGACCGTCGTGGTCGCCGACGCGCCGTGGGAGTCGGTCACCCGCAGCCCGGCGTCGACCGCCGCGGCGGTGGTGTAGGTCCAGGTGGGCCGCGGTACCGCGGAGTCGTCGTAGGCGCCGTCCGCGTCGAGGTCCCACGCGTAGGAGAGCGTGTCGCCGGCGTCGGGGTCGGTGGAACCGGTGCCGTCGAACTGGACGGTCAGCGGCGCCGGACCGCTGGACGGCGTCGCGGTGGCCGCGGCCACCGGCGGCCGGTTGGTACCGCCCGCGTAGCTCACCCGGCGCAGTTCGCCGGCGCCCAGCGCGACGTAGAACAGGTCGCCGCCGGGGCCGGTGAGCACCTGCACCGGCGTGTTGACGCCGGTCACGAAGGGCACCAGCTTGCTCGGGCTGGGCTGGCCGGCGACGGTCTGCATCGCCCAGATGCAGCCGCGGGAGGAATCGGCGAAGAACAGCGCGCCGGCGTACTCGGCCGGGTAGGTGCTGCCCGACTCGAAGGCGATCCCGCTGATCGAGGAGCCGCCGGTGGGGCACGGGTCGGTGGCCACGACCTTGGCGCTGTGGTTGTAGGCGTAGAACGGCGCGGTCTGGCCGCCGGCGGAGTACAGCGATTCGCAGCGGTCCAGGTTCGCGCCGTCGTAGCCGGCCTGGCGTCCGGTGCCTTCGAAGCAGGGCCAGCCGAAGTTCTCCGCCACGCCGTCGCCGGCGTTCGGGACGCGGTTGATCTCTTCCCAGGTGTTCCAGCCGACGTCACCGGCCCACAGTTCGCTCGTGCCGGGCCGGAACCCGAACCGGAACTGGTTGCGCGAGCCGTAGGCGATGACGCGCCGGGCGTTGGCGTCGGTGCTGCTCGCGAACGGGTTGCCGGGCAGGCCGTCGCCGGTGTCGGGGTCGATGCGCAGGAGCGCGCCGTTGAGCAGCACGGGCTGCCCGGCCGCGCGGCGCGGGGACTGCGACCGCAGCGCGCCGCCTTCGGCCGACGGCGGGCTGAGGTTCGTGCCGGCCGGCGAGGGCGGGTCGGCGCAGGGATTGCCGACCTGGCCGTAGTCGGCGAAGTTGAAGCTGGCGCCGTCACCGCCGCCGGCGTACAGGGCGCCGTCCGGACCGAAGGCCAGCGCGCCGACCGAATGGCTGGGGAACTGCTGGCACCAGCCGGTGACCAGCGGTTTCTCGCTGACCGCCGTTCCGTCCGGGTCCATGGTCAGCTGGGAGACGCGGCCGGTCACGACACAGCCGGAGTCGGTCGCGCCCGGCGGGGTCGGGCAGGTGTCGCCCCACTTCGGCGCGGTCCCGCCCGGCAGGGCGTCGAGGGTGTAGGAGACGTAGACGTACGGCCGGGCGGGGAAGGCCGGGTCGACCGCCAGCCCGAGCAGGCCGCGGTCCCAGAAGTCCTGGGTCGGCGTGCGGAGGTCGGCGAACACCGTCGCCGTCGGGTCGGCCAGGTTGTCGAACACCTTGACCAGGCCGCTCTTCTCCGCGACGAACACCCGCCCGTCGGGGGCGAACGCGGCGGCGGTCGGCGAGCTGAGGCCGCCGATGGCGACCGTGTCGGTGAAGCCGGCGGGCACGGCGGCGGCCGGCGCCGCGGCGGCGACAGCCACCGCGAGGGCACCGGCGAGGGGCACGACCACCCCCGCCGCCAGTGCGCGTCTTGATCTTCGCGGAACCAGGAAACGACGAGAAACCATCACGAACTCCTCGTGCGGCGGGGACCGGACTGGCGCGAACGCCGTCCGTTATGGCGCGGGAAGCCCGAATGTTGTTACGCCACAGACAAGAATGTGCACGAACAGCTCAATCCCGTTGAGGGTCAATGACTTACCGGCCCTCGCGCGGCCACCGCGGTGCCGCCATGCTGGTGACCTCCGGTCGACGAGGAGGTCATCCATGCTGGCACTGCCGACGACGATGGCTGCCTGGCGCGTCCGGCGGCCGGGCCCGATGGCGGCCGGGCCCGTGGACCTGGTGCGGGCGCCGGTGCCGCGGGCGGGCGCGGGGGAGCTGCTGGTGCGGGTGCTGGTGTGCGGGGTGTGCCGGACGGACCTGCACGTCGCCGAGGGCGATCTGCCCGTGCACCGGCCGGGGGTGACGCCGGGGCACGAGGTCGTCGGCGAGGTGGTCGCGCTCGGCGCGGACGTCACGGGCTTCGCGGCCGGCGACCGGGTGGGGATCGCGTGGCTGCGCGCCACCTGCGGGCGGTGCCGGTACTGCCGGCGGGGGCGCGAGAACCTGTGCCCGGAATCGCGGTACACCGGCTGGGACGCCGACGGCGGGTACGCGGAGTTCGCGGTCGTCCCGGCGGCGTACGCGTTACCGCTGCCCGGCGGCTACCGCGACGACGAGCTGGCGCCGCTGCTCTGCGCCGGGCTGATCGGGTACCGCGCGCTCGCGCGGGCGGCCCTGCCCGAAGGCGGCCGGCTGGGTATCTACGGGTTCGGCGGGAGCGCGCACCTGACCGCCCAGGTGGCGATCGCGCGGGGTGCGACGGTGCACGTGCTGACGCGCAGCGCGGCCGCTCGTGAGCTGGCCCTGGCGCTCGGCGCGGCGTCGGCGGGGGACGCGGCTTCACCGCCTCCGGAACCGCTGGACTCGGCGATCCTCTTCGCGCCGGTCGGTGACCTGGTGCTCCCGGCGCTGGCCGCGCTCGATCGCGGCGGAACGCTCGCCATCGCGGGCATCCACCTCTCCGACGTACCGCCGCTGGACTACCGGCGGCACCTGTTCCAGGAACGTCAGGTGCGCAGCGTCACCGCGAACACCCGGGCCGACGCCCGGGAGTTCCTGGACTTCGCCGAGCGCCACCACCTGGAGGTCAGCACGGTGCCCTACGCACTGGACGCGGCGGACCGGGCGTTGACCGACCTGGCGGCGGACCGGGTGACCGGCGCGGCGGTGCTGCGAGCCACGTGATTCCGACGATAACGCTTCTCGAGTATCACTGATGCTAACCTGGTTAGTATCAGTGTGAACATCGAGAAGGGGCGCACCATGATCGTCATCACCGGGGGAACCGGGCGGCTCGGGTCGCGGATCGCCGGCCGGCTGCTCGAGCGGGTGCCGGCCGCCGAGATCGGGGTCAGCGTCCGTGAGCCGGAGCGGGCCGCCGGACTCGCCGCCCGCGGGGTCCGCGTCCGGCGTGGTGACTTCGCCGACCCCGGTTCACTCGCCGAGGCGTTCGAGGGGGCGGCGCAGGTCCTCGTCATTTCGACGGATGAGACGGGCGAGCGGGCCGTTGCACGCCACGTCGCGGCGATCGAAGCCGCGCGCTCGGCGGGGGCGAAGCGCGTCCTCTACACCAGTCACCAGGCCGCGGCGGCCGATTCGCTGTTCGCGCCCATGGCCGACCACGCCGCTACCGAGCGCCGGGCCGGCGAAGGGCCGTTCACCGCGCTCCGGAACGGCTTCTACGCCGGCACGGTGCCGCTGCTGCTGGGTGGGGCGCTCGAGACCGGTGAACTGGCCGCCCCGGCCGACGGGCCGGTGTCCTGGACGGCGCACGCCGACCTCGCCGAAGCCGCGGCGATCATCCTCGCCGACGAGGGCCGGTTCGACGGGCCGACGCCGCCGCTGACCGCACCGGTGGCCCTCGACCTCGGGGACATCGCCGCCCTGCTCACCGACCTCACCGGGCGGCCCGTGCGGCGAGTGGTGGTCGCCGACGACGCGTGGCTGGCCACGCTGGCCGGGCACGGCGTCCCGGCGGCGCAGGCGGAGCTGATGCTCGGCATGTTCCGGGCCGCCCGGCGCGGCGAGTTCGCCACGGCCGGGCCGGAGCTCGAAGACCTGCTCGGGCGTCCGGCGACGCCGCTTCGGGCGGTGCTGGCCGAAGCGCTCGAGCGATAACCCGGGGGAGCGGCGGCGCCGACAGGATCCACAGTGGACGGTCGGTGATACAAGAGGCGTACAACGCCGGTGTATGAATTTTGGATCACCGGCTGGCGTACTCCTCCCCATGCGTACTCCGAAAGTGATCCTGCTCGCGCTGGCCGTGGCGGCCGGCGCGCTGGCGCTGCCCGGGACGGCGAGCGCCGCCTACAGCGACCCGCTGACGACGACGGCCAAGCAGAACCTGGTGTGGCACGCCACGCCGGCCGCCGCGCTCACCACGCTGGACAGCGCGCTGCCGAACGTCAGCCTCAACACCGTCGTCAACGACACCAGCTACGACATGACCGGCTGCACCGCCGCGGAAAAGGCCTCGCTGCCCAAGGCCCCGGTGGCCACCAAGTCGATGTGCTGGGACGCCGACCGCGCCGGGTCGGCGGCGTGGGTCCCCCAGTCCGTCACGACCTCCGGCGACGCCGACAGCGACGGGAAGTGGGGCAACGACAAGATCATCCTGTCCGGCTGGCACGGTACCGACGAGCTCAGCACCCCCGGCAACGACCGGTACAACGACGCGCGGATCCAGGCGATCAACTACAACGACCCGGCCAAGCCGTCGTACCGGATGATGTACCTGGCCGTGCCCAACAGCACCGGCAGCAGCTTCTCCGCCGCGGAAGCGCACATGGGCGGGATGGCCTGGTACGGCGACAAGATCTACGTGACCGCCGTGGGCAAGACCTCGACCGCGATCCGGGTCTTCAGCACCAAGCACATCCTGCAGATGACCGACACGACCTCGAACACCATCGGCAAGACGTCGTCCGGGTACGCGGCCTGGACGTACAAGTACGCGATGATGCAGATCGGCTACTACAGCTACGCGGGCGGCACCTGCAACATGGCCTCCGACACGGCGGTGCCGTGCTTCTCGTCGATGTCGCTGGACCGCAGCACCAGCCCGGTGAGCATCGTGACGTCGGAGTACTTCAAGGAGACGAACCTCCACGGCCGCCTCTACCGCTACCCGATGGGCGACGACTTCCTGCTGGCGGCCTCGTCCGGCACGGTGCCCGCGACCGAGGCGTTCCGCAGCAACGTGGGCAACGTCCAGGGGGTGCTGTCCAACGGCGGCAAGTGGTACGTGGCCCACAGCTCGGCGACGATCAACGGCCAGCTCTGGGCCCAGACGACGGCGAAGAGCACCTCCGCGACCTGCGGCACCGGGACGACGGCCTGCTGGGCCATGCACCCGGAGGCGCTGACGTACGACTCGTCGACGGGCCTGGTGTGGTCCATGGCGGAGTGGTCCACGGCCGAATGCGCGGCCGACAGCCAGACCTGCGGCCGCTCGGTGTTCGCGGTGCCGCTGTCCTCGCTGCCCGCGTGAGCTGAGCTCGCGGAAGGCCGCTCCGGGAACCTGCCGGGGCGGCCTCCCGGCGTTTCAGGCCCCGGGGTGGCCGCAGGCGTAGACGTTCGCCGAAGCCAGCGCCACGCAGGCGGGGCAGGTGTTGACCGGCCGGTCGCGGCGGCCGTAGTACGGGTGGCGGGCGCCGCACAGAGCCTTGAGCACGTCCCCGGGCCGGGGATCCGGATGGCACCGGGGACAGTAGGCGTGCGCGGCGCGTTCGACTTCGGCGCTCATGTCACCCGGGTACCCCCGCGGCGGCGTGCCAACCCGCCGCCACGCTCCCACGGACCGCCCGCCGGTGAAGCACCAGATCGCGATGACCGGGTCGCAGATCGCGCAGCCGAACGACGAGCCGTGGGCGAACGGCAGGATCGGCTGGCCCTTGAGGTGGTGGACGATGTCCCAGCCGGTGTGCAGCAGCCAGCCGACGCCGATGAACGTCCACGAGTCGAGCCCGCGGAACGCGACGTAGGTCAGCAGCGCGCAGAACACCACCTCCCACGGCCCGAGCGCGCCGCCGGAGAGGTAGGCCGCCCCCGCGCCGCCCACCAGCACGGCGTTGAACCGCTGCCGGTGCCGCTCCGGGACCAGCGAGTTGAGCAGGACGTAGGCGAGGCCGATGAGGATCGGCGCCAGGATCTCGATCACGGGGTCCGACGTTAGGAATCGGCCGTCCCGGCGGCCAGTGGCCCGGAAGCCAGGAGCCGACGAGATCTCGCCACGGTCTTAACTCAATTGATTGACTTAAAATGAGGTACGCTGCCGCCATGACCCCCACCCAGTCGCTCACCGCCGCGGGAAGCCGTCGTTTCCGCGGCCGGCCGCGGTCATGACCGTGCCGTTGTCCGCGGTGGCGCCCGAACTGCGCGGCCGGGTCCGGTGGATGCCGCGCCTGCCGCTGGAGCGGGCCTGGGCGCGGCGCCTGGTGCGGGCGGCGACCGCGCGGACGCGGCCGCCGTCGCTGCCGGACGTCACCGTCGAGCTGCACCCCGGCCGGCGCGTGTACCGGCCGCGGACGCCCCGGTCCGACCGCACGCTGCTGTGGATCCACGGCGGCGGCCTGGTCATCGGCGTGGCGGCCCAGGACGACCGGTTCTGCGCGGGGACGGCGGCCGAGCTCGGCATCACCGTCGTGTCGGCCGAATACCGCCTCGCGCCGGAGCACCCGTACCCGGCGGCGCTCGAGGACTGCCACACCGCCTGGACCTGGTTGCGGGGCCACGTCGCCGCCGAGCAGGTGGTCGTCGGCGGCCAGAGCGCCGGCGGCGGGCTCGCCGCGGCACTCGTGCAGCGCCTGCACGACGAGGGCGAGCGGCCGCGGGCGCAGTGGCTGTTCTGCCCGATGCTGGACGACCGCACCGCCGCCCGCCGCGCCCTCGACGTCGCCGGGCACCGCGTCTGGGACAACCGCCTCAACCGCTTCGGCTGGCGTGCCTACCTCGGGACCGAACCGGGCGCGCCGGTCGTGCCGCTGTACGCGGTGCCCGCGCGCCGGGACGACGTCAGCGGGCTGCCGGAGACCTGGATCGGCGTCGGGGACATCGACCTGTTCCACGACGAAGCCGCCGAATACGCCCGGCGGCTCCGCGCGGCGGGCGTCGCCACGACGTTCCACGTCGTCCCCGGCGGGCCGCACGGGTTCGAGGCGTGGGCGCCGTCGAGCGAGTTCAGCCGCCGCTACCTGGCCGCGGCGCGGGCGTGGCTGGGACGGCTCGGGTGAGCGCATCCGTAAGGTGGAGCCCGGCAGGGCGGCTGGGTGACCGGGTGGGTGGATGAACGTCAAGGCGGATCGCGCGAGTGCCACGCGGGAGAGCATCCTCGTCACCGCGGAGCGGCTGTTCGCCGAGCACGGGGTGCACGCGGTGTCCAACCGGCACATCAGCGAGGCGGCCGGGCAGGGCAACAACGCCGCGGTCAACTACCACTTCGGCACCAAAGTGGACCTGGTCCGCGCGATCGCCCGCAAGCACTCCGGCCGGATCGAACGGCTGCGCGAGGAGCTCGTCGACGCCATCGACGGCGACGGTGAGCTGCGGGACTGGGTGGCCTGCCTGGTCCGCCCGAGCACGAGCTACCTGCACGAACTGGGTTCCCCGACGTGGTTCGCGCGGTTCAGCGCCCAGGTGATGACCGACCCGGCACTGCGGGCGATCATCGCGGAGGAGTCGCTGTCCTCGCCGGCGCTGGCCCGCGCGGTCGAGGGGCTGAACCGCTGCCTCGACGGCCTCCCGCCCGACGTCCGCGCCGAGCGCAGCGACATGGCCCGCCAGCTGATGATCCACATGACGGCCGAACGCGAGCGGGCCCTGGCCGAGGGCACGCCCACCCCCCGCGCGAGCTGGAACGACGCGGGCACGGGCCTGATCGACGCGCTCACCGGCCTCCTCCTCGCCCCGGTGACCCCGGCTTCCTGACCACCCGCGTACCTGGGTGGACGACTCGCGTACCTGGATGGACGACTCGCGTACCTGGGCGGACGACACGGTGCCGGGTTCGGCATTCGCCGTGTCGTCCGCCCACGTGCGCGTGTCGTCCGGGTGGGTACGCGTGTCGTCCGGTGCGGTTCGTCCGCGCGGATGGATCGGGGCGCCGGAGTTCGTCGGCGTGCACGAACGGCGGCGGCGGAAATCCTCCTAACGTCACCTCGATCGGTGGTGACGAGGAGGCGGCGGGTGCGGACACTCTTGCGGGGCGGCCGGGTCGTCGATCCGGGGACCGGGTTCGACGGCGTCGCCGACGTGCTCCTGGCCGGCGGGACGGTCGAGGCGGTCGGCGCCGGGCTGGAAGCGCCCGACGCGACCGAGGTCGACGTCGCCGGGCTCGTCGTCGGGCCCGGGTTCGTCGATCTGCACAGCCACGTCCACTCCGTCGCCGGGCAGCGGCTGCAGGCGATGGACGGCGTCACCACCGCGCTCGACCTCGAAGCCGGCCTGATGCCCGTCGAGCGGGCGTACGCCGAAGCCGCCGCGGCCGGGCGGCCCCTGCACTACGGCTTCTCCGCCTCCTGGGGCGCGGCCCGGGCGCAGGTCCTCGCCGGGATCGAGCCCGACGCGAACATCGACAGCGGCCTGGCCGTCCTGGGCAACCCCGCGTGGCAACGCTCTTCGTCACCGACGGAGCTGGCCGCCTGGCTGTCCCTCCTGGACGCCGAGCTCGCGGCCGGTGCTCTCGGGATCGGGGTGCTCATGGGGTACGCGCCGCAGACCGCGCCCGGCGAGTTCCTGGCCGTCGCCCACCTCGCCGCGATGGCCGGGGTGCCGACCTACACCCACGTCCGCGAGCTGGTCGAGGTCGACCCCGCGATCCCGGTCGACGGCTCGGCGGAGATCGCCGCCGCCGCGGGGGAGACCGGCGCCGCGATGCACCACTGCCACGTCAACAGCACCTCCGGCCACCACATCGACCGCGTCCTCGCCACCCTCGACGACGCCCGCCGCGCGGGCTCCCGCGTCACCGTCGAGGCCTACCCCTACGGCGCGGGCAGCACCGCGGTCGGCGCCGCCTTCATCGAGCCGGACCGCCTGCGGCTCAAGGGACTTCGTCCGTCCAGTGTGGTCATCCTCGAAACCGGGGAACGCGTGCGCGACGAAGCCCGCCTGCGGCAGCTGCGGCGGGACGACCCGGGCGCGCCGTGCCTGCTGGAGTTCCTCGACGAAGGAGACCCCCGCGAACGCGCACTGCTGCACCGGGCCCTGGCCTTCCCCGACGCCGTCGTCGCCAGCGACGCGATGCCCGTGTCGTGGCCGGACGGCCGCAGCGAAAGCACCGAGTGGCCGCTGCCGCCCGGCGGGCGGACGCACCCGCGCACCGCGGGCACCTTCGCCAAGACCCTGCGGCTGATGGTCCGCGAAGCGAGTGCCTGGAGCTGGCTCGAGGCGTTCCGGCGCTGTTCGTACCTGCCCGCGCGGCTCCTCGACGACGTCGCGCCCGCCGCCCGCGGCAAGGGCCACCTGGGCACCGGAGCCGACGCCGACGTCGTCGTCCTCGACCCGGAGCGCATCACCGACACCGCCACCTACGCCGACCCCACCCGGCCCTCCCACGGGGTCAGGCACCTCTACGTCGCCGGGGTTCCCGTGGTCGCGGACGGAAACCTGAACCGGGAAGCGCTGCCCGGCAAGCCGCTGCGGGGGGAGCCGAAGTGAGCGACCTGATCGCGGACATCGAAACGCTGGTCCGCTGCGAATCGCCGTCGGACGACCACGAAGCCGTCGCGCGCAGCGCCGAAGCCGTCGCCGTCGTCGGCCGCCGCCTCCTCGGCGCCGAGCCGGAGCGCCTGGTCACCGACGGGTGCACGCACCTGCGGTGGCGCTTCGGCGACGGCCCGCCGCGGGTCCTGCTGCTCGGCCACCACGACACCGTCTGGCCGCTGGGCTCCCTGCGGACGCACCCCTTCACCGTCGAGAACGGCATCCTGCGTGGCCCCGGGTGTTTCGACATGAAGGCCGGCGTGGTGATGGCCCTGCACGCGGCCGCGGCGCTGCCGGATCGCACGGGCGTCGCCATCCTCGTCACCGGCGACGAGGAGATCGGGTCCCCGCTGTCCCGCGCGCTCATCGAGGACGAGGCCCGAAGCTGCGACGCGGTGTTCGTGCTCGAAGCCTCGGCCGACGGCGGCGCGCTGAAGACCCGCCGCAAAGGCGTTTCCCGGTACTGGATCGAAGTCGACGGCCGGGCCGCGCACGCCGGGCTCGAACCCGAGAAGGGCGTCAACGCCGGGATCGAGGTGGCGCACCAGATCCTCGCGGTGGCCGCCCTCGCCGATCCCGGCCGCGGGACCACCGTCGTCCCGACCGCGCTGAGCGCCGGGACCACGACCAACACCGTGCCGGCCGCGGCGAGCGTGGCGGTGGACGCGCGGGTGTGGGACGTGGCCGAACAGGACCGCGTCGATCGGGCCGTGCGCAGCCTGGCACCGGTGCTCGCGGACGCGCGGATCCGCATCGCGGGCGGCATCAACCGGCCGCCGCTGGAGGCGGCCGCGTCGGCGGAGTTGTTCGCGCTGGCGGACGAACTGGCGAGCGGGCTCGGGATCGGACCGCTCACCCGGGCCGCGGTCGGCGGCGCGTCGGACGGCAACTTCACGGCGGGGCTGGGCATCCCGACGCTCGACGGCCTCGGCGCGGTGGGCGGGGGAGCGCACGCCGACGACGAACACGTCGTCGTCGCGGAGCTGCCCCGGCGGACCGCGCTGCTCGCCGCGCTCACCGAAACCGTGCTGGCGCGGGGAACTTCGTCCGCGCCGACGAACGTGCCCGGTGAATCCGGTGCGGGACAACGGTGACCGGCGGCGAGCGTCCGGAAAGGATGGTGGGCGTGACAGAAGTCGTGACGAACACAGCCCCGCCGTTGCGGGACGAGGCGGCCGCCGCGGCGGCCGGTGCCGCCCTCGCCTCGGGCGTCCGGATCCGGACCCTGGCCGAGGTCGCCGACCTGGCCGCGGTGTCCCGGCTCTTCGAATCGATCTGGCGGCCCGCGCCGGGAAACCCGCTCGTGACGGCCGAACTGCTGCGGGCCATGGCCTCGGCGGGCAACTACGTCGCCGGGGCGTTCGACGGACCCGAGCTGCTCGGCGCCTGCTTCGGGTTCTTCGGCGAACCCGCGAAGGGAGGACTGCACAGCCACATCGCCGGGGTCGCGACCACCGGGCACGGCCGCGGCATCGGCTTCGCGCTCAAGCTGCACCAGCGCGCGTGGGCGCTGCGCCAGGGGGTCGCGGTGATCTCCTGGACGTTCGACCCGCTGGTGCGCCGCAACGCCCACTTCAACCTGACCAAGCTCGCCGCCCGCCCGGCGCGCTACCTGCCGGACTTCTACGGCCCGATGCAGGACGGGATCAACGGCACCGGCGACACCGACCGCCTCATGGTCGCCTGGGACCTGGCGAGCCCGTCCGTGCGGGCGGCCGCCGCCGGCCGGCCGGACCGGGTGGACGCGGCGGCACTGCGGGCCGGGGGAGCCGCCGTCGCGCTGGCGGCCGGCCCGGACGGCCGCCCGGTCACCGGCTCCGCGGACGCGCCGGTGGTGCTGGTCGCCGTCCCGCCGGACATCGAGGCGCTCCGGCGCACCGACCCGGAGCAGGGCCGGGCCTGGCGGGTCGCGCTGCGGGAGGTGCTCGGCGGCCTGCTCGCCGGGGGTGCCTCGGTCACCGGATTCGATCGTGCCGGCTGGTACGTGCTGACCAAGGAGCCTTCGTCGTGAAACTCACCGGTGTGGAACTCCTCCGCGTGCGGCTGCCCCTCGTGGCCCCGTTCCGGACGTCGTTCGGCACGCAGGCCGAACGCGAACTGCTGCTCCTGAGGGCGGTGACGTCCGAGGGCGAAGGCTGGGGTGAGTGCGGGGCGATGGCCGGCCCGCTCTACTCCTCGGAGTACATCGACGGTGTCGAGCACGTGCTGCAGGCCTTCCTCGTGCCGGCGCTCCTCGCCGCCGGGGACCTCACGGCGTACAGGGTCGCGCCGCTGCTGGCGAAGTTCAAGGGCCACCGGATGGCCAAGGCCGCGCTGGAAATGGCCGTGCTCGACGCCGAGCTGCGAGCGCACGGCCTGTCCTTCGGCACCGCACTGGGGTCCACATCGGACTCCGTGCCGTGCGGGGTGTCGGTCGGGATCATGGACTCGATCCCGCAGCTGGTGGACGTCGTCGGCGGTTACCTCGACGCCGGGTACCTCCGCATCAAACTGAAGATCGAGCCCGGCTGGGACGTCGAGCCGGTGCGCGCGGTCCGCGAACGCTTCGGCGACGACATCCTGCTGCAGGTCGACGCGAACACCGCGTACACGCTGTCGGACGTGCCGCAGCTGCAGCGGCTCGACCCGTTCGGGCTGCTGCTGATCGAGCAGCCCCTGGAAGAGGAGGACGTGCTCGGTCACGCCGAGCTCGCCAGGCACCTGCGGACGCCGATCTGCCTGGACGAGACCGTCGTGTCGGCGGCGTCGGCCGCGGCCGCGATCCGGCTCGGCGCCTGCCGGATCGTCAACATCAAGCCGAGCCGGGTCGGCGGCTACCTGGAAGCGCGGCGGGTGCACGACGTCTGCGCCGCGCACGGCATCCCGGTCTGGTGCGGCGGGATGCTCGAAACCGGGCTGGGCCGGGCCGCCAACGTCGCGCTGGCGTCGCTGCCCGGGTTCACCCTGCCCGGCGACACCTCGGCGTCGGACCGGTTCTACCGCACCGACATCACCGAACCGTTCGTGCTCGAGGCCGGACGGCTGCCGGTGCCGTCCGGGCCCGGTCTCGGCGTCACCCCGATCCCCGGGCGGCTGGCCGAGGTGACCACCGCCAAGTCCTGGCTCGCCTAGCGAAACGAGAGGTCCCCATGCCGAAACTCCCCGAACTCTCCGCCTGGCTGCACACCCGGCTCCCCGCCCTGCTGGCCGAGCACCACGTGCCCGGCGCGGCCGTCGCCGTGTACGCCGGCGGCGAGATCATCGACCACGCCGCCGGGGTGCTCAACACCGGCACCGGCGTCGAAGCGGACGCCGATTCGCTGTTCCAGATCGGGTCGATCACGAAGGTCTGGACGACCACCCTGGCCATGCAGCTCGTCGACGAAGGCGTCCTCGACATCGAGGAGCCGGTCCGGAAGTACCTGCCGGAATTCGTGCTCGGCGACGAGGACGCGGCCGCGCGGATCACCGTCCGGCAGCTGATGTGCCACACCGCCGGGTTCGAGGGGGACATCTTCACCGACACCGGCCGCGGCGCCGACTGCATCGAAAAGTACGTCGCGACGCTCGGCGACGTGCCCCAGCTGTTCGCCCCCGGCGAGATGTTCTCCTACAACAACGCCGCGTTCTGCGTGCTCGGCAGGCTCGTGGAAGTCCTGCGCGGCAAGACCTACGACGAATGCCTCCAGGACCACCTGTTCACCCCGCTCGGCCTGACGCACGCGGCGCCGGGCCCGTACGAGGCGATCCGGTTCCGCGCCGCGCTCGGGCACCTGACGTCCTCGCCCGGCGCCGACCCCGAACCCGCGAGCACCTGGGCGCTGACGCCGTCCAACGCCCCGGCGGGCTCGATGCTCGCGATGCGCCCGCGGGACTTGGTCACGTTCGCCGCGATGCACCTGCGGGACGGCGAAGGCCCCGAAGGTACCCGCGTGCTCAGCGCGGACAGTGCCCGTGCGATGCGGGAACGCCTGGTGGAGCTGCCGGAACTCGGTATCTTCGGCGACGCGTGGGGGCTCGGCTGGTCGCTGTTCGACTCGCCCGGCGGGACGGTGGTCGGCCACGACGGCGGCACGATCGGCCAGTCCGCGTTCCTGCGCGTGGCCCCGGAGCACGGGGTCGCGGTGGCCCTGCTGACCAACGGCGGCGACACGATCGCCGTCTACACCGAGGTCGTCGCGCACGTCCTGCGCGAGCTGACCGGCATCGAACTGGCCGCACCACCGGTGCCGGACCCGGCCGCGCCGCGCGTCGACGCCTCGCGGTACGTCGGGGAGTACTCGTCGTCGGTGGCGGACATCGTCGTCAGCCAGGACGACGACGGCCGCGTCTGGGTCGAGCGGGTCCCGAAGGGGATCTTCGCGGAGCTGGCCAGGCCGGAGAAGACCGAGCTGGTCGCGATGAACGGCGACACGCTGATCCTGGCCGAGCCGATGCAGGGGATGTACGTGCCGCACGCCTTCGTCGGGGACGACGGCACCGGCCGCGCGCTGTACCTGCACACCGGCCGGGCCGATCGGCGGGTGAGCGCGTGAGTGCGGTCGAGGCGGAGATCGCCGGGGTCTTCGCCGAAGCGGACGCGCGCGGGTTCCTGCACGCGCGGGAGATCGGCGGCGGGCCGGAGGTGGCCGTCGGCGCGGACGACCCGGTGGTGCTGGCGTCGGTGTTCAAGATCCCGGTCGCCGTCGCCTACGCCCGCGAAGTGGCCGCCGGACGGCTGCACGAGACCGAGCGGACCCGCGTCGGGCCGCGCTACCGCATCGGCGGCATCGGCACCGCGGGCTGCGCCGACGACGTGGAGCTGAGCTGGCGCGACCTCGCGCTGTTCATGCTGACGATGAGCGACAACGCCGCCACCGATGTGATCTACCACCGGATCGGCCAGGACGCCGTCGACCGCCTGCTGGCCGACCTGGACCTGCGGCGCACCCGGCTGATCGGCTGCTGCGAGGACCTGTTCGCCTCCGTGTCCGCCGACCTCGGCGTGGCCGAAGGCGCCGACATCGACGCCGTGTTCGCCGGTGCGACCCCCGAGCAGACGTGGAAGCTCGCGGTGCTGGACCCCGAGCGCACGACGTCGTCCACCCCGCGTGAGCTCACCGAGCTGCTGGACGCCGTGTGGACCGACCGCGCCGGGGAACCCGCGGCGTGCGAGCGGGTCCGCTCGATGATGGCGCGGCAGATCTGGCCCCACCGCCTCTCGTCCGGCTTCGGCTCGGACGTCGCGATCGCGGCCAAGACCGGCACGCTGCCCGCGGTCCGCAACGAGGCCGGCGTCGTGTCCTTCCCGGACGGCGGCCGCTTCGCCGTCGCGGTCTTCACCCGCGCGAACTCCCTGGCCGAACGGCAACCCGCCATCGACGCGGCGATCGGCCGGGCCGGCCGCCTCGCCGTGGACCACCTGCGGAAGGAAACCCCATGACCTGCACACGGACGGCGGTGGTCCTGCTCGGCGCACTCGCTCTCGCGGCCACGGCCTGCGGGGGACCGGGTGGCGCCGATGCGGCCGGCGGCACCCTGGCCGACGGCAAGACGTTCACCGTCGGGATCGCGTCCGACCCCGGCAACCTCGACCCGCACATGTCGGTGCTGTCGGTGACCGGCCAGGTCGACCGGTTCCTCTACGACTCGCTGCTCGAACTCACCCCCGACGGCAAGCCGCTGCCCGCGCTCGCCGAAAAGTGGGACGCCACGACCACCACGGCGTCGTTCACCCTGCGGCCCGGCATCACCTGCGCGGACGGGGGTCACCTGACCGCCGCCGACGTCGCCGCGAACATCGTGTTCGTCGGCGACCCGGCGAACAAGTCGCCCTTCGCCGGCCTGACGATCGCGCCCGGCACGAAGGCCACCGCCGACGAAGCCACCCGGACGGTCACCGTGACCAGCGGCGCGCCCGACGCGTTCCTGCTCCGCAACGCCGGTGGCCTGCCGATCGTCTGCGGCAAGGGACTGGCCGACCGGAAACTCCTGGCCAAGGGCGGCAGCGGCACCGGCATGTTCGCCGTCTCCGAGATCGTGCCGAACGACCACTACACGTTCACCCGCCGCAAGGACTACACGTGGGGTCCGGGGGACTGGAAGGCGCAGCAGGCCGGCCTGCCGGACAAGGTCGTCGCCCGGGTCATCCCGAACACCTCGACGGCGGCGAACCTGCTGCTCTCCGGTGAGCTGAACGCGAGCCAGATCAACGGGCCGGACCGCCAGCGGCTGGAAGCGCGGAAGCTCTACCACGCGGACTTCCTCGCGCCGCTCGGGGAAATCTTCTACAACCAGGCCGCCGGGCGCCCCGGCCAGGACGAGTCCGTGCGTCGCGCGCTCACCCAGGCCCTCGACCTGGCCCAGCTCGGCAAGGTGCTGACCAACGGCACCGGCAAGCCGTCGCAGGGCCTGGTCACCGCCGAGCCGAAGGCGTGCTCGGGCGACACCGTCACCGGCCACCTGCCCGCGCACGAGCCGGCGGCGGCCGCGTCCGCTTTGGACAGTGCGGGCTGGAAAGCGGGTCCGGACGGCGTGCGCGCCAAGGGCGGCAAGCGGCTGGCGCTCACCGTCCTCTACGGCACCCAGCTCGGCCCGAACATGGCGCCCACCGCCGAATTGGCCCAGCAGACCTGGAAGTCACTCGGCGCCGAGGTCACGCTCAAGGCCGTCGACAGTCCGGGGCTGTCCCAGGTGCTGTTCGGCACCGGCGAGTGGGAGGTCTCGCTCGGGCCGGTCGGGCTCACGCTGCCCAGCCAGCTGGTCCCGTTCGTGTCCGGGCCGGTGGCGCCCGACGGGACCAACTTCGCCCACATCGCCAACCCGGAGTACGAGCAGGGCGTCAAGCAGGCGGCCGCGATGAGCGGCGAGGCCAGCTGCCCGGCCTGGCAGGCCGCGGAGACGGCGTTGGTCAAGCACGTCGACGTGGTGCCCTACATCGACTCCGTCGTGCCGTACTACGCGAGCGGTGCGCGGTTCGACGTCAGCCAGGGCAGCGTCACGCCGTCGTCGATCCGGATGTACGCGCGATGACCACCGCGGTGGCGCCCGCGCGGCTGCGCGGCGGGCCGTGGCCGGCGTTCGCCGCGCGGCGGCTGACCCGGTTCGCCGTCTCGTTGTGGGCGCTGGTCACCGCGGCCTTCCTGATGATCCACCTGGTCCCGGGCGACCCGGTGCGCGCGGCGCTCGGGATGACCGCCCCGGCCGACCTGGTGCGGGCGAAGCGGCTGGAACTCGGCCTCGACGACCCGCTGTGGGTGCAGTACGGGCATTACTTGCGCGGCCTGTTCACCGGCGACCTCGGGACGTCGATGGCGAGCGGCCAGCCGGTCACGGAGGTGATCGGCGACCGGCTGCCGGCGACCTTGCAGCTGGCGATCCCCGCCTTCGCCGTCGTGGTGGCCGTCGCGATCCCGGTCGGCGTCGTCTTCGCGGTGCTGACCCGCGGCGGCCGCCGCCGGGGCAGCGAACTGGCGTTCACGTCGGTGAGCGTCTTCCTCGCCGCCGTGCCGGAGTTCCTGGTGGCGGTCGCGCTGGTGGCGCTGCTCGCGGTCGGTCTCGGCTGGTTCCCGGTGGCCGGCGGCGACGACGCGAGCGCGTACGTGCTGCCGGTCGCGGCCCTGGCCACCGGGCCGTCGGCGGTGCTCGCCCGGATCGTCCGGGTGGAGCTGCTTTCCGTGCTCGGCGCCGACTTCGTCCGCACCGCGCGGGCGAAGCGGCTGCCCGCGCGGCTGGTTTACGTCCGGCACGCGCTGCCGAACGCGCTGACCGCGACCCTGACGCTGGGCGGGCTGATGCTGACCGGGATGGTCGCGGGCACGGTGCTGGTGGAGAACGTGTTCGCCTGGCCCGGCCTCGGCTCGACGATCGTGCAGTCGATCCTGCAGAAGGACTACCCCCTGGTCCAGGGGATCGTGCTGGTCTACGGCGTCGGCGTGCTGCTGGTGAACCTGCTGGTCGACGTCGCGCTCGGGCTGCTCGACCCGCGCTCGGCCATTCGGGAGGCGTGAAATGGCGCGACGCGGAACGTGGGCGGCGGCCCTGCGCACGCCGGTGGGGGCGTGCTCGGCGGTGCTGCTGGCCCTCGTCGTCGTCCTGGCGGCGCTGGCTCCGCTGTTGTGGGGCGGCGGCGCGGCGGCGATCGACACCGACGCGATCGGCCAGGGACCGTCCGGGGCGCACCCGTTCGGCACCGACTCCCTCGGCCGCGACCTGCTGCTGCGCACCCTGGTGGCGACTCGGCTCTCGGTCGGGCTGGCCCTGCTCGCGACCGTGATCGGCGCCGGCAGCGGCGTCGTGCTCGGGACGCTGCCGTCCGTGCTGCCCCGCCGGGCGGGCCGGCTGCTCACCGCGGTCGTCGACATCGCCGTCGCGTTCCCCGGGCTGCTGCTGGCCCTGTTCCTCGCGGTGATCTTCGGCGTCGGCACCCAGGGCGCGGTGCTGGCCATCGGGTTCGCGACGGCGCCGGCGTTCGCGCGGCTCGTGCAGACGCTCTCGGCGTCGGTCAGCGGGCGCGACTTCGTGGCCGCGGCCCGGATCGCCGGCGTCGGCCGGGTCCGGCTGCTGGCCCGGCACGTGCTGCCGAACATCGGCGAACCGCTCGTCGTCAACGCGACCATCGGGGCCGGCTCGGCACTGCTCGCCTTCGCCGGGCTGTCGTTCCTCGGGATCGGTGTGCAGGCCCCGGACTACGACTGGGGCCGCCTGCTGCGCGAGGGCCTGGACGGCATCTACGTCAACCCCGCGGCCGCGCTCGCGCCCGCCGCGGCGGTGGTGCTCGCCGGGCTGGCGTTCAACCTCGTCGGGGAGACGGTCGCCGCGGTGGTCGGGGTCCGGACCCGCGCGAGGAGGCGTGGGGCACCGCCGCTCCCGGCGGCGCGGCCGGCGCTCGGGGAGCCGCCCGCCGACGCGGTGCTGGTGGTGGAGAACCTCCGGGTGGCGTTCCCCGGCCCGGACGGCTGGACGGTACCGGTGCGCGGAGTCGGTTTCAGCGTCCGCGCCGGCGAAGCGATCGGCGTGGTCGGCGAATCCGGCTCCGGCAAGAGCCTGACCGCGCTGGCCGTGTCCCGCCTGGTCGAAGCGCCCGGCGTGGTCACCGCCGACCGGCTCGAGTTCGCCGGGAAGCCCCTGGCCGCCGCCTCGGACCGGGAACTCGGCACGGCGCTGGCCATGGTGTTCCAGGACCCGATGACGTCGTTCAACCCGGCCCGCCGCGTCGGCGGCCAGCTGGCCGAGGTGTCCGAGCAGCACCACGGCCTGTCGCGGCGTGCGGCGTTCGCCCGCGCGGTGGACCGGCTGGCCGCGGTGCGCATCCCGGCCGCCGAGCGGCGTGCCCGGCAGTACCCGCACGAGTTCTCCGGCGGTATGCGGCAGCGGGCGATGATCGGCATGGGCCTGATGGGCCGGCCGAAGCTGATCGTGGCCGACGAGCCGACCACCGCGCTCGACGTCACCGTGCAGCGGCAGGTGCTGCGCCTGCTGGCCCGCACGCGCGAGACCGAGGGCGCGGCGATCCTGCTGATCAGCCACGACATCGCGGTCGTTTCCCAGACGTGCGAACGGATGCTGGTGATGTACGCCGGCCGGATCGTCGAGGACCTGCCGACCGGGAGCCCGGCCCGGCACCCGTACACGCGGGCGCTGCTGGCCACCACGGTCGACCTGGAAACCGACCGCGACCGGCCACTGGAAGTCATCCCCGGCCGCCCGCCGGAACCCGGCCAGGTACCCGGAGGCTGCGCGTTCGCCGCCCGGTGCCCGGTGGCTTCGGAGCGCTGCCGCACCGAAGACCCGGTCCTCGAACCGGCGACCGGCGGCCACCGGGTCGCCTGCTGGCACCCGCAGGTCACCGTCCTTTCCGGACAGTCGCATGAGGAGGGTGCCGCGTGAGCGAGCCTGCGAGCGAGTCATTCAACACTGCGCCGTCCGCTCAGGCCGCGCCGAGCGTCAGCGAGGCGAGCGCATGAGCGCGCTCGAGTTCGACGCGGTGAGCGTCCGCTACGGCAAGCTGACCGCGGTCGACGGCGTCAGCCTGACCGTCCCGTCCGGACAGGTCGTCGGCCTGGTCGGCGAGTCCGGCTCCGGCAAGTCGACCCTCGCCAGGGCGGCGGCGGGGCTCGCGCCGGTCAGTGCGGGCCGGGTCCTGCTCGACGGCGTCGACGTGCGGCGGCTGCCCCGGCGCCGCCCGCTGCAGATGGTGTTCCAGGACCCGTATTCGTCGCTGGACCCCCGGATGGCGATCGGCGAGTCCATCACCGAGGCGATGCCGCCGGGCGCGTCCCGCGCCGAGCGGCGGGCCGAGGTCGCCCGGCTGCTCGAACTGGTGAACCTCGACCCGGGCAGCGCCGCGGCGCTGCCCGGCCGGCTCTCCGGCGGGCAGCGCCAGCGCGTCGCACTCGCGCGGGCGCTGGCCGGGCGGCCGAAGGTGCTGGTCGCCGACGAGATCACCTCCGCACTCGACGTCTCGGTGCAGGGCGCGGTGCTCAACCTGGTCCGGGACGTGCAGCGGCGGCTGGCGCTGTCGATGCTGTTCATCTCGCACAACCTGGCCGTGGTGCGGTACGTCAGCGACGTCGTCGCGGTGATGTACCTCGGCCGGATCGTCGAGGCCGGTCCCGCCGAGCAGGTCCTCACCGAGCCGAAGCACCCCTACACCCGGGATCTGCTGGCCGCCGCACCCTCGGCGCACCGCGGCCTGCTCGACGACACCGGCACCGACGCGCTCGCCGATGCCGAACCCGCCGACCCGAACCACCCACCGGCCGGCTGCCGCTACCACCCGCGCTGCCCGGTCGGGCCGCTCGTGCACGCCGACCGCACCGTCTGCGTCACCGCAGATCCGGCCGACGAGGCGGCGGCCCGGCCCCACTCCGCGGCGTGCCACTACGCCGCGAGCCATCCCACGAGGAGATCCGCATGACCCGACGTCCGGGCACCGACGACGTGTACGCCTTCGAGTTCCCCGAGCACCCGGCGATTTCGCCCGACGGCAGCCGGATCGCGTACGTGCTGCGCACCGCCGACCGCGACCGGGACACCGACACCCGCTCGCTCTGGCTGGTCTTGACCGAATCCGGCGAGGCGCGCCGGCTCACCCGCGGTCCCGCCGATCTCGAGCCGGCGTGGTCACCCGACGGCACGCGGCTCGCGTTCCTGCGGGCCCAGGACGGCCCCGCGCAGCTGTGGCTGCTGCCCACCGGCGGTGGCGAGCCGGATCAGCTCACCACGCTCCCGCTCGGCGCCGGGACCCCGGTCTGGCGGCCGGACGGCGCCGAAATCGCCTTCGCCGCCCCCGTCGACCTCGCCGCGGACGAGGGCGACGACGACGCGGCCCGGACCCGCCGTGCGAGCGCCCCGGTGGTCGCCGACCGGCTCGACTTCAAGGCCGACGGCGCCGGGCTGCTGCGGACGCTGCGCAAGCACGTCCACGTCGTCGACGTCGCCACCGGCGAGGTCCGGCAGGTGACGTCGGGGGACTGGCACGCGGGCGATCCCGCGTGGTCGCCGGACGGCTCGCTCCTGGCGTTTCCCGCGGGACCGGACGCCGATTCCGACCTGACGTTCCGCTCCGGCGCGTACGTCGTCGAGCCCGGCGGGGACCCACGGCCGGTCGGCTCCGGCGAGGGCATGTGCGGCACGGTCGCCTGGACCGCCGACGCCGCCGCGCTGCTCGTCGTCGGCCGCCGCGACACCGCGCCCGGGCACCTGGGGCTGCTGCGGATCCCGTTGGACGGCGGCGAAACCACCGATCTGGCCGCCTCGCTGGACCGCAACGTCATGCCCGGCGGGCCGGGCTACCCCGGCGCGCTCCCGCAGCTCTCCGGCGCCACCGTGCTCTTCTGCGTTCGCGACCGCGGTTGCACGCACCTGTACGCGGTCGACGCCGGGGGTGGCGAGCCGAGGCTCGTCGTCGGCGGCGCCGGGAACACGGTGGCCGCGATGTCCGTCGCCGGGGACACCGCGGCGATCGTGCTGGTCACGCCGACCTCCTACGGGGAGGTCGCCACGGTCGGCCTGCCCGGCGGGGAGATCGAGGTGCGCACCGCGTACGGGACCGGGGACCTCGAGCCGTTCGTCGCCGAAGAACGCGAGTTCACCGTCTCCGACGGCACGGTCGTGGCCGGCTGGCTGCTGCGCGACCCCGCCCGCACCGGCCCGCGGCCGCTGCTGCTGGACATCCACGGCGGCCCGCACAACGCGTGGAGCGGCACCGCCGACGCCGTGCACCTCTACCACCAGGAACTCGTCGCGCGCGGCTGGGCCGTGCTGCTGCTCAACCCGCGGGGCAGCGACGGCTACGGCGAAGCGTTCTACACCGCGGCGGTCGGCGCCTGGGGCGTGGCCGACGCCCGCGACTTCCTCGAACCCCTGGATGACCTGGTCGCCGAGGGCGTGGCCGACGCGCGGCGGCTCGCCGTGGCCGGCTACAGCTACGGCGGCTACATGACCTGCTACCTCACCAGCCGGGACGACCGCTTCGCCGCGGCCGTCGCGGGCGGGGTCGTCAGCGACGTGGTCAGCATGGCCGGCACCTCCGACAGCGGCCACTACCTCGGCGTCGCCGAACTCGGCGCGCTCCCGGCGGAGAACCGGGCGCACTACGCGGCGCTTTCCCCGCTGTCCCAGGTGGAAAAGGTGCGCACGCCGACCCTGGTGGTGCACGGCGGCGCCGACGACCGCTGCCCGGCCGGGCAGGCCGAGCAGTGGTTCACCGCCCTGCGCGAGCAGGGCGTCCCCACCCGCCTGGTGCTCTACCCCGGCGCGGCACACCTGTTCATCCTCGACGGAAAACCGTCGCACCGGCTGGACTTCAACCGCCGGATCGTCGACTGGGTCTCCCAGTACGCGGGCGAGCCGGGCAAGCCGGCGCGGGTGCCGCTCGACGCCGCGCACTGGCGACGGCGCCTGGCCGCGCTGGCGCGCAAGCACCGCGTGCCGGGTGCGTCGCTGGGCATCCTGCGCGGCGACGACCAGGTGCTGGCGAGCCACGGCGTGCTGAACACCGCCACGGGGGTCGAAGTCACCGACGACTCGGTGTTCCAGATCGGCTCGATCACCAAGGTGTGGACGGCCACGGTGGCCATGCAGCTGGTCGACGAGGGCCTGCTGCAGCTGGACGCGCCGATCGCCGACGTGCTGCCCGAGCTGCGGCTGGCCGACCCGGACGTCACCAAGCAGGTGACCCTGCGGCACCTGCTCACCCACACGAGCGGCATCGACGGCGACGTCTTCACCGACACCGGCCGCGGCGACGACTGCATCGAGAAGTTCGTCGGCCTCCTCACCGAGGTCGCGCAGAACCACCCGCTCGGGGCGACGCTGTCCTACTGCAACTCCGGGTTCGTGCTGGTGGGCCGGGTGATCGAGCAGCTCACCGGCCTGACCTGGGACGCGGCCCTGCGCGAACGGCTGTTCACCCCGCTCGGCCTGACCCGCACCGGCACGCTGCCGGAGGAGGCCCTGCTGCACCGCGCGGCGATGGGCCACGTCGCGGCCGGTGACGGCGAGCCGCGGCCGGCGCCGGCGTGGGGCCTGCCGCGCTCGGCGGGCCCGGCCGGGCTGATCACCGCGCCGGCGGCGGACGTCCTGGCGTTCGCCCGGATGCACCTGGCCGGCGGCCTCGACGTGCTGTCCGGCGCGTCGGCGGCGGCGATGACCGAGTGGCAGGCGGACATGCCCGACAAGCACACCCTCGGCGACTCGTGGGGCCTCGGCTGGATCCGCTTCGACTGGGACGGCCACCGCGTCATCGGCCACGACGGCAACACGATCGGGCAGTCGGCGTTCCTCCGGCTCCTGCCCTCCCACGGGCTGGCCGTCACCCTGCTCACCAACGGCGGCAACACGCGCGACCTGTACGAAGAGCTCTACCGCGAGATCTTCGCCGAGCTCGCGGGGGTGGCGATGCCCCGCCCGATCGGGCCGGCCGCCACGCCGCCGTCCGTGGACTTCGCGGAGTTCCTCGGGGTCTACGAGCGCGCGTCGATGCGGATCGAGGTTTTCGAAGGCGGCTCGGGCCTGCGGCTGCGGCAGACGATCACCGGCCCGATCGCCGCGCTGGTCCCGGAACCGACGACGGAACACGACCTGATCCCGATGGGTGGCTCGCAGTTCGTCTTCCGCGAGCCGGGCGCGCGGTCCTGGATCTCGGCGACGTTCTACACGCTGCCGACGGGGGAGCGGTACCTGCACTGCGGTGTCCGCGCGACCCCGAAGACCAGGTAGCTGCGGTGAACTCCCGCTTCCGCTCGCCGAGCGGAAGCGGGACTTCCCTCAGTGGTGCGCAGCGGCCTGCGGGGCCGGCCCGCGCCGGATCAGCCAGCTGCCCGCGAAGGCGACCAGCCCGACGACTCCGGCGACGATGAACGCGGCCCGCAGGCCCGAGGCGTCCGGGCTGGCCGCCGTCGTGTCGTGGCTGCCCAGCGTCGCCACACTGACGAACACCGCCGTGCCGAGCGCGCCCGCCACCTGCTGCAGCGTCGAGAGGATCGCGCTGCCGTGCGAGTACAGGTGCTCGGGCAGCACGCCCAGCGACTCGGTGAACAGCGGCGTCATCATCAGCCCCAGCCCGGCCATCATCAGCACGTGGATCCCGATCACCGCGACCAGCGGCGAATCCGGCCCCAGCACCGCGAACAGCCACAGCGAAGCGGCCATCGCCGCCGCGCCGGGGATGACCAGCGGGCGCCCGCCGACCTTGTCGAACAGCGCGCCGACCGGGCGGCCCAGCAGCCCCAGCACCAGCCCGCCGGGCAACACGGCCAGCCCGCTGACGAACGTGCTCGTGTGCAGCACCGTCTGCAGGTACAGCGGCAGCAGGATCGCCGCGGCGCCGATCAGGCACACGAACAGCAACGCGGTCAGCACCAGCGCGACAACGAAGCTGCGGTGGGTGAACGGCCGCAGGTCCAGCAGGGCGCGGTCCCGGCGCTGCAGCCGCAGCTGCCGCCAGGTGAACACCACCAGCGAGGCGACCCCGACGACGATCGGCACCCAGCCCGGCACCGGCGGCTCGGCCCCGGCCTGCTCCCCGCCCGACGACAAGCCGTACAGCACCCCGCCGAACCCGATCGCGGACAGCAGCACCGACGGCACGTCCAGCGGCACCTGACGGCGTTCACTGTCGAGGCGCAGCATCAGCGCACCGGCCACCAGCGCGGCGACCGCCAGCGGCAGCACGATCCAGAACATCCAGCGCCAGCCCAGCGACGACAGCACCGCACCGCCGATGGTCGGCCCGATCGCCGGCGCGACCGCGATGACGATCGTGATCGTGCCCATCGTCGCGCCGCGTCGCTCCGGCGGCACCAGCCGCATCACCGTCGTCATCAGCAGCGGCAGCATCACCGCCGTGCCGCACGCCTGCACCACGCGCCCGGCCATCAGCAGCCCGAACCCGGGCGCGAGCGCGCTCAGCAGCGTGCCCAGGCTGAACGCCGACAGCGAGAACAGGAACACCTGCCGCGGCGAGAATCGCTCCAGCAGGAACCCGGTCGTGGGGATGACGACCGCCATGGTCAGCAGGAACCCGCTGGTCAGCCACTGCACGGTGGTCGTCGGCACGCGCAGGTCGACGGTCAGGTCGCGCAGCGCGACGCTCAGGATCGTCTCGTTGAGGATCATCACGAACGCGGAAAGCACGAGAACCCCGATGAGGAGTCCCGAGCGCGCCGGGGGGCGGTTCACGTCGGCGGGCGGGGTGGACACGGTTTCGGTCATCGGGGTGGGACTCTCCTGGTCGGCCGGGACGGCCGTGCCGAACACGGACGTCCTTCGCAGTGTGCCCGTTTCGGGCCTCTCCTGTCAGGCGGTTTTCGGTACACCGGACCCCCTGCGCGGCCGCTCCAGACGTCCGATATGCTTTCGTCAACACAAAGTTCCGCAGCGCGCGATTAGCTCAGCGGGAGAGCGCTTCCCTGACACGGAAGAGGTCACTGGTTCAATCCCAGTATCGCGCACCACGAGTCCACCCCCCGGACTTCGTGGCAGGCGGCACCGCGGGCGATTAGCTCAGGGGGAGAGCGCTTCGTTCACACCGAAGAGGTCACTGGTTCGATCCCAGTATCGCCCACGAGATTCGCTGGATGAGCCCTGTTCGCGGAAAGCGCGAACGGGGCTCATCTCGTTGTGTCCTGTGGGGGCCGAGCCCCCACACCCCCGCCGGGGGCACGCCCCCGGACCCCCCCGGGTGGTTGCGTTGCGCTGTGGGGGTGCTGTCGGGTGGGGGTGGCTTTGATCCACTTCGGAATCTTTGCTCACAGCAGGCGGCGCTGGTGCACGTCGGCGGTGATCGTGTGGACCATCTTCGCCAGCTCGCCTGGTTCGGGGAGGGTTCCTTGTTGGCGACCCGCGAAGAGCAGGTGAGCTGCTCCGATCAGGGACAGGGACAGGGAATCCACCTCCGCGTCCGCCGCGATGCGGCCCTGTTCGCGTTCGGCTGACAGGTAGGCCGCCAGCATCTGCCGCGCTTCCACCAGGAGCGGCACCCCGTTGCCCCGGTGGCGCAAGCGAATGCGGAGTTCGTCGCGGAAGAAGATCAGGCTCGACAAGGCCACGGTGACCGGGTCGAACAACTCCGTCAGGGCGTCGACGAGGTTCTCCGCGACCGTTCGGGTTCCCGCCCCCGCCCGCAGGAGTACCCCCTGGTCCGTCAGGCGGGCGATGCGGTCGCGGACCAGTTCGGCCAGGAAGTCGTCGAAGTCGGCGAAGTGGCGGTGCAGGACACCCTTCGCGACGTCGGCCTCGGTGGTCACCGCCCGGCTGGTCAGCGCGGCCGGCCCGTCGCGGAGCAGGACCCGCTCGGCCGCGTCGAACAGCTGCTTGCGCACATCGCGCAGGTGGACCCCGGTCGGCATGCCCCCATTCTCCGGTACGCCCGGCGGTTGCCCTAGTGGGCGAGCGCCCATTAAAGTGGGCGCATGCCCACTCAACCTCATGAAGCGCGTGCGATGGCGGAATCCTTCGGGACGGACGCCGAACGCTACGACCGGGCGCGGCCGGAGTACCCGCGCGAGCTGGTGGACCGCGTCGTCGCCGCGAGTCCGGGACCCGACGTCCTGGACGTCGGCTGCGGAACCGGCATCGAAGCCCGCCAGTTCCGGGCGGCGGGCTGCCGGGTGCTCGGCATCGACCCCGACGAGCGGATGGCCGCCTTCGCACGTCAGGGCGGCATCGACGTCGAGGTGGCGAAGTTCGAGGACTGGGCCCCGGCCGGCCGGACCTTCGACGCGGTCGTCGCCGGCCAGGCGTGGCATTGGGTGGACCCGGCGACGGGCCCGGCCAAGGCGGCGCGGGTCCTGCGGCCCGGCGGGCTGCTCGCGGTGTTCGCCCACGTGTTCCAGCCGCCGGCCGAGGTGGCGGCGGCCTTCGCGGCGGCGTGCCGTCGCGTGCTCCCGGGTTCGCCGTTCGCGGGCGAGTCCCGGCCGGCCGCGGAGATCTACGACGTGATGTTCACCGGATTCGCCGACGCGATCGCCAAGGAGGACGGCCTCGGCACCCCGGACCGCTGGCACTTCGAGTGGGAGAGGACGTACACGCGCCCCGAGTGGCTCGACTTCCTCCCCACAACGGGCGGCTTGACGCGGCTGCCGCCGGAAAAGCTGTCCGAGGTGCTGTCCGAGGTGGGCGCGGCCATCGACGGGCTGGGCGGCAGCTTCGTGCTGCCGTACACAACGTTGGCGGTGGTCGCGACCCGCCTTGACAAATAAAGTTGTCGGTGAGATCTTGGCTGAAGCCGAGGAAAACCTCGACTTCATCCGGCCCAACTGGGGGAGAGACCATGTCTTTTCAGGCTTACCTCGACAACGCGGAGAAGCAGACGGGCATCACCCCCCGAGCGTTCCTCGACCGCGCGGCGGCCAAGAACCTCACAAAGCCGGCCGAGATCATCACGTGGCTGAAGGAAGAGCACGCCCTGGGTCACGGCCACGCAACGGCAATCGCCAGGCTGATCACCAAGGGACCGGAGTTCGTGGCCGAGCACCACACGGGAGGAGTCCTCCACCTGGACGGCCTGGCGTCCCGCCCCTGACCGCCGGCTGCGCTCGCCCCACCGGCTTGGCACCGGCCTCGACCGGCTAGTTTCGACCGGTTCTGCTCGCCCCCGAGCACCGGCTGCGCTCACCCCCACCGGCTTGGCAGCCCGCCTCGACCGGCCAGCCCCTGACCGGTCTGGCTATTTCCGCCCCTCACCGGCCGGGGCCGCTCGCCCCTGCCCACCCCGGCGAGCACACCCCCCTGCCAACCCGATACGCAGCCGCATCAGCGGCCGGCACGCCGGGTCAAGGCACGCTTTCCCGCCTTGACGCGGCGTGACGGCCGTTGAACAATCCGGCGTTCGGGTCGGCGGAAGAGGGAATCCGCGAGTTGCTTCGCTAACCACGCGAGATGCCCGCCGGTCACGCGGCAGGAGCTGAAACTCATGGGACTCAGCACGGAACTCGCGTGACTGGGCACGGATCTCGCGTGATTGAGCACGGATCTCGCGTGATTGAAAACGGATCTCGCGTGGCTGGAGAGACGTCTCGCGTGATTGAAGGGACATCCCGCAAAGGGCTCACCCGGCGTCGATCGGCCCGAGGAACGTCCCACCGGACACATCCAACGTCCGCCCGGTGATCCACCGCCCGCCCGGCCCGGCCAGAAACCCCACCACGTCCGCAACATCCTCCGGCTCGCCGATCCGCCCGAGGGCCGTGATCGCCGCGAGGCCCGTCGCTGCCTCCGGGATCGCGAGCATCGGCTCCGTCATGTCCGTGCGGATCGGCCCCGGCGCCACCGTGTTGACCGTGATCCCGCGCCGGCCCAGCTCGTTCGCCAGCGTCGGCGCCAGTGCCTCGATCGCCGCCTTGCTCACCGTGTACCCGATCTGGGTCTGAACCGCGATGCGGGTCGCCATCGATCCGACCGTCACGATCCGGCCGCCGTCGTTCAAGGCCGGCAGCAGGCGCTGGATCAGCAGCATCGGCGTCTTCACGTTGACCGCGAGGAGCCGGTCCAGTTCCTCCTCGGTCAGGGTGCCGATCGAGCTGTGCGAGCTGATGCCCGCATTGTTGACGAGGATGTCGAGCCCGTCGCCGCCGAACGCCGAGGTGACCGCGTCGGCCAGCCGGTCGACCGCCCCGGGTTCACCGAACCGGGCCGCCACCGGGAAGGCGCGGCCGCCCGCCTTTTCGATCAGCGCGACCGTTTCCTTGGCCGCCACTTCGTTGCCGCCGTGGTGCACCGCGACCACCGCGCCGTCCGCGGCCAGCCGCAGCGCCACCGCGCGGCCGATGCCCCGCGAAGCCCCTGTCACCAAAGCGTTCTTCGTCATGTCCGGCTCCTCCGGGTCCGTGCCGGGCCCGTGGTGGCCCGGTGTTGTCCCGAAGGTTTCCGTCTGCCGCTGACCGGACGCGCACCACGCGCACCTCCCGCCAGCGCGTCGGTCAGCGGGCGGCCGCGACGGCGGGTTCGCGCGGAGCCGGCGCCGGGGACCGCCGCGGCAGGAACGCGGCCACGGCCAGCGCGATCAGCGCCGCCGCCGACCCCATCCCCAGCACCAGCCGGAAGCCGTTCTGCGACGGCAGGGTCGCCGGCCCGAACGAAATCGTCAGCCGGGCGAGGATCAGCCCGGCGGTGGCGCTCGAAACCGACGTGCCGATCGAGCGCATCAGCGTGTTGAGGCTGTTGGCCGCCGCGGTTTCCGACACCGGCACGGCCCCCATGACCAGCGCCGGCATCGCGCCGTAGGCGAGCCCGATGCCCGCGCCGATGACGCTCGAAATCAGCACCAGGTGCCAGGTCGCGCTCATCAGGACGATGCCGAGCGCGTACCCGGCGGCGACGACCACCGCGCCGAGCATCAACGTCGTCTTCGGGCCGCGGGTGGCCGAAATGCGCGCGGACACCGGTGCCAGCGCCATCATCACCAGCCCGGACGGCGCCATCACCAGACCCACGGCCAGCATCGACTTCCCGAGGCCGTACCCGGTGGCCGCCGGCAGCTGCAGCAGCTGCGGCAGCACCAGGGACATCGCGAACATCGCGAAGCCGAACACCGCGGAGGCGATGTTGGTCAGCAGCACCTGGCGCCGCGCGGTCGTCCGCAGGTCCACCAGCGGCTGTGCCGTCCGCAGCTCCCAGCGGCCCCACAGCAGCAGGACGACGACGGCGATCGCGAACAGGCCCAGCGTCGGCGCGCTGCCCCAGCCCCAGTCGGCGCCCTTCGAGATGGCCAGCAGCAAGCACACCAGCGCGATCGACAACCCGGCCGCGCCGGGCACGTCGAACCGGCCGCCGGTCCGGACCGGCGACTCCGGCACGAGCGCGACGACCAGCGCCGTGACGACCACGCCCAGGCCGGCCGCGGTCCAGAAGAGCGCGTGCCAGTCGGCGTGTTCGGCCAGCAGCGCGGCCGCGGGCAGGCCCAGCGCGCCGCCGACGCCGAGCGATGCGCTCATCAGCGCCGTGGCGGAGCCGAGCCGTTCGGCGGGCAGCTCGTCGCGCATGATGCTGATCCCGAGCGGGATGACGCCGGCGGCGAGGCCCTGCAGGGTCCGCCCGGCGACCATCGGCACGAGGCTGTCGGACAGCGCGCCGATCGTCGAGCCCGCGACCAGCGCGCCGAGGCTGATCAGCAGCATCCGCCGTTTCCCGTACATGTCGCCGAGCCGGCCCATGGTCGGCGTCGCCACCGCACCCGCGAGCAGGGTGGCGGTGATGGCCCAGGTGGCGTCGGCCGCGGAGGCGTGCAGCAGCCCGGGCAGCGCCGGGATCAGCGGGATGACCAGCGTCTGCATCAGCGAGACGGTGATGCCCGCGAGGGCGAGGACCGCGACGACGAGGTTCGCGCGCGGCGAGGCCTCCCGGGCGGACGTGGATGGGTCGGGCACGAGCGGTCCTCCGGGAGCGGTCGAGGGGCGCGGTCGAGTTAAATCAGTCGCTTGACTTAGCTTAGCAGTCTTCGGTTGACTGATCACGAACCGACGGCCACCGCGGAGGAACCATGACGAGCACCGCCGAGATCCCCGAGTTCCCGATGACCCGGGACGCGGGCTGCCCGTTCGACCCGCCGCCCGCCGCCCGCGCGCTGCAGGAGGAGACCCCGCTCGCCCGGGTCCGGCTGTGGGACGGCAGCACGCCGTGGCTGGTGACCCGCTACGCCGACCAGCGGGCGCTGCTGGCCGATCCCCGCGTCAGCGCCGACGTCACGCGGCCCGGGTACCCGAGCCCGGCGCCGCTGCCGAAGGGCGGCACCGGCATCAGCTTCATCCTGATGGACAACCCCGAGCACGCGCGGCTGCGCAAGATGGTGACGGCGCCGTTCACGATCCGCCGCGTCGCCGCGATGCGCCCGGCCGTGCAGAAGATCGTCGACGACCGGATCGACGAGCTGCTGGCCGGCCCGAACCCGGTCGACCTCGTCGAGGCGTTCGCGCTGCCGGTGCCGTCACTGGTGATCTGCGAGCTGCTGGGCGTCCCGTACGCCGACCACGGCTTCTTCCAGGAGAACAGCAAGGTCATCATCCGCCGCGACGCCCGGCCCGAGGAGCGGGCGGCCGGGCACCGGGCGCTGATCGGCTACCTCGACCAGCTGGTGGGCGAGAAGCTCGAGCACCCCGCCGACGACCTGCTTTCCGGGCTCGCCACCCGCGTCGCGGCGGGGGAGCTGACGCGGGGTGAAGCGGCGCAGATGGGCGTCCTGCTGCTCATCGCCGGCCACGAGACGACGGCCAACATGATCGCGCTCGGCACCCTCGCCCTGCTGGAGCACCCGGACCAGCTGGCGCTGCTGCGCGAGAGCGACGACCCGGCGCTGGTCGCGTCGGCGGTCGAAGAACTGCTGCGCTACCTGAACATCACGCACAACGGGCGCCGCCGCGTCGCGCTGGCGGACATCGAGATCGCCGGGGAGACCGTCCGCGCGGGCGAGGGCCTGATCATGGCCAACGACATCGCCAACCGCGATCCGGAAGTCTTCCCCGCCGGCGACCGGCTGGACCTGACCCGCGACGCGCACCGCCACGTGGCCTTCGGCTTCGGCGTCCACCAGTGCCTCGGCCAGCCGCTGGCCCGGCTGGAGCTGCAGGTCGTCTACGGCACGCTGTACCGGCGAATCCCCACGCTGGCGCTGGCCACCGACGTCGGGAAGATCCCGTTCAAGCACGACGGGTCGGTGTACGGCGTGTACGAGCTGCCGGTCACCTGGTGAGTCAGACGCTGCGCAGCACCGACACGACCGCGCCGAGGATCACCGCGCGATCGCCGTCGATGACGTCGTAAGCCGGGTTGCGGGGCTCGAGGTACACGTGGCCGTCGCGGCGGCGGTAGACCTTGACCGTCGCCTCTTCGTCGATCATCGCCGCCACGATCTGACCCGAATGGGCTTCGGACTGCTGCTTGACCACCACGATGTCGCCGTCGCAGATGGCGGCGTCGATCATCGAGTCGCCGCGGACGCGCAGGCCGAACACCGTGCCGCGGCCGGTGAGGTCGCGGGGCAGCTTGAGGACGTCGTCGGTGTGCTCGATGGCCGAGATCGGGGTGCCCGCCGCGATGTCGCCGACCACGGGCACCGGCACCGAGTCGCCGTCCTCGGCGGACGCCGGGCCGTGCAGGAACGCGCGCACGTCGATCGGGCGCGACACGGTGGCGCCGCGGCGCAGGAAACCCTTGTCTTCGAGGCTGGCCAGGTGCTTCGACACCGACGACGTCGACTGCAGGCCGACGGCCTCGCCGATCTCGCGGGTGCTGGGGGAATAGCCGTGCTGGACCACCCAGTCCCGGATCGCGACCAGGATCCGCTGCTGCCGCTCCGGCAGGGCCGAGGGGTCGAGGTGCTCGAACGTGTCGTCGTAGGTGGTCACCGGCGTGATCCTAGAGGCAGGCGCCCCGCGTCCCGCCGCCGGTCCGGCCGGTGCGGTCCCGCTCAACGGAACACCGGGTGACAGTTGGCGCCTTACCAACATCAACCAGGACTTTGCCAGCCGTTGACCTGGGTAACGAATCGACGTATGGTCTAGACCACAATTTTCCTTCGCTCGCAACCCTTCCCGTCGCGGCGGACCTCCATCGAGGCCGGGGCCGCGGCTTCGCCGTGCCCGGCGGCGGGAGGCGAGCCTTTCGGAGAAGGAGCTGGTATGAACCGCAAACTGGCCGCGGCCGCGGCGGGTGTCCTCCTGGCCCCCGTCCTGGTGGTGCTCAACCCCGCCGGGATCGCGAGCGCGCACGGCTACGTCAGCTCGCCGGCCAGCCGGCAGGCGCAGTGTGCCCAGCACGTCGTGGCGTGCGGGCAGATCCAGTACGAGCCCCAGAGCGTGGAAGGACCCAAGGGCCTGCGGTCCTGCAACGGCGGGGTGGCCCAGTTCGCCGAGCTCAACGACAACGGCAAGGGATGGCGCGCCGCGAAGGTCGGCCGCACGGTGACCTTCAACTGGACCTTCACCGCCCGCCACCGCACGTCGAACTACCAATACTTCATCGGCGGCCAGAAGATCGCGGAGGTGAGCGGGAACGACCAGCAGCCGCCGTCGACGGTCGCGCACCAGGTGAACCTGGGCAGCCACACGGGCCGCCAGACGGTGCTGGCGGTGTGGAACATCGCCGACACGGCGAACGCGTTCTACGCCTGCATCGACCTGCAGGTGAGCTGAACCGGCGCGGCCACCGGGCCGCACCGTCCACAGTGGCCGGACGGGCCGTGTCACCCCCTCGACGACACGGTCCGCCCGGCCTCCTTCGCGGCGACGAACCGCTTGCGCACCTCGACGACTTCCGTCAGCGCGGCCACGGCCTCGTCCTGGCGCCCCACGGTGGAGAGCAGGAGGGCGTGGGTGCCGAGGCTGCCGGCCAGCATCCTCAGCAAAGCTCCCGTCGGCACTGCCTGCCCGGGGTCATCGCCCCGGGGACGACGCAGTTCCACGGCCTCGGCAGTGGCCTCGACCCCCTCCTCGCCGAAGCCGAGGTCGAGCAGCTGCAGCGACTTCTTCAGCAAGCAGTCGGCCAGCGGCCCGGCCCGGTAGACCCCGGGGGTCTGCCGGTCGCGCTCGGGGTGCGCGGCCGCCCGCGCGGCGACGGCGCCGAGCACCAGGGGCAGCCCGCCGCAGAAGCCGAGGAGCTCGTCCGCGCCGCCGGTGGCCGCCCGGCGCGCCCCGATCGAGGCGGCCAGGATCTGCCGCGCCTCGGCGTCCGGCAGCGGCGCCAGCGGGAGGCTTTCCGCGCCGGAGCCGTGGGGCTCCCCGGGAGCAGGAGCTGCACCTGGTTGGAGTGCCGGGCGCCGTCGAGCACGACGAGCAGCCGCTTGCCGGTCCCGCCGCGGCGGTAGAGCGCGGCCCGCTCTTCGTCGCCGCCGGGAATTTCGCGGGGCGTGAGGCCCAGTGCGAGAAGAAATTCGTGCAGCGCGTCGGACGGCGCCCGCACACCGGCGTCGATGCCGAATCCCCCCAGCGGGTTCCACGATGCCGGGGCGGTACCGCCGGTGACCAGGACGCGAACCGGTCAGGCGTGGCCGGTCCGCCGTCACCGCGGTGGCGCGGAGAGTGACGGCCGCCTCGCCACCCGGGCCGAGCTGTCCACAAAGGAGCCCGCGGAACCGAGGGGCACCCCGAACCCGGCCGCTGCTGGTACACCTGGTGCCATGGCTTTGCACGATCTCGGCGCCGCGGTGCGCCGGCTGCGCGAGAACACCGACCCGGCCGTGGCCGGGCTGCCGGGCGGGCGGCGGCGGACCCGCGGGTTGCGGCGGGAGGAGCTCGCCGAGCTGGCCGGGGTGTCCGCGGACTACGTGCGGCGGCTGGAGCAGGGGCGGCGCCACCCGTCGGCCGGGGTGGTGACCGCCATCGCCGGGGCGTTGCGGCTCGGGCGGGCGGACTACGAACGGCTCTGCGCGCTGGCCGGCTACGCCCCGGTGGACGGGCGGGTGCCGCGCGAGGCGGGGCCGGCGGCGCTGCGGCTGCTGGAACGGTTCGGCGGCACCCCCGCGTTCCTGGCCGACGCGGCGTGGAACGTGGTCGCCGTCAACGGTGCGTGGTTCGCGCTGCAGGCCGGCGGCCCGACCGGGCACGACCGGGACTGGAACGTCGCCTGGCGCACCTTCTGCAACGCACCCCGCGGGATCAGCCGGACCGACGAGCGCGCGGCCGGCTTCCGGGCGATGCTCGCCGCCCGGCTGCGGGACACCTCCCTGCGCTACCCCGCGGACGCGGCGCTCGCCGGGCTCGTCGACGAGCTGCGGAGCACGAGCCGGCCGTTCGACACCTTGTGGCGGGCCCCGGAACCGGTGACCGCGTACGAGAACCGGGCGGTGTTCCGGCATCCCGACGGTGCGGACATCACGCTCGACGGCACCCTGCTCGAGGTGCCGGGAGACGACCTGATGGCGGTGGTCCTCACCGCGGCCCCGGGTTCGGCCGACGCGGCCCGGCTGGGCGAGGTCGTCGCCGCTTCGGGCCCGCCGTCCGTCGTCCGGGTGGGCCCACCCGGCCCACCCGGCCCACCCGGCTAGCGGGTGAAGGTGAACCAGTTGACGTTGACGAAGTCCGCCGAGCTGCCGGAGAACGTCAGGTAGAGGTCGTGCACGCCGGTGGCCGGGGCGACGACGTTGGCCGGCACCGTCTGCCACTGCTGCCAGCCGCCGTTGTTCGCGAAGTCGATCTCGGCGATCACCGGGCCCGTCACGCTGTCCAGGCGGGCCCGGATGGCACCGCTGACCCCGGCGGCCGCTCCCGAGGCGAGGCGGGCGACGAACTGGTTCGGCGAGCTCGCCCCGAAGTCGACGCGGGCGTACTTGAGCCAGTCGCCGTTCGCCAGCCAGCCGACGTCCACCCCGCCGCCGGTGTCGCCGCACGATTCGTTCTGCGTGCCGCTCTGGGCGTTGTAGGCCTCCGCCTGGATGGTGGAGTACGCGCTCGTGCCGCCGGAGCCGGGTGGGGTCGTGCCGCCTCCCGCGCCCGGTCCGAGCGAGACCGTCCAGGACGTCGGGGCCGGGTCCTGGAGGTGGCCGTCGACGGGCTGGGCCCCGGTCGGGCCGACGTCGTCGTACGGGAAGGCGTAGCCGATCGAGGCGTACTGGTGCACCAGGCGGGCGTAGTGGTTGGTGGTGGCGTCCCGGTAGTACTGCGCCGGTGCGACGCCGTCGGGCTGGTTGTTCCCGCCGGCCACCAGCAGGCTGCTGCGGTTCAGCGCGGCGGCCAGCCGGGCGGCGACCGCGCCCCGGGCGTCGCTGCCGGAGTTGTACAGCGGTCCGCTCGCGCAGCCGAAGATGTCCGCCGCGCTCGGCTTGGTGAACGGCACGCCGTTGGTGTTCAGGCCGGCGAACACGATCGCGTCGCCGCTGACCGTGCCCGTGTAGGAGCCGATGCCGCCTTGGCCGTTGATCGTCAGCGGGGTCGTGCGGTAGTGGTCCCAGACGGCGTTGAGGTAGTTCGTCCAGTAGCCGCCGAAGTCGACGGGGGAGTGGCCGGGCGCGAGCACCCGCACCACCTTGCCGGCGCTGTCGGTGACGACCAGCCGGTCCCACGGTGCGCCGTCGGTGTTGTGCTGCGCGCGCAGCCCGTCCGCGATGCTCCCGAGGGCGCCGTCCGGCAGCGGGCTGACCGACTGCGCGCCCGCCGCGCCGGTGGTGGCCATCGACACCGGCAGCGCCACCATGTCGACGTAGCTGATGTTCGCGTAGAGGTTCGCGCTGTTGTAGGTGAACTCGCAGAACGTCCAGTTCGTCTGCCAGTTCGGGTCCGCGCTGGTGAACCCGGGCTGCACCAGTCCGGGCCCGGGGTTGACGAAGAACTGGATCTTCTTGTCGACCGAGAACCACACCCGGCCGCCGATGAGGAAGTCGGTCAGCGTCACCGTGAGCTGGGACCCCGAGCCGCCGAGCGGGATGGCGTAGTCCGGGACCGGCGTCACCGGCGAGGAGGGGTTCGGCAGCGCCTGGAACCGGCCGTCGGCGGTGACGAAGCCGGGGCGGCCCGCGGTGTCCGAGCCGCTGATGTAGGCGTAGACGGTGCCGCCGCCCGAATTGTTCTTCAGCGTCAACGGCAGGGCCGTGGCGGCGCGTGCTCGCGGAGCGGTGACGGCGGACCACAGCGGCGTGCTCGCCGCGGCGGCGACCAGGCCGGCGGTGACGAAGGTACGCCTCGACAGCATGGCACCTCCTCGGAAACGGGCGGCTTCCGCGGGGCCGGCCGGCCCCGCGTCCACCGGAAACGGTGACCGGACGGTAGGTACGCGGTCCGGCGGGGTCAACATCCGGCGGCCCGGATCGGGTACGGACGGCCCTCGAAGCTGCCTCATGTTGCCCGGACCACCGCTTCCGGTGGTCCGGGTACCGTCCTTTGTGGACGCCGCGATCAGCGGTCGTGCGGCGCGGGGAGCCCGGCGGCGGCCAGCGCCGCCCAGAGTGGCTTCGCGTCGAACCGCGGGGTCCCCAGTCCTTCGACGAACCGGCAGCCGAAATCGCCGGCGGTGAGGGTGGTCGTCCGGCCCCGGGTGTCGACGAACCGAAGCCGGTAACTCGGCCCCATGTCGGCGGTGCAGGCCAGGTCCGACGGCGGTTCCGGCAGGGCGCACGCGGCGGCGGCGACCTTCTTGATCGCGGCCGCGTCGGTGCTGCGGTTTTCGCCGCGCGTGCCTTCCGCGGCGCCGGGCAACGGCGGGTACAGCGGCCCGCTGTCGACGAGTTCACGGGGTTCGTAGGAGGCCGCGCACAACGCGTCCGCCGACCCGGGCCGGGCGTTGTTGCCGCAGGCCACGGCACTCAGCACGACGAGGATCACGCCCGGGACGGCGGACAGCGTGCGCATGGGAGGTGCCTCCTTCGATCCGTTGCTCCCCGGACGGAACCACCCGGCCGTCCGGTTGCACCTACGGGTGGACTCCCTCGGCGAGGATGACGTCGGCGAGGTTGTCCATCGCCCGGGTCATGTCGGCGCGCAACCCGGCGGCGACGACGCGGTGGACGAGCGGACCGAGCGGGCCCAGGCCGAGGCGGTACCGGACGGCGTAGGTCATCAGCGTGTTTTCCGAACCGTCGCCGCGGGTGAGCGGCTCGAACTCGAACACGTTGGTCAGGTCCTGCAGCGGCGCGAACCCGACGCCGGTGTCGACCCGGCGGGTGAGCGGCTCGATTTCGCGGACCGTCCAGGTGGACCGGGTGGTCAGCGGGCCGAGCGACTTGTTGCGTTCGCGGTAGGTCCGGCCGATTTCCGCGGTGCCGTGGTGGTCGGTCACCTCCAGGACGGTCGGGACCCACTCGGCGTAGCGGTGGGTCGCGGAGATCACGTCCCACACCCGCCGGACCGGGTGCGGGATGATCGCCTGCTCGGAAACGGTGTAGTCGCGCACCATCGTCCCCTTCACTCGTGGCCGAGGACGGCGCGGGCGGCGGTTTCGCCGGAGCGGACCGCACCGTCCATGTATCCGTTCCAGTGATCCGCGTGCTCGGCACCGGCCCAGTGCACCCGGCCGAACGGCCGGTCGCGCCAGGGGCCGAGCTCGGTCAGCACGCCGGGCCCGGGCACGGACGTCGGTCCGCCGCGGGTCCATTCCTCGCCGACCCAGTCCTGTTCGAAGTACTCCACCGGGCTCAACGCGGCTTTCCCGACGGCGGCGGCGAAGGCGCGCAGAACGGCGGCGCGTCGTTCGCGGGGCGGCCGGGCCGCCCAGGCGTGCCACTGCGGGCCGCCGAGGAAGCCCATCAGGACACCCGGCTTGCCGTCGGGCGGGGAGTTGTCCCACATGGAACAGATCGGTGAGCCGTGCCGGAACACGGCCTGGCCGTTGAGCCCGTCGGCCCGCCAGAACGGCTCCGGGTACACGGCCTCGCACTTCATCAGCGCGCCGAAGGTCATCCGGGAGAACAGCGCGTCCTGCTGCGGCGGCAGCAGCGGCCGCCAGGAGATCCGGGCGGCCAGCGCCGGCGGGACGGCGACGACGACGTGCCGCGCGCTCCAGGTGTCCACATCGGACTTGACCGTCACCCGGTCGTCGTCCTGCTCGATCGCCCGCACCGGAGCGCCGAGCACCACGCGCCCGTCGAGCTCGTCGCCGATGCGTTGCGAGATCAGCTGGGAGCCGCCGGCGAAGCGGGATTCCTGCGCTCCGCCGGTGACGCCGATGCCGCGTTCGACGGTGCCGGGGGTGGTTTCGTTGCCGAAGCCGGCGATGTACCAGAGGCTGTAGAGCAGCGACGCACCGGCGGCGCTCCCGCCGTAGGCCGAGCCGAGCAGCACGTTGACCAGGTCCAGCGCGCCGGTGCCCGCCGTGGTGTGCCGGATCCAGCTTTCGAACGTCACGCTGTCCCACGCCCGCGCCTTGGGGGCGCGCCACGGCGCTTCCAGGGGGATCTTCCCGGCCAGCTGGTTGATCCGCCGCATGGCGATCGCGAGGTCGGGCAGGGCGAGCGGGTCGGGCGGGATGTCGCCGCGGTACCGGCGCGCCCGGTCGCCGTTGACGTAGACCGACGCTCCCTCGGTGTGGGCGGGGAACGTCTCGACGCCGACCTGCTTGGCCAGTGCGAGGATGTGGTCCTGGGTCGGGCCGACGAACTGGCCGCCCGCTTCCACCACTTTGCCGTCGCCGAGGTCGTGGTTCACGGTGCGGCCGCCGACCCGGTCGCGGGCTTCCAGGACGACGACGTCGCGGCCGGCCGCCGACAGTTCGCGGGCGGCGGTGAGCCCGGCCAGGCCCGCGCCGACCACGACGACGTCAGCGCGGCGCATCGGCGGTCTCCAGCGTGGGCGTGGATGCGGCGAAGGCGTCGGCGGCCGCCAGGTCGAACTCGCCGTGGTCGCTGCCCAGCCCCTGGGCGACCAGGGCCGCGGCGGCGGAGCCGAGCACGGCGGCGTCCCGCGGCGAGCGGCCGAGGCCGATGCCGCGGAGGAAGCCGGCGGAGAACGCGTCACCGCAGCCGGTGGTGTCGACGACGTCGACCGCGAACGCGGGGACGGCGACCACCTCGTCCGCCGTGATCACCAGGGCACCGCGGGCTTCCCGGGTGACGGCGACGCAGCCGACGCCCTGACCGATCAACGCGCGGGCGCCGTCCTCGAGGGTGCCGGCGCCGGTGAGCCCGAGGACCTGCTGCTCGTTGGGCAGCAGGTAGTCCAGAAAGGACAGTGCGGGCGCGATCCAGGCCAGGATCCCGGGATCACCGGGGGCGAGCAGGTCGGCCGAGGTGACCACGCCGGCCGCCCGCGCGGGGGAGAGGATCTTCGCCGCGTTCTCCCCGCCCATCAGCTCGGGCGCGCCGAGGTGCAGGTGGGTCGCCCGGGCGACTTCGGCTTCCGCGATGTCGCCGGGGCCGTAGGTGAGGTTCGCGCCGGGGACGTGGAAGGCGGGCCGGCTGCCGTCGGGGCGGATGGGCAGCACCGACGCGGAGGTCTGCACGTCTTCGCGGCGGACCACCAGTGAGGTGTCGATGCCGTACCGGGTCAGCATGGTCAGCAGCAGGTCGCCGATGGGGTCGGTGCCGATCGCGCCGGCGGTGCGGACGGTCGCGCCGAGCTTGGCCAGCGTCAGCGCGGTGCCGGCCGCGGTCCCGGCCGGCCCGAACCGGATCTGCTCGACCAGGGCCGCGCCCTGGCCTTCCGGGATGGCTTCGACCGGCCGGACCTGCACGTCGAACACGTGCGCGCCGAGCGTGATCACCGTTTGCGTCACAGATCCTCCTCGATCCGTTTGGTGCTGCCGTAGCCGCGCCGCAGCGCGGCTTCGATCACCGCGGTCTGCTGGGCGGTGTCCAGGACCCGGGGCGTGCCGATCGACGCGGCGTTCCGGTAGAGCTCGCAGGCCCACTCGAGCAGCAGCGCGTTGTCCACCGCCGCCTGGAGCGCGGGGCCGTGCACGACGGCGCCGTGGTTGGCCATCAGCGCCGCCGACTTGCCCTCGAGCGCGGTCCACACGTACTCGGCCAGCTCATCGCTGCCGAACACGGCGAACGGCGCGACCCGCACGGCCCCGCCGAGCAGGAGCTGCTGGTAGTGCACGCAGGGGAGTTCGTCGAGCACGCACGACACCGCGGTGGCCTGCGGCGAGTGCGTGTGCACCACCGCACCGGCGCCGGAGCGGCGATAGATCCCCAGGTGCAGTTCCAGTTCCGAGGTCGGCGCGAGCTCTCCGGCGACGACCTTCCCGGCGAGGTCGACGACGGTGACCTGCTCCGGCGTGATGCGCCCGAGCACGACGCCGGTCGCGGTCACCGCGACGTGCTCGCCCGCGCGCACGCTCACATTGCCCGCGGTGCCGATCAGCAGTCCGGCACCGGCCAGGTCGTGGCAGGCCGCGACCACCGCTTCCCGCTCGGCCCGCAGGAGCACTGTCCCCTGAGTCATCGGCTCAGCGTAGGCTAAACATGAAACAAAGTCACGTTCATGTTCGGGCGGCCGGTTGCGGACCGACGATGCGGCTGCGGGCGGCGATCGACACCGCCTGGGGCGGTGTCGCGTTGACAGCGCTCGGGGCGCGGGTGTTCGTCAAGGACGCCCTCACCCGGCGGCGTCGGGCTGGTCGCCGCGGGCGTGCTGATCATCGAACTCGGCGCGGCCGCGCACTGAAGGAGTGGTGGGATGGCGACGCTGGTGGACCAGACGATCCTGGTCGTCGGTGCTTCCTCGGGGATCGGCGCCCAAGTGGCCCGCGACGTCGCCGGCCACGGCAACCGGGTGGTGGTCGTGGCCCGGCGGGCGGAGGAGCTGGCGGCCGTGGCCGCCGATGTCCGCGCGGCGGGGAGTGCCTGCCTCGACCTCGTGGCCGACGCGCTCGACCCCGCGGCGGCGGCCGCGGTGGTGGCGCGGGTGGTGGCGGAGTTCGGCGCGGTGGACGTCGCGCTGCTCAACGTGGGCCAGGGCCCGGACATGTCCGTGGCCGAGGCCGGGGTCGGCGACATCGCGCGGGTGATGGCGCTGAACTACGACGTCACGGTGAACTACCTGGTCCCGCTGATCGCGCAGCTGCGCCGGCAGGGCGGCGGCTTGATCGCGCAGACCAACTCCCTGGCGGGCCTGCTGGGAATCCCGCGCCAGGGCCCGTATTCGGCCGCGAAGGCCGCGGTACGGACCCTGATCGACGCGGCGCGGGTCGAGCTCGCGCCCGAGGGAATCCGCTTCACCTCGCTGTACCCCGGCTTCGTGGCCACCGCCCGCGTCCGTGCCGACGGGCTGCCGAAACCGTTCGAGATCAGCGAAAAGCGGGCCGCGCGGCACGTGGTCCGGGCACTGCGGCGGGAACCCGCCGGCGCGTCCTTCCCGTGGACGACGTCCGCGCTGGTCCGGGTGCTGCGGGCGCTGCCGGTGTCCGTTTCCGGGCCGTTGTTGCGAAAACTGGCCCGCTGACCGGACCCGCGGGACGATGCCCCGCCCGCCCGCGTGTCGCGGTGAACCCGAACGGCCCGTGGCCCGTGTAGACGGACGGGTGCGGAGCGGAAGTACGGGAGATCGCCTGATGACTGCCATCGAGGAAAGCCGCCGTGCCGGGCGGGAACCGGACGAACGGCCGGGCTGGAACGCCGACCCCGTTCTCGTCCTCACTTTGGTCCTGTTGGCCGGATTCCTGGCGCAGGGACCGGTTCGGCGGCTGTTGTCCGCTCCGGTCATGCAGAGCTGGATGACGGTGTTCGTGGCGGTGGTCGTGCAGGCGCTGCCCTTCCTGGTCCTCGGGGTGCTGCTGTCGGCCGGGCTCGCGGTCTTCGTGCCGCCGTCCTTCTTCACGCGCGTGCTGCCGAAACGGCCGTCGCTGGCGGTGCCGGTCGCCGGGCTGGCCGGCGCGGTCCTGCCCGGCTGCGAATGCGCGTCGGTGCCCGTGGCCGGCGCGCTGGTCCGCGGCGGCGTGCGGCCCTCGGCCGCGGTGGCGTTCCTGCTGTCGGCGCCGGCGATCAACCCGGTGGTGCTGACGGCGACGGCCGTCGCGTTCCCCGGGCAGCCGCGGATGGTCGTCGCCCGGTTCGCCGCGAGTCTCGCGGCGTCGTGCGTGATGGGCTGGCTGTGGCAGCGCCTCGGCCGTCCGGACTGGCTGCGTCCCCGAGCGCACGAGCACGGCGACAGCGGACCGAGGGGAGCGGTGTTCTGGGGATCGGTGCGCCACGACGTCATGCACGCGGGCGGGTTCCTCGTCGGCGGCGCGATGGCCGCCGCGACCCTCAAGGCCGTGGTGCCCGCGAGCTGGCTGCACGCCGCGGCGGGCAATCCGGTCGTGGCGGTCCTCGCCTTGTCGGCGCTCGCGGTGCTGCTGTCGATCTGTTCGGAGGCCGACGCGTTCGTCGCGTCGTCGCTGACGCAGTTCTCGCCGACGGCGCGGCTGGCGTTCCTGGTCGTCGGCCCGATGATCGACCTGAAGCTGTTCGGGATGCAGGCCGCCACGTTCGGCCGCGGGTTCGCGCTGCGGTTCGCGCCGGCGACGTTCGTCGTGGCCGTGGCGGCCGCGGTCCTGACCGGCGCGGTGCTGCTGTGAACCGGACCGTGCAGGCGATCCTGCTGTTCCTGGTCGGCGGGGTGCTGCTCCACGCCGGCGTGACCGGCCTGTACCTGCGGTACGTCAAGGCCGGGCTGCGCCCGTTGGTGCTGGCGGCCGGAGTGGTGCTGGTGATCGCGGCCCTCGCGACCGTCTGGTACGCGCGGCGCCACCCGGCCGGGCACCCGGCGCCCCGGATCTCGTGGCTGCTGGTGCTGCCGGTGTTCGCGCTGATCCTCGCCGCGCCACCGGCTTTGGGTTCCTACAGCGCGATGCGCGCCGGTACGGCGGTGACGGCGCCGCGCATCGTCACCCCGCTCCCGGACGGCGATCCCGTCCGGCTGACCGTGATCGACTACGCGGACCGCGCGGTCTACGACCACGGCCGGTCGCTGGCCGGCCGGACCGTCACGATCACCGGGTTCGTGGCCTTCGACCCGAGCGGCACGCCGTACCTGGTCCGCATGCTCCTGAACTGCTGCGCGGCGGACGCCCAGCCGGTGAAGGTCGGCCTGACCGGCCGGGTGCCGCCGGTGCTCCAACCCGATTCGTGGCTGGAGATCACCGGCGGCTACAGCGCCGAGCAGGCCGTGGACCCGGTCAACGGCGGGACCATCCCGTTCGTCGACGTCGGCCGGGCGCGGCCGGTGGCGCCGCCGGCCGATCCCTACGAAAGCCTCGGCTAGCGGCGCGGCACCCGGTCATCTTCCCGCTTGCGGGCCGATCATCGAGTTCACGTCGATCGGTGACGGGATGGCGCCGAGCTGCAGCAGCAGGTCCGGAACCCGTTGCAGGCGCCGGGAATCCAGGATCGCGCCGTAGCCCGGCAGGGTGAGCAGCTTGGCCGTGTCCTCGTCGATCTTGGCGAACCGCACCAGCAGCGGCTCGACCTTGGCGCGGTCGAACGTGGCGTCGTGGGTCGCCTTCTGCATGGCGCGCTGGAACGCGGCCAGGGTCTTCGGGTTCTCCTTCACCCACTTCCGCGTCGCGCCGTAGCCGGTCAGCGGGAAGTCCTGGGTGGCCCCGCTGTTGATGTCGATCACCGGGATCGCGCCGGCCGTCTTGGCGGCCTGCGTGATGTACGGCTCCGGCAGGTATGCGGCATCGGCCTGCCCCTGCTGCAGCGCCGCGGCGATGTTGGGCAGCGGGATCAGCACCCATTTCACCTTGCTGAAATCGACGTTGTGGTCTTGCATGATCGAACGGGTGAGAAGGTCCGAAGCGGTGTTCTTGGCCGTGATGGCGATCTTCGCGGTCGCCAGGTCGGAGATTGTTTTCACCGGTGAATTCGGGACCGTGACGATCGCATTGGACTTCGCGTTGACCGACGTCGCGTCGGCGACCAGCTCCATGTCGGCGGCGCCGGTGCTGCGTGCGGTGAAGAACGGCGGATAGGTCGAGAACGCGATGTCGACGTCGCCCGAGATCGACTTCGCCAACGAGGCCTGGCCGCTGGCGGCGATCACGGACTCGACGGTGAGGCCCTCGGCCTGGAAGTAGCCTTCGTCCTGGGCCAGCCAGAACGGCGCGAGGTCCGTGGTGGGCAGGATCGAAACCTTCAGCGCCGTCTTCTCCGGCCCGCTGCCGCTCGACGAAGCGCTCGAGCCGGTGGCGCCGAGTGCGCCGCAACCGGTTACGACCGTGACGACCGCGAGAGCGAGCGCGGCACGAACACGGCCACTGCTCCTGACGATTCCAAACAAGGTCTGCTCCTCGAAGGAGATGACAGTTGATGTACCGGCTCCAAGGAAGGTTGCTTGATTCACTCCCCGGCGTCAGGCGGGCCACTGTAGGGACCCCCGCAGCCCTTGACAATGCGTGATGGCGCCGGATCGGGGATTTCACCAGAATGGCGGCACGAATACTTGATCGACGATCTTGCCCGCCGTTGGTCACGGTCCGTTCGGCGTGAAGCTCGACGGCAGAGCGGATCGAGTGCGAAAAACGTGGCCCGAGACCGCCCGGCAAGACGGAAAACAACGGATCGGAGGTCACGTCCCGTCGCGGCCGACCCGGCCTCGAAATCGACGCCGGCGCCGGTTTTCGCGGAGATTATCTGCGAAGACAGGCATCGTCGGCGACGCCGCGGAATCATCGAATGGCTCATCAGGTGCACGCAGAGTAACGGTGCCCGGGCGGTCCTTGCGGCCGTGGATGCGGCGCCGATGCCCTGTGTCGCAACGGCTATCGCCGGGACGACGACCGTGGCGCCCCGCCTTGTCCGGACCGGCGTCGCCGATGTCGATCGGTGTGCGGGCGGCCGTTGCTCCATTGGTGCCGGGCCGGGAATCACATCCGGATCACGAATCGGGGCATTCGGCGAAAGGGAGGTTTCCGAGAAGGGAAGTCCCGGCCAACGGTGGACGTTCCGCGCCGCCCGAGCGTACCTCTTGTTGGGGAACAGGTTTTACTTCTAAACTCCCCGGTGTGCGACCGCTTACGGACGGTACGGAGCTGCTGGTCGGCCGGGACAGCGAGCTGTCCCGGCTGGTCGCTTGGATCCGTGACGTCGCGGCGGGCCGCGGCCGGGCCGTGCTGGTGGACGGCGAGCCCGGGATCGGCAAGTCGGCGCTGGTCCGGTCCGCCTGCGCGGCCGCGACCGAGGCGGGCTGCCAGGTGTACTGGGGCGCCGGTGACGAGCTCGGTCAAGCACTGCCGCTGCTGCCGCTGCTGGATGCCCTGGAGATCACGCCGGTCACGCGGGATCCCCGTCGTGACGCCGTTTCCGAGCTGCTGGGCGGCGGAGCCGTCGCGGGCAAGGGTGCCGACCTCGCCGCCGCGGCCGCCGAGCAGCTGATCGCGCTGGTGGACCAGCTCTGCCAGGACGGCCCGGCCGTGCTCGTCGTCGACGAGCTGCAGTGGGCCGACAGCACGACGGTGGCGGTGTGGAGCCGGCTCGCCCGCTCGGTCCGGCAGCTCCCGCTGCTGCTGATCGGGGTGCTGCGGCCGGTGCCGCGCCGCGACGACCTGCGGTCGCTCTTCCGGATCGTCCGGCCCGCCGAACGGCTGCGGCTGGCCCGGCTGGCGGAACCGGCGGTGCTCGAGCTGGTGGCCGCCCTCGCCGGCGGCAAGCCGGGTGCCCGGCTGGAGGAGCTGGCCGCCGGCGCGGCCGGCAATCCGTTGTACCTCACCGAATTGCTCGACGCGCTCACCAGGAGCTCGTGCCTGGAGGTCGACCACGCGGGCATCGCGGAGCTGACCGGCGCGGCCACGCCGGACTCGCTGCCGGAAGCGATCGCGGACCGGCTGGGCTTCCTCACGGAGCCGGCCCGGGGCGTGCTGCGGACGGCGGCGCTGCTCGGCGTCGGCTTCTCGGTCGCGGACCTGGTGACCGTGACGAACTCTTCGCTCGCCGAACTGTTGCCCGCGCTCGACGAGGCCCGCGCCGCCGGCGTGCTCGTGGCGGCCGGCGACGACCTCGAGTTCCGGCACCCGTTGATCCGCACGGCGTTGTACGACGAGATGCCGACGGCGGTCCGGATCGCCTGGCACCAGTCCGCCGCGTGGGCGCTGGCGGAGGCGAACGCCCCGGTCGAGCGGGTGGCGCGGCAGCTGCTCCCGATGGTGTCCACAACGGACAGCCGGGTCCCGGTCCCGGACTGGGCCGTGCGGTGGTTGCTCGACGTGGCCATGCCGTTGATCGGCCAGGCACCCGTGGTCGCCGTCGCGCTGCTGAGACGGGCGGTGCGGGACGCGCCGCTCGACGACGCCGTGACCGGGGCGTTGGCCTGCCGGCTGGCCGACGCGTACTACCGGGTGGGCAACGTGGCCCAGGCCGAGCGGATCGCTTGCCGCGCACTGGATCGCGTCCGCGACCCCGACGTGCGCGTCGACCTGCACACGACGCTCGTCCAGAGCCGCGGGACGGCCGGCCGCGCCGCCGAGTCCCTCCCCGCGCTCAACGAGGCGCTGACCCAGCCGGGGCTGCAGGCCCGGCACCGGGCCCGGTTGCTGGTGCTCATCGCGCGGATCCGGCGTGTCCTCGGCGAGGTCGACTCCGCGGGCCGGGCCGCGTCGGCGGCGCTGGCCGAACTCGGCTCGGCCGAAGACCGCTGGGCGGCCGGGTGGGCGCTGCACGTGCTGGCCCAGGGCGCGATGGCGCGCGGCGAGTGGGCCGGGGCGCTGCCGCTGTTCGAGCGCGCGATAGCCATCGTGCGGGGCGACCCCACGCTGATCGAACTCACCCTGCTGCTGCGCATCAACCAGTCGGTCACCTTCGGTGCGCTCGACCGCTACGCCGACGCGCTCACCGCCGCCGGGCAGGCGCGCGACCTGGCCGAGCGCACCGGCAGCGAGGCGCGGCTGACCCAGGTCCAGAGCGCGATCGGGCAGTTGATGCTGGGCGCCGGCCGGTGGGACGACGCGCTGGCCGAGGTCGACGTCGTCCCGGACGATCACAAGGACCCGGGAGTGGTGTGCTGCGACCACGGCGTCGCCGCGATCATCCACCTCCACCGCGACGAGACGGCCGCGGCCCGCCGCCACCTCGACGTCGCCGCCCTGCATTTGGAACGCGCCGGCGACGAGGTCGTGGAATCCCTGGTCCGGGCCCGGAGCCTGGCGTTCGAGCACGCCGGCGCGCCGGAGCGGGCGCTCGCCGTGCTGACCGCCGTGCCGGCGGGCGAAGACGCGGGGGAGGAGCGGCTGGGGGACGCCGTCCGGCTGGCGATGGCGATCGGCGACGTGCGGACCGCGGCGGAGATCGAGGCCCGGGCGCGCGGGATCGCCGCCGAGTCCGCCGTTCCGCACCGCCGCGCGCTCGCGCTGTACTGCCGCGGCCTGCTCGAGCGGGACGGGACGATGTTGCTGCGCGCCGCCGACGGCTACGCGGCCGCGGGCCGGCCGCTGTCCCGGGCCAAAGCCCTGGAAGCCGCCGCGCTCGCCTTCTTCGAAGCGCGGGACGAAGACCGCGCTTCGGCGCGGGCCGCCTTCACCCACGCCATCGACCTCTACACGGAGCTGGACGCGCAATGGGACGTGGCGCGACTGCGCGCCCTGTTTCGCGCGCGGGGTATCCGGCGCGGCCCGAAGGTGAAGCACCGCCAGGCCAGGCACGGCTGGGACAGCCTCACCCCGACCGAGGGCCGGATCGCCGCGCTGGTGGTGGAAGGCCTGTCGAACCCGCAGATCGCGGCCCGCCTCTACTTGTCCCCGCGCACGGTCGGCACCCACGTCTCGCACATCCTGACCAAGCTGGGCGTGCATTCACGCATCGACATCGCCCGGGAAGCGGCCCGCCACCAGTCCGCTTCGGGCTGAGCCGCGGGCAGGCCGCCCCGGATCCCCGGGACAGCCCCGTGCCCGCGCGCCGCGTCAAGCAGCGACCTCCGGGGCGTCGTCCTGGGGACGCACGGCGAGCGGCGGGGTGACCGCCGCCGGCGGCGGGGCCCAGCGGAACACCGCGATGTGCCCGCTGACCATCTGGCCGAGCAGGACCGCCAGGATCAGCATCAGCGGCGTCCGCCAGGCACCCGTGCCCGTGTGCAGCCAGCCGCAGACGAGCACGCCGAAGCCGGCGATGACGTACCCCACGCCCTGGACCACGGCCGACAGCGCCACCGAGCTGTCCTTGCTGCGCAGCGAGATGGTCGTCAGGGCGAACGCGAGTGCCCCCATGCCGGTGCCGGTGGCCACGGCCCACAGCCAGGGCGCGGCGGCGGGGGCGAGGATCAGGCCGGTCACCCCGATGACGTTGGGCGTGGCCAGGGTGATGACGAGCAGCGTCTGGTTGCGCCAGCGGCGGGTCCAGCCCGGCACCAGCCACATCATCGGCAACCCCATGGCCATCGACAGCGCCAGGCACGTCCCCGCGGTCGTCGGGGGGACACCGGCGTCGCGCAGGATGCCGGGCAGCCACCCCATGACCAGGAACGTCACCGTCGAGATGAGTCCGAAGTGGATGGTCAAGGCGGAGGCCGACACCGCTCCGGGCGCCCTCCGCGGCGACACGAACTCGCCGGGCGTGCGCTGCCACACCTGCTGGGCCAGCAGCGCCGTGGTCGCCCACACGCCGAGGGCGACCCGCCACGACGACGACATGACCGCGGTGGGCGTGACCAGCGCACCGGCCGTGCTGCCCACCCCGAGCCCGAAGGTGAAGGCGGCGGAACCCTGGGCCAGCAACGGCAGCATGGTGCCGAGCACGGCGATGGACAGGCACGCCAGCGCCGTCCCGACCAGGAGCTCCACCGGACCCCCGAGAACGCGTCCGGCCAGCGACAGCACCAGCCCGACGAGCGCCACGGTGACGGTCCGGTGCGTCCCCACCCGGCTGCACAGCCACGGCGTCGCCCAGCCGCCGAGGCCGATCGCCCACAGGGGCAGGGCGACGAGCACCGCGGCGACGAGGCCACCGGCGACGGAGATGTCCGGCAGCGCCGCGCCCAGGCTGGTCACGGCCGGCCGCAGGTTCAGTGCGAGAACGAAGATGACCAGAGTGGAGACAGTGGTGGTAGCACGCGACATCGCTCCTCCTCGGCGTCGAGGGCGGAGCGTCAAAACTCCGTAGGACGAATGTTTCGCGGTGCGCGCATTTCAGACATCCGTCACCTGACGGATGAAGGAACTTTTGTTGCCCCTCAACGATTATGGGCGCTTCGACGGCTCTGCGGATGGGCGTGCATCGGCACGGCCGGACGCCGCGGCCGCGGAAGGCGCGCCCGGTTTCGTCACGGTCTGTGGTGACGGATCCCGATGGAGCGGCGGAATCCGCTCGGGCGGCGCAGTGGGGACGCCGGGAACGGCGGCGTCGTCACTGCGGATCACCGCGACGGCGAACGGTCCACAGCGGAGCCGTCGGACATGGGTTTGGTCCACACCTCGGTCCAGCCGGTGTCGCGGACCTTGTGCCCGCCGACGCCCGCCCAGTCCCGGTCGACGGCGATGATGTCCGGGTTGTTCAGCTCGGCGGCCGGGAGCGTGGTGTCGGCCGCCGGCGCCATGTCGGCCACCAGCGGGGCGTTGAGCACCGCCCCCCGCCCGAGCTTCGCCCGGCGCTCGGCGGTGTCCGGGTAGCTGAAGGTGAACGAACCCGGCATGTTCCAGCCGCCCGCGGTTGCGGTCGCGTAGTCCGCGCCCCAGCCGGCGAAGGTCCGCGCGTCGAGGTCTTCGTGGCCGAGCGAGCCCGCGGCCTGGCGGCTGCAGGTCTTCGCGCCGGTACCGCTGGAGAAACCGATCTTGAGCCCGCGCGAGTGCAGGTACTCCACCAGCGCCGGGATGCTCGGGGAGAACGTGGCGCGGGCGGCCGGCTTGCCGTCTTTCGCCCGGGACCGGATCGGGGAGCGGATCGGCCAGGATCACCGGGCGGTGCGGCGAGGTCAAGGCGGGTGGATCCGCCCCGGCCGGGGGTCGGTTTGCTCCGGCGCCCGCCCCGGCTGCTTGAAACGTAACAACGGGTCGTAGTAGCGTCGGCGGACCAGCGAGTTGAAACCTTTTAATCCGGAGGTCACGATGGTGCGGCAGGTCTGCGCGTGAAGGTGGCCGTGCTCGTCACCTGCATCAACGACGCGCTGTTCCCGGACACCGGCAAGGCGGTGTTCCGGCTGCTGCGCCGCCTGGGCGTGGACGCCGACTTCCCGCAGGCGCAGACCTGCTGCGGCCAGCCGATGGTCAACACCGGCTACCTCGACGAGGCCGTTCCGGTGGTCCGCGCGTTCACCGAAGCGTTCGCCGGGTACGACCACGTCGTCACGCCGTCGGGTTCGTGCGCGGGTTCGGCCCGGCACCAGCACGGCCTGGTCGCGCGGCGCGCGGGGGAGCCGCGGCTGGCCGGAACCGGGCCGAAGGTCCGCGAGCTGAGCGAATTCCTCGTCGACGTGCTCGGCGTGACCGACGTCGGCGCCTACTTCCCGCACCGCGTCACCTACCACCCGACCTGCCACTCGCTGCGCATGCTCGGCGTCGGCGACAAGCCGCTGCGGTTGCTGCGGGCGGTGCGCGGGCTCGACCTCGTCGAGCTGCCCGCCGCGCAGGAGTGCTGCGGGTTCGGCGGCACCTTCGCCGTGAAGAACGCCGAGACGTCGACGGCCATGGGCGCCGACAAGGCCCGGCACGTCCGCGAAACCGGGGCGGAAGTGCTCGTCGCCGGCGACAACTCCTGCCTGCTGCACGTCGGTGGCCTGCTGTCGCGGCAGCGGTCCGGCGTCCGCGTGCTGCACCTGGCCGACGTGCTGGCCTCGACCGAGGAGGACCCGTGAGCGCCACGTTCGTCGGCATGCCCGCCTTCCCGGCGGCGGCCCGGGAAGCGCTCGCCGACACGCAGCTGCGCCGCAACCTCGCCCACGCCACCGGCACCATCCGCGCCAAGCGCGCGGCCGTCGTCGGCGAGGTGGCCGAGTGGGAGGAACTGCGCCTGGCGGGCGCCGCGATCAAGGACAACACCCTGCTTCGCCTCGACGAGCACCTCCTGACCCTCGAAGCGGCGTTGCAGGCGCGGGGCGCGACCGTGCACTGGGCGCGTGACGCGCGGGAAGCCTGTGACGTCGTCGCCCGCATCGCGCGCGATCACGGCGTCGACGAGGTCGTCAAGGTCAAGTCGATGGCGGCCCAGGAGATCGGCCTCAACGAGGCGCTCGCCGAGCACGGCGTCACCGCCTGGGAGACCGACCTCGCGGAGCTGATCGTGCAGCTCGGCGACGACCTGCCCAGCCACATCCTGGTGCCGGCGATCCACCGCAACCGCGCGGAGATCCGGGAGATCTTCCGCCGCGAGATGGCCGGCGCGGGCCGTCCGGCGCCCGACGGCCTCACCGACGATCCCGCCGAGCTGGCCGGCGCGGCCCGGCTGCACCTGCGCGAGAAGTTCCTGCGCGCGAAGATGGCCGTCTCCGGCGCGAACTTCGCCGTCGCCGAAAGCGGCACCCTGGTCGTCGTCGAGTCCGAGGGCAACGGCCGGATGTGCCTGACCCTGCCCGAAGTGCTCGTTTCGCTGGTGGGCATCGAAAAGGTCATCCCCACGTGGGGTGACCTCGACGTGTTCCTCCAGCTCCTGCCGCGCTCGAGCACCGGGGAGCGGATGAACCCCTACACGTCGACGTGGTCGGGCGTGACCCCGGGCGACGGGCCGCAGGAGGTGCACGTGGTGCTGCTCGACAACGGCCGCACCCGCGCGCTCGCCGACGAGGTCGGCCGGCAGGCGCTGCGCTGCATCCGCTGTTCGGCGTGCCTGAACGTCTGCCCGGTGTACGAACGGACCGGCGGCCACGCCTACGGCTCGGTCTACCCGGGCCCGATCGGCGCGATCCTCAACCCGCTGCTCAAAGGCGTCGGCGTCGACGAGCAAACCGATTCGCTGCCGTACGCGTCCAGCCTGTGCGGTGCCTGCTTCGAGGCGTGCCCGGTGCGCATCGACATCCCGGAAGTCCTGGTGCACCTGCGCTCCCAAGTGGTCGACGCGCATCGCGGCGGACCACCGAAACCCGAGGCGGTGGCGATGAAGACGGCGTCATGGGTGCTCTCGGACGCCCGTCGGCTGGGCCTCGCCGAGCGCGGCCTGGGTGTCGCGAACCGGGCCCTGACCCGCTTCGGCCGCCGCCTGCTCCCCGGCGGCCGCCGAGCTCTGTCCCGCCTGCCGTGGCCGGGTTCACTGTGGACGAACAGCCGCGACCTGCCGGCGCCGCCGCGTGAGTCGTTCCGCGCCTGGTGGCGGAAGCGATGACCGCGCGCGAGGAAATCCTGGCGGCCGTCCGCGGCGCGCTGCGGGAGGCGGACCGGACCGAAGCCGTGGTGCCACGCGGGTACCGCTCGGACGTCGCGGACGTCGCCGCCCTGTTCGCCGAGCGCGTCGTGGACTACCGCGCCGCCCTCACCCGGTGCACCGCCGCCGAGCTGCCGGACGCCCTCCGCGCGGCACTGGGGCCGTCGCGGAACGTGCTGGTACCCGACGGTTTCCCGGTCGCGGTCGACGGCTCGCCGCCGCCGGCGACCACGGCCGGGCTGGCGGGGTTCGACGCCGTCGTGACCACGGCGGCGCTGGGCATCGCGACCACCGGCACGATCGTCCTCGACCACGGCCCCGGCCAGGGCCGGCGGGCGCTGAGCCTCGTGCCGGACGTGCACGTGTGCGTGCTCCGGGCGGAGCAGATCGTGCCCGGCGTCCCGGAGGCGGTGGCCGCGCTGGACCCGGCCCGCCCGCAGACCTGGATCAGCGGGCCGAGCGCCACCAGCGACATCGAGCTGACCCGGGTGGAAGGCGTGCACGGGCCGCGGACCCTGCACGTCATCGTCGTCACCGAGTGACCGAAGGCGGCCCGGTGAGGTCCGGGTGAAGTCCCTTTCGGACGCCTGATTCTCGTGCGTGGCTGCCACGAACGAGTCAATGAGCGCGTGGTGGGCGGGCTGCGGGAGTCACTCGATCGTGTCGCGAGGTGGAAAGCCGGACCGGCCCGGCAGTAATTTCTGCTTCCGCGCTGCGTAGAACGCTGCCTTGGCCACGGACACCTCGACGGCGGCACGGGCCGAGGCCATCGAGCCACCGCGAATCGGCGCCTCGCGCGGAAACGGAATGGGAGTCGACAGCAGAGTGACCGTCACCGAAGAGATCACCACGCTTCTGCACCGGAACTTCGGCATCGAACCCGCGGACGTGCGGTTCGAGGCGTCGTTGCACGACCTGGGGATGGATTCGCTGGCCCTGGAGGAACTGCGCGTCCTGCTGGAGGAGCGCCTGGACATCGACCTCGAAGACGTCCAGCTGACCTCCCGGGAAACCGTGGGGCAGCTGGCGACGGCCGTCGACGAGAAGACCGGGCGGTGACCGCGCCTCCGGCAGCGGCGGTGACCGGGCTGGGCCTGGTCACCGCGGCGGGCGTCGGTGCCGGCGCCGCGTGGCGGGGCGTGACCCGGTCCGGAGCCGCCCCGGGAGTCCGCCACCAGGCGGAACTGCACGGGTTGTCCTGCGATTTCATGTACACCATCGACGATCTCGACACCGAGAGCGTGCTGGGCGTGCCGGCCCTGCGGATGATGGACCGGTTCTCCCAGCTCGCCGTGATCGCGGCCAGGGAAGCGGTGGCCGACGCCGGGCTCGACACCTCGGTGTGGGAAACGGACCGGGTCGCGGTCGTCATCGGGTCCGCCCACGGCGGTCTTCCGTTCTACGACCGGCAAAGCGCCGTCCTCGCGGAGAAGGGCGTCCGGCGGGTTTCGCCGAAACTCGCGCCGATGACCACGGTGAACAGCGCCGCCAGCAGCGTGTGCATGGACCTCGGTGCCCGGGGCCCGAGCCTGAGCGTCTCCACCGCGTGCTCTTCGGGCACCGTCGCGATCGGGACCGCGTTGCAACTGCTGCGCGCCGGTGCGTGCGACATCGCCATCGCCGGCGGCGCCGAATCGGTGTGCTCCCGCTTGCTGATCGCCAGTGCCTGTCAGATGCGGGCGGTGTCCACCCGCCGGGACGACCCGTCGACGGCGTGCCGCCCGTTCGACGCCGACCGCGACGGGTTCGTGGTGGGGGAGGGCGCCGGTCTCGTCGTGCTGGAGCGGCCCGGGCACGCCGCGGCGCGCGGTGCGCGGATCCGGGCGGGCATCGCGGGGTACGGCGCGTCCAGCGACGCGTACGCGGCCGTGGCGCCGGACCCCGAAGGCGCGGGGATCGAGCGGGCACTGCGGACCGCACTGGCCGACGCGGGTGTGACGGCGGCCGAGGTGGGCCACGTGAACGCCCACGGCACGTCCACCGTGATGAACGACCTGATCGAGGCCACCGTGCTGCACCGGGTGCTCGGCGACCGGCCGTTGGTGACCTCGACCAAGGCGATGACCGGACACGCGCTCGGCGCGGCAGGCGGCATCGAAACCGCGCTCACCGTGCTGGCCCTCGAGCGGCAGCTGGTGCCGCCCACGGGCAACTTCCGGACCCGGGACATCCGGATCCCGGTCGACGTCGTCGCCAAGGAAGCCCGGCCGGCCGCGTTCGACTGCGCGGTCAAGACGTCGATGGGCTTCGGCGGCCACAACGCCGCCCTCGTCCTCACGAAGAGCTGCTGAGCCCGGTTCCGGAGCAGAAGGAGATCATGCGCGAGGAAGTGGTCCGCCCGCTGACGCTCGGCGGAACGCGGTTCAGCTACCGGCTCCTCCGGCACCCCGGCCCGCGGACGGAACCGGTGATCGTGCTCGGTGGCGGGTTCCAGGGCAGCCGCGGCTGGCCGCACATGGAGGACCGGATCACCCCGGTGGCGGACTTCGTGACGGCGGACCTGCCCGGCGTGGGCGCGTCCGATTCCCTGCCACCCGGGGCCGGAACGGAGTTCGCGGGCGCGGCGGTCGACCGGATCCTCGACGACCTCGGCGCACCGCGGGTCAACCTGTTCGGCTACTCCTACGGCGCGGAACTGGCCTTCGGCTGCGCCCAGCGCCATCCGCACCGCATCGCGCGGCTGATGCTCGGCGGCGTGGTCTCGCACACCAGCTCCGCCCAGCGGGAGTCGTTGCGGCTGGCGGCCGGTCACCTCGCGCGGGGCGACACCGAGAATTTCGCCGCGGTGGCCGCGCGGATGCAGCTGTGCCTCGACGAGGACCGCCACATCCCCCGCCGTTCCCTGGTGTACCGCTACGTCAAGCGCTCGATGCTCCACGTCGCCGTCCACGTGCCCGACGTGCTGGACTACCTGCAGCGGTCGCTGATCAGCAGCCCGTCCTTCGACGGCGGCCTGTCCGGGGTGCCGGCCCTGGTGTTCACCGGGGAGCACGACTCCATCACCGACCCCGAACGGCAACGCGCCTTCGCGGCCACGATCCCGGGCAGCCGCTTCGCCGCCATCAAGGATTCCGACCACTGGGTCGTCCTGGAACGCGCCGCCGACGTCGCCGACCTGACCGTTCGCTTCTTCACCGACCAGCCTTGGGACGCGGCCCCGTACGTGGCGCATCCGCCTTCGTGAGCCCGTCCGCGGTGAGGGTGAGGTGCCGCGTCAGCTCCTCGGCGGCGGCATCCGCATCGCGGGCCAACGCCGTCTCCTCGAGCCGGCGGTGCTCGGCGAGGTGATCCCGGCCGGGGCCGTGGTGCGCCGACCAGCGGCGCGCCAGTTCGCTCGCGGCCCACAGCCGGTCGAACGTCTCCAGCAGGACCGGATTCCCGCAGCCCGCCAGCAGCGTGCGGTGGAAGACCCGGTGGGCTTCCGACCACGCCTCGCTGTAGTACTCGCCCTCCTCGGGGACGAACGCCGGGGTGCGGGCCAGCCGGTGGTGGGCGGCCCGCACGTCGGCCTCCCAGCCGACGTCACCGCGTTCGACGGACAGCCGCAGCACCATCGGTTCGATGGTCCGGCGGGCTTCTGCGATCTCCTGCCAGCGGCGGTGGGAGAGGGCCGGGACGGCGAAGCCGCGGTTGGGCAGGCGGTCGGCGAGTCCGTCGCCGACCACGCGCACGAGCGCCTCCCGCACCACCGCCAGGCTGACGCCCTGCTCCTGGGCGAGGTCCTGGGGTTTGAGCGCCGCACCGGGGGCGTGGTCGCCGCGCATGATCGCGGCCCGGATGTGGGCGTAGACGCGTTCGGAGAGCATCCGCGGGGCCGAAGCGTCGGCTGGGGGCGTGGTCCGAGTCACCGGACCAGCATAGACGATCGTGGCAATAATCGATTATTGTTGCTATCGTCGATCTGGCGGCGGCTGGTCGCCCCGCGACCCGATCCGAGAGGAACGCTTTGAGCGTCAACGATCCCTTCGCCCGCCTGCCCGAGGCGGCGCCCTTCACCGTCACCAGCACCACCATCACCGACGGCGGCGTCCTGCCGCCCGGGCAGATGTCGGGGCTGTCCGGGGTCCCCGGTGGGGAGGACAGGTCCCCGCAGCTGTCGTGGAGCGGTGCCCCGGACGGCACCAAGAGCTACGCCGTCACCGTTTACGACCCCGATGCCCCCACCGGGTCCGGGTTCTGGCACTGGGCGGTCGCCGACATCCCCGCCACCGTGACCGGACTTCCCGAGGGGGCCGGCGACGACACCGGCTCGGGCCTGCCGCCGGGGGCGGTCCAGTTGCCCAACGACGCCCGCACGGCCCGGTTCCTCGGCGCCGCGCCGCCGGCCGGCCACGGCCCGCACCGCTACTTCGTCGTGGTGCACGCCCTCGACGTCGAGTCCATCGGCGTCCCCGCCGACGCCACCCCGGCCGTCCTCGGCTTCACGATGGCTTCGCACACGCTCGGCCGCGCGGTCCTCACCGCGACGGCGGAAACGCCGGCGGCCGGCGAACGCGTCGAGGTTTCCCGGCTGATCCCCGCCCCCGCCGGCGCCGTCTTCGCGGTGCTGACCGACCCGAAGGGCCACGTCGACATCGACGCGTCGGGAATGCTCATGGACGCCGAAGGCGACCGCGTCCGGCGGCCCGGTGACCGGTTCCGGGTGCACATGGACCGCGAAGCGCTGGGAGACTTTCCCCTGGGCAAGTACGACGTCGAGGTGGTCATCACCACGCTCGTCCCGGACGAGGAAATCGCGTGGACCGTGGAAGCCGGGCGCGGGCCCCACGTCCGGCACGTCTACGGCTACCGGCTCGAGCCGGCCGAAGGCGGCACCCTGGTCACGTCCTATTACGACTGGTCGCAGATCGACGAAGGGTGGAAGCGGCGCAACGTCTTCCCGATCGTGCCCGAGTCCGCCCTCAAGGCCACGCTGGGCATTCTCGAGCGCACCGTCCGCCGGCGCGGCGTTTAAACGTCACTTTCGGTTGATTCTTCGCCGCATTCGAATTGCTGGCCGTCCCGATTTTGCCGACACTCGGGGAATGGAGAAGACGGCTTCCGAACCCGAGACGCTGCCCGAGTCCGACGTCCGGTTCCCGATCGTCCTGCGCGGCTACGATCGCCGGCAGGTGGACGAGTACGTGCGCGTCGCGGAAAAGCGCGTGGACCGGCACGAGAAGGCGCGGCGGGTCGCGGAGCGCCGGCTGGCCAAGGCCCAGGTGCCCGCGCCCCGCGCCCCGGAACCGGACGACGCGGCCGGACTGGGCCGGCGGATCGAAAAGATCCTGCAGGTCGCGAAGGCCGAGGCTGCGGAGATCCGGGAACAGGCCCGCAAGGAGGGCGCGGAACTGCGGGCGGCGGCGGAGAAGGCGGTCGCCGAGGCGGAGGCCGCTCGCGCGGAGACCGAGCGCGCCGCCCAACGGGACGCGCAGCTGATCCTTTCCCGCGCGGAAGAGGAAGCCGAGACCATCCGGGCGGCCCACCGGGCGGTGCTGGACCGGCTGGGCCAGATCGTCGGCGTCGTCGAAGAGGTGCGCGAGCGGTTCGGCACCGAGGCCGAGGAGGAGAGCCCGGCCCCGGTGCCGGAGGCCGCGGACGCGGTGTCGTCACTCGCGTGACCGGTGGCCGCCGAAGCAGGTGACGCTCGCCGAAGTGATCGCGCTACGTGGCAGCACTCCAGCGGTGGATGGCGAACCGGCTGCCGTCGCGGCGCACTCGGGCAGCGCCCGGCCCGCCGAAATGGGCCGGGACGACGAGTTCGCCGGTGTCCGCGGCGCGTTCGAGGATCGCGTGCCGGGTGGTGGCGGCCTGGTGCGGGTCTTCGCAGAAGCAGCTGCTGTGTTCCGGCGCCAGGATCTGCACCGGGCTGTGCAGCAGGTCCCCGACGAACACGGCCCGATCGCCGCCGGACGACACGCGCAGGACCGACGAGCCCGGGGTGTGGCCGGGCGCGGCTTCCAGCGTCAGGTTCCGGTCGAGGCGGTGGCTGCCTTCCCACAGCACGGCCCGGCCGAGCACGGGGGCGACGCTGTCGGCGTAGACCCGCAGGCTGCCGTCGCGGCGGAGCTGCTCGTGGGGCGTGCGGGGAGCGGGGCGGCGGTGGGCGTTGCGCGGATCGAAGTACACCTGGTCGGTGCGGGGGATCAGGTAGGTGGCGTGGGGGAACGTCGGCACCCATTCGCCGTTGCGGAGTTCGGTGTTCCAGCCGACGTGGTCGTAGTGGATGTGCGTGTTGACGACGACGTCGACGTCCTCCGGTCGGACGCCGGCCGCCGCCAGCCGGTCGAGGAAGGGCGTCGCCAGGTGGTCGAAGAGCGGGATCTGCGGCCGGTCCCGGTCGTTGCCGACGCCGGTGTCGACCAGGATCACCCGCCCTTCGCTGCGGAGCACCCAGGTCTGCACGGCGCCGCGGTAGCCGCCGGTCTCCGGGTTCCAGTGGTCGGGCGCGAGCCAGCCGGCGTTGTCCGTCCAGAGCCGGGGCGGGCTGCCGGGGATGACGGACCGCACGGGAGCGATCTCGCCTCGCCACTCGATGACCCTCAGGACTTCGACTTCGCCGATGTGCATGACTCCACGCTAAGCCACATGTCTGAGCTGATCGATGCGTCAAGTGCTCGTTCTGATGCTTGATCGTCTCAGGGCTACGATGGCCCGGTGGACGTGCTGAGTGACGCGATCGCCGCGGTGCGGATCGGCCGGCCCGTGTCGAACCGCCTCCGGGCCGGTTCGGAGTGGTGCTACCGCTTCGCGCCGTACGAGGGCGCGGGCTTCCACGTGCTGCTGCGCGGCAGCGGCTGGCTGCTCCCGGACGGCGGGGAGCCGGTGGCGCTCGGCCCCGGCGACGCGGTCCTGGTTCCGCACGGCGGCGCGCACACCCTGTCCTCGACGCCGGACGCGACCGGCGCGGTGCCGTTCGAAGCGGCGGTGGCCGAGCCGGCGGGCCGCACCGAGTTCCTGTGCGGCAAGTACCGGCTGTCCCACGCGCGGCGGCACCCCTTGCTCGCGAGCCTGCCGGAGGTCGTGCACCTGCCCGCCGAGGTCGGGCGGCGCGCCGAACTGCGCGCGGCCATCGACCTGCTCGGCGGCGAGGTGAGCGACCGGCGGCCGGGCTCGGCCACGGTCCTCACCGGCCTGCTGGACCTGCTGCTGGTCTACCTGATCCGCGCCTGGCTGGCCGACCACCCGGGCACCGGCTGGCCGCAGGCCCTGCGAGACCCCGAAATCGCCGCCGCGCTGGAAGCGCTGCACGAGCACCCCGAAGCGCCGTGGCGGATCGAGGACCTGGCCGCCCGGGTGGGCCTTTCCCGCGCGACCCTGGCCCGCCGGTTCACGGCGCTGACGGGACAGCCGCCCATGGCGTACTTGACGTGGTGGCGGCTCACGACGGCGGCGCGCCTGCTCCAGGACACGGATTTTCCGCTGCCGTCGATCGCCGCCAAGGTCGGTTACGCCTCACCGTTCGCGTTCTCACACGCGTTCAAGCGGCAGTTCGGCGTCGCGCCGGGCGGATTTCGGACCGGCCGGTGACGACCGCGGTCCTCCGTCCGCGGGCAAAAGGGTCGGCGCACGCCGGCCTCATCAACGAATGATCCCCCCCGTCGGTGTCGCCTGGGGGTCTCAGGGAGCGGATGGCTGTCGGCCGGTGCGGTGTTCTGGACGGCCAGCAGGTGGGCGATCAGCGCGTCCCGTGAGGGGAAGTAGCGGTAGGCCGCCGGTGCGGACATCGCCATGCTCCGCATGGCGGCGCCACGGTCCGGCGCCGGTACCGGCGGCCGGTCAGGCCCTGGTGCGCGTCGAAGCGACCGCCGTGTCCTTCGCCGAAAGCGCGATGCGCCGCGGCCGCTACTTCGGCCAGCCCGCGTTCCCGTTCGTGCCCGGTTACGACCTCGTCGGGGTCGTCGAGGCGGTCGGTCCGGACGTGGACCGCGCGCTGATCGGCAAGCGGTTCGCCGCGCTGACCAAGACCGGCGCCTGGGCCACGGCCGTCCTCCTGCCCGCCGCCGACCTGGTGGCGGTGCCCGACGGCGTGAGCGCGGAGGAGGCGGAGACGCTGACGGTCAACGGGCTGACCGCCTACCAGATGCTCCACCACGTCGCGAAGGTGCAAGCCGGGCAGACCGTTCTCGTGCTCGGCGTCGGCGGCGGTGTCGGCACCCTGCTGGCCCAGCTCGCCCGCCACACCGGCGCGCGGGTGATCGGCACGGCGAGCCCGCGTCACCACGAGGCCCTGCGCGCACTGGGTGTCGAGCCGGTCGACTACCGGGATCCCGACGTCGCGGCCCGGGTCCGGGAACTGGCTCCCGGCGGCGTGGACGCCGTGTTCGACCACCTCGGTGGCGCGAGCATCTCCCGCTCCCACCGGTTGCTCAACCGCACCGGAACCCTGGTTTGCTACAGCATCGCGAGCAAGCTCGACGACCGCACGCCGGTGGTGCTCAGCTTCCTGAACGCGCTGACGAAACTGACGTTCTGGAACTACCTGCCCACCGGCAAGCACGCGAGCTTCTTCGACGTGTGGTCGGGCGCGGGCAAGCCGGACTCCGCCGAGCGCGACGCCTTCCGCGCCCGGATCCGCACCGACCTCACCCACGTCTTCGGCCTCCTGCGCGACGGCGTGCTCACCGCGAAGATCGCCGCCCGCTACCCGCTCACCGAAGTGGCGGCGGCCGTGGAACTCTCCGAGTCCTCCGCGCGAACCGCGCTGGGGAAGATCGTCCTCTTGCCGCAGGCCGGTTCCTGACTTCCCTTCTTCCGAGGGAGTGCGGCATCGTGAAGATCACCATCTCCGGCGCGTCCGGTCTCATCGGCGGCAAGCTCGCCGCCCGTCTCCGTGACCGCGGCGACGAAGTGACCGTGCTTTCCCGGTCCGCGAGCACCCCACCCTCGACGTGGCAGTGGGACCCGCTCGCCGGACCCGCCCCGGTCGCCGCGCTCGCCGGCCGGGACGCCGTGGTGCACCTGGCGGGCGAACCCCTCGGTCAGCGCCTGACCGGCGAGGTCAAGGACCGCGTCCGGAACTCGCGCGTGGCCGGCACCCGCAACCTGGTCGAGGGGCTGCGTGCCGTTCCCGGAGCGGAGCGGCCCCAGGCCCTCGTCTCCAGCTCGGGCGTCGCCTACTACGGCCCGCGCGGCGACGAGGAGGTCACCGAGCAGGACCCGCCGGGCGGCACGTTCCTCGCCGAGGTTTCCGCCGCGTGGGAGCAGGAAGCGGCCAGGGCGGCCGAGTTCAGGGTCCGCGTGGTGCGGATGCGCACCGGCGTCGTCCTCGATGCTTCGGGTGGCACGGTGAAATCGCCTCGTGGAGCGGCGCCTACAACGGCACGGCACCCGAACCGGTCACCCAGCGGGAGTTTTCGAAGGCGCTGGGCCGGGCGCTGCACCGCCCCGCCGTCCTCCCGGTGCCCGGGTTCGCTCTCAGGGTGGCGCTCGGCGAGCTGGCGGACATGGTGACCACCGGCCGGCGCGCGGTGCCCCACCGCGCGCTCGACGGCGGCTACCGCCACGCGCACCCGCGGCTGGCGGAGGCGCTGACTTCGGCGTCGAGCTGACAGCGGCAGTGCCGATGGTCCCTTCCGCCGGTGACCGACGGCCCCGGCATCGATGGCGTTCGCCAGCAGCGGCGGCGAACCCCTTCCGATTGGCTGGGTACCCCACGAACCAGCGACCGGAGGCTGCCATGGCTCACCGTCCCGTACCGGCGAGCGACCTCGCCGAGGAGCTCCTCGGCGTCGGCAGGCCCACCCCCGTGCCCGGCATGAGCCGCGCCACGGCCCGGAAATCGGCCAGGGCCCGGGGTGCGGCGCTCGGCGCGGCCGCGCGCCGGACCGTCTCCTGAGGCCGGCTGTGGACGACGGGAGAGGCACGGTCGGGGTCGAGGAGGAGTTCGTGCTCGTCGACCCGCGGTCGGGGGCGACGGCCGCGGCGGCACCCCGTGTCCTGGCGCAGCTGGCGGACGAGCCGGGGGTGATGGCGGAGTTCCTGCGGTTCCAGGTGGAGACCGCGACCGAGGTGCACCGGTCGCTTCCCCAGGTCCGCGCGGACCTGATCCGGCTGCGGCACCGGGTGGCCGAGGCCGCGGAGCACGTCGGCTGCGTCGCGCTGGCCACCGGCGTGGCCCCGTTCGGGAGGGCGTCGCAGGTGACGGCCGATCCTCGCTTCCGCACGCTGGCGGCCCGGTTTCCCGCGCTGGTCGGCGAAGCGGGCACGTGCGCCTGCCACATCCACGTCGGCGTCCCCTCGCGAGCTGCCGGGGTGGCCGTGCTGACGCGGCTGCGGCCCTGGCTCGGTGCCCTGCTGGCGGTCAGCGCGAACTCGCCGTACGTCGACGGCCTGGATTCCGGGTGGGCCAGCGCCCGGTACCCGCTGTGGTCGCGCTGGCCGACGGCCCGCCCGCCGGGCGAATGGCGCGACGTCGGGGACTACGACGCGGCGGTCGAGGGTGCCATCCGGCGCGGGCAGGCGCTCGACGCCCGCAGCGTCTACTTCTACGCTCGCCTGTCCCCGCGGCACCCGACCGTGGAGGTGCGGATCGCCGACGTCTGCCTCGACGTGGCCGACGCGGTGCTGCTCACCGGCCTGGTGCGGGGCCTGGTCGTGACCGCGCTGGCGGAACAGCGCCGCGGGGCGCCACCGCCGCGCGTGCCGGACGCGCTCGCCGAGCGGGCGTTGCGGGCGGCCGCGAGGTACGGCCTCGCCGGACCGGGCGTCGACGGGCTGACCGGCACCCCGATGGCTCACGAAGAGCTGGTCGAAGATTTGCTCGCCTACGTCCGGCCCGCGCTGCGGGCGATGGGCGACCTCGACGACGTCCTGGCCGCCTGGTGCGCGCTCCGGTCGCGGGGAGGGGGAGCGGAGCGGCAGCGGGCGCTGCGCGCGGAGTCGGGCACGCCGGCGGAGTTCGTCGCCCACCTGGCCGCGGTGACCCGGGGCGAAGACCGGGAACGGGAGGCGGCCCAGTGAAGACCACCGCCCATCCCGGGGCGTTCCACGCCTGCTCAGCGACCGAGGTTGCCCGCGCAAGCCGGGCCGGGACCGGTGCTTGCGCCAGTTCCACGACTCCCTCAGCTACGTGCTAATGCCGGCCGGCGTGGTGACCGGGCGGCTACGTCGACGCCGGGATCATCGGCGCGCTGTCCACGGCCGCCGCGGTCCCACCGCGACGGCGCCTCGCGGCTCGGTTCAGCGCAGCGGCAGCGCGAACTCGACGTACGGCCCGGTACCCCGGTGCTCCGGGTCCGGAACCAGCACGCCGCGCACGCCGCCGGACGCAGGGCGATGGTGTTCCGAAGCCCACGCGAACAGTGCCCCGACCGCGACCTCGACCTGGCTTCCGGCGCTCCACGGACCGGGAGTCTCCTGCCGGACGAACGCTTCCTGGTGCGCGGGCTCCGTGCGCAGGGTCAGGTCGGGGAACCCGGCCGCGATCTCGGCGGCCCCGTCCTCGGGCACCGGCCAGCACCACTCGACCGGGCCGTCGCTGTCCCCGCTCACCTCGCCGTGGTAGATCGTGAACGGCGCACCCGCCGTCCCCTCGACCCGCGGAACACCGCCCCGGCGCAACCGGTGGATGAACAACTCCCGGGTCATGGGCTCCAGTTCGTCCTGGTTCACCCTGCTGATCACGCTGAGCACCCGTCGCTCCGGGATATCGCGGACAGTGACCTCGTACATGGCGGACTTCCTCCCGTGAAGGTGATCGACGAGGCGGCCCACCAGCACGCGCTGGGCGGCGTGCTCGGCTTCGGTCTCGGCCCAGTAGCCGCGGATCTCCTCGGCGGCCGCGGCCGGCTCCAGCGCCAGGATGGCCCTGATCCGGGCCAGCGCGACACCGGCCCGGCGCAGCGAGGCCACCAGACGTGCCTGGTCCAGCTGCGTGACCGCGTACCGGCGATAGCCGTTGCCCGCGTCGACGTGGGCAGGTATCAGCAAGCCGAGTTCGTCGTACAGCCGCAGTGCCTTGGGCGACAGCCGCGACAGTCGCGAGAACTCGCCGATACCGACCATGCTCATGGTGGACTCCTCGTCCCGGGCGGGTGCCCGGTCCCGGCCACTCTGCGGTTTCCCCCGGGGTGAAGGTCAAGGACCGGATGCGGCGGCGTCGCCGAGGACGACCGCGGGCAGCCACCGACCGGTTCCGCTGGGGCTTCGACCGGCTGCTCGACGGACTTGCCACGTACGCCGGGCCCGCTGACGCGTAACGGCCGCGGTGAGCAACGGCGCCACGGCTTTCCTGCGCGTCCGCTCCGCGGCGCACGGCCGAGCTGCCGACCCGCGGCGGGTTCAGCTCGGGAGGTGGCCGGACGGCGGGGGCCCGCCGTCCGGTCCCGCGAGACCATCGGCCGGGTCGAGGCCGAGGATGGCGAGCAGCGTGGCGCAGTCATCGGCGTCGTCCGCCGACGAGGCGACCATGCGGGCACCACGCCGGCGTTGCTCGGGGCTGAGGGCGAACGGGTCCGGCTCCCGGCGCGGGGCCACCTTCGGCTGTCTCATCGGCGTGGTCCCGGCGGGGCTACGTGAGGACCGGACCGCGCCGGGCGGCGGTCAGGTGCGGGACCGGCTTCATGCCGCTGCTCCCGTCCCCGGCCACGCGAAGCGGCCGGTGTGAGGCCCGGGGACGACGCGGATTCGGCCACCCGCGTGCGAAATGCTCTCGGACACTTCCGACGGTACACGCGCATTCCTCTCGAGCGCCGCAGCCGCGGGCCGGTCGTCACCCGGTGCAGTTGGGGACGGCGGGGACGCTGCCGACGCAGTTGTCGGGGGTGTTGGCGGTGATGGGGGCGTTGGTGGTGGTCATGGTGCCGCCTTGGCGGTAGACGCCGCCGGAGTTGCCCAGGAGCAGCAGTGCGTGGTTGTCGGTGATGGCGGTCTGGGTGAGGGTCGTGGCGGTGGAGTTGACGGCGGAGATTCCGCCGCCGCGGCCGGCGGTGTTGCCGGTGACGAACAGCGGGCTGCCGGAGACGCCCGTGACGGAGAGGGTGCTTCCGGTGAGGGTGACCGCGACGCGGTTGAGGATGCCGCCGCCGTTGCCGAGCACGTTGCCGTGGGTGAACGCGACTGCCGTGGTGAGGGTGAGGTTGCCGGTCGGGCCGACTTCGGCGATCCGGAACATCCCGAGGCCCGGCAGGGAGGCGTTGGTGACGGTGGCGGGGCCGGTCATCTCGATCGGGGTGGTGATCACCGGTAGCGCGTTGGCGGCGCCGCCGTGGTTGGTGGTGATGCCGTAGGTGCAGCCGCCGGCCAGGACGAGGGTGTCGGAGGTGGGGGTGGAGTTGGCCAGGTTCACCGCCGCGACCAGAGCGTTTTCGCTGCAGGCCACCGGAATGGTGATGGCCTGCGCCACCGGAGCCAGTGCGACCAGGCCTCCGGTCGCGACGGTGATTCCGAACAGGGCTCGGGCAATGGGACGGATATGTCGCGTGACGTCTTTTCCTGGAACGCAGGGGAACGGCACCGAGGTCCAGGGCGGTAACGGCAAAATCCTACCCTTTGGGCCGGGTGATCGATACCCCGCGCCCCCATATGGAGGTATTCGCAGTCGCTTGAAATGGCGCCCGAATCTGTTTGCTGTGACCGTGGGCACGGAATTCGGGCTGTCGTCGAAAGAGGCCGGTGAGCGGTCCTACGGCGCGCGATGTCGCCCTCCGCCGGTCCGGGGAGTTCGGCGGCCGCGTGGTTTCCAGGCCGGCGGTGCGGTAACGGCGATGACGTCCTGGTCGTCGACCCAGGAGACCGAGGGCGTGCGGCTGTCGTCGGCGATGACGGGGACACGGACGCCGCGGGGGCCGAACTCGGTCCGGCCGGCGAGGGTGCCGGTCTGTGGCGAGTGCGGATCCGTTCCGGTGAACGTGACTTGCCACCTCCCGAAGCTGAACGCGATCTGCCGTCGCGGCGGGCTTGGGCTCTCCGGCGCGCCGCGGTCCAGATCCTCTGCCGTCATCAGCTTCTCCTCGCACGGTGGTGCGCGCCACGCAGGGCGGGGAACGGCGGACGTGCCGAGGTCCGGGGCAGTCTGGGCAGCGTAGGCGCTTTGTGGCGTCCGGCAGGAAGAATCCCCCGGATGAGTGATCCACGGGTGCGGGCCGGCGGCGATTCAGTTCCGGGCACGTTCGTCGAAGCCGGGTGGCTGGGCGTCGACGATGTCGGTGGCCCGGATCAGGCTTGCCTGCTCGTCGGAGGCGGCCCCCTGCGGGCGGATGGGTACCCAGGTGGTGCTGGTGTGCTCGTCGCGCAGACTGTGCCCGGCGACCGTACCGATGTGCTCACGCCACAGCGGTGCCGAGCACGACGCCGGCCCGGTCCGACCGACGCGGCTGCGGTAGCGGACGAGCCAGCCGGGAGGGTAACCACCGCCGTGGCGCGCGGGCCAAGCCCGGTGCGTGCCGCCCGCCGTCTGGCCCGCACCTTGCCGATCGGTCCGCTCGCCGTCCACCGTCGCCCGCCTTCGCTCGCGGTGCACCGGGGTGCACGCCATCGATCGCCGGGGTCCGGGGCGCGGCCTTCCAGCCTAGGACAGGCAGCGCCGGGAGCGGTTCACCCGGGCGGGTGGTTTCCCGCGAGGCGGCCCGGCCCGGTCACGAGTGGTTCCTCCACAGTGGACGACAGGTCCGCAGAGCGCCGCTGGGCGAGCACGTGACGTGGCATCCATTGCGGACCTGAGATCGCGTGGTCGACCCGGCTACGTCAGCGGGAGAAGCGCCAGCGCCTCTTGCGCGTTGTGCTCGGCGATCCCCTGCATGACCGCGCGATCGGGGAAGTCCCCGTCGAGGAGACGCAGCGGGCCGGCCACCAGCGACAGGCGCATCGCGAGCAGGTAGAGGTCGAGCCGCCGCGGGTCGAGGCCGGGCCGGGCCAGTGCGGGGTAGTGCCTGCCGAAACGGAGCTGGAGGAAGACGTGCTCCCACTCGACGTCGAAGTACATCAAGCCTTCGATGTCGATCAGCACAGGGTGCCCCTCGGCATCGATCAGGACGTGGTCGGGGCCGAGTTCTCCGTGGATCAGCCCGTACTCCGCGCGAGGGCGCACCCGGCCGGCCAGTTCCCGCAGACGGTCGCGCAACGCGGTGCCGGCTGCCGCGATGCGCCCGTCGCGCCCGGCCGCCTCCTCGAGGTCCCGCAGAGCGCGGTCGAGGACCCGCCGCTCGCACGAGACCTCGGACACCGTTGCGCCCCGCTCCAGCAGGTCGACCCGGCCGTAGTGCCGGCCCGGCTGCCGGTGCATCACCTGGAGCAGCTCGGCGAGCTCGCCCAGGGCTTTCGCGGCACGCGTGTGATCGGTTTCGAAGAGTGCTTCGAGCGTTCCACCGGAGACGTCCTCGACCACGGCGACGTCCGCGGGGTAGCGGCGCCGGCTGTCATCCACCCGGTGTATCCGCGGGACCCGCGTCCCGAGCGCGGCCAACGTCCGCTGCGCGGCCGAGAACGTGGCCAGACCGGAGGCGGGCGCGAACGGATCGGCGGGGTGGGCCTCCTGCTCACCAGGCCAGAAGTTCTCGGCTTCGGCCCAGCTGTAGACGATCACGCTGGACGTGCGGGTTCCGTCGAGGCGGACCCGGTACACCCCCTTCTTGGTGCCTCCGCGCAACCGGTCCACCGCGACCACGCGGCATTCCGCACCCAGCGCGTCGCGCACCAGCTCCGACAGGCCTTCGATATCAGCGAATCGCCTCATCCGCGGAATCCACCGAACTCGCGCAGGCGACCACCACTACGCACCGGCCAGGCTCGCGACAACAGTCCTCACCGCCTTCGCCTCCGGAGCCTTCAGCTCGTCGAACACGGCCAATGCCTCCCGCAGCCGCGCGACACCGTCCGCGACGTCCACGGCTTTCAAAGCGCACCGCCCCAGCCCTTCGAGCGCTCGTCCTTCCTGCAGCCGGATCCCGATGGCTCTCGACTGGTGAAGGGCTTGACGATAGAGCTCGGCGGGATCGCCCGCTTCGGGCCACGCCAGGGCGAGGCCACCGAGGTTGTTGAGGTTTTCGGCCTGCCACGCCCGGTCGTCGCCGAACAGAACCTGAGCGCGCTTCAGGTACATCAGCGACAGCCTGAAGTTGCCACCCGCGTGGTGCAGCCGGCCGAGGTTGTTCAGGGCCACCGCCTCACGGGTTCGGCTGTCCAACCGGCTGTAGATGATCTGGGCGCTGCTGTAGCAACCATCGGCCATTCCGTAGTCGCCGCGTTCGAAATACATGCGGCCGAGGTTGTTGAGGGCTCTGGCTTCGGTGTACCGGTCGCCCAGCTCCCGGGACCGGGAAAGCACTTGATCGAAGATGTCGATCGCGCTCGCATAGTCTCCGCAGACGCCGTAAGTGCAGCCGATGCAGAGCAAGCTCAAGGCTTCGCCGAGCCTGTTGCCGAGCTCGACGTACAGTGCGAGAGCCCGTTCGCCGTCAGCTCGGGCGGCGTCATGCCGCCCGAGCCGGAACTGCACGCTCGCGAGGCTGACGAGTGCTCCGGCGATACCGAACGGATTCTCCAAGTTTTCATACAGCGCACGGGCGCGGGTGAGGTACTCGATCGCCTCCGGGTACTCGGAGAGCTCCATGCGGGCGAACCCGATTTCGGTCAGCGCCGCGGCTTCGCCGAGCCGGTCGCCGGACCTGGCGTACAAGTCCCGTGCGCGGATCAGGTCTCCGACCGCTGCGGGGTGGTCGCCGAGCAGGCTCTGCACCCGGCCCAGGTCCGCGCGGGTGGCTGCTTCATCCGTGAGATTGCCCGCCGCTTGTTCCGCGGCCAGCACGGCCTGGTCGATCCGGTGGGCGTCATGCCAGTATCCGTGCTGCTCGAGATAGGGGTGGAGCGCGACCGCGAGTTCCGCGGCCCGGTGCAGGTGGTCGTGGGCCGCGGCATAGGTGATGCAGGCACCGAGGTTGGCGCGTTCCGCGCTCAACCAGGCGATCGCCTCGCCTTCCGACTCGAATTCGTGGGTCCCCACCGGCGGCTGCGCGGCGATCTCCGGGCGCGGGCCGCGGGTGGCGACGAATCGAGTCGCCGACCTGACCGCGTGGAGATAGTGGTCGAGCAGCCGTTCGAAGGCTTTGTCGTCACCGTCTTCGCTACTGAGGGTGAGACTGTAGGCCCGGGTCAGATCGTGCAAGCGATAGCGACCGGGAGCCACTTCTTCCAGCAGGTGGTTGAGGTACAGCGCGTCGAGGTGTTCCCCGGTCGGTTCCCGGTCTTCGCCGTCGAGCGCCGCCGCCGCGCGGGCCTCGATCTGGGCGCCGGGATGGAGGCCGAGGCGGCGGAAGAGCCGTTTCTCGTTCGGGCTCAAGTCCCGGTAGGAGAGGTCGAACGCTGCCGCCACGGTTCGATTGCCCGCGCGGAGCATCGTGATCCGGTTGCGGGAGCGCCCGAGGTCGTCGGCCAGCTGCTCGGGCGTCCAGCAGGGGTGGTTCCGCAGCCGGCCGGCCGTGAGGGCGATGGCCAGCGGCAGGTACCCGCACATCGCCATCAGTTCGGCCACGGCCCGGGGATCGTGTCGATGCGCACCGGTGTAGCGCTGGAACATCGCGGCGGCGTCTTGCGGCGGGAGGGTCTGCAACGAGACCGGGCAGGCGTCGCCGACGGACTCGATCCGACGCCGGCTGGTGACCAGCACGAGGCTTCCGGGACTGCCGGGCAGCAGCGGCCGGACTTGCTCGTCGTCGACGGCGTCGTCGAGCAGCAGCAGGATCTTCCGCCCGGCCAGCTTCTCCCGCCACAACCGGGCACGATCGTCCAGGCCGACGGGAATGCCGATCGCGGGGACACCCCAGAGGAGCAGCAGCGAAGCCAGGGCGTCACCGGGATCCACGGGTGCTTGCCCGGGACTGTGGCCGTGCAGCTCGAGGAAGACCTGGCCGTCGGGGAAGTAGCCGGCGAGCCGGTAGGCGGCGCGGACCGCGAACGTCGTCTTCCCGATGCCCGGCATGCCGTCCACGACGTGGACGGCCATCCCCAGCGTGCCGTGGCCCGCGGCGGTGGACACCGTCGCGGTGAGCTCGGCCAGCTCCCGGCCACGGCCGGTGAAGGCCGGGAGGTCACGGGGCAGCGTGGAGCGGCCGCTCGTCGAGACCGGGAAGTGCACCGCTTCCGGCCGCCGTGGCGGTGGCTCGGCTTCCGCCGGAACGAGCTCTTCGGTACTCGGCGGATACGGGTGATCCGGCAGGCTGATCCAGCCGACGGTCACGGTCTCCTTCACGGCCACGTGCACCGGTCGAAACGTCGCGGAGTCCACAATCGTGCTGCTGCGGACGACTTCGTCGAAGAACCACGTCGAAGTGATCAGCGCGAGCGTCCCCGGCGATCCGGCCAGGGCGTTCTTGAGCTGAGGGGCCTCGATCAAGCGAAATGCCTGATTGATCGCGGGGCCGGTCGCTCCTTGGTCGTCGTAGGCGACTTCTCCCGCGTGAAGTGCCATTCGCAGCCGGATTCGCTCCTCCGCCCGGTGCGTTTCATTGTGCCGCCGGAGTTCCCTGGCGAGGGACAGCGAAAGAACTTCGACGAAGGGACCTTTGAGGACCTGCGCCGGCACGAGCACGAGAGTTCCGTCGCCGGTGCTCTCGTGCCTGCAGTCGAACCACGGCACCCCCGCCTCCTTGAAGGCTCGACGCAGCGCGAGGTCGAGACCTTGTCGAACCACCAGCCGGTGCGGTGTGGTCCTGCTCTGGTGACCGTAACCTTCGATATCCACCGCGAGGACCGTGCGATGGACGACCAGTCGTGAGTGCTCCATTTTCCCCCACACGCACTTGTCCAGGATTCGAGTGTATGGATGAGCCCCTCGGGGCGGCCATCCTGAAGTCGCCGAACGGCGCCTCGGAGCGGATGAATGGTCTCGGGTAAAACGGAAGTAAAAGTCAGCGGCGAGCGAAGTTCAACATCAACTGAGCGTGGCGCTCGTTGGCCGTTGGACAGCAATTCCGGCCGGCACGCCTCCGGAACGGCCGACGCCCACGGCCACGCGCTCCGGCCGGAGGCGCGCAAACGAACGCGACCGATGGGCCGGTAAACGGGTCTGAATGGCGCAATTTTCCTCGATGGGGAAACGGATGGGCCTGCATCGGCGACCTTCGACCGGGGAAGCTCATCGTGCCGGATGAGATCTTGGCAACCGGAAAGGAACGTCATGCGCAAACTGCGGGCCGGGTTGTCGCTCGTCACGGCCGGGCTCCTGAGCCTGGTGATGCCGGGCGTGGTCGTCTCGCCCGCGCGGGCGGATCCGGGTGCCGAGGTGGGTGTCGAGCGCCATCTCGACTCCGTCCGCCACGACCCGGCTCGGCTGCGGGCCTTCATGCTGGACCTGCCCAAGGGCGGCGACCTGCACAGTCATCTGTCCGGAGCGGCATCGACCGAGCTGCTGATCTCCCTGGCCGTCCAGGACGGGCTCTGCATCCACACCACGACGTTCGTCGCGGCGGCCGGGCCGTGCGGTGCGGGTCAGCGTCCCGCCGCGGACACCTCGTGGGATCCGGCTTTCCGCCGGGCGGTGCTGATGGCGTGGTCGATGGAGGGGTTCCAGGCGGGGCAGGGCGAATCGGGGCATGACCACTTCTTCGCCACCTTCGGCAAGTTCGGTGCGGTCACCGGCGCGCACCGGCTCGAGATGCTGGCCGACGTGCTGGACCGGGCCGGCCGGCAGAACGAGCAGTACCTGGAAACGATGCTGACCCGGCAGGGCGGCCCGCTTTTCGACCTGTCACAGCGCGTCACCTTCACCGAGGACTTCGCCGCGATGCGGGCGCAGGTGCTGGCCGGCGGCACGATGGCGGACGTCACGGCCGCCGCGACCACGGAGATGGACGCCGACACGACGCGGCTGCGGTCGCTGCTCGGCTGCGCCACCCCGGCCGCGTCGCCGGGGTGCGGGGTGACCCCGCGGTACATCCAGCAGGTCAACCGGAACAACCCGCCCAACGTGGTGTTCACGTACATGGTGTCGGCGTTCGAGCTGGCGGCGGCCGACCACCGCACGGTGGCGGTGAACCTGGTCTCGCCGGAGGAAGGCGAGGTCTCCCTCCGCGACTACCGGCTGCACATGCGGATGCTGGACTACCTGCGCGGCGTCTACCGCACCGGGCACATCACGCTGCACGCCGGCGAACTCGGTCCCGGCCTGGTCAAGCCGGAGGAGCTGACCTACCACATCCGGGAGGCCGTGCTCACCGGCCGGGCGGAGCGGATCGGGCACGGCGCGGACGTGCTCGGCGAGGACGGCTGGCCGCAGCTGATGCGCACGATGGCCGACCGGCACGTGATGGTGGAGATCAACCTCAGCAGCAACGAGCAGATCCTCGGCCTCTCCGGCCGGGACCACCCGTTCCCGAGCTACCGCGCGTTCCGGGTGCCGGTCGCCCTCTCCACCGACGACGAAGGTGTCTCCCGGATCGACCTCACCCACGAGTACCAGCGCGCGGCCACCGACTACCGCCTGCACTACCGCGACCTGAAGACCCTGGCCCGCACCAGCCTGGAGCACGCGTTCCTCGACGGCGCGTCCCTGTGGCGCAGCCCGGACACCTTCGTGCCGGCCACACCGTGCGCCCGCGACCGGCTGGGCGCACCCCACCCCGGCCCGGCCTGCCGGACGTTCCTCGCCGGCAGCCCGAAAGCGAGCCTGCAATGGCAGCAGGAAGCCAGGTTCGCCGCGTTCGAGCACCGTTACCGCTGAGCCCGGCACGATCTGGGGGAAGGAAATCCGTATGTCTTCATGGCGGCGTTGTGTTTCGATTCTGTTCCTGGTCCTCGCCTCCGCCGGCTTGGCACCACCCGCCCAGGCGGTGGCCTCCCACCGCGTGGTGTCCATCGCGCAGGCGCGAACCCTGCCGCCGGGCACGGTGGTCACCGTCGACGGGGTGGCCACGACCCCCTCGGGTGCGTTCGAGTCCAGCTTCTTCGACAAGGGCTTCGGACTGCAGGACCGAGGCGCCGGCATCTACGTCAGCGTCGCGGTCGACTTGGGGATCGCTCCCCGCAACCGGGTGCGGGTGACCGGCACGCTGCGCGACAGCTCCGGGTTGCTCATCCTCGTGCCCGGTGACCCGGCGGCCGTCGTCGTGCACGGCAACGGGGCCGCCGTCCGGCCGCGGCTGCTCGCCACCGGCGCCGTCGGCGAGAACTCCGAGGGGCAGCTGGTGCGCGTGATCGCCACGATCACCCGGGCGCCGACGCCGGATCTGCCGTACGGGACCAAGTTCGTCGTCGACGACGGCTCGGGCGAACTCACCATCTTCGTCAACACCCGGACCGCTATCGACCTCACCGGACTCACCGCCGGCCGGGCCGTCAGCGTGACCGGTTTCAGCAGCCAATTCGACACCCACTACGAAATCGACCCACGATTCCCGGCCGATGTCACCGCATGCCCATCGAGGAAAGGGATGTCATGAAAGCCGGCTACTCCGATCGCACCGATCAAGAATTCCTGAACGGCATGGTGGACAGCATCAACCGGCACCGGGCGAAGCACGGAGTCCCGCCCGTGGTCCTCGACCAGCAGCTCGTCGACTACGCCAAGGCCCGCGCCGAGCACGTCGCGGACAAGGGAGCCCTCGTCCACGACGGGACCGGGGACTACGGAGAGAACCTCTACTCGTCGAGTTCGTCCGAACCCGTCCAGGCACCGGCCACGGCGGCGAGTGACGCCTGGTACGCGGAGATCCGGTACTACAACTACGAGACGTTCGCCGGCAACGACCCGAAGAAGGCGATCGGGCACTTCACCCAGCTCGTCTGGAAGGACAGCACCAAGATCGGCGCGGGCCGCGTGTGCGGCAGCGCGGACAACACCTGGCACGACACCTACATCGCCGTGAACTTCTCTCCGGCCGGGAACATGTCGGGCGCGTACAAGGACAACGTCCTCCCGCCGGCCCAGTGACCGGAGCGGCCCGCCGCGTAACCCGGCGGTGGGCTGCTGACGGCCCGTGTCCGGACACGTTCGACGCCCCGTACCGGAACGCGGCTGCGAGGCGGTCGCCGGGGATGCGGTCAGGCGCCCAGTGCGGCTTGGTACTCCTTCGCCTGGTCCGGCGTCAGGAATCGCGATACCCGTACGAGGACGCCACCCTTGACGTAGTCGTACTCACCGACTGCGGGCAGTCCCTTCGCCACTGCCTGGATGAAGCTTCAGCGTGGTGATCTTCTCGCCGAGCGTCTTCGTGACATCGTCGGCCGTCTTCGGCGTGCTGGTTTTCTCGGCCGGGGCGATGACACCGGCCGAGTCGGTCGCTGTGGGGGACCCGCCGTTGTTGCTGTATGCGGCCAACGAGAGCGCAGCCAGCGCGACGGGAACGACCAGGATGCTACGACGGATGAGCACGAACCCTCCAGCGTGATGGTGGCCAACGCTGGTATGTCCCGCCGAACGGATCTTGTGTTACAGCAAGCGGATTCAGGCGGCGGCGAGCCGGCGGAAGCGGCTGCCGTGGAAGACCAGTGGTGGGGTTTCGGCCGTTCGCAGGCGGTGGATCTCCAGAAGGGCGATCAGGTGGTCACCGGCCGGGACCTCGTCGTGCAGGGAACACTCCAGCCACGCACTCGACCCGCTGATGAAGACGCTGTCGTCCGGGCCGGGCTCCCACTCGACGTCGCGGAAGCGGTCGCCGTGGCGGGACGACAGGCGGAGGCAGGCGGCGTCCTGGCCTTCGGCGAGGACGCTGAGGCCCAGCCGGGGCCGGTCGCGCAGGAGCGGCCACGTCGACGATGTCCGCTGGATGCACAGCGACACCAACGGCGGCGCCAGCGAAACCGACGTGAACGAGCTGGCGGCCATTCCGCGCGGCACGCCCTCGACGAGGGCGCACACCGCCGTGACGCCGGAGGGGAAGCAGCCGAAAGCTTCGCGCAGGTGGCTCTCGGACGTCACGGGCTGGAGGTCGATCATCAGCGTCCTTTCCGAAGCGGGGGATGCAGGGCCCGAACGGGTGGGGCGGGCTCGGCGAAGCGTTCGACGTCGACGGCCGCGTGCTGGCCGGCGCAGCCTTGGGACAGCCGCGACGACGGGATGTCGGCGGTCAGGACGTTCGGGTTCCCGTGGGCGCACAGGGGCCCGGTGGGGTGGTCGTCGACCGGGTCGAACCACGCGCCGGTGGGGAGCTGGACCACGCCGGGGCGGAGGGCGTCGTCCAGGACCGCGCCCGCCAGGCAGGCGCCGCGGGCGTTGAACACCCGGACGACGTCGCCGGTCGCGATGCCGCGGGCGGCCGCGTCGGCCGGGTGGAGGCGGATCCGCTCGCGGCCGGCCACCTTGCCCGCGCGGCTGACGTCGCCGGCGTCGAGCTGGCTGTGCAGGCGGGTGTGCGGCTGGTTCGCGATCAGCCACAACGGCCCGGTTTCGGTCGGGGGCAGCCAGACCGGGTGGCCGGGGCAGTCGGCGTAACCGAAACCCGCAATGGTCGACGACGTGATCTCGATGCGGCCGCTGGGCGTCTTCAGCGGGTGGGCGTGCGGGTCCGCGCGGAAGTCCGCGAACAGCGTGTGGTGTTCCCGGCCGGGTGGCAGCCGCAGTTCCCCGGCGGCCCAGAACTCCGCGAACGAGGGAGTGGCACGCCAGCCGCCGTAGAGGTGTTCCAGCCACTGCCGGGCCGTCCGGCCCTCGGTGAAGGCGGCGGAAACGCCGAGCCGGGCGGCCAGCGCGGCGAAGATCGCGTAGTCGTCCCGGGCGTCGCCCGCGGGCGGGGCGATCCGGTGCATGGCGATCACGTGCGTGTCCCGGCGGCCGGAGCCGAGGTCTTCCCGTTCCAGCGCGGTCGTGGCGGGCAGGACGATGTCGGCGTGGCGGGCGGTGGCGGTCCAGTGCGGTTCGTGGACGACGACGGTGTCCGGACGGGTGAACGCCCGGCGCAGGCGGTTGAGGTCCTGGTGGTGGTGGAACGGGTTGCCGCCCGCCCAGTAGACGAGCCGGGTGTCCGGGTAGCGGCGGCCTTCGCCGTCGTAGTCGTAGGTCTCGCCCGGGTGCAGCAGCAGGTCCGCGATCCGGGCCACCGGGATGAACTCGGCCACCGGGTTGACGCCCTGGGGCAGTGCCGGCACGCGCAGCTCGGGGCCGGTGTCGCCGACGTCGCCCATGGAGCCGTAGCCGTGGCCGAAGCCGCCGCCGGGGAGCCCGATCTGCCCCAGCATCGCCGCGAGCGCGATGCCGGCCCAGACCGGCTGTTCGCCGTGTTCGGTGCGCTGCAGTGACCACGTGACGGTGATCAGCGTCCGGTGCGCGGCCATCTCGCGGGCGAGCGCGACGATGTCGGCGGCCGGGATACCGGTGATCTCGCCCGCCCACGCCGCGTCCGTGCCGGTGTCCAGGAGGTAGCGCTCGAACTCGGGGTAGCCGACGCAGTAGCGGTCGAGGAACGCGCGGTCGTGGCGGCGTTCCGTGACGAGCGTGTGGGCCAGCGCCAGCATCAGCGCGGTGTCGGTGGCGGGCTTGACCGGATACCACGTCGAGTCCACAGTGGACGGCAGATCGTCGCGCAGCGGGCTGATGAGCGCGACCCGGCCGCCGAACCGCGCGAGGTGCCCGGGCGTTCCGTGGACCGTGACACCGCCGGGCGTGACGAACACGTTCTTCTCCGGCACGCCGCCGAACGCGACGATCAGTTCGGTGTGCTCGGCGATCGTCGGCCACGTCGATGCCTGCCGCAGCACGGCGTGCGTGTCGCCGACGACGTGGGGCAGCAGCACCGACGACGTCCCGTTGCTGTAGGTGTTCCGCGACGCCGTGAAGCCGCCGATCGTGTTCAGGAACCGGTGCAGCTGGCTTTGGGCGTGGTGGAACCGCCCGGCGCTCGCCCAGCCGTAGGAGCCGCCGAAGATCGCCTGGTTGCCGTGTTCGGTCCGGACGCGGTCCAGTTCGGCGGCCAGCCGGTCGAGGACGTCGTCCCAGGGAACCTCGACGAACTCGTCGCGGCCGCGCCGGGCATCCGGGCCCGGGCCGTTGTCCAGCCAGCCGCGGCGGACCGCCGGGCGGGCCACCCGGCTCGGGTGGTCCAGCGCGGCGGCCAGGTTGCCCAGCAGGGGCGACGGCGCCGGGTCGGCCGGGTGCGGCTCGACCCGCAGCCGCCCTTCGGCGTCGACCTCGGCGGAGAAGGCGCCCCAGTGCGATGTGCTCGGCTTCATGCCCCGACGGTAACGGCGTCGGCCTTCTCCCGGACCAGCTTGACCAGGGTGCCGTAGTCGCGGGCGTCGGCCAGCGGCGAGAACCCGCGGATCAGCAGGGTGCCGACGCCGAGCCGGACGTAGTCGAGCAGCGAGTCCGCGACCTGCTCGTAGCTGCCGACCAGCGCGGTGGAGTTGCCCGCCGCGCCGGTCGTCTTCGCCACCGCCGTCCACAAGCGTTCGTCGACCACGTCCCCGGTCGCCGCGGCCTCCAGGAGCCGCCGCGAGCCGACCGCTTCGCTCGAGTCACGGCGGCCCTTGAACTCGCCGACGCGGTCCTGGGTGAGCCGCAGGATGTCGCGGGCCCGCTCCCACGCCTCGGCCTCGGTCGCCGCCGGGATGGGCCGCAGGCTGACGCTGAACGCGAGGTCCCGGCCGGCCGCGGCGGCACGGACCTGGTCGATGCGCTCGGCGATCCCCGCCAGGGGCTCACCCCAGAAGGCGTAGACGTCGGCGTGCTTCGCCCCGACCCGGATCGCGTCGGCGGAGGCGCCGCCGAAGTAGACCGGGATGGGCCGCTCGGGCCGGATGTCGGAGAGGGCGCCGCGGACCCGGTAGAACTCGCCCTCGTGGTCGAACGGCTCCGCCGAGTCCCAGGTCCGCCGCACCACGGACAGGAAGTCGCCGGTGCGGCGGTAGCGGGTGGGCTTGTCGGTGAAGTCGCCGTCGCGGGCCTGGTCGGCGTCGTCGCCGCCGGTGATGACGTGCAGGGCGATCCGGCCGGGGTGGAACGCGTCGAGCGTGGCGAACTTGCGGGCCAGCTGGGTGGGCGCGACGAAGCCGGGACGGTGGGCGAGCAGCACGCCGAGCCGCTCGGTGGCGGCGAGGACCTGATCGGCGAGCACGAACCCGTCCGGGCTGCTCGCCGACTGGGCGATCAGCACCCGGTCGAACCCGGCCTCCTCGTGCGTGCGGGCGACTTCGCGCAGGTAGCCCGGCTGGATGACCGGGCCCTCCGGTGCGGCGATCTCGCTGGCCTGGCGGCCGGCGGCGTAACCGATGAATTCGAGCGTCACGGGGTCTCCTGTCCCAAGGCGCGGGCGGCGGCGAAGATGTCGCTCATCCGCCAGCTTTCGTTGGCGTGGGTGCGGCGCGCCCGGCCCCAGCCGGAGTCGCGCCGGTACTGCGCGGGCCAGTCCGAGGCCCGCACGGCGGCTTCGTCGACGGCGACCGGCGTGCGGCAGTCCGGATCGACGAACAGGGCGTCGACCGGGCAGTACAGCTCGCAGAGGAAGCACGTCTGGCAGTCGCTCTGGCGGGCGATGACCGGAGCCGCGTCCGGGACGGCGTCGAAGACGTCGCTGGGGCACACCTGCACGCACTTGTCGCAGGCGATGCAGCGGTCGGCGAGGACGAGTTCGATCACGCGGCGGCCTCCTGCCAGACAGGGTCGTCGGTGCGCCAGTGCATGCCGAGGGTTTCGCGCCGGCGCAGGGCGGCGGTCTTGACCCAGCGGCCCACGGCGACCAGCGACGCCGTTTCGCGCGCCGCCACCGCGTCGCGGCCGGTGCCGGTCAGGCCCGCCTCGACGTCCGTCCACAGGGAATCCAATGTGGACAAAGAGGCACGGAGACCGGTCTCGTCGCGGAACATGTTCTTGTCGTAGGCGTTCAGCTCCTCCCGGACGACGTCGACCACGACGGTCGTGTCCACCGCGCCCCGGCGTCCGCTCGGCCGGATCCCGGCCCGTCCGGCCGGACGGAGCGGGGTCGCGGTGGCACCGCGCGCGTACCGGACCGCCGCCCGCCCGGCCCACGTCCCCGACGAGACCGCCCACGCCGAGTTGGGCGAGCCGCCGCCGGAGATCGCGCCGACGACCGGCACCCGGCTGGCGACGTCACCCGCGGCGAACAGGCCGGGCACGCCGGTGGCGCAGTCCGGCCCGGTGACGAGCCCGCCGACGCCCCGGATGGTGCCCTCGCCGAGCAGGGTGACCTCGAACGGCTGGGTGTAGGGGTCGATCCCGCGGCGGGTGAACGGCAGCAGGAAGTTGGGCTGCACCACGGGCATCGTGCGGCGCACCCAGTCCGGCGCCCGGTCGAGCGTCGTGAACACCGGGCCGCGCAGCATCGCCGCCCCGAGGACGCGGTTGCGGTCCGGCCCGGACGGCAGCTCGATCTCATGGCCGCCGGCGTCGGTGTAGGTGCCGAACAAGTACGTCATCGACCGCGCCATCGTCGAGTACGCCGGGGCCAGGGTGTAGTAGTTCGAGAACTCCATGCCCGACAGCTGTGCGCCGGCCTCGACGGCCATGAGGTGGCCGTCGCCGGTGTTGCCGCGCGAGCCGAGCAGGTGGGACCGGAACGCCGTGCCGCCGGTGGCCAGCACGACCGCACCCGCCCGCGCCCGCCAGTTCCCGCCCGCCTGCCGCCGGACGCCGGCGGCGCCACCGACCGAGCCGTCCGGGCGCAGCAGCAGTTCGAGTGCGGGGTGGTGGTCGAGGATCCGGACGCCGGCGCGGTGGACGAGCCCGCGCATCACCCGCAGGTACTCCGGGCCGCGCACGTTGTTCGTCCGGTCGGGCTGCCCGTCGCGGACCGGGAACGGGTAGTACCGGTCCAACGTGGGCAGCCGCTCCCACGTCGTGCGCAGCACCCGCAGCGCCTGTTCGGGGTCGGCGAGCCCGCCCGCGTGCGCGTGCCGCTCGGCCACCGCGCGATCGTGGTCTTCCGGTTCGACGAACCAGTGCGTGACCCCGGCCGTGGCGGTGACGCCGCTGGTGCCGCAGTAGCCCTTGTCCACGAGCACGACGTCCCCGCCGGCCTGGGCCGCGGCCAGGGCGGTCCAGGTCGCCGCGAGGCCACCGCCGACGACGAGCACGCCGGCGCTCAGGTCGAGATCACCGCTCATCGGGACTCCGCCAGCTCGGCGACCCCGAGTTCGGCCAGCAGCCGGTGCCGCAGCTCCTCGAACCCCGGGTTGCGTCGGCTGCGCTCGCCGTCGAAGACCACACGGTGCTCGGCGGCGAGCCGCCCGGACCGCATCGCGACCACGCGGTCGGCGAGCAGGATCGCCTCGTCGACGTCGTGGGTGACGAGCAGGACGGCCGGGCGGTGCGCGTCGACGAGCTGCCGGACCAGGGCGTGCATCTTGATCCGGGTCAGCGCGTCCAGGGCGGCGAACGGCTCGTCGAGCAGCAGCAGCCGGGGTTCGCGGACGAGCGCCCGGGCGAGCGCGACACGCTGGGCCTCGCCGCCGGACAGCGTGACCGGCCAGGCGTCGAGGTGTCCGGCCAGTCCGACTTCGGTCAGCGCGCGGGCGGCGGCTTCGCGGGGCAGGCCGATGGCGACGTTCTGCCACACCCGCCGCCAGGGCAGCAGGCGGTGTTCCTGGAACACGACCATCCGCTCGGCCGGTGCGGCCAGCTCGCCGTCGTCGGGGGTGTCGAGCCCGGCGAGCAGGCGCAGCAGCGTCGTCTTGCCGCAGCCGCTTTCGCCGATGAGCGCGACGAACTCGCCGGGCGCGATGTCGAGGTCGAGCCCGCTCAGGACGGTTCGGGGGCCGAAGCTCTTGGTCAGCGCGCGCACGCGCACGGCGGTGCTCACAGCTTCACCGAGTGGTCGGCGACGGTGATCGGGCCGCTGAGGATCTTCCGCTGGGTCAGCCAGTCGGCGCCGCGCTGCAGCTGGGCGATCCCGTCGTCGTTGATCAGCGCCAGCTTCGTCTGGACGTTCTTGGCCGCCATCTTGTCCAGGACGGGTTGCGGGTAGTGGGAGACGGCGTTGCCGATGTCGAGCGCTTCCTTGTAGTGCTGGTTCTGCCACTCGTAGTCGGCCTGGAACGCGGCGATCACCTTGCGGATCGTGTCGGCGTTCTGTTCGGCGTAGTCGCGGCGGACGAGGTAGCTGGTGAAGTCGATCTGGAAGTCCAGCTCGTCGCCGTCGACGAAGATGGGCTTGGCGCCGTACTGGACCTCGGCGATCTCGCGGAAGCCCTGCCAGATGGCCCAGGCGTCGATCTTCCCGGCGCCGAACGCGGCGGACGCCTCGGGCGGGTTGAGGTAGGTGATCTTCACCGAGTCACGGGGCACGTGGTACTTCTCCAGCGCGGCGACCAGCAGGAACTCGCCGAGCCCGGCTTTGTTCACCGCGACGGTCCTGCCCGCCAGGTCGGTCACCTTCTCGATCCCGGTGTGCGCGCCCGCGACGATGGCGGTGGTCCGCGGGGCCGACGCCGCCCAGGCGACGTAGACCAGGTCGGCGCCCGACAGGATCGCCTGGTCGGCGGGGGTCGTGCTGCCGCCGAAGCTGAAGTCGGCCGTGCCGCCGACGACGGCCTGCAGGGTCGGCGCGTGGTTGGGGAACGGCCCGACCCACTCGACGGCGATGCCCTGGTCCTTGAGCGTTTTTTCGAGCACACCCCGGGCCTTCGGGACGGAGATCGTGCTGTAGGTCAGCCGGACCTTGCCCTGGGTGGCACCGCCGGCCGAGCCGGTGGCGCAGGCGGCGAGCGGGGCGGCGAGGGCGGTGAGCCCGGCTGCGGTCAGGAACGTGCGGCGGGAGAGTGTCATGGCGGTCCTCAGGCGGTCAGGCGGGCGTAGGTGGGGTGCCAGCGCAGCAGGCGGCGTTCGAGCAGGCGGGTGACGAGGTCGCAGAGGATCCCGATCACGGCGTAGATGAGCACGACGAGCACGATGACGTCGGTCTGCAGGAATTCGCGGGCATTGGTGGCCATGAACCCGAGGCCCGCGTCCGCGCCGAGGGTCTCGGCGATGACGAGAGCGAGCCAAGCGGCGGTGAGGGACAGCCGCAGCCCGCCGAGGATGGACGGCAGCGCACCGGGCACCACGACCCAGCGGAGCTGCGCGGCGCGGCCGAGGCCGGCGACGTCGGTCATCTCCAGCAGCTTCGGGTCGATCTGGCGGATGCCGAGCACGGTGGTCAGGTAGAGCGGGACGGCGGTGCCGAGCGCGATCAGGAAGATCTTCCCGGCTTCGCCGATCCCGAACCAGACGATGACCAGCGGCAGGATCGCCAGGAACGGGACCGCGCGGACCATCTGGATGCTGCGGTCCAGCAGCGCTTCGGCCACTGCGGACAGTCCGACCAGCAGGCCGAGCGCGAGGCCGAGGCTCGCGCCGATGGCGAACCCGGTGGCCGACCGCTGGACGCTGGCGAGCAGGTTCGAGGGCAGTTCGCCGTCGGCGATCAGGGCACCGGCCTTGGCCAGCACGCTGCTCGGCGCCGGCAGCACCTGCTTCGGGAGGAGCCCGGTCCGCGCGAGGAGTTCCCAGAGCGCGAGCACGGCCACCGGTGTCAGCCAGGAGACGGCCCGATGCGGGAACCGGATCCCGGCGGCGGCCGGCCGGTCGAGGGCGCGCGTCACCGGGGATCGAGCCCGGAGTCGAGGTACTCGGTCAGCTTCTTGCCGCCGGGGAACAGACCCTGCTGCACCCAGGTGTCGTAGGTCTTCTGCAGCTGGGCGGCGAGCGCGGTGTCGACCGGGATGCGCTGGTAGTTCGTCTCGTCCGGCCGGACCTGGGTGGCGATGGCGATCGGCTGGTGCGCGAACCCGGCGTACCACTTGTCGAACGCGTCGGGATTGTCCTTCGACCAGGCGTAGCTCTTGTCCACGCGGCTCGCGAAGTCCTGGATCGCGGTGCGTTTGCGGGGGTCGCCCAGTGCCTTGTCGGTGGCCGACAGCACGTTCAGCCCGGAGTTGATGCCCGCGCCGTCGGAGAGCACCCGCGCGCCGAGTTCGCCGCGGGCGCGGGCGGCGTAGACGCTCCAGGTGGCCCAGGCGTCGATGTTGCCGGTCGAGAACGCGCCGTTCGCCTCCGAGGGGGCGAGGAAGTTCAGCGTGACGTCCTTGTCCGACAGCCCGGCCTGCTTGAGCGCGCCGATCACCAGGTAGTGGGCGACGCTGCCGCGGGTCGTGGGGGAGATCCGCTTGCCCTTGAGGTCGGCGACGGTGCGGGCGGGACTGTCCTTCGGCACCAGGAGGTAGGTGCCCTTGCCGCCGTTGCTCCAGGCCGCGGCGACCTTGATCTTGGAGCCGCCGGCGATCGCGGTCACCGTGGGGGAATCGTTGGCGCCGCCGATGTCGATCGCGTCGGCACGCAGGGCCTCGTGCAGGTTCACCGCGGCGGCGAACTGCGACCACTCGATCTTGTAGGGCAGGTTTCCGAGCAGCCCGGCGGCCTTGAGCCGGGACTGCGTGGCACCGGTCTGGTCGCCCACGCGCAGCACGACCTCGCCGGAAGCGTCCGATGTGGACGAACCGCACGCGGCGAGCGTGGTGAGGCCGAGCAGGGCGGCCACGAGCAGGGCGAGCCGGGGTTTCGAGGGCATGCGGAACTCCCAATGCGGTGTCGGGCCGCGGAGATTCGGTGGCGGCGCCGGGCTATATGGTCACCGGCGTGTGTCTATTTTCCCTTGCGGCCGGGAAGAGTCAATGTCCGCGCCGTGCTTCCCACGAGCCGGGAACGATCCACAGTGGACTTTCACCCGGTCGCGGCGCGCGCGGCGGCGAAGTACTCGCGCAGCGGGCGCCAGCCGGGCACGACGAACCGGCCGCCGGGACCGCTGAAGGTCAACGTCGGCAGGGCGTAGCGGACGTGGTGTTCGAGGTGCTTCGCGCGGCCGCTGTGCGGTCCGGGCGCGGTGATGTCGAGGACTTCCGGGCACGGGTTGCGCGTCTCACGCCAGTCGTCGCGGACGGCCTGGCGGATTTCGGCGCTCGCCATGGCCGCGCGCAAAGCGGGGACGTCGAGGCCCGGCACGCCCTCGACGGCGGCGAGCACGCGCTCGGTGTCGTCGGCCGGGGTGCCGTGCACGAACGTCGTCTCGCGCAGCCGGGTCAGCACGAGTTCGGCGATGGCTTCCCCCTGTGTCTCGGCGGCTTTCGCGGCCAGGGAAGCCGGCCAGCTCGACTTCGCCACCCAGGCCAGGTGGGGCGGCTTCGGGGCGCCGGTGTGCTCGCTGACGCCGTCGATGAACTTCGCGTACCAGGCGGCCTCGGCGGCCGGGTCGGGCGCCGGGTCCTCGCCGTCGTCGAAGAGGATGCCGAACACCCGGCGCCACCGGGCCTCCGGCAGCTCCGCCCGCAGCAGGCGGAACTTCGGCTCCGACCCCCACGCCCACGGGCAGGCGGGGTCGGTGTACTCGACGACTTCGAGCGGCACGGCTCAGTCCTCGGGCACGTCGACCGGGGACCAGAGGCTCGGCAGGTTGACCACGATTCCTTCCTGGCTGCTGCGCGCGATGATCACGACGGCCTCTTCGTCGGTCGGGTTCTCCTCGCGGTGCGGCACGTACGGCGGCACGAAGATGTAGTCACCGGGCCCGGTCTCGATCCGGACCTCGTCTTCGCCGTCGGCGAAGACGAACACCGGGTGGCCGGACTTGACGTAGATCGCCGTCTCGGCCTCGCCGTGGTGGTGGTCGCCGGAGTTGGTGACCGGCGCGACGTGCGTCTCGCCCATCCAGACCTTGGACGAGCCGACGGTCTTGCCGGAGATCGCTTCCAGGCGCTTCATCCCGGTCGTCTGGTTGGTGTCGCCGGTCAGGTCCGCGCCGCGGATGTGCCGCAGCGGCTGGTGCCAGAGGTCGCTCACGGAAAAGTCCCTTTCAGGTGGCGACGCGGGCCGGGGCCGCGCCGGTGAGGAGGTCGGCGATGGTCGTCGCGCGCAGGATCGCGTCCAGCCCGGCTTCGACGTCCGACCAGAACGGTGTCAGGCCGGCCGCGGTGCCGTGGTAGGCCAGTGCGGGCCGGGGCTCGCCGCGGACGGAGAGGAACTCGCCGTCGACCGCCACGACCGCGTCCCGCACGGTGACCTCGCCGGCGGCCTTGGCCAGCCAGTAGCCGCCTTCGCAGCCGCGCTGGCTGCGGACCAGCCCGGCCTGGCGCAGGTCCCGGATGACCGCCTTGATGAACCGGGCCGGGATGTCCTGGGTGGACGCGACGGCTTCGCAGGTGATCGGCCGCGTGGTGTCCGCGGCGAGCTCCAGCAGCACCCTGATCGCGTAATCCGCCCTGGCCGAGATGCGCATACCCGCCATCATCCCCGGACCAGGACCGGCCCGCGCGTCCCGGCGCGCAGCCACTCCAGGAACTGGACGATCTCGGCCGCCACGCTGCGGTGGGCGACATCGTTCAGCACGTCGTGCCGGCCGCCCTCGACCAGCGCGAACCGGCCCGCGGGGAGCATCTCGGCGAAGGCGCGCGCGGCCTTCGGGTCCGCGACCCGGTCCGCACTCCCGTGCAGGACGAGCGCCGGGGTGCGCGGGAGCACCGCCGGGAGGCCGGCGGGCTCGGCGAGCAGGGCGCCCCGGCGCAGCCGGGCGTCGCCTTCGAGCAGGTCGCGGTGGACCGGGCACGCCGTCCGCGCGTCGAGTTCGGCGTCCCATGAGCGGTCCGGCGTGGCGTCGGCCGACAGCGGCAGCCCGGCCGCCACGACCGCGTGCACCGGCAGCTGAGCGGCGAGGGTGAGCGCGTTGATGGCGCCGGTGTCGCTGCCGAGCAGGACCACGGGGAGCGGGCCCGCGCGGAGCTCGCCCGCGACGTCCTCCCCCGTGGGCACGGCGACGACCCGGTAGCCGTCGAAGGCCAGCCGGGTGCCGAGCCGGGAGTAGAGCCCGGGGTGCTCGCCCCGGCCCGGCAGCAGCACGACCGTGCCGCGCACGGGCACGCCTTCGGCCGGGGCCCAGCGGGCCGTCGCGGCGGGCGCGCGGGTCATACGGCGGCTGCCGCGGCGGGCTGCCGTTCGCGGCGGGCCAGCTCGGACCGGACCAGCGGGAGCAGGTGCCTGCCGTAGTCGATCGCGTCGTCGAGCGGGTCGTAGCCGCGGATGAGCAGCGTGGTGACGCCGATGTCGACGTAGTCCAGCAAGGCCTGAGCCACCGTCTCCGGCGTGCCGACCAGGGCGGTGGAGTTGCCCGCGGCGCCGGTCGCCGTGGCCAGGGGAGTCCACAGTGCACGGTCGTGCCGGTCGGCCTTCGCCGCCGCGGCCAGCAGCCGGACGCTGCCGGCGTTGGTGGGCGAGCCACCGTCACGCCATTCGCGGGCCGCCTTCGCCGCGCCCGACGCGGTGATCTTGTCCAGTATCCGCTCGGCCCGTTCCCAGGCCAGTTCGTCGGTCGGGCCGAGGATGGGCCGGAACGAGACGCTGATGCGGGGCGGGGTGAGCCGCCCGGCCGCCTTCGCCGCCGCCCGGACGGACGCGATCTGCTCCGCCGTTTCCTTCAGCGGTTCGCCCCAGAGCGCGAAGACGTCGGCGTGCTTGCCACCGACGCGGTAGGCCGCCGGCGAAGAACCGCCGAAGTACAGCGGGATCCGCGGGTTCTGCAGCGGGCGCACCTGCGGGGTGTAGTCGTCGAGCCGGTAGTGCTTGCCGTGGTGGGAGAACGCGGTGCCGGAAGTCCAGGCACGCTTGAGGATGTCCAGGTACTCGTCCGTGCGCTCGTAGCGCTCGTCCTTGGCCAGGTAGTCGCCGTCGCGGGCCTGCTCGACGTCGCTGCCGCCGGTGATGGTGTGCACCGCGACGCGGCCGCCGCTGAAGTGGTCGAGGGTGGCGAACGCGCGCGCGGCCAGCGTCGGCGCGACGAACCCGGGGCGGTGGGCGACGAGCAGCCCGAGGCGCTCGGTGTGCGCGGCCGCGTAGGCCGCCACCTGCTGGCCCTCCGGCCAGCCCGCGCCGTAGCCGATGAGCACGCGGTCGAAGCCACCGTCCTCGTGCGCCCGGGCGAACCGGCGGACGTAGGCGGGGTCGACGACCGGTCCTCTGGCCGGCCGGGTCTCGCTCGCGTCCCGGGTGCCGATCATGCCGACGAACTCGACGGGCATCTGCTTTCCTTTCGCCGCAAGAAGAACGCCCTGCCAGGGAACGGCACGGAGGGTGCGGTGTCAATTGGGCAGCTGCGGGTGTCCATTTGGTGGACGTCGCTGGCTTCCCCCGATCCGGGCGGCTTATCGTCGGCCCGCTCGCCGACCCTTCCGGGAGGACTTCGTGACCACGACCGTCGCCACCGTGCCGCCACCCGACCTCGCCGCGTTGCCGTCGATCGTCGCCGGGCTGGCCGCGCGAGCCGGCGAGCACGACCGCGAAGGGACGTTCCCGCACGAGGGTGTCGAACTGGTGCACGCCGCGGGTTTGCTGACCACGACCGTGCACCCGCGCTACGGCGGTCCGGGCGCCGGGGTGCTCGACACCGCCCGGCTGCTGGCGGAGCTGGGCCGCGGTGACCCGTCGGTGGCCCTGGTGACGGCCATGACGCTGTTCGTCCACGCGGCACAAGGTTCGGACCCGGCTTGGCCGGACGGGGTGTACCGGGAGGTGCTCGCGGAGGCGGGCGAGCGGCCGGTGCTGATCAACGCGCTGCGCGTGGAGCCGGAACTGGGCTCGCCGACCCGCGGCGGTCTGCCCGCGACGATCGCGCGCCGGACCGCGGACGGGTGGCGCCTGTCCGGCCGCAAGATCTACTCGACCGGCTCGGTGGGCCTGCGCTGGATGGTCGTCTGGGCCCGCACCGACGAACCCGACCCGCGCGTCGGCGGGTTCCTGGTGCGGGCCGACGCACCCGGGATCGGGATCGAACCGACCTGGGACCACCTCGGCCTGCGGGCCAGCGCCAGTCACGACGTCGTGTTCACCGACGTCCCGGTGCCCGACGGCGCCACCGCCGGACTGTCCACACCGGACACACAGCGCCCGCCGGTGCCGGCGTTCGCCTTGGCGCTGCCCGCGCTCTACCTGGGTGTGGCGCGCAACGCGCTGGACTGGCTCACGGGATTCCTCCGGGAGCGCGTCCCCAGCGGGCTCGGCAAGCCGCTGGCCACCCTGCCGAGGTTCCAGACCGGGGTAGGGGAGATCGCCGCGCGGATCACCGGTGCCGAGGAAGTCCTCTTCGGACTCGCCCGCCGGGTGGACGAGGGCGAGCCCGGCGCCGCGGCGCACGCGGGCGTCGCGAAGGTGCTCGCGACGCGGTTGCTCGTCGAGGCGGTCGAGCAGGCCGTCGCGCTCGCCGGGAACCCGGGGCTGACGCGGGCCAACCCGTTGCAGCGGCACTACCGCGACGTGCTGTGCAGCCGCGTCCACACCCCGCAGGACGACGCCGTGCTGACCGGGCTGGGCCGCTCGATCCTCGGCTGAATCCCTCCGGTGAGTCCCCTCTTTTCTCGGGAAGAGCGCACTGGGTGCGGCCTATGCCCTGGCCCGCGACCAGCTCGCCAGCGGCGCGCGGCCGGATGCGTCGAGCTGATCCTCCGGCACGTCACCGCGCCTTGACGGCGTGCACCGCTTCGGCGACCGCGAGGAGGGTGGCGATCGGGTCGTCGCCGAGGGGGTGGACGCCGACGTGGTCGGCGCCGGCGTCCCGGTGGGCCAGCAGCCCGGTCGCGACCGTGGCCGGGTCGCCGTGGGCGACGAGCGCGTCGATGAGGCGGTCGCTGCCCGCATCGGCGAGGTCGTCGTCGGTGTAGCCGAGCCGCCGGAGGTTGTTCGCGTAGTTGGTGACGGCCAGCGCCGTTCCGGGTGGTGCGGACCGGGCGATCGCGCGGGCTCGCCCGGTGTCCGGCTCGACGAGGGCGAAGTGCCCGGGCAGCAGGAGTTTGCCCGCGCCGAGGATCGAGCGCGCCCGCCGGGTGTGCTCGGGGGTGACCATGCCGGGAACGGTGCCGGCGGTGCGGTCGCGGGCCAGGCGCAGCATTCTCGGCCCGAGTGCGGCCACCACCACCCGGCCGCCGGGGACGCCCGCCCGACCGAGCTGGTCCAAATAGGACAGCAGGGTGTCGTACGGCGCGGCGTATCCGGCGTGCACTTCGCGGTGCCCGATGCCGACGCCGAGCAGGAACCGGCCGGGGTGCCGGGCTTCGATCCGGTGGTAGGAGGCGGCGACGGTGCCCGCGTCGGCGGTCCAGGCGTTCACCACGCTGGTGCCGACGGTCAGCCGGGTGGTCGCGTCGAGCAGCTTCTCCGCGAGGGCCAGGTCGGCCGGCGGTGAGGCGTCCAGCCAGAGGGTGCCGTAACCGGCCCGCTCGACTTCCGCCGCGGCTGCCGGGTTCACTTCGTGCTCGCGCAGATGGGCGCCGAGCAGGCCGAGTTCGATGGTCATGCCCCGACTCCAGCACGGCGGTCCGCCGCGAACCAGGGCCAGGGGGCACGCGCAGCGATAACCTGATGGCATCGTCGCAGGGGAGGGCCGGTGGAACTACGGGCGTTGCGGTACTTCGTCACGGTCGCCGACGAGCTGCACTTCGGCCGGGCCGCCGACCGGCTGCACATCGCCCAGCCCGCGGTCAGCAGGCAGATCGCGCGGCTGGAGCGCGAACTGGGGGTCCGGCTGTTCGACCGCTCACCGCGGCAGGTCCGGCTCACCGTGGCCGGGCTCCGGGTGCTCGACGCGGCGCGTGCGGCCCTCGCGGCCGCCGACCGGGTCCGGGTCGCGGCCAGCCCGCAGGCGGGCGTGATGCGCATCGGCACCGGCACCGGCCAGTTCGCCGCGCGCCTGGAACGCGGGATCGACGCGTTGCGCGAGCAGGCCCCGGCGTTCGACGTCGTGCTCGTCGACCTGCCGTTGCCCGCGCGCCTGAACGCCCTGCGGCAGGGGGAGCTCGACCTGGCGCTGGCGCGGGGCGTGCGGGCGGCGCCGGGGCTGCGGGTGCTGCCGGCGTGGACGGAGGCCCTGTTCGCGGTCGTCTCCGTGCGGCACGCCGTCGCCGGTCACGCGGCCGTCGGCGTGGCCGAACTGGCCGGCGGTCCGTTCCGGACGGCTCAGGACCACGACCCGTCCGTGGTCACCGCGCTGCGGGAGGCCGGAGCCCCGGTGCGCCCGGGGCACCGCGCGGGCACGGCCGGGGACACGATCATCGAGGTCGGCTCCGATCCGCGCAGCTGGACGGTGCTGCCGGCCGATCAGGTGGCCGAGCTCCGCTCCACCCGGGTGCGGGCCATCCCGCTCGAACCCCGGACGACGATCACCGGCAGCGTCGTCATCCCGGACGACCTGCCGTCCCCGTGCACCTCGGCCCACCGGGCGGCCTTCGGTGACTGACGCCGTGCCCCGGCCGGGCGCCTGCACAGGAAAGCCCGGACCAGGGCCCCCGGCGCTGATCCCTCGAACGATTCGACGGCCCGCGGCCCGCACCTCTGTCACCTCGAGGGCACGGCTGACGCGGCGCTCGTCAGCAGGGGCACGAGGGCATCGGGGCGGTCCAGCGGGATGATGTGCCCGCAGTCCTCGATGAGGTGGGCCGTGAGGTCGTCGGTCACCGGGTGCAGCTGGCGGGTGAGGGCGTCGCCCACCGGGTGGGCGCCGATCGCCGCGGTGGGCACGGTGAGCCGGCCGGCCGCGGTGGCGTCCGCGATCTGTGCCGCGCTTTCGGGCATGGCCCGGTAGTGGCCGAAGGCGCTCCGCAGGGCTTCGCGCCCGGTGTACGCCGCGATGAAATGACTCCGGATCGCGGGTGGCACGCCGCGGCCGCGGGTGCCGGCGTCGAGGAACCAGCCGATGTAGTCGGCCTCGTGACCGGCGAGGACCGTCTCGGCGAGGCCGGGGACGGCGTGGAACCCGAACCACCACGGCGGCCCGCCGGCGAGGAAGTCTTCGGCTCCCGGCAGGCGTCCGAGCAGCGATTCCATGAGGACGAGCCGGCGCACCCGGTCCGGACGCCGCATGGCGAGCAGGAAGGCGGGCGGAGCGCCCGCGTCGATGCCGACGATCGTCGCCGCCGGTTCGTCCAGGGCGTCGAGGAGCGCTTCGGCGTCGGCTGCGAGGGTTGCGGCGTCATAGCCGTCGGCGGTGCGGGTGGTCGCGCCGAGACCACGCAGGTCCGGGGCGATGACGCGGTGCTGCCGGGCCAGCTGCGGGATGACGGCGGTCCACAGCCGCCAGGTGTGCGGGAAGCCGTGCAACAGCAGGAGCGCGGGCCCCTGGCCGGTGACGGCCACGTTGATGTCGATGCCGTTCGCCGTGACCCGCTGCTCGCGCACGGTGCCTCCTCAGTGGTTACCATTGGTTACCAGATGAGGTTAGGTAACCGTCTCGGCCTGGCCAAGACGGCACTTTGCGGAAAGGTGGTGAGCTCCAGGTGACCCCTTCCCCGAAGGGCACGCGCGGCGACCTCTTCGACCCCGCCTGCCCCACCCGCAAGCTGCTCGACCGGATCGGCACGAAGTGGACGTCCATGGTGGTCAAGGTGCTGGCCGAGGCCGGCCCGGGCGAGGTGCGGTTCGCGGAACTGCAACGCCGGATGCCCGGCGTCTCGCAGAAGATGCTGTCGGTGACCCTGCAGAGCCTCGCCCGCGACGGCCTGGTCGAGCGCCGGGTGGAGCCGGCGGTTCCGCCGAAGGTGCACTACCGCCTCACCGGCCTGGGCCACTCCCTCGAGGTGCCGCTCGCCGCCCTGCGCACCTGGGCGGAGGAGAACATGCCGGCGATCGACCGGGCCAACGCCGCGCCACGCGACTGACCGCCGGCACACTGCCCGAAAAGGACGCTGTCACCCGGGCGCGTCGATCCCCAGGTGGTCGCGCAGGGTGGTGCCGGTGTATTCGGTCCGGAAGGAGCCGCGCTCCTGCAGCAACGGCACCACCGTGTCGGCGAATTCGTCGAGCCCGCCGGGGGTGACGTGCGGGACGAGGATGAAGCCGTCGCTCGCGTCGGCCTGGACCAGGTCGTCGATCGCCGCCGCCACCGTCGCGGGCGAGCCGATGAACGTCTGCCGGCCGGTGACCTCGATGATCAGGTCGCGGGTGGACAGGTTCTTCGCCTCGGCGAGCTGCCGCCACTCGCGGGCCGTGGCGACGGGATCGCGGTACATGCGGACGCTCGCGCGGCCGGGGGCGATCGTGGACCCGTCGACCACCGGATCCGTCGACGGCAGGGGCCCTTCGGGGTCGTGGCCGGACAGGTCGGTGTTCCAGACCTGTTCGAGGAACTTGATCGCGGTCTGCCCGCTGACCTGCTGCCGCCGCACGACGTGGGCGCGCTCGTGGGCGTCGGCGTCGGTGTCGCCGAGCACGAACGTCGCCGCGGGCAGGATCACCAGCTGCTCCGGGGCCCGGCCGTACTTCGCCAGGCGGCCCTTGACGTCGGTGTAGAACGCCTGGCCCGCTTCGAGGGTGCCGTAGCGGCTGAAGATCGCGTCGGCGGTGGCCGCGGCGAACTCCCGGCCCTCGTCGGAGTCACCGGCCTGGATGATCACCGGACGGCCCTGGGGGCTGCGCGGCACCGGGAACCGGCCTTCGATGTCGAAGTGCGCGTCGTGGTGGGCGAAGGCGCCCGCCTCCGGGTCACGCAGGAACACGCCGGTCCCGGCATCGGCGGTGATCTCGTCACCCCGCCAGGAATCGAACAGCTCCCACGCGGTCCGCAGGAACGTTTCGGCGCGCTCGTAGCGCTGGTCCTGCGGGAGGAACCCGCCGCGGCGGAAGTTTTCGCCGGTGAAGGCGTCCCACGACGTGACGACGTTCCAGGCGGCGCGCCCGGCGGAGAGGTGGTCGAGCGAGGCGAACTGGCGGGCCACCTCGAAGGGCTCGTTGAACGTCGAGTTGATCGTGCCGGCCAGTCCGAGCCGCTCGGTGACGGCGGCCAGGGCCGAGAGCACGGTGAAGGTGTCCGGGCGGCCGACGACGTCCAGGTCGTAGATCTGCCCGTTCTGCTCGCGCAGCCGCAGGCCTTCGGCCAGGAAGAAGAAGTCGAACTTCGCGCGCTCGGCGGTCTGCGCGAGCTTGACGAAGGAGCTGAACTCGATGTGGCTGCCGGCTTCGGGGTCGCTCCACACGGTCGTGTTGTTGACGCCGGGGAAGTGCGCCGCGAGGTGGATCTGCTTCCGGGTCATCTCGGTCCTCCTCAGACGGCGGCGTAGCGGTTGGCGGGGCGGGCGAGACCGAGCAGCCCGCGCAGGGTGCTCGCCTCGTACTCGGTGCGGAAGGCGCCGCGGGACCGCAGCTCGGGGACCAGGCCGCGGGTGATCGCGGTCAGGTCGTGCGGGATCGTGCCCGGCCGCAGCCGGAAGCCGGAGAGCCCGGCGGCCTGCCAGTCGAGCAGCAGGTCGGCGAGGCCGGCCGGGGTGCCGGTGAAGGTGTACGCGTCGGACGAGTACTCCGCGCCCGACAGGTCGTCGAGCCGGGCCTTGCGGTCCTTCGCGGCCTGTTCCGTCTCGCCGAGGAACACGACGACGTCGGCGAACACGTGCAGCGTCTCGTCGCCGCGCCCGGCCCGCGCTTGCTCGTCCCGGACGGCGGCGACGATCGTCGTGGCTTGCTCGCGGTCGAACGGCGTCACGTAGACGACGTCGGCCGAACGGGCGGCGAGCCGGTACGGGATGGCGGCGTGGGCCAGCGCGGTGACCGGCGGCTGGCCCTGCGGTGGCCGCGGTGTGATCGACGGGCCCTTGACGGAGAACCAGCGGCCTTCGAAGTCGATGTAGTGCAGCTTCTCGCGGTCGACGAACCGGCCGGTGGCGACGTCGCGGATCTCGGCGTCGTCCTCCCAGGAGTCCCACAGCCGGCGCAGCACCTCGACGTAGTCCGCGGCCTCGTCGAAGAGGTCGGCCAGGGGGCTGGGCCGGCCCGGCTCGGCGGAGTCCTCGAGCCGGAATTCGCCGAACTCGCGGCGGCCGAAGTGCCGGTTGTCGGCGGCGCGCCCGGCCACCTGCACGCGGACCCCGGCCCGGCCGGTGCTGACGTAGTCGAGCGTGGCGATCGCCTTGGACAGGTGGAACGGCTCGGTGTGCGTGACGACCGCGGTCGGCACGAGCCCGATGCGGGAGGTGAGCGGGGCGACGCGGGCGGCGATCAGGACCGCGTCGAGCCGGCCCTGGACGATGTCGGCCCGCTCGCCCGGCCGGTCGAGGTAGTTCACGGTCTGCAGGGCCAGGGAGTCTTCGATGGTGACGAAGTCCAGCTTGCCCGCCTCGGCCTCGCGGACCAGGTCGGCCCAGTACCCGGCGGTGAGCAGCTCGCGTGGCCGTGCGCCGGGTTCCCGCCAGGCGGCGGGGTGCCACCCCGCCCCGTCCAGTGCGACGGCGATCCGCGGTCCGGTTCCTGCTGCCATCCCGGCGTTCCCTTCTCCTCGGCCCCCGTCCGCAGTGTGCTCCGGATTCCGCGCCGCGGGCGCGACCGGCCAACTGCTGGGACGAGCGGGGAACGCCGGGAATAAACCGCGGGTCACTTCACTTCGTGCAGCTTTCCGGTGGCGACGTCGAAGACGAAGCCCCGCACGGACTCCTTCTTCGGGATGAACGGGCTGTTCCGGATCCGGGCGATCGACTGGCGCACGTCCTCGTCGAGATCGGTGAAGGCTTCCGCGGCCCAGGCGGGTTTGACCCCGACGTCCTCCTGGACGGACTTCTTGAAGCCGTCGTCGGTGAAGGTGAGCATGCCGCAGTCGGTGTGGTGGATGAGGATGATCTCCTCGGTGCCGAGCAGGCGCTGGCTGATCGCGAGCGAGCGGATCTCGTCCTCGGTGACGACGCCGCCGGCGTTGCGGATCACGTGAGCCTCGCCTTCGTTGAGACCGAGGACGCCGTAGACGTTGATGCGGGCGTCCATGCAGGCGAGCACGGCGACGTGCTTGGCCGGCGGCAGCGGCAGCGGCCCGGTGAAGTTCGCGGCGTATGCGGCGTTGTTGGCCAGGAGCTCGTCGGTGACCGACATGGTGGTCCCTTCCGCGTAGTGGGGTGGACCGAGTGGACGCGCCCACGCGGTGGTGCGCAACCGTGCCCACGACCTGGGAAACTGTCCATTGAGGACCCTTGTTCCGCTCCGTGGACGTACTGGCCCGCCGCGAACCGCGGCTCGAAAATGCCCACATGACAGCGTTGAACGACGAGGCCGGCTACGACCGCGTGCGGCTCGCGCAGTGGCGGGCGGGGAACGCGCGCCTGCCGGGGCTGAACCGGCGCGCTCTGCTGAGGCTGACGGCGGCCGGTGGTCTCGCGCTGGCCGCGACCGGGACGGCGTCCGCCCCGGCGTCGGCCGCGGGCCCGATCGTCAAGCCCCTGCCACCGGAGTGGTTCGACGTCTACGGCAGCAACGCCGAGACGCGCTGGGAAGCCATGAGCGGGCAGGGTTACCTCACCCCGGTCGACCGGTTCTTCGTCCGCGACCACACGTCGACCCCGGTGCTCGACGCCGCCACCTGGCGGCTGCGGCTGTTCGGCTCCGGACTGCGCGGCTCGCCGACGGCGGCGAACCCGGTCGAGCTGACCTACCGGGACCTGCGTGAGCTGCCGTCCGAGACGATCACCGCGTTCATCGAATGCGCCGGCAACGGCCGGAGCTTCTTCACCGGCCAGCAGGGCCAGACCGTCACCGGGACCGCGTGGAAGCTGGGCGCGGTCGGGGTCGCGCGCTGGCGCGGTGTCCGGCTGGCGACGGTGCTCGCCCGCGCCGGGCTGACCCGCGACGCGGTGGACGTGCTGCCGGAGGGGCTCGACCCGGACTACGTCACCGGCGGGGTGAACCTCGGCAAGGTGCGGCGGCCGCTGCCGGTGGGCAAGGCGCTGCAGGACGTCCTGCTGGCCTACGAGATGAACGGCGAGCCGCTGCCGCCGGACCACGGGTTCCCGGTGCGGCTGGTGGTGCCGTCGTGGGCCGGGATCTCGTCGATCAAGTGGCTGGGCCGGATCGAGGTGTCGGCGACGCCGCTGGTGTCGCCGTGGAACACGCAGTACTACCGGCTGCTGGGCCCGGACTACCCGGCCGAGGGCACGCCGGTCACCGAGCAGGTGGTGAAGAGCGCGTTCGAACTGGAACGGGGTGCGACGCTGGCGGCCGGGCGGCGGCACGTGCTGCGCGGCCGGTCCTGGTCGGGCCACGGCCGGATCCGGCGGGTCGAGGTGAGCGTGGACGGCGCCACCTGGGCGCCCGCCAAGCCGATCGGCCCCGCCCTCGACCGTGGCTGGCTGCGGTGGGAGTTCCCGTGGCGGCCGCGCACAGCCGGGGCGTACACGCTGCGGGCGCGCGCGACCGACGTCACCGGTGTGCGGCAGCCGGAGGTCGCGCCCTACAACACGCAGGGGTACCTGTTCGGCGCGATCGTCCGCCACCCGGTCACGGTGAGCCCGGCGTGACCCGGGGACGGTGCGGGCGCTCCTGCGGTTGCGGCCCTCGCCGGGCCGGCCTCGAACGATCGCGGTGACTCGGGCGGTCGGCGGCGACCGCCTTGCCTGCGAGCCCGGTGCGGCCTGTCGAGCTTCGTTGTGAAGGGGGCACGTGCACTTGCTGCTGGTGGGGGCGGCGCCGGTGACCGCCGCGGACCTGGGTCACGAGCTTCGCGGTCACGGCTTCGAAGTGGGCGTCGTGGACAGCGGGGCCGCGCTGCTCGCCACGCCCGTCCGGGCCGACCTGGTGTTGCTGGCCCTGGATCTGCCCGACCTCGACGGCCTGGAGGTCTGCCGCCGGCTGCGTGCCCGCAGCCAGGTGCCGATCATCGGCCTGTCCGGCCGCGATTCCGAGCTGGACCGGGTGCTGGGCCTGCAGGCGGGGCTGGACGACTACGTGTCCGCACCGGTCCGGGCGCGCGAGCTGGTCGCCGTGATCGGCGCGGTGATGCGCCGGGTCCGCCGCCCGGCCGGGGAGGCGACGGTGGCCGGCGAGGCCATCGTCCACGGCTCGCTGCACATCGGCTTGCGCCGCCGTGGCGGAAGTCGTCGATTCGCTGACCACAGGGGCTGAAGGTCGCCGGTCACGTGGCCGACGTGTCCGATGAGGACAGTGTGCGCCGGCTCGTGCGGTTCGCGGTGGACACGTTCGGCGGCGTCGACATCCTCGACAACAACGCGGCGCTGGTGTCGGCGATCAAGCGGGACCGGGATGTCGTGACCATGCCCGTCGAGCTGTGGGACGAGGTGATGGCGGTGAACCTGCGCGGTCCCATGCCGCTGTGCAAGCACACGGTGCCGATCATGATCGAGCGCGGCGGCGGCTCGATCGTCAACATCGCCAGCGGCCCGTGGCGCCGGAGCTGATCAAGACCCCGGGCCCTGGACGCGGACATGCCAGGGTTCGTGCAGGACAAAATCCGCGCGCACAACCTGGTACCCCGGCTGGGCACCCCGGCGGACGCCGCCGCGCTGGTCACGTTCCTCGCCTCGCCGGCGGCGAGCTTCATCACCGGCCGGCTCATCCCGGTGGACGGCGGCTTCCTGTCCCACCTGCCGACGCTCGCCGTGCTGGCGCCGCCCGGCCAGGGCGACGCCGGCAACGTGGCGGACCGGACTTAGTTCTTGACCGACTGCATGCAGAAGGTGGTCACCGCGAGGGAGCCCTGCATGCTCCAGGAAGCCGCTTGGTCCGAGCCGGGAAAGTCCTTGCAGACCTCCTCGACGGTCTTCGACAGACCGTCCATCTTGGTCAGGCCGTCCACCTGGCCGAGCACCTTCGCCGCACCCTTCTTGCAGGGGGCGAGGCGGAGCTCCCCGCCGGCGCCGGTCGCCATGCACTCGCCGACGGCGGGCTTCCGGTTGTCCGGGTTCTTCAGGTCTTCCAGGCACAGGACCTTCGACGACAGGCTGCCCTGCCGCTTCCACTCCATCGAGGCGGCCGCGGACGGGACCTTGGCGCAGGCCGCGGTCATGAGCCCGCCCAGCGCGCCGCCGTTCTCGACACCGGCGACCTTGTAGTTCGCCTCCGGTCCACAAGGGACCTTTTCGGCGTGGGCGGCGTCGGAGAGGTCTCCCTTGACGCAGTCACCCACCTGCGGCATGCCCTTGCCCGGGTTCTTGACGTCCTCCAGGCAGAACAGCGTGCCCTTCGAGACATCGGTGCCCTCCCAGTACGCGGCGGTCGCGGTCGGGAACTGGTCACAGCCGCCGAAGCTCATCGCCACCTGGTGCTGGTCCGGGACTTTGCCGACGATCTTGTAGTCGGCTTCCGGGCCACATGCCACGGAGGTCACGCTGTCGGCGTTGGCCGTGTTGCCCTTGAGACAGTCGCCGACGTTGGTGCTCTTGGTCGTGGCCGAGGTCAGCCCGACCACAACCACGACCGCGAGGAACACGAGGGGAATGCCGATCCGCAGCGCGAGTTTGAGGCCACTGCGCTTCTGGGGCGGCAAGCCGTACGGCGGAGGCATCGGGTAAGGCATGGGGTACGGCGCGGGCGGGTACGGCGCGGGCGGGTACTGCGGCAGGGCGGCCCCGGGGGTCGGGGGCCGGAAGGGATTCGCTTCCGGCGCGGGCTGCTGCGGTCTGTCTTCGGGCACTGTCATGGAAGGTCCCCCCAGGTCTGAGCATGATTGGCCGCCGAATCTTAACCGGAGAACAGTCTGTCCTCCGAGCCCCGGCTCGAGCTCGTGCGCCAGTGCGGCAGCCGCGGCACCGCCCGGCGAGGGGGCCAGGCCCGGGCCGCCGACGACCGCGTCACCGAATCGCCGGGAACCCGGCGCGGGCGGCAGCCGACTGATACCTCCGAGGCAGGCGAAAGGAGCTCGATGTCGATCGACCAGAGCGAAGAGCGTACGGCCGAGGCGCCGCCCGAGCCCCGGTTCACCTGGGCGGCGGTTCGCCCGCTGCTGGTGCGGCTGCATTTCTACGCCGGGGTGTTCGTCGGCCCGTTTCTGCTGGTCGCCGCGTTGACCGGGCTGGCCTACATCTGGACTCCGCAGGCCGAGCAGGCCGTCTACGACCACGAGCTGCACGTCCCGGCCGCGCCCGGGGTTGTCCCGCTGGCGCAGCAGGCGGCCGTCGCGAAGGCGGCGGTGCCGGACGGGACGGTGACCGGGATCCGGCCCGGGCCCACGCCGACCGACTCGACGCAGGTGATCTTCAACCGGCCGGGACTCGAACCGAGCTTCCACCACACGGTGTTCGTCGATCCGCACACGGGGACGATCCGCGGGCAGCTGGAGACCTACGGTTCGGGTCAGGCGTTGCCACTGCGCAGCCGGCTCGACGGGCTGCACGCCAACCTGCAGCTCGGTGACTTCGGCCGCTGGTACAGCGAACTCGCGGCGAGCTGGCTGTGGGTGGTGGTGCTGGCCGGGATCGCGCTCTGGTTCGGGAGCCGGAAGCGGAAGAAGTCGCAGAGCGCGCGCGGACGGCTGTTGTCCTGGCACCGCATGACCGGCCTGGTGATCGCGGCCGGGCTGCTGGTCCTTTCGGCCACCGGACTGACCTGGTCCGAGCACGCGGGCGACAACATCAGCGAGCTGCGCTCACAGCTGGACTGGACGACGCCCTCGGTGTCGGCCGCGCTCCCGGCCGCCACTCCCCAGGGCGCCGACGTCGGAATCGACGCCGTGCGCGCGGCGACGTTGCAGGCGGGTTTGTCGGACCCGGTGGAGATCCGGCCGCCGTCCGCGCCGGGCAAGGCGTACGTCGTGGCACAGGTCGGGCGGGAGTGGCCGACGAAGGCGGACTCGATGGCCGTCGATCCGGCCACCGGCCGGATCACCGCCACGCTGCCGTTTTCCGATTATTCGGTGGCGGCCAAGCTGTCCCGCTGGGGGATCGACGCCCACATGGGCCTGTTGTTCGGGGTGGCGAACCAGATCGTGCTCACCGGGTTGGCGGTCGGGTTGATCGCGGTGATCTTCTGGGGTTACCGGATGTGGTGGCTGCGCCGTCCGACCCGGGGTGACGCGCGCGTCGGACGTCCGCCGGTGCGGGGAACGTGGCGCCGGATTCCGGGCCGGGTGCTCGCGCCGTTCCTGGTGGCGACCGCGGTGGTGGGCTACTACCTGCCGGTGTTCGGCTTGTCGCTGCTGGCTTTCCTGGTCGTCGACCTGATCGTCGCGGCTCGTCGTCAGGAGGTGAAGGCGTGATCGAGGCGACCGGATTGCGGTGGATCCTGACGGCGGTGTTCGTCGCGGCCGGGGCGTTCTGTGTCTACCGCTGTTTCCGCCGGAAGTCGGTGACGGGCCGGGTCGGCGACGTGCTGCACGCGGCGATGTGCCTGGCCATGGTCGCGATGGTGTGGCCGGCCACGATGGGAGTGGCCGGCGTTCCGCAGGTGGTGCTGTTCGGGTTCGCCGCGGTGTGGTTCGCCGTGGCCGCGGTGCGCGGCGCCGCCCACGAGGGCCGGTGGCACCCGGGCTATCACGCGGTGATGATGCTGGCGATGGTGTGGATGGTGTTCGCGATGCCGCGCGCCATGGTCGGCAGCGGCGCGGCGACGACGATGGACATGCCGGGAATGGAGGGCATGGCGATGGCACTTCCGTCGGCCGGCGGCGGGGTGCCCGCCGACGTGGTGATCGTCGCGCTGACGCTGGCGACCGCGTTCTGCCTGGCGGGGATCGCGTTCCTGGCCCGGCTCGTCGACGGGGCCCGGATCGCGCCGCCGTCGGTGCGCACGGCCGGGTGGGGCGCCGACGCCCTGATGGGCCTCGGCACCTCCGTGATGCTGCTGGCGATGCTGTGAGATCAGGCTGCGAGCGCGGCTGACTCACGATCCGGCGTGGCCTGCGAACGGATCCCGCGCCGGGTCGGGGGTGCGGCTCGAACTCGATGAAGTCGGTGGCCGCCTTGGCCACCTCGGCACGTGCAGGTGCCGGATGAGCGCCGCCGTCATGTCCATTCCCGCGGCCACTGCGGAGGAGGCCCAGCGGTTGCGGTCCTCAGGCCGGCCGGGCCGGGCGCGTCCCGCGGTCATCAGGCCGCGCGACGGCGGCTGGCCGGCAGGTGCGGGAACCGGCGGCGCGGACCCCGGCCGTCGGCCTTGGCCCGGGGTTGCCAGCCGAGCGTGACGTCGTCGTGCGCCCCGGGTTCGACGCGCGCGCTCGGGCCCGGTGTCGATGTCCGGCGATGCTGGCGGCGCACGCCGTAGAGGAGCCCGACCCCGGCCACGAGCAGGCCGTGCGACAGCACCCGGGACAAGGTGACCTGGCTGTCGGCGAGATCGATGCCGGAGACGAGGCCGAGGACCGCGACGAAACCGGCCAGCGCGGGCAGCAGCCCGGCCGCGGTCGCCGGGCGCAAGGCGGCCCAGAGCAGGCCGAAGCCGACCGCGAGGTTCCAGGCCGCGCTCTCGTTGCCGAGGTGCACGGCCATCGCCATCATCCCGCCGTGCCCGGCGTGCCCGACGTCCGCGCCGAGCAGTTCGGCGAGCCCGAGGCCGCTCTGGACCAGCCCGACGAGGGCCAGGGCGATCCGCAGGCCCCAGCGCTGCGCCGGCGGGGCGGGGCTCTCGGTGAGGATGCGGTCGGTCAGGTCGGGCACCTGCGGTGCCTCGCGGACCAGCATCAGCCGCCGGAGCCGGACGGCCTCCTCCTGCCAGGCCCGGCACTGCGGACAGCCCGCGAGGTGGCTGTCGACCACCGGGTCCGGCAGCGACGCCGCTTCACCGTCGATCCGGGCCGAGAGCGCTTCACGGAAGTCGGAGCAGTTCACCTCCACATAGTCGCGCGAAGGCCCCTCCGAGTTCCCGCCGGTGTGGGTTGCGGTGCGCCTGGCCACTTCCGGCCGCGCGCGACAGGTGCAGCAACGTCATCGGACGAAGCCGGTCAGCCGACCGCCGGATAGCCCGGACGGGTCCCGGCCATCGCCGCCAGCAGGTCTTCCCGCGCCCTGGCGACACGCGAACGGATCGTGCCGACCGGGCACCCGCAGACCTCCGCTGCGTCGGCATAGGACAGTCCGAGAGTCTGGGTGAGCACGAACGCGACGCGGCGGTCGGGGTCGAGGGCCTGGACGAGCTGGTCGAGCACGACCTGCTCGTCGATCCGCTCGGCGCGGGCCGGTTCGGCGCGTTCCGCGGCGGCTTCCCAGTCGGTCACCGACGCCTGCCGCGGGCGGGCCTGGAGGGTGCGGATGTGGTCGGCGACCGTGCGCCGGGCGATCGAGAGCAGCCACGTCCGGGCCGAGGAGGTGCCCTTGAACCGGGGAGGCTGCTCAGCGCCCGCAGGTAGGTTTCCTGGCTCAGGTCGTCCGCGGACTGCGGGTCGCTGAGCCCGGCGACGAACCGCCAGACGTGCGGCTGGGTGGAGCGGAGGAACCGCTCGAGGGCCGGGCGGTCGCCGCGGCCGGCGAGCAGCGCCCACCGCGTGATCTCGGCGTCGTCCGCGCGTTCTGGCGTCACACTCGCTACTACGTCGCTCCCGCCGATCCGGTTGAAAACGATCTTGAACAAAACTCGCGGGAACCATCCGGCGCACGCGGCCGACCTTGTCACGGCGAGGGCACTGCCCCGTCACGACACGGCCACGGCCGGGAAGGTGGACGACGATGACCCAGACGACCTACGCGGTGACCGGGATGACCTGCGGGCACTGCGCCGGTTCGGTTCGCGAGGAGCTCGGCGAGCTGCCCGGCGTCCACCGGATCGACGTCGACCTCGGCAGCGGGAACGTTCAGGTCACCAGTGAGAAAGCCCTCGACTTCGGGCAGGTCGAGCAGGCGATCCGCACCGCGGGCTACCAGCTCGTCCGATGACCACCACCGGAGGCCGTCATGCCGGCTCCGCTCGAGGTGACCGCGTTCGCGGCCGTGCCGGGACCGGTGTCCGGCCCGGCCCGCCCGAGGGGCGGCCTCGTCGGCCCGACCCCGTCACCGACCCCATCCAGGCCATCGATCCACGCCGGCTCGACGTCCGGGATGCGGTAACCCCGCCGGCGCCGGCCGGGGCGGCGATCGAGCTGGCGATCGGCGGCATGACCTGCGGGTCGTGCGCCGCGCGGATCGAACGCAAGCTCAACCGCCTCGACGGCGTCGAGGCCAGCGTCAACTACGCCACGGAGAAGGCCCACGTGCGGGTCCCGCCGACGATGACGACCGGCGACGTCATCCGCGCGGTCGAGGCGGCCGGTTACACCGCGGCGCCACCCGCACCACCGCAGCCCGCGGAGACGGCGTCCGAGCCGTTGCCTGCCGACGCGCTGCGCCGCCGCCTGCAGCTGTCGGCGCTGGCCGGCGCTCCGGTGATCCTGCTGGCCATGGTGCCGGTGCTGCAGTTCCCGGCGTGGCAGTGGGTTTCGCTGGTCCTGGCCTCGCCGGTGGTGCTGTGGGGCGCGTGGCCGTTGCACCGCGCCGCGTGGACCAACCTCCGGCACGCCACCGCGACCATGGACACCCTGGTGTCGATGGGCGTCACCGCGGCTTACGTTTGGTCGCTCTACGCCCTGTTCTTCGGCGGGGCCGGGGTGATCGGCATGCGGCACGAGTTCGCGCTCACCCTCTACGCCGACCACGACGTCGACGGGATCTACTTCGAGGTCGCCACCGGTGTCACGCTGTTCATCCTGGCCGGCCGGTACTTCGAGTCGCGCTCGCGCCGCCGGGCCGGTGCGGCGCTGCGGGCGCTGCTGGACCTGGGGGCGAAGTCCGTCGCGGTGCTGCGGGACGGCCGCGAGGAGCGGGTGCCGATCGACCGGCTGCGCACCGGCGAGGAGTTCGTGGTCCGGCCGGGGGAGAAGATCGCCACCGATGGCGTGGTCGTGGACGGCGCGTCCGCGGTCGACCTCAGCCTGGTCACCGGGGAAGCCGTGCCGGTCGAGGTCGCGGCCGGCGCCGAGGTGGTCGGCGCGACGGTCAGCATGAGCGGGCGGCTGGTCGTGCGGGCGACCCGCGTCGGCGCCGAGACCCGGCTTGCCCGCATCGCGACGATGGTCGAACGCGCCCAGAGCGGCAAAGCCGACGTGCAACGGCTCGCCGACCGGGTGTCCGCGGTGTTCGTGCCGATCGTGCTGGTTCTTTCGGTGGCCACGCTCGGATTCTGGCTGATTTCCGGTGCCGGCACCGGTGTGGCGTTCACCGCCGCGGTCGCCGTGCTGATCATCGCGTGCCCGTGTGCGCTGGGGCTGGCGACGCCGACGGCGTTGCTGGTGGGTACCGGTCGCGGCGCCCAGCTCGGCGTGCTGGTGAAGGGTCCGGAGATGCTGGAGTCGACGCGGCGGGTCGACACCGTCGTGCTCGACAAGACCGGCACGGTGACCACCGGGAAGATGACCCTGGCCGGCGTCAAGACCGTCGACGGCGTGCCACCGGACTTGGCGTTGCAGCTGGCCGGCGCGCTGGAAAGCGCTTCCGAGCACCCGATCGCCGTCGCGGTCACCGAAGCGGCCCGCCGCCGGTTCGGCGAAGTCGGCCAGGTGCGGGAGTTCCGCGCCGTCGCGGGGTACGGGGTGCTCGGCCGGGTGGACGGCCACCGCGTCGTCGTCGGCAGGCCCGAACTCCTGCAGAAGATGTCGGTCCGGGTGCCGTCGGCGCTGTACAAGGTGAAGCAGCAGGCCGAGCGGGCCGGGAACACCGCGGTGATTCTCGGCTGGGACGGCTTCGCGCACGCGGTGCTGGTCGTGGCCGACACGGTGAAACCGACGTCGGCGCCCGCCGTGTTCCAGCTGCGCCGGCTCGGCTTGACACCGGTGCTGCTCACCGGTGACAACGAGGCCGTCGCCCAGGCGGTCGGCCGGGAGGCGGGGATCACGGAGGTGATCGCCGGGGTTTCGCCGGAACAGAAGGTGGCGGTGATCGCCGATCTGAAGGCCCAGGGCCGCGTGGTGGCGATGATCGGCGACGGCGTCAACGACGCCGCCGCGCTCGCCACGGCGGACCTCGGGCTGGCGATCGGTACCGGCACCGACGCGGCGATCGAGGCGGCGGACCTGACGCTGGTCCGCGGTGACCTGATGGCCGCGGTCGACGCGATCCGGTTGTCGCGGCGGACGTTGGCGACGATCAAGGCGAACCTGTTCTGGGCGCTGGCCTACAACGTGGCGGCGTTGCCGCTGGCGGCGGCCGGGCTGCTGAACCCGATGATCGCGGGCGCGGCGATGGCCGCGTCGAGCTGCCTCGTGGTCTCGAACAGCCTGCGCCTCACCAGATTCCGGGGCACCACTTCGCATCAGCTGGTGCGCGAGCCCCAGGCGTGACAACGGCGACAGGGCCGGCGGCTGCCCGGACGGCAGCGAGCCCGCGGCCCCGTCATGGCCATGTCCGAGCGAGCCTGTGGAACGTCTCCGGATCGCTGTGCACCGGCACCACGCAGAGCAGGTGGCCACCGGGCGCGCGCAGCGTGTGACACTCCAGCCAGCGCGAGACCGGCTTCGCGCCCAGGGCTGTCAAGCGGGCCACCTCCGCCGCCACGTCATCAGTCTCGATATCGACGTGATACCGGGGCTCGTCGTCGACCGCCTGGATGTCGACGATCAACCCGGGAATGGCACCGTCCAGAGCCGTGAACTGTTCCTCGCCCGCCACGGAACGCGCCGGAACTCCCAACGCGGCAGACCAGAAATCGGCTGCCGAACCGGCTTCCGCGGCAGGCGCGTCGATGAAGATCCCGAACAACCGGCTGCGATGCACGGCGCAAGACTATCCGACGCGTGAGATGACTTCGCGGAATCAGTCCTGCAGATCTTCGGCAGTGAACGAGCGGCGCTCGGTGAGCTGGGCCAGGTGGGTTTCCAGGGTTTCGAGCTGCTCGAGTCCTATCCGGACCGCCCAGCGGCTGCGGACGTCGTCGAACAGTGCGCCGCCGATGGCCATCAGCTCGTGGCCACGCGGGGTGACCCGCACGCGCTTGCGGCGTGCGTCGCCGGGGTCGGGCACGCGGTCGACGTAGCCGAACCCCTCCAGTACGGCGATCGTTTGCGCGGCGGCCTGCTTGGTGACCGACAGCCGGCGACCGAGTTCGGAGGCGGTGTCCGCGCCCGCGTCCACGGCGCGCAGGGCGAACTCGTGCACCGGGCGGACGCCGTCGTGGCCGCGCTTCGCGAGCTCGACGTTCACCTCGTCGACCATGGAGTGGAAGCCGCCGAGCAGCAGAAGCGCGAGCTCGGCGCCGCTGGACTGCGCCATGAGCGCGATCATACGAGACTCACCAAGGTGGACAAGTGACTTGTCTATCCCTAAGGTTCGACAAGTCACTTGTCTATCGACTTGAGGGAATTCATGAATCGTCTCGCCGCCACCATCCCCGGTGTCGATCACCACCGGGTCAGCCTCAACGGCACCGAGCTGCACTATGTGGCCGCCGGCACCGCCGGGTCTCCCGTCCTGCTGGTGCACGGCTTCCCCGAGACCTGGTGGGTCTTCCACAAGCTGATCCCCCTGCTCAGCGAGCACCACCGGGTGTTCGCCGTCGACCTGCGCGGATTCGGCGACTCCGCCACCGCGACCCCGGAGCACGACAGCGCCACAGCGGCGAAAGACCTCAGCGACCTGATCGCCGGCCTCGACGTCGGGCCCGTCCACCTCACCGGCCAGGACATCAGCGGTCCCACGACCTTCCGCGTCGCCGCCACCCACCCCGAACTCGTCCGCAGCTACACCGGGATCGAGACCGGGCTCCCGGGATTCGGCGCCGAGATGCTCGCCGACGTCACCCACGGCGGCGCCTGGCACATCGGCGTCCTCGCCGCCCCGGACATCCCGGAGATGCTCCTCACCGGACGCGAGCGCGCGTTCATCGCCGACTACGCGATTCCCTCCCTCGCCGCGAACCCCGGCGCGTTCACCGGCACCGACGTCGACGAACTCGTCCGCTCCTACGCACGATCCGACGCCTTCGCCGGTGCCGCCGGCCTGTACCGGTCCCTGCTCACCGACGGCGAAGAACTCCGCGAGCTCGCGGCCCGGAAGCTGGACATGCCCGTCCTCGCGGTCGCGGGCGGCTCGCGAGACTTCACGCCCGCGACGTTGCGGCAGGTCGCCACCGACGTGACCGCCGTTCACCTCGAACGGACCGGCCACTACGTGGCCATGGAGGCCCCCCGCCAGCTCGCGGACGCCCTCCTGTCCTTCTACACGGACATCGATCGGAAATGATGACCCCGCGGCCGGGTGTTCCGGTGATCCGCCGTCGAGGCGTGGCGCCCCGCGCGGCTCAGGCGGGCGGGTTCGGGCGGGTCAGGCCGAGGTCGTAGGCGAGGATGACCGCCTGGATGCGGTCCCGGGCTCCCACCTTCGCGAGCACGCGCCCGACATGGGTCTTGACCGTCGATTCGGACAGCACGAGACGCTCGGCGATCTCCCCGTTGGTCCACCCTTGCCCGATCGCCACCAGGATGTCCTGTTCCCGGGCCGTCAACGACGCCCAGCGAGGATCAGCGGGGTGCTCGGGCGTGGCTCCGCCGTGGGGGAGCCGGTGGCCGTAGGTGTCGAGGAGCCGCCGGGTCAGGGCGGGGGCGATGACGGCGTCGCCGCCGGCGACGGCCCTGATGCCGGCGAGCAGCTCTTCGGGGTGGGCGTCCTTGAGCAGGAACCCGCTGGCTCCCGCGCGGAGGGCGGCGTAGGCGTATTCGTCCAGGTCGAAGGTGGTCATGACGAGGACGCGGGAACGGCCACCGGTGGCGAGGATCCGCCGGGTGGCTTCGATGCCGTCCATGCCGGGCATGCGGATGTCCATGAGCACGACGTCGGGCCGCAGCTCCGCGGTCCGGCGCACGGCTTCCGCGCCGTGGGCCGCTTCGCCGACGACTTCGGTGTCCGGCGTCGCGTCCAGCAGCATGCGGAAACCGAAGCGCTGCAACGGCTGGTCGTCGGCGATGAGGATGGTCGTCACGGTGTCCCGCCAGGGGAACCGGGCAGCGGCGCGATGTCGAGAACGGCCGTGACCACCCACCCGCCGCCGGGCGTGGGGCCCGCGTCGACCGTGCCGCCGTACAGGGCGGCACGCTCCCGCATCCCCGCCAGCCCGTTCCCCGTCTCCGACGGGGCGACGAGTTGTGCCGGGCCGTCGCCGCGCCCGCTGTCCCGGACGCGGATGCGCAGCTCCCGGCCGTCGGCGGCGATCAGGACGTCGATCCGGGTGCGGGGACCGGCGTGGTTGAGCGTGTTCGTGAGCGCTTCCTGGACGATGCGGTACGCCATCAGCTGCACGCCCCGGTCGAGCGTGTCCAGTTCGCCGCCGGACCGGTAGACCACCTCCGGGCCGGCCGCGCGGATCCGCGCGCACAACGCGTCGAGGTCGGCGATGCCCGGTTGGGGATCCAGCTCGGGTGTGTCGCCTTTCTCGCGCAGCACGCCCAGCATGCGCCGCAGTTCGCCCAGCGCTTGACGGCCGGCGTCGCCGACCAGCCGGAGTGCTTCCTTGCTGCGTCCGGGGGCGACGTCGGCCGCGTAGGCGCCGCCGTCGGCCAGCGTGATGATGACCGACAGGTTGTGGCCGACGATGTCGTGCATCTCGCGGGCCACCCGGACGCGCTCGGTGGCGGCGGCCAGCCTGCTGCGCTGGTCGCGTTCGATCTCCAGCTGGGCCGCGCGGTCGCGCAGGCTGGCGAGCTGGGCCCGGCGGATCCGGACGGCCAGCCCCAGTGCGACGGCCGCGGTGAGCGCGGTGAGCAGGAAGAACAGCGCCTCCCAGAACGAGACGAACCCGGAAACCCGCGCGGCCACCGGAATCAGGAGCGCGATCTCGGCCGCGCAGGCCCACGGCAGGTGCCGCAGACGCCCGTGCAGGGTCACGCTGTAGAGCGCCACGAGCAGCGCGATGTCGGCGCGCAGGACGACCCCGAGCGACCACTGGACCAGGAATGCCGCCGCGGTCAGGGCCAGCGCGACCGACGGTGCCCGCCGCCGCCACAGCAAGGGCAGCACCAGGCCGGCCTGCAGCGCCAGGGTGCCCACCGGCGGCAGGTGCCTGAAGGTGAGGAGGAGTTGCTCCGGGCCCCCGTCTTCATCGTGCGGAATCAGATCCGGCAGGCAGAACACCACGAACAGCGCGGCGACGACGGCCAGGTCCAGGACCCACGGGCGGCGCCGGTCCGCCTGCCGGACCCGCTGGCCGAGCCGCGTCAGCCAGGTGACCAACGGGTGCGCCGGCAGGGGAGCGGTCCACGACGAGGGCGGGTGGCCCACCTGTTCGTCGCTGCGCACGTGCCTCACCTGTCCATCGTGGAGGAAAACCGCCGGTGCGGCACCCGGGTGCCGCACCGGCGGAGCCTCGGTCAAGCGTCCGACCTCGCCAGCCGGTAGGCGGCTCCGGCCAGCAGCAGGACGGTCCAGCCGAGGAAGACCAGCAGCCCGGCGCCCGGTGACAGGCTGGTGGCGTCGTGGGTCAAGGCGAACATCGACTGTCCCGCGTTGCTCGGCAGGTACGGGCTGATGTCGCCCTGCCAGGAAGCCGGCAGCAGCGAAATCAGGCCCGGGATCAGCATGAGCGCCCCGACCAGGACCGAGATGCCGCCGGCGACCGAACGCAGCAGCGCCCCGAGCGCGACGCCGATCACGCCGACCAGGCCCAGGTAGAGACCGGCGCCCAGCAGGCTGCGCAGGACACCCGTGTCCGACAGCGTCATCGCCGCGGGCGTCCCGGACACGATGGCGCTGCCGAACACGAAGGCGAGGAACGCGCCGATCACGCCGACGAGCAGCGCGACGACGCCGAACACCGCCGACTTGGACCACAGCACGGGCAGCCGGCGCGGAACCCCGGTCAGCGTCGAGCGGATCATGCCGGTGGAGTACTCGCCGGCGGTGACCAGCACTCCCAGCACGCCCAGCGCCAGTTGCGCGAAGTTCGTCCCGAAGAGCGACAGGTTGAGGGCGGTGGCGCCGGCGAAGTCCTCGTCGAGGGGCTGGCCGGAGCTGATGTTGGACTTGTACCGGGCGGCGGAGATCAGCCCGAACGCCACCAGGAAGACCAGGCCGAGGCCGAGGGTGATCCAGGTGGAGCGCAGGGACCAGAGTTTCGTCCACTCCGAGCGCAGGACGTGGCGTCCGGTCACGCGGTAGGCCGGCCGGGTGGCCCGGGCGGCGGGGGCTGTGGGTGTCGTCAGGGTGCTCATGCCGCGCTCCCGAGTGTGTCGAGGCCGGTGGTGGCGCCGTGGTATTCGACGGCGTCGCGGGTCAGGTCCATGAAGGCGTCCTCGAGGGAGACGGTCCGGGGGGAGAGTTCGGACAGGGCGATGCCGTGCTCGGCGGCCGTGAGCCCGATGGAGCGGGCCGAGAGGCCGCTGACCTGGAGTTCCTCGGAGCCGGTGCGGCCGGCGATCTCGACGCCCGGTCCGGCCAGGACCTCACGCAGCCGGCCCGGCTCGGCCGTGGCCACGTGCACGGTGTCGCCGCCGGCGTTCCGGACGAGGTCGTGGACGGTGGTGTCGGCGAGCAGCCGTCCCCGGCCGACGACGATGAGGTGCTCGGCGACGAGGGCCATCTCGCTCATCAGGTGCGAGGAGACGAAGACGGTCCGGCCGTCGGCGGCGAGGTCGGTGAGCAGGGTGCGGATCCAGAGAACGCCCTCGGGGTCGAGGCCGTTGACCGGCTCGTCGAGGATGACCGTCGCCGGGTCGCCCAGCAGGGCCGCCGCGATCCCCAGCCGCTGGCCCATGCCGAGGGAGAAATTTCCCGCGCGCTTCTTCGCGACCGACTGCAGCCCGGCCAGCTCGATCACTTCGTCGACCCGCCGGCGCGGAATGCCGTGGGTCTGGGCCTGCGCGAGCAGGTGGTCGAACGCCGACCGGCCCGGGTGCACCGACTTGGCCTCGAGCAGGACCCCGACTTCCTGCAGCGGCGCGCGGTGCTCGGCGTAGCGGCGCCCGTTGACCGTGACCGAGCCACTGGTCGGCGCGTCGAGCCCGACGATCATCCGCATCGTGGTCGACTTGCCCGCGCCGTTGGGCCCGAGAAATCCGGTGACCGTGCCCGGCCGGACGGTGAAGTCCACTGTGTCCACCGCGGTCTTTTCCCCGTACCGCTTCGTCAGCTGGTGTGCCTCGATCATCGCTCATCCCCTGAGATCCCGGACCGGACAGCCCGGTCCGTTCGCTTCTCACGCTAAGGACGGCACCGGGGAGGATCGTGGTACCGGAGGAGGGAATCCGGCGCCGCCCGTGGTACCGCGGTACTACGGGTAGCCACGCACTCCCGTTCAGTCGTGCACGCGCATCCACCGGCGGTGTCGCGGCGGATCTGGCCGGCATCGTCACCCGGGCAGCATCAGTCCGGGCTCACGCGGGGGTCCCGTCAGCGGTCAGGCCGTACCTGCGCAGCCGGGCGAACAAGCGCGGGTGTTGCCGCGCCACCAGGTCCATCAGCCGGCTCGACGCGAACAGGTTCCCGGCGGTCACTTCGCGCTTGAGCCCTTCCAGGTCGGCACGGTGGAAGAGCACGTTCGCCAGACCCGCGGCGGCCTGGATGTGGCCGGCGTCGGCCAGGTGCCGCAGTTCGCCCGAATCCTCCTCGGCCACCAAAATCCGCACCAGCCGCTCGAGGGCGGGCACGTCACCGTGGTCCACCCGCTCACGAATCGCCGCCAGGTCTCCGCGCTCGGCGAGCAGCTCGGCCAAGACGGCCGAGGCTCGGCTGTCTCCGTCGTCGGCCTGCTCGCGCAGGCCCGCGACGTCACCGCGGTCGGCCAGCACGTCCAGGACACCCGCCGCGGCCAGGGTGTTGCCCGCTCGCGCCAACCGGCGCAGGCCTTCCAGATCCCCCCGGGTGATCATCGCGGACAGGAACGTCCTGGTCGGAACCAGGGCTCGAGCCGACTTGCCGGAGAGCGGGGAGACCCAGTCCCGCCGGCGATCGGGACGGTCGACGCCCGGTCCCGAAACCGGCGGCAGCTCAGGCGCGGCAGTTCGCGACCTCAGGATCCGGTGGACGGCATTGAGCACCCCGACTTCCGCTCTCGTGAAACCCTCGAACGAGTGCGGATCGAACCCGGGCGTCCGCTCGAGCTCGCAAACCAGCGATTCGGCTCCCGGCCGGTGCCGCGCGTCGAGCGCACCGACCAGGACCGCGATCGCCTCGTCGCTTTTCCCGCTCTTCGCGAGCAGGCCGGCCAGCGCGTGCACCGCGTCGAGGTCTCCCGTGCCGGCCCAGTGGCGCAGGCCGGCGACATCGCCCCAGGACTCGAGGAACGAGATCACATAGCGGCGCGCGGGCACGTCTCCCCGCTCGGCCCGGTCCTTGAGCCGCTCGAAGTCTCCCCGGTCGGTCAACAGGCGGGCGATCTCCCACGACGCGGCGTCGTTTCCGGCCGCGGCGTAGTCCGCCAACCCGGCGATGTCGCCCTTCCTGCCGAACAGATCCACCAGCCGCGCGGTCGCTTCGACATCGCCCACGTCGGCTCGCGCGCGGAGGCCGGTGATGTCCTCGTTGCGCGCCAGCACCTCCACCAGTCCCGACGCCGCACGGGAATCACCGTGCCGCGCCAGCTTCGTCAGCTCGCCGACATCACCTCGGGAAACCCACAGCCGGACGAGGTGGTCCTGCGCCCGGCGGTCGCCGTTGCCGGCCTCGATCCGGAGCTTGACCAGATCCCCGCGGTTGATCAGAAGATCGACGTAGTACTTTCGCGCCTGGCTGTCACCGGCATCCGCCCGGAGTTTCAGCTCGTCGAGATCACCCCATTCGGCGAGCAGTTTCGTCAGCCACAAGGCGGCCTGCGAATTGCCCGCGTCAGCCGAGATCTTCAGGCGGTGGAAGTCGCGTGCCTGCGCGAGTACCTGAACCAGCTCGTGAGCCGCCCAGCTGTCCCCTTGATCCGCTCGGGCCTGCAATGCTTCGACATCGCCCTGCTGGGCCAGCAGAATGGCCAGCCGTTGCGCGGACCGTTCGTCCCCGGAGCCGGCGGTGAACCGCAACAACGGCAACGCGTACCGGTACAGCAGGCGGCTCTGCGCACTCTCCGAGACCCGCGACGCGTCGTCCGGGCTGACCGCGTGCGCCACGAGTGCTTCCCACAGCTGCGCCGGGGGCCGTTCCCGTCGGCGAACCCTGGTCGCGTACTGCAGGAGGTAGTCGTGCAGCCGGTAGCCGTCGGGCGGCCCGATCCCGGCGGTCGACCGGACCGGCGTCAGCGCACGAATCCCGTGCGCCAGTTCGGTGGCTTCCGCGAGCGCTGCGGCGAACCAGCCCTCCGCGGCAACGCGCAGTTCCGGCGTGAGATACCCGGCTGCCGCCTGTTCGAGCAGGGCGCCGGGCAGCGCGGAGTCGAATCCCATCCGGGTCGCGTCCACGGCCGCGAGCAGCACCGCCTTGGCGTGCTCGTCGACCAGTGTCGTGAACCGGTCGACGACGAGGGGGCCGCCCGCCAGGACCTGGGCGATCCGTTTCGTGGGCCCGCCCGCTTCGAACGCCGCTCGCAGCCGGGGGTCGGTCGATACCTTCCGGAGCAGGTGGTCTTCGTCCGGACCGGTCAGCCCGCTGAAGTCCTCCACCACGGTGATCTTGTCCGCGAGGGCGAGCAGGTTCCGGGCCGCCGAATGCTCGTCACGAGGGCGCGCGCCCGGTGTCCGGGTGAGGGTGAGCCACCACTGCGGCCACATGCTCCCGATGACGACGAGGTGGTCGCCTCGATGGCTCGAAGCCGCGAGCTGCCGCCGCAAACCTGTCGCGACGGCCTCGCCGTTGAGACCGTTCACGTAACGCTGGAAGTCGTCGAGCCAGAGCACGGTGTTCGGCGGGACACCGTTTTCGAGCAGCGCTGCCAGCTCGTCGGCGTCTTCCGGCGCGATCAGGGAGGAGTCCGGGTTCGTGCGCACAATCGCTTCGTAGCAGGCCCGGGTCTTCCCGATGGACGATCCACCGACCAGGATCACCAGCTTGGCCGAGCGGTGTTCGCCGGTGAGCGCGGAAACGATGGTTTCGTCGTGGTCACGCCGGATGTACGGCGTCAGGACGGCGGGCCCGATGCGGGCGTCGTCGCCTTCCGGACCCAAATGGATCGCGCGGTGAACCCCCAGTTCCGTGGGGTCGATGTCGAGAATCGTCCGGACCGGCCCCTGCGGCGGTCTCGGCCGGGCCGCCGGGTGCACGTGCATCTCGACCCGGGCGTGATCGCCGACCACGACCCCTTGACCGTGGTCGATCCGCACCTGCCGCGGGTCCGGTTCCCTGGTTCGGTCCACGGTTCTCCGGCCGTGCCTACTGGTTGCCGAAATCGGAGGTGGCGTGGGTGCCGTCATCGGCCACGGCCGCCACGATCGGTTCGGCCATCGGATCGGTTCCCTCCGGTTCGCTGCCCTGACACTCGACTGAATCGGCCGCCGAGGGGCCGGAGTTACGGCGGCGGGCTGGAATGTCAGTCGGTGAAGGTGAAATTGGCAACGGTGTGATCGCCGACGACGATGCCTTTGGCGTTGTCGGCGTACACGGTGAACTTGCCGGCGGTCGAGTTGCCCGAGTCCAGTGCGCTCAGCACCGTTTGGGCCGCTTCGGCCAATTCGGCGACTTCGGCCGGCTTCGCGGCCGCCAGGATCTCGATGAGGTCCTGGCGGTGCTCCGCGGGGTCGGCCACCAGCTGTTCGACGGTGGTGCCGGTCTCGGCGCCGTTCGCCCGGCCGGTCTTGAGAACTTTCAACGTCCGGGTCCGCAAGGCGGTGTAGGAATCCTTGACGGCCGAGGTGGCGGTGTCCTTCAACCCGGCCGCCGCACCGGCCGTCAGGGCCGTCAGCACCACGTCAACCAATTCGGTCGTCATCCGCCACCTCGTGTTCGGCTTCGTCGTCACCACCAGTATGCATCGCGGGGGCCGGAACACGACCCGCGCGCCGTGGGCCCCGAGGTCACTCCACCAGGACGTTCTTGTAGAAGAGGTTGGCGTAGCGGTTGACGTTGTCGACGCTGCTGCGTGAGCCGAAGCCGAGGAAGAGGCGGGTTTCGCCGTCGGCCGTGCGGTAGACCGCCATGCCCTCGGGTTCGCGCCAGACGAGGGACTCGCCGGCCCGGGTGATCGCGCGTTCCTTGACCTGGCCGGTCTTCATGTCGACACGGGTGACGTAGGAGTCGATGTCGGCCGCGTCGGCGTGGCCTTCTCCGTCCAGGATGTACAGGGAGCTGCCGAGGATCGTGTAGCCCTGGAAGACGGCGCCGGAGGGGCTCAGCGTGGGCTGGGGGAAGTGGGCCAGTGGCTCGGAGAAGTCGCCGGCGACGGCCTTGGCGAGCGGGAACACGCTGAACCACATCCGGCCGCCTTCGTCGCGGCGTACGACCATCCGCTGGTGGACCGGGTCGGTGGCGCAGGTGATGTTTTTGCTGCCGGTGAGGTACTTCTTCACCGCCGGGGTGCCGCCGTTGACGAATTTGAAGCGGGCGAGGGCGGTGCCGCGGGATTCGGTGGTGGTTCCGTCGGCGTCGCACTCCATCCAGAGGTAGGAGGAGGTGCCGACGGGTTCCACTCCCAGTGACACGCCGTGCCCGGCGTGGTTGACGTGCATCGAGCCGAGCAGTTCGCCGGAGAAGCTGAGCTGGCTGACGCACAGGTCGTCGCCGGAGGTGCCGTTTTGGGCTTGCACGATGAAGAGGCGCCGGTTGACGTTGTCGAAGGCGAAGCCCTGCATGACGTGGTGCGATTCGTGCAGCATCTTGCTGCGGAAGAGGTCGTAGGACGGCTTGGTGATGTCGATGTAGGGCGACGCGGGGAGTTCCTCGGCAGCGGCGGCGGTCCCGGCGAGCAGCGCCCCGCTACCGAGCGCGACAGCGGTGGCGGCCCCGGCGCGGAAGAGCGAACGCCGGGAAAGCGTGAAGTCGGGAAGGAAGTTCTGTGGCACGGCTCGTCTCCTGGATCGGGTGGATGGCGAGCGACCCTGCCTTGGCGCTGTACACGAGACGTACAAACCGCCCGCTGCCCGGTCATGCGGCGGCTTGCTGCACGTCGGCAGGGCGGCACGTCCGGCGGGGACGAGGGTGGTTCAGCCGAGATCTCGCGGGTGCAGCACGATGCGCCCGTGGGTCATGCGGTCGGCCAGGGCCTGATAGGCGTCGCGCACAGCGGTGAGGGGATACGTTGCGGCGATGGGGATGTGCAGGTCGCCGGCGGCGGCGAGGGCGGCCAGTTCGGCCAGCGCCGGGAGGCCGCCGGCGTCGGTCGTTCCGAGAGCTTTGACGCCCTTCTCTTTCGCTCCGCGGTAGTCGACGACGGTGTCGATGCGGTCTGCCGGAACGCCGAGGTCGAGGGCGAGGTCGAGGTAGCCGCCACCGACGGTGTCGATGAAGGCGTCGGCCCGGTCGGTCGTGGCGAGGATCCGTTCCTGTTCCCCGTCGCCGTACCGGACGGGCTCGATGCCGTGGTGCCGGAGCAGGTCGAAATGTGCGTCACTGGTCAGGCCGATCACTGTCGCTCCGGCACGGAGCGCGAGCTGGGCGGCGGTGAATCCGACGCCGCCCGATGCACCCGAGATCACGATGGTCTCGCCCGGCCGGGGTTCAACCGCCCGGACGGCACCGAGGCCCGCCATCGGTGTGGTGCAGAGCGAGCTCGCCACGTCCCAGGAGAGGGCCGGAGGCTTGCTCACCAGCTGGTCTGCGGGGATGGCGACGAGCTGGGCGTGGGCGTCCCAGCTCTGAAGCCGGCCCAGCACCGCGTCGCCGACGGCGAAGCCGAGCACGTCGGCACCGACCGCGACGACTTCACCGGCGAGATCGCGGCCCGGCGTGTACGCACTGCCGTGCAGCGCCGGTAGCGCCCCGGGGTTGAGCGCACCGGCCTCGACCCGCACCACGACCTCGCCCGGGCCGGCCACGGGCTCGGGGAGGTCCGCGAGGTAGATCCCGTCGATGCCCGAAAAACGGTCATAGCGTACTGCTTTCACGATGTCTCCCGGTTTGCGAGTGATCCTTGCTCAGCTGCGGCGCAGGAGCGGCAAGAGGATGTCGTCGACGAGGTGCTCCACGAAGGCGGCGTCGCACGGCTCGCCCACGACCACGATGCGGTGCACGATCAGCGCCGGAGCGACCTCGGCGAAGAGCGTTGCCGCCCCGGGTGCCAGTCGCTCGGCCGCTTGGCGAAGAAGTCCGTCCGTCATCGCGGTCTCGTCCCGCCGCAGGATCCGCCGCATCGCCTGGGCGAGCCGCGCGTCGTTGCGCATGCCGGTGAACACGGCCCCGAGCAGTCCCACGTCTTGTTCGGAGATGCTGCGCGCGAGCCATGCCGCCAGGGAGTGCACGACTTCCCGGAGGCTCTCTCCGGCAGGCGGTGGGGGCTGCGCGGGGAGCGGCGCTCGACCGCTGCGGCGACCAGCGCGGCCTTGTCGGGGTACCGGCGGTAGATCGTCGTCTTCGCTGCCCCGGACCGCCCGGCCACCGCCTCGATCGAGAGCTGCTCGTATCCCACCTCGGTCAGCAGTGACAGTGTCGCGTCGAGAATGGCCAGGTCACGGCCGGAATCCCGCGGCCGTCCCATCGCCGGGGGCCGAGTCATGCCGCCGGGCTCCGAAGTCCCCACCCCGCACCGTCACTTTCGCTACGCTACCGTTTCGTATCGAAAGTACCTTGGTTGGATCCCCGCCTGCAAGCTGCGGCTACGCGAATGGTTCCCTTCAACCGGAGTTACACCGTTCGTTTGACAGGTCCTGGGAAATCACTCACAGCGCACATCCCGCCGGATCTCGGTCCGGCGTGGCGAACCGGAACCGCCGAACTCGGAACAGTCCCGGGCTGGTCGCCGTCGGCGCGGACGACTGTGTCGAGTTGCCGCTGCACACGCGCCGCATCGTCAGGACGTCCTTGCCTCCGATAGAGCTGAAGGGCCTGCTGTGAAATGTCGCGAGCGTGGCGCAGTTCGCCCTGTGCGGCATGGGCGTAGGCGATGTTCGCCAGGGTGTCGGCTTCGAGGTAGTGGTTTCCCAGGCGGCGGAACAGAGTCAGTGCGGCACGGTGGTGTTTCAGGGCGTTTGCGTGGTCTCCGGAGTGGTGGGCGATGAGTCCCAGCGTGTCGAGCGTGGCGGCTTCACCGCCGACGTCCTGGTTTCGCCGGAACAGGTCAAGTGCCTGTGCGCAGGGTTCCAGGGCTTGGTGCGGACGACCGAGCCGGGCCTGGTACCAGCCGACCGAGTTGAGCGCTCTGGCCAGCCAAACAGGGTTGGCCAGGCCACGGTAGAGGTCGAGCGCATGCAGTGCGTGTTTCAATGCCTTGCGGTCGTCCCCGTGCAGTGACCAGGCCCAGGCGAGTGCGTTCTCGGTGTGGGCACGTTCGTGGACGTCACCGCTTCCTTCGGCCAGGTCGTGTGCCCGGCTCAGGTGCCGCACAGCCTCGGTGTGGCGGCGGGCCTGGGCGTAGGCACGTCCCAGGCGGCGGTGGGACCGCACCAGTAGTTCGGGCTGGCCGAGGTGCTCGGCTGCGGCAACCCCGGCCAGCCAGGTGGTGATGTTGTAGTGGAGGTGACCGCGCCGCCAGTGGAAGTTGTCCAAAGCCCACGCCAGCTGCCACACCTCGGTGTGGTGGTGCCGCTCGACGGCCAGCCGCTGCAACGCCAGCAGGTTGGCGTGTTCAGCGTCGAACCAGCTCAGCATCGCCGCTTCGTCCGCCGGCGGCCGTGGGGCGCAGCCGGGCGGCGGGTGCCCCAATTCAACGGGTCGGCGTTGCGGGGCGAGCAAACGTTCGCCGGCGTGGGCGATGTGGACATAGTGGCTGACCAGTCGACCCAGTGCGGCGTCGTGGTCGGCTCCGCGGTGCTCCAAACCGTAGAGCCGCACCAGGTCGTGCATTCGGAAGCGGCCCGGAACGTGCTCGTCCAGCAAGGACACGCGGGTCAGAGCACGCAGCAGCGCCCAGGTCCGGTCCGAGGCCGGCCCCAGGGCGCATGTCACCGCGGCCGCATCGATGTCCGGCCCTGGTGCAGAGCTGAGCAGCGCGAACAGGTCTGCCTGCGCCGGGGTCAGGGCGGCATGGGACCAGGCAATGGTCGCTCGCACGCTGGACTGGGGATCGCCCGCGTCCAAGGCGCCGAGGCGGGTAGCCGTATCCCGCAGGTCCCGCGCCCACCCTTGCAAGGGTGAAGACGGCTGGGCCGCAGCGCGGCTCGCGACAATCCCCAGCGCGAGGGGAAGCCCCACGCACCGACCCAGCAGTTCGGCCATCGCTTCCGGCTCGGCCGCCACCCGCTGTGGTCCCAGACGGTGGGCGAGCAGGGAGCGGGCATCGTCGTCGTCGAGGACGCCGAGTCGGAACATCCGGGCACTGCTCGCCGCGGCGAGCCCGGTCAGTCGGTCGCGACTGGTCACCAGCACCGTGCACCCGCCGGTTCCGGGCAACAACGGGAGGACCTGCCCGGTGTCGTGGACGTTGTCCAACACGATCAACATCCGCTTGTCGGCGACCAGGCTCCGGTACAGGCCGATCAGTGCGTCGAACTCGGTGGGAACACTCGCAGGTGGCACCCCGAGGGATACGACGAAACCACGGACCGCGGCGGCGGCGGGGAGAGGAGCGTCCTCGGGGCTGAACCCTCGCAGATCGATGAACAACTGGCCGTCCGGGTACCGGTGCAGGTTGCGGTGCGCCCAGTGCAGGGCCAGCCAGGTCTTGCCGATCCCGCCCATACCGGTGATCGCCGAGACGGTCACTGCGTCACTCGTGTTCAAGGCGTCCAGGCGGGTCAGTTCGTCGTGGCGGCCGACGAATGGCGCCGGCGCACCCGGCAACTGACGAGGTACGACGGCGGGGCGAAAATAGCCACTGGCGGGCGCGGCGACCGGGGCGGTGCCGGCGGCCAAGACCTGTCGGTGCGCGAGTTGGAGGGCAGTGCCGGGTTCGGTGCCCAGTTCCTCGACCAGTCTTGTCCGGATTCGGTGGTAGTGCTCCAGCGCATCGGCGGTGCGCCCGCTTTGGTGCAGCGCCAGCAGGTACTGACCCGCGGCCCGCTCGTCCAATGGGTGCCGCGCGGTTCGCGCGGCCAGCTCGGCCACCAGCTCGCCGCCTTGTCCGGCGCGTAGCCGGGCCTCGGCCAGGTCGTGCTGGGCAGCCAGTCGTTCCTGCCCGAGTCGGTCACGCTCTGACTCGACCCACTCCCCGTCCACGCCGGTCAACGCCGGCCCCCGCCACAGCGCGAGCGCGTCGGTCAACGATCGCACGGCCCGTGCCGTCGACTCCGGCGCACAACTCACGCTGGTGCACAGCTCCCGAAATCGGTACAGGTCGACCACCGTTTCGGCGGCGTCGGCCATCAGGGCGTACCCGCCCGACCGGCGCACGATCGCCACCCTGTCCGTGTGCGCCAGCGTCCGGCGCAGCCGGGAGATGTAGCTGTGGAGCGTCGCCCGGGCCCGTCGTTCCGCAGTCGCCCCCCAGACCCGCTCGATCAATCGGTCCACCGGCACCACGCGGTCCGCGTCGACCGCCAACGCGGCCAGCACACACCGCTGCCTGGGTGGCCCGAGATCCACCGGCCGTCCGTCAACGTCCGCGCTCACCTCGCCCAGCAGACGCAGACTTACTGCCACCGCTCCAACCACCGTCCCGGTTCCCGGATGCCGTCGCCAGGACAACAGGCATAGCGGCTTTGAGCAGCGCAATGCAGAAACTCTGCAAGAAGTTCACACGATCGGCCGCTCAGAGTAGGACTCGCGGCGAGGCTGCCAAGGCACAGCGTGGAAGTCCCAGCACCGGACAACCCGCCCGCACTGCACCGATGGTCGACACCCAACGCCGAGGGGGCGCTGGGAGCGACCGCACAACCGATCGAAAGAACACGCGATGCCGGACCGAGACGCCATCCAGCGCGAGGGAGCCGGCCGCGCGTCGACGACAGGGAGAATCGCATTGGAGTCAAGTTCGCCAGAATTCCGCGGCGCCGAATCCGCACGGTGCTTGCTCGGCCACCGGACGTGGGCACGCAGCTGCGCAAGCACGATCGAAACCGGGCCGATCAGCTGATCGGCCCGGACGACGTCATCGGCGTTGACGAGCAGTGCGACCAGCACGGTGCGTGGCGTGATCTTCGGCCGACAACAGCCGAGGAAGCGGAGAGTGCGTAGTGGGATGGTTCGCTGTTGCCCTGGCGGTGGTCCTCGCACAGCCGGCCGTCGCCGTCTCCCCGACGGTCGCGGTCGGAAAGCCCAGCGATCCGACGATCAGGGTTCGAGTGGTCCGCAAGTTCGAGACGCGTGTCCGGGTTCACTGCGCCGCCGTCGCCGGCTCTCCGAGCCGCGCTCCTGTCTGTCAAACGATTCGGGCGCCTGTTGTGATAACCGTCGTCTATCTCGATCAGGCCCTCTCGCCCGTACGACCGACGCCCGGTCAGGCTTGATCGAGTGTTCGATAGGTGGCTGCCTCATCGGCAGACGTCGGCACCCGTTATTCAGGCAGGGCGTTCTGGGCCATGCGCTGCTGGCCGATCCGGGCCGCCTGCCGCACGACGGAGAACCCGTAGGCGGTCATCTCACGCTCGTAGCCGGCCAGAGCCTCGGCCAGGGGCAGACAGCCGTCGACGACCTCCTTCAGCGCGCGACCGAGGAGGGCGCCATCCCGCATCGCGACGTTGGCGCCTCGCCCCAAGGTGGGGGTCATCGAGTGGATCGCGTCACCGAGCAGGGTGACGCGGGCAGGCGCGTCCAACGTGGCCGGTACACTGGTGTACATCTCGACGAGGAAGAACGAGCCCGCGTCCGCGCTCCCGACGAACTCGGCGGCACGGCCGGGCCAGTCCCGGAGGAGTCCCGCCGCGATCTCGCGCAGTTGCTCGCCTGGCAGCGCACGCATCGCCGCGGAGGTGGCCGGGAAGAACTCGTGGCGGCCACCGACGATGCTCACCACGTAATCGTCCTGATCGGCGATCCTCATCCCCGGGGCGAACCGCTGGGCGGCCTGGGCGGGAGAGGTCGGGAAGCGCACCGAACCGAGCCCGAGGAAGACCTTCCGTTCGTCCGAGGCGATCGTGAAGACGTCGGTGAGGGTCTCGACCGGTACCAGTGGCTCGGCAACGGCCATCGGCAGGCGTCCGTAGATCGCGGTGATGCCCGCGTCGACGGTCTCGCATCGCGGGGCCCGGTGCCGGCGGACGGCCGAACGGATACCGTCCGCGCCGACCAGGACGTCACCGCGAGCCGTGGAGCCGTCGGTGAAGTACGCGGTCACGCGATCGGCGGTGTTCTCGTAGCGCTGCACCGTCTTGCCGAAGTGCACCGCGTCCTCCAGGCCGGCCAGCAGGATCTGGCGCAGCGTCGCCCGGTCGACGTTCGCGTGGATGGCGGGGCCGTCGTGTGCGGGCCAAGCCTGGCCGTGGTCATCCCGCGTCGGCACGCGTTCGAGGACCGACAGGTCGGTGCCCAGGATCGTGGTGAACGGCTCGGTGTACTGGGCCGTCGCCTCGAACACGGCGTACAGCGGGGCTGGGAGCACCTCCCGCGCGGCGTTGATCGCGTCGGCGTCCAGGTGCAGGCGGTAGCCCTGCGGCCGGTCCCACGGGCCCGCGTCGCGTTCGAAGACCGCGACGTCGATTCCGTTTCCCCGCAGCGATTGGGCAAGGGTGAGGCCGCCGAGACCGGCGCCAACGACAAGAACTTTCAGCTCAGGCATGATCCGTCCCTTGTGCGCGATCGACAAAGGACGTACAGGCGGCCCATGACCGGGCACTTGCACGAACACCGGAGCGTCACCCGGACTACCTACCGGGCAGTGGCTTTCGCACGTCGCGACGGATCGTAACCTCCGGTGGCGCGCTCGACAACCACCGCTCGTCGGCATGTGAGGACGTCGCACCATCCAAGCGTCTGCGCCCGGTTGCGTCTGCTGACCGCGGGTCCCGCCCAGCCGGTGACACCGCGTTCATGAGTGTCATGGTGTGGATGCCGTGCACGCCACCAGTGCGGGCTTCGTCCGGAAGACCTGGCGGACCACGCCGATCCACCACAAAAATGTCAGGGCGATGACGGTGGGGTTCTTCAGGAGCAGCAGGATGGCCAGGTAAGTCTGCCGGGCGGACTCGGGCAGCAGTTTCGATAAGGTGCCTTCGGCCAGGACCTCGAAGGCCAGGTAGGCGGCGCCGAGGAACGCGCCCTGCCACAGCAGGCTGCGCCAGTGGTTTCGCGCGAACGCGCGGCCTGCGCTCAGGCGGAGGGCCTGGCCCCGCATTGCGATCCGCCAGACGGCAACGACCAGAGCAATCCGGGCGGCCAGCACGACGACCTCGGAGGCGAGGGCGGCGCCGTGGGGGATCTGCGCGGTCCAGTTGACGACGATCAGCCGCTGAACCGACGCGACGGACGAGAGGCCGAGCACCAGCCCGAGGTGCTCGGTGTAGCACTGCCAGGTCCATCTCGGTACCTCGAGCGCCAGCTTCAGTTCGCTCACGACTACTCCGATGCCTCAGTGTGTGAACAATTTAGTTCAGTGTACTGAAGTATCTGGTCCGGTAAAGTGATGGTATGGAAGGTCGGGACGCGGGACGTGAGCTGAGTACCGCCGTGGTGGCGTTCCACGAGGCGGTGGGTGCGAGTCTGGGCGTGACGGCGGTCGACCAGCGCGCCCTCGCCGTGATCGCGGGGGCCGGGTCGGTGTCGGCGGGCGACCTGGCCAAGGAGATCGGCTTGACCCCGGGCGCGGTGACCGGTGTGGTCGACCGGCTCGAACGCGCGGGCCTGGCCCGTCGCGCCCCGGACCCCGCCGACCGCCGCCGGCTCGTGATCACGGCGGCGCCCGGAGCGTTCGGGAAGGTGTTCGCCGGCCTCGACGTGGCGATGGCGAAGCTGATGGCCCGCTATTCCCCGGCCGAGCAGGCGGTGATCGGGGACTGGGTGGCGAACACGGTCGACGTCCTGCGCGAGCAAACCCGGCTGCTCACGAAGCGGTAGTCACCGCCAGCGAGACAGCCACCACCAGCACTACAACCACCACTTTTCGAACCGCGCCAGGTATTTCTCCAGCCTCAGGCCGTGATGCCACAGGAACAGCAGGACCGTGGCACCCGCGCCGAGCAGAGCCCCGCCGATCGGCTGACGTCCGCGGCCATGGAGACGCCGGTCCACACCACCGCGAGCCCACCGACCAGCACCAGCACGGGAAGCCACAGCAAGGCCGCCTCGGGCAGCCGGGACTTCGACGACGTCATGCCTTCGGCACGCCAGGATGGCCGCCGCGGTTGCCCGGGGCTCAGAAGACTTGCACCGAGATTTTGACATTGTGGCGTGAACTCTCTGATCACCTGACCACCGGCCCACGTCCCGACGAGCTTGACGGCTGCCGCCTCGGCGACCGCCAGCGTCTCATCAGGGACTCCCTGCGAAAACCTTCCCGTTACATCTTGACGCAGCCGACGTGATCGTTCAGAGTCCAATGGTGCGTTCAGTCACACCGCCGTCGGCTACCTGACACCTCTACCCCCTCAGATTCCTGCATGGATCGTCCCCGAAAATGTTAGCGCTAACACCGAGCCTTACGTGCGCGGGTGATCGGACCCGCACCGATGCGGAACCCTCCTGAAAGGACAGATGCTCATGTCGGTTGGGTCGGGGCGGACCGCGAGGTGGCGCCGTCGGTGGCGGTCGAGTTTGGCTGCTGCGATAGCTGTTGTGATCGCAGGTGGGCTGCTCATGGGGGTCCCCACGTCGGCGTCGGCCGCCACTGTGGACACCGCTGCCTGGTACGTGCTGGTGAACCGCAACAGTGGCAAGGCCATCGACGTTTTCAACTTCTCCACCGCCGACGGCGCCGACGTCGTCCAGTGGACCCGCACCAACGGCAACAACCAGCAGTTCCAGTTCGTGGATTCCGGCGGCGGCTACTACCGGATCAAGGCGCGGCACTCGAACAAGGTGATCGACGTGTCCAGCTGGTCGACAGCGGACGGTGCCGCCATCCATCAGTGGACCGACCACGGCGGCGCCAACCAGCAGTTCCGGCTGGTCGACTCCGACAGCGGCTACGTCCGGCTGATCAACCGCAACAGCGGCAAGGCGGTCGAGGTGCAGAACGCGGCGACCAACGACGGCGCCGGCGTCGTGCAGTACAGCGACTGGGGTGGCAGCAACCAGCAGTGGCAGCTCGTCCGCGTCGACGGGGGCGCCGGCTCCGGCCCGTGCGACATCTACGGCGCGGGTGGCACGCCCTGCGTGGCGGCGCACAGCACAACACGCGCCCTCTACAGCGCCTACAACGGGGATCTCTATCAGGTCAGACGCTCCGACAACACAACCCGCAACATCGGCGTACTGACCCCCGGCGGCGTCGCCGACGCGGCGGCCCAGGACTCTTTCTGCGCAAACACCACGTGTGTCATCACGGTCCTGTTCGACCAGTCCGGGCGTGGCAACGACCTGTGGTACCAGGGTTCCAGCGTGGTCCCAGGCTCACCACAGAGCCGCCCGGCCGTAGCGACCACCGAATCGCTGACGGTCGGTGGCAGCAAGGCCTACTCGCTGTACATCAACCCCGGCAACAGCTACTGGCGCGACGGCCACCTGACGGGTGTCCCGACGGGCAGCGCACCCGAGGGCATGTACATGGTCACCAGCGGTACGCATGTCAACAGCGGCTGCTGCTTCGACTACGGCAACAGCGAAACCACTCGCAAGGCCGACGGGCCGGGTGCCATGGACGCCATCTACTTCGGGACGAGCTGCTGGTTCGGCGGCTGCTCCGGAACCGGACCCTGGGTGCAGGCCGACCTCGAATGGGGCCTGTTCCCGGGTGGCAGCAGCACGTGGAACCCGAACCAGCAGGCGTTCCCGAGCAAGTACGTCACGGCGACACTCAAGAACAACGGGACGTCGCGATTCGCGATCAAGGGCAGCAATGCCCAGGCCGGAAGCCTGTACACCCTCTGGGACGGCGTGCTTCCCAACGAGCCCAACGTATACAGCCCGATGAAGAAGCAGGGCGCCATCGTCTTGGGCAGTGGCGGCGACTGCTGCTCACCCGAAGTGGGCAACATCAACGATAGCGCGGGCACGTTCTACGAGGGTGCCATCGTCTCGGGCTACCCGTCGGATGCCACCGAAAATGCGGTCCAGGCGAGCATCGCCGCCGCCGGCTACCGATGAACCGGACCCGGCCGCCGGCCTGACGGGTACAAGCTCGGTGCGCGGGTGTCGTCGGCGTCCACGCCGGCATGTCGCCCGTCTGATGTCGGTGATCCCCATGATGGAAGGGAAGATGCTATGTCGGTTGGGTTTGCGCGCACCGCGAGGTGGCGCCGTCGGTGGCGGTCGGGATTGGCCACCGCGGCAGTCGTGGCGGTCGTGGGCGGGCTGCTGACGGCGGCCACGACGCCGGCGTCGGCCGCCACTGTGGACACCGCTGCCTGGTACGTGCTGGTGAACCGCAACAGTGGCAAGGCCCTCGACGTCTACAACTTCTCCACCGCCGACGGCGGAAACGTCGTCCAGTGGACCCGCACCAACGGCAACAACCAGCAGTTCCAGTTCGTGGATTCCGGCGGCGGCTACTACCGGATCAAGGCGCGGCACTCGGGCAAGGTGATCGACGTGTCAAGCTGGTCGACGGCCGACGGCGCGGCTATCCACCAGTGGACTGACGGCAACGGCGCCAACCAGCAGTTCCGGTTGGCTGACTCCGACGGCGGCTACGTGCGCCTGGTCAACCGCAACAGCGGCAAGGCGGTCGAGGTGCAGAACGCGGCGACCAACGACGGCGCCGGCGTCGTGCAGTACAGCGACTGGGGCGGCAGCAACCAGCAGTGGCAACTCGTCCGCGTCGACGGGGGCACCGGCACGTGCGCTCTGCCGACGACGTACCGCTGGTCATCGACCGGTCCGCTGGCAACCCCGAAGGCGGGGTGGGCCTCGCTCAAGGACTTCACCAGCGTCGTCTACAACGGACAGCACGTCGTCTACGCCACGACGCACGACACCGTCGCCGGTCAGAATGGGCGCTGGGGATTGATGAGCTTCAGCCCCTTCGCGAACTGGTCCGACATGGCCACCGCCACCCAGAACACGATTCCCTTCGACGGCTTCGCGCCGACGCTGTTCTACTTCGCCCCGAAGAACATCTGGGTGCTCGCCTACATGGGCGGTTGGCCGAACGTTTTCTCCTACCGCACCTCGAGCGACCCCACCAACCCCAACGGCTGGTCCGCGCAGGAGGAGCTGTTCTCGGGCACCCTCCCGATCGGGGGTCCCCTCGACGTGACCCTGATCGGCGACGACACGAACATGTACATGTTCTTCGCCAACGACAAGGGCAACATCTACCGGTCCAGCATGCCCATCAGGAACTTCCCGAGCAGCTTCGGTTCGTCGTACACGGAGGTCATGCACGACGCGGAGGCCAACCTGTTCGAGGCGCCGGAGGTCTACAAGGTCGAGGGCCAGAACCAGTACCTCATGATCGTCGAGGCGGAGGACTGGCGCGGCCGCTTCTTCCGTTCGTTCACCGCCACCAGCCTGGACGGCACGTGGACACCGCAGGCCGACACCCAGAGCAACCCCTTCGCCGGCAAGGCCAACAGCGGCGCCACGTGGACCAACGACATCAGCCACGGCGACCTGGTGCGCACCAATCCCGACCAGACCAAGACCATCGACCCGTGCAACCTGCAGTTCCTCTACCAGGGGCGCGACCCCGGCACCGACGGCATGGACTACGGCATCCTGCCGTACCGGCCGGGCGTGCTGACACTGCAGCGTTAGTGTCCTGAGCCCGAAATTCGTCGGCAACACTTCACTCCGACCGGGTCCAGCTGGATCCGGTCGGAGTGAACTGCATCGGCCCGAAGATCGCCGAGACCATTGTCGGCCGGTTTCAACGCGCTTCTCGACGGTGACGTCGAAATCGTCGCCGTGAACCCGGACGTGGTGGTCGCCGATTCCGCGCTGGCGGAAACCGTCGAAGGTCTGCTGGCCGGGTTGGATGCACCGCCGGCGGATCGTGTCGTCCCGCTGGTTCCCGAGTGTCCCTCCTCGTGCCTGCTCCGGGAGGCGGTGGAGGCGGGCGTGCGCGGTTTCGTGGTCAGGGACGGCCCGATCGACGAAATACTCCGCGCCATCCGGGCGCTGCGGGCCCCGAGCGCCCCGGCCACCGCCGACCGCACCGCGGTCGACTTGGTGACAGTGCCGGCGGCCATGCCCCCGGCGGGTTCGGTCAGCGTGCTCCGCTCACCGCGGAACCGGCCGGTCAGCGGGTCGACGAACAGCTCCTCCCGCCGGCCGGGCGGTTCCAGCACAAAGGCGGCGGCAGGCTCGCCGCGGACGTCGGCGCTCTCCCGGACGAACGTCACCTCCGGGGCGAGCAGCAGGGCGCCGTACAGCGCGGCTCGCAGGTCCGGGGGCACCAGTCTGCTGCGGAGCACATCGGCCGCGTAGGGGAACGGACCGTGGTAGCCGCTTCGCTCCGGGCTGTCCCGCCGCAGCCGTTCGTAAAGCAGTCGCGGATCGCGGGTGACTCCGGCCAGGAACTCGGTGTTCGGCGTCTGCCACGAGCCCGGCACCGGTCCCGGCGGTTGTCCTCGCCCGGCGTAGAAGTTCCCGTACGGCGCCTGCCAGCGTCCGGTCGGCCAGTGGGCTTCCGTGCCGAACCCGTCCGCGGCGGCCTGCTCTTCGGTCCCGGAGAGCCAGACCCGGGCGCCGGTGGTCCGCCGGTCGAGCAGCCAGTCCCGTGCCGGGTCGGCCGGGACCCAGAGCTGGAGCACGTGTTCGGCCAGGTAGGCGTACCGCTTCCCGGGGGCGCCGAACATCGCCGTCCACCAGGCGTGGGTGCCGACGTACCGGTACTGGTCCGGGCCGAGAGGCTCGTCGGTCGTCTCCGGAAGTTCGTGGGTCCTTGCCGCTCGCCAAAGACCAGCGTGTCCTAAATGGACTTCGGCCGCCGGCCGCTGCGCCCTTCAAGGTCAGAACCTTCGGCTACTGGGAGGGTGCGGGAAGAGCGGCAATGAACGTCGCGGGTACAGCACGCGGACGGCGGGGCCCCAGCGACTGCTGGCGAACAGGACCACGTTCGAGCGGCCCAAGCCACCGACCCACGCAGGTTGCCCGCGGTCGAAGGCCGAAAGCGGGGGGTGGTGCCACAAGCTGGCACCACCTCGCAGCCGAGCACCACCGCCGTCGCGGTAGTGGACGACGTAGTCGAGCTTTCTACCCGGATCCGCCCCCGCGCGAGAGAAAGCCGCGAGGCAACCTCCCGGTTCCGCCACGATCACCGCCGTGACCGTCGGAGCTCGCCAGCCGGTGCGGCGGACCGAGCATCACCGTCATCAATGCCGTATAAAAAAGCAAGAATAAAAGAGCCGACATCCAAACCAGGCCGCACGCCGTCGTCCGCAGTGCCACGGCCCCCACGCGCGCCAGTTCGCGAGCCAACTCGGCCCGGCTCAGCCCCCGGGAGTCCCCACGATCACTCCGCGGCCCGGTGTCCCGCTCCATCGCCCCAGCATACGGGCACTGACAGGCTGATTGCGCCATCATCTGGCCACCTTCCGCCGACGCATTCTTTCGTCGCCCGCGGGTCTGTCAAACGAGCGGCTCTGTCCATGATTGCGTGATCGCCGCAACGAGAACTGCCCGGCCGCGACGGGTGGTCAGCCGGCGGGTGGGACGGCCACGACCTTGCCGTGGATCTCTCCCGCGGCGGCCTGCTGGTGGATCGCGGGCAGCTCGCTCAGCGGCACGCGCCGTGCGATCTCGACGTGGAGGTCGCCGCTGTCGATGAGGGCGACGAGGTGGGAGAGCGCGTCGGCGTCGGGGTGGACGAAGACCGTGGCCGCGCGCACGTTTCGTTCCTTGTCCTCGGGCGTTGTCACGGTCGGTGTCGTGGAGACGACCACTCCGCCGTCGCGGACCCGGGTGGCGAGGGCGGCGAACCCGTCCGGGCTGACCGGGGCCAGGTTGAGCAGCACATCGACGGGCTCGGTCACCGCATCGAGCACGGAGGTGGCGGTGTGGTCGATGATCTCGTCCGCGCCGGCCGCCTTCACGGTTTCGCTGCTGCGCGGGCTCGCGGTGGCGATGACGTACGCACCTGCGCGCTTGGCCAGCTGCACGGCGTACCCGCCCACCGGACCGCCGGCACCGTTGATCAGCACCCGCTGACCGGCCTTGAGTTCGCCGGCCTCGAAGAGCGCTTGTGAGGCGGTGAGCCCGACCGACGGCAGCCCGGCAGCATCGGCAAGCGGGATGCGCACCGGAGCCTTCACCAGTGCGCTGGCCGGGGCGACGACGTACTGCGCTGCCGAGCCGTCAGCGGTCATGGGGATGAACCCGACGACGTTCTCGCCCACCGTGAGACCGTCCACCCCGTCGCCGAGGGTGTCGATCGTGCCGGAGACGTCGTAGCCCGGAACGTGCGGCAGCGTCACCGGAATCGGCAGGAAGCCGGCGCGGATGCCGCCATCGGCCGGGTTGAACGCCGACCCGGCGACCTGGACGAGCACCTCGCCCGCGCCGGGGACCGGCCGGTCGGCGTCTTCGTAGCGCAGAACCTCCGGGCCGCCTGTTTCGTGGAACCGTACTGCCTTCATGGTGTCTTCCCTTTCGGCGATGTGCTTCGAAGTCGAAGCAATTGAGATCACCGTAGCACTGCTTCGAATCAGAAGAAAGTGCTTCAAGTTGGAAGCACTGAAAGGCTCGGGGCATGCCCATCACCGAGCAGGGACGTGCCGTGCTCGCGGAGGTCTTCCCCGGTCACCGCGCTGTCCTCGACGATCTGCTGTTCGCCCCGCCGTCCTGCTCGGCGGAGCCGCGACGGCGCGAATCCGGCTGGGACGGCAGTGGACCGCTGGTCCGTCAGTGGGCTGACTGCCGGCGGGTTCTCCTACGCTGCTTCCAGCTCGGCAAGCCGATCACGGATGGCGTCCGCTTCCGGATCGCTCAGCCGCACCAGGATCCGCAGTGCCTCCTCGAGGGCTTCCCGCTCGGCAGTCCGGTCGCCGATGACGCGTTGGATATCCGCTATCAGCCGATGAGTCCGGACCTGCCAGAAGAAGCTGCCGTGGCGGCGCCGATTCTGCAACGCTTCGGCATAGGAATTGAGGGCGAGGTCGGGCAGTTCCAGTTCGGCGTACACGCGTCCCAGGCATTCGAGGGTGTGGGCTTCGCCGTCGGGTTCCGTCCGAAGCGTGCGGAACTGGTCCAGCGCCCGGCGGATGAGGGCGAGGGCCTGGTCCGGCTCGCCGAACTCCAGGTGCCACCAGCCGAGGTTGCCCGTTGCCTTCGCCAGCCACACCCGGCGTCCGCACCCTTCCGCAAGGTCAAGGCTCCGCCGTGCCAGTTCGAGCCCCTCGTCGCGGTGTCCCCGGACTACCGCGATGTAACTGAGGGCGTAGCAGGTGTGGGCTTGTCCGGCGCGATCGCCGGAGTTCTCGAAGTACGCCAACGCCGGGCGGAGCTGTTCGACGGCTTCCTCGAATTGCCCGAGGCGGATGTGTGCCCGGCCGAGCAGGCGCTGCGTCATCGCGATGGCCCAGCCGTCGCCCGTACTCAGTGCGGCGAGCAATGCCGATCGCTGCGACTGCAGCAGGTCGAGCCGGTGTCCTAGCCGGTCGAGATAGGTGACGAGGGTCGTGGCCAGCCGCCACACGTAGGAGTCCGGAATCCCGTTCTGCATCGATGTCGTGGCGAGGATGCCGGCACGTTCGGCGTCCAGCCACGCCAGCGCCTCCCCGGAACTCGTGAACCGCTCGGCGAGCTCGGGGGCGCGTGGCGGCGCGAGCGGTAACGAGTCCCACGGCGAGCCCAGGTGTTCGTTCGCCGCGCAGGCCGCGTGCAGGTAGTAATCGGCCAAGCCCACGAGAGCGGCTTCGCTGGCCTTCGCGGCCCCCGCAGTCAGCTCTCGGGCGTATCGCCGAAGGAGGTCGTGCATGCGGTACCGGTCGGGGGAGAGTTTCTCGACGAGGTGCGCGCGCACCAGCTCGGTCAACGCGAGGCAGGTCGCCGCGAGGTCGACGCCGGACAACGCGGCGGCCGAACGTGAGGTGAAGTCCGCCCCCGGGTGCAGGCTCGTCATCCGGAAGACCGCCGCCGCCGTGGGCGTCAACGCCCGGTACGACCAGGAGAACACCGCCCTCACTCCCAGTCCTGGCTCACCGGTTTCCAGCCCGTCCAAGCACGAAGGATGCGCGCACAGCTGCTCGGACAACGCACTCAGCGACAACCTCTCCTCGGCGAGTCTCCCTCCGAGGATTGCGACGGCCAGCGGCAACCGGTCGGCGTAGTCGATGAACCGCGCGACCGCCGCGGGCTCGGCGGCCGTGCGCTCGGCGCCGACCATGCGGGTGAGCATGTCACTTGCCTCGTCCCACGACAGAGGTTCGAGCGCCACCCGCCGCGCGCCGAACCGGGCCACGAGGTTCGTGAGGAGGCTGCGGCTGGTCACCACGACCCGGCACGCCGAGCCGCCTGGCAGCAGTGGCTCGACCTGCCGGCTGTCACTGGCGTTGTCCAGGACGACGAGCAACCGCCGACCCGCGGTGAGGCTGCGGAACAGGGCACTCTGTCTCGGCAGGTCGCGCGGCCAGGAATCGGGGCTGAGGCCGAGAGCGTCGACGAAACCGCGAAGTGCCTCGCCGGGCAACATCGGCGACGCCGACGGGTCGGCTCCGCGGAGATCGACGTAAAGCTGCCCGTCGGGGAAGTGCTCGGACCGCAGAAGTGCCCAGTGAAAGGTCAATGCGGATTTACCGACCCCGGGCATGCCGTTGACGACGCAGGAATGAACTCCGCCGTCGCCGGTGTCCAGCAGTCCGTCCAAGGCGCCGAGCTCGCCGCTGCGCCCGACGAAGTGATCAGCACGCGGCGGAATCTGCCGGGGAACCATTTCACAGGGCGGCGCGGCTTGGTGCAGATATATGTCCCCGTTGACCGCCCGAGTCTGCACGACCGCACCGGCAACCACGCCATCGACTCGGTTGCCGCCCCGGGACTCGCTCACGGCGGTCGATACTAGCGGCGGTGGTGACCGCTGGATGCCTCCGTTCGGGCGCACCTGCTCCCGGTCAAACGCCGCCTTTGCGGCAGGAAAAACCATACGGCATCCGAGTGGCCTGAATGGACGACCCGTCAACGGCGCTTTAGCGTGTTCCATATCGAATCATTGCCGGAAATTTCCCCTCCCCGCGAAGGTCTGCACGTGATCGCGTTCGCCAGTTCGGTGTGGACGGCGAGGTCGTTCTTGATGATTCGTCGCGTGGGCATCCTTGGTGTAGATCAGCTCCGCGGCGTGCTCGACGACGCGGGCTCGGGTCGACATTAATGGGCGGGCAAGCCCAAAACAGCCAGATGTACGGAGGCACCCATGAAGGCAATCGTCGCGACGGACCAGGCCGCGGAAGCAGCCGGGATCACCCTCGCGGACCGACCGGAGCCGACGCCGGCGATCAACGACGTCGTTGTTGAAGTCCATGCCTCAGGCTTCGTCCCGGCCGAGTGGGAATGGCCCTCGACGTGGGTCGACCGCTCCGGGCACGATCGAGCCCCTGCGATCATCGGCCACGAGTTCGCCGGCGTGGTCTCCTCGCTCGGCTACGGCACGACGGGTCTCTCGCTGGGCCAGCGGGTGTTCGGGATCACCGACTGGCACCGCGACGGCACCCTGGCCGAGTCCGCGGCCGTGGAGGCACGCAACCTGGCGCCGCTGCCGGGGAACGTGGACTTCACGGTGGGGGCGAGCCTGCCGATCTCCGGCCTGACCGCGTGGCAGGGCCTGTTCCAGCACGGTCGTCTCCGGGCGGGGCAGAGCGTCCTCGCCCACGGCGCCGCCGGCGCGGTCGGGTCGGTGGTGACGCAGCTGGCCCGGGAGTTCGGCGCCTACGTCATCGGCACCGGGCGGGCGGCGGACCGCCAGGCGGCGCTCGACTTCGGCGCGAACGAGTTCCTCGACCTCGACCACGACGACCTCGGCGACATCGGCGACATCGGCGGGGTCGACCTGGTCTTCGACGTCATCGGTGGTGACATCCAACGGCGCTCGGCGAGCATCATCCGCCCCGGCGGGACGCTGGTGTCGGTGGTCGGGCCCGTCGAGGCTCGCCCGGTCGACGGTCTCGCGATCGACTTCGTCGTCGAGTCCATTCCGGGTCAGCTGGTGGAGATCGTCGACCGGGTGCGGGACGGGCGCCTCCGCACGCACATCGGAACCGTCGCGACCCTCGACGACGCCGTCCCCGCGCTGAACCCGACCGAGCGACGCAAGGGCAAGACCGTCATCCGTGTGCGGCCCTGACCGGGAGCCCGAACCCGCCGGTCCGCGACGAGTTGCCGGCGCCGCTTTCCGGCCGGGTCGACCACCGGACTGTCGGTTCTGGGCGGCGGAGCGCACAATGGTGGCCGCGGCCGAGGACATGGCCGGTGCCGAGCCGGACCGGATCGGCGCCAACGGGCGGGGCGGCGCGATGCTGCGCCGGCACGGGGAAGTGCCCGTTGACGAGGGTCTTCTTCCGGCGCCTCGATGAGCTGTTCCCGGACGGGCACCAGCGCGGACTGCCGGGGGAGCTCACCCGCGGCGCCGTCGAGCAGCTGCCGAACTCGTGGCTGCCGCCCGATCCGGGCTCCGCCGGGGCGGATCGCCCCGGCAACGGCGAGGAGGCGGGCTTGTGACCGAAGGAACCGGCCGGGTGGCGTTGGTGACCGGGGCCAGCAGCGGGATCGGCGCGGCGACGGCGCGGCTGCTCGCCGCGCGCGGAATGCGGGTGGTGGTCGATTACCTGCACAGCAGCCAGGCCGCCGAGGAGGTCGTGGCCGGGATCCAGGCGGCGGGTGGCCGGGCGATGGCCGTCCAGGCCGACGTGCGCGACGCGGCGGCGGTCCGGACCATGGTCGATCGCGTCGCGGCGGCCTGGGGCGACATCGACGTCCTGGTGCACAACGCCCTGACGCCGTACGCGATCAAGCCGTTCCGGGACATGACGTGGGAAGAACTGGGCGGCAAACTCGACGACGAGATGCGGGCCGCGTTCGTGGTGACCAAAGCCGTCGTGCCGACGATGACCGGACAGGGCTGGGGACGGCTGATCTACCTCGGCACCGGCCTGAGCCGCCAGCCCCGCGCGGACATGATCGCCCTCGGCACGGCGAAGGCCGCGCTGACGCAGTTCGCCCGGTACCTCGCCCAGGAACTGGGGCCCGCGGGCATCACGGTCAACGTCGTCGAGCCCGGCCCGGTGGCCGAAACCCGGATCTCGCACGTCCTCGACGAGGAGCAGAAGCGGCGGCAGATCGCCGCGACCCCGCTGGGTCGCCTGGCCCGCCCGGAGGACGTCGCCCGCGTGGTGGCCTTCTACGCCGGCGAGGACAGCGCCCACATGACGGGCACCACCGCCCCGGTCAACGGCGGAATGTCGATGTACTGAGGAGAAACGCTCATGCACACCGTCGATCTCGCCTACGTCGGGCGGGGCCTGCACGAGGAACTCGTCGCCTACATCGCCGACCAGGAGGACTTCTACGCCGCCGAAGGGGTCCACGTCGCCCTGCGCGACGGCTGCGACTGGAGCGAGGAGCGGCTCCGCCGCGGCGCCACCATCGGGCTCGGCCGCGTGCTGCTGTCCCGGCTGACCGGTGGCACCCCGTGGGTCGCCCTCACCGTCAACACCCACGCCCCGCTGTTCTGGTTCCTCGCCCGCGCCGGGCTCACCGACCTGACCGACCTGGCCGGCCGGCGGCTCGCGGTGCACGCGCCCCGCACGGCGCCGGGGTGCTTCGCGCGCATCGTGCTGCGCCGGGCGGGCCTCGATCCCGATCGCGACGTCGAGTGCGTGGTCCGGGCGCCCGGCGACTACGGCATGGATCTGCGTCACCTGCGCGACGGCTCCATCGACGCCGCCTTCGTCGGCAGCACCATGGCGCCGGAGGCGGTCGCCGCCGAGCAGGGCTGGCGGGTCCTGGCCTGGGTGGGCGACCACTTCCGGATCCCGACCGTGGGCGTGGCCGTCGACCCGACCCACCTGCGGCCCGACGACCCCGGCGTCCAGGCGGTCGTCCGCGCCCACCGCCGTGCCCTGCGGGTCCTCCACGACGACCCCGGCACCGCGGTGCGCTACATCCAGTCGTTCCTCGGCGGGCACACCGCCGCCGAAGCCCGGGCCCACTACGAGGCGTTCATCGCCCCGCACTTCACCACCGACGGCCAGGTCGACTTCGCCGTCGCCGACGCCGCCATCACCGCGGTCGCCACCGAACTCGCGGTTCCCGCCACCCTTGCCGGGACCGAGTTCTACCGCACCACGACCACTGCGGCCGGCCAGGGCCGGTCCTCGACGCCGGGCGGGTGACGTGCCGGCCCACACCTACAGTTCGGCACCGAGCGCGTCGAAGAGGCCGTCCCGGGTCACTCCGAGTTCGGCCAGCATTCTCGTGTCCGCGTCGCTGTCCAGGTCGATCCGGTCGGGTAGCCGCGCGGCCAGGGACTCGGCTCGGTCGGGTCCGTAGGCACGGCGGAGTACCCGGAGTGCTTCAGCCTTCGTGAGAACGGTCATCGGGCCTCGTTTCGGGACGGTGTCGTGGAGTGTCCGCGGTGTAGCCCTGCTGGCCGCCACCGGCCAAGACCATGCCACTCTACGACCTGGCACGGCTCGTGTGAACCGCCCGAGCGCTGCCGCGCCCGGCACCGGATGGCTCGCGAGGAAACCGATCCGCCACGCAATCGCCGGCTGGCCCACGCAGCTGACCCGCGGCGAAAGGCGCGTTCGACGGGCAGGGCATGATCGCCGGCCATGGCGCTGCGTCCGCTCCACCGATCTTCCTCCGGCGGCCGGGTCTGCTCACGGGCGCTGAAGGGCGCCTTCATCGCATGTGACGAGAGGAAGGGGCCCTTCAGCGACGCTCAATGCTCCTCGGACGCCGCGTCGTAGGCAGGTGGGGCGTAGGTGTGCGTGGGCCGGAGCCGGACGATCAGCCTCTGCGCGCCGGGTTCGGGCGGCACGGTCGCGCCGCCCATGTGCAGGTCGTACATCACCTGGTGGAAGGCGCCGTCCGGGTCGTCGGTCAGTTCGACGACGCCGGAGATGGCGGCGTAGGTGAACTCCCCTCCGTCCGCGGGCAAGCCGTGGACCAGCAGGCTCACCCGCGGATCCCGCTGCATGTTGCGGGTCTTGCGGCGACCCGCGATCGTGCTGAACAGCAGGTCGTCGCCGTCGGGCTTCACGAAGATCACCGAGGCCTGGGGTGAGCCGTCCGGGTTGGTGGTCGAGAGGACCGACAGGTGGGGCCCGGAGAGGATCCGGGCGGCGGTCTGCCGCGCCGCCGCAGGTGGACGGCCGTTCAGCAGGGGATCGACGAAGGCGTGTTCGGTCATGCACATATTGACTCGGCCACCACCGGAAAAGAATCGGCCGGACCGCGATTCTTTTCGGCGGGAGGGCGGGTCGACATGCGATGGGCCATGCGTGACGCGAGGATCGACCAGTTCGAGGCGGCGACCGCGCCCTACCGGAGGGAGCTGGTTCGCCCGCTGCTACCGGATGACCGGCTCGATCGGCGATGCCGAAGACGTCGTCCAGGAGACGGCGGTCACCACTTCCGTCCGGGCTGGGACCACCGCCGAGAGACCCCTACGCCGCGACCCGAATGGCCGCACTACCGCTCATAGGCCCATTAGTGCGTTGTGATCGACTACGGGTGAAGGGGGCCTGCGCGGAACTTGCGCCGGTGAGGGAACCACGGAAAGGTCGCCAGAGTCGGTACACGGGGAGCACGCAGGGGGCGCCACCACGAGGTACACCCGTGACGCGTTCGGCAGGGTCGTTTCGATCGCGGATCCGGCGGGTGGGGTCACCGAACTGGGCTGGACCGTCGAGGGCAAGCAGGCCTGGCTTCGCCAGCCCGACGGTGCCACCCAGCGGTGGCTGTACGACGGCGAAGGCAACGAAACACGTTATGTCGACGCCGCCGGGGGTGACCGTCAAGCAGCACACGCACCTCGACCTGGCTGGGGACGCCGGTCGATGTCGGGGCCGCGCTCGCGCCGCTCGAGAAGGCGGGACTGTTCGTCGAAGCGGGATTCCTCTCGCCGTATGCTGAATAGCGGCTTGCGGTGGGGCGAATTGTCTTGACTTCAAATCGAGAGTCGCCAGCTTGGCCGGTGCGCTCGGTCAGACGGTGACACCGCTCGGCGGTGGAACCATCCGTCCACGAAATCGCCATCGTCCTGGACTGGCAGTTGACGGTGCAGTGACCGGATTCCGCATCCGGCGGGTGAAGTCCGCAGGCACCCGACTGCCTCGGGCATCACGCAGCAGCAGGGCGCGGGCGAGCCGGACGGCCGTGGCCCAGGTGGCGAGACCCGCCCAGGGCGCCACGGGTCGCGTGGTCGGACAGCGGGGTTGTGTTCTCCTGCGAGAATAGTCCACTTTGTACTGTTTCTTGGCTTGGACGTCGTGCGGGATGCCGCGGGCGAGGGTGATCCTCAGCTGCGGCTTTCTCTCGTCGACCCGCTCCCGGGTGCGTGCCCGGAATCGTCGGACAGGTGCTGTCGACCACGCAAAAGGTAAAGGTAAATTAATGTACGTGAATCACCTGTTTTGAATCCGTCGAGAAAACTTCACTCCAACGGCTGATTGGCGCAGCGTCGAGGCACGTTAGATTTTGTCTGCGGCTCCGGATTCCCGGGCAAAGCTGACTTGAGCGCCTCTTGCAGGCTGCCTGGGGGAAGGTTCCTATGCCCGGTTTGTTCGTCGGCGCGCGCAAAAGATCCGTTACCTTGCTTTCGCTCCGATTTGCCCGATTTCTCACCCTTTTCCTGAGCGTGGTCGCCCTGACGGCCGGCGTGGTTTCGCCCGTGCAGGCAATGGCGTCGCCCGCCGCGAGGCCTGGTCCCGCGGCGGCGGCGAAACCGGCCGACTTCGGTTCGAACGCGGCGAACTCCGCGGACATCGCTGTCGACGGATGGGGTGACGCGCAGGGCTACCACCTCGAAGTCGGCCGGGAGAGCAGCGGGTTCGCCTGGCGTGAAGTCGCGCTGCTCCATCCCGCCGGTTTCGACGACTCCTCCTGGACCGGCTACCAATGCCTTTCCGGCGACGGCCGGTTCGCCGCGCTGGCGATCCTGCCCGCTTCGGCGGTGAACATCCAAGACGCCCGCGACCACGGCGCCTTCGCCTACTCCGTCGACCTCGCCTCCGGCACGGTGCACGCTCTCGCCGGCGGTGTCGGCCTGAAGTACTACTCGCCCGGCTGTGGGGCCGGGGACGTCGCCGTGTTCACCGTCGCGATCGACCAGCAGACCAAGCTGCTGAACGCGGACCTCGCAGCGGGGAAGATCACCGGCTCGGTCACCGCGTCCGGGCAGATCACCTCGGCCGTGCCCACCCGGACCGGCATCGTCGGTGCCGCGGGCAACCGTCTGGTTTCCGTGCCCGCGATGGGAAGCCCGGCCGTCATCGCATCCGTCACCGGTGCGGTGTACGACGTTCGCCCCTCGGCCGACGGCGGCGTGAGCTTCCTGCACACCGCACCCGGCACCAAGGTCGCGACCGCGGCCCACGAGCACGCCGGCGCCGTCACGACCCTCGGCACCGGTGACCTCACCCGCGTGCAGCTGTCCCAGGGCCGCGCCGGGCACGCCATCCTTTCCGGCGCCACACCGGCGGCCGATCCGGGGGTGCTGGCCGCGGCCGGCATCACGGCGGTCGGGGACACCGGTCTCGCCCGCGGGGCTTCGGCGGCATCGCTCGACGGTGACGCGCTGCTCGGGCCGGAAGCCGACGGGCAGAAAACCACATCCGCCGTGCTGGCGACGAAGACGGGCAAAGTCTTCTCGCCGGCCGTCCCGCCGAGCTCCGGCCGGGCCGCCACGGCGGTGCCCACGTATTCGGCGGCTCCGGGAAGCACGGCGCAGTCACCGCACGCGAACCGCCTGAGCCCGAAAGCCGACGCAGCTCCGGCGGCCGGAGCCGCGCCGAACACCACACAGGCGCAGTCGCCGAAGTGCGCAGTGCCGCCGCTGAACGCCAACCGCCAGGTCATGCAGCCGAACCCGGCGCAGGTCAACTGGGCGGTGCAGCTGGCCGAGCAGGGCCTGCTGACCGGCAGCGCGTACACGCGCCCGGCGAACTTCGCGAACATGGGACTCGTCGGGTACGCACCCAACAGCGACTTCCCGCTGATCCCGCTCTCGCACCCGGCCGGGGGCACGAACACCGTGCCGCGGTCGATCTTCGAGGGCATCATGGCCCAGGAATCGAACTGGTCCCAGGCTTCCTGGCACGCACCGGCCGGCACCGCGGGCGACCCGCTGATCGCCAGCTACTACGGCGCCGGCGGCGACATCGTCTCGATCAACTACGCCGCTTCCGACTGCGGCTACGGGATCAGCCAGGTCACCGACGGCATGCACATCGGCGACCACTCCCTCTCCGAGCACGGCCAGTGGAAGGTCGCGGTCGACTACCAGGAGAACATCGCCGCCGGCCTGCAGATCCTGGAGAGCACCTGGAACCAGCTCTACGCGGACGGCATCACGGCGAACAACGCCGACCCGCGGTACCTGGAGAACTGGTACTTCGCGGCCTGGGCGTACAACTCCGGCATCCAGCCGAACGCGGCCAACGGCAACACCACCGGCTGCACGCCCGGGCCGTCCTGCACCGGCCCGCACGGCACCTGGGGCCTGGGCTGGACCAACAACCCGGCCAACCTCGACTACCCGCCCAACCGCGACCCGTACCTGCAGGACACCTACGCCGACGCGGCCCACCCGGCGAGCTGGCCGTACCAGGAACGCGTGCTCGGCTGGACGGCGAGTCCGCTGATCCGCTACGGCAGCCCGGCCTACCCGAAGCCGACCTACAACGGCGGCCAGCACTGGGTGCAGCCCGCGCCGTACACCGCGATGTGCTCCCTCGCGGCCAACCAGTGCGACCCCAACGCCACCAACACGTCCAACCCCGGCGCCAGCCACTGCATGCTCGACGACTTCCAGTGCTGGTGGCACAACCCGGTGACCTGGATCCCCACCTGCGCCACGACGTGCGCGACGAGCCCGTACGCGGTGTCGGGCGGGTCCGAACCGGCGAACCCCTCGCAGAACCCGCCGACGTGCAGCCAGGACACCTCGAAGGTGCCCAGCGGTTCGATCATCGTCGACGACGAGCCGAATCGGCTCAACCTGCAGGGCTGCGGATCGGCGAACTGGTCGGACAACGGCACGTTCACCTACACCTACGGCACCAACTCGGCCGGTGATCCGATCGGCGCGATCGACACCCACCAGCTCGGCACCGGCCTCGGCGGCCGGGTCCTGTTCACCCACACCGAGAACGGCTCGAACCCGGCGCTCATCAACACCGGCGTGTGGACCCCGAACCTGCCGTCGCTGCAGTACTACAAGGTCAAGCTGCACCTGCCCGGCCTCGGCGCCCAGGCGACCAACGTCGTCTACAACATCAACCCCGGCGGCGGGGTCTCCCCGTGGAAGATCCGGGTCAACCAGGCGTGGAACTCCGAGCAGTGGGTCACCATCGGCACGTTCGCCATGCAGAACGGCGGCAACGTCACGCTGACCAACAACGGCAGTTCGGTCGACCAGGGCGGGTTCGGCTACTCCGACTTCGACGTGGCCTTCGACGCCGTCGCGTTCGTGCCGCAGGGCGGTACGCCGGGCCAGCCGATCGGCGGCCCGGTGGGCGTCATCGACGCCCCACGAGGATCCAACCCGGCGTTCATCGCCTGTGGCTGCGCGCGACGGACCGCGGGTGACCCGGTCGACACGTCCACCGGCTACTTCGGCCAGGAGTTCACCGACCTGACGACACCGGGTCGCGGCATGCCGCTCAGCTTCACCCGCAGCTACGCCGAGGGCATCGCCGATCCCAACGGCCCCAACGGATCTCTCGCCGTCGACGGGCCCTTCGGCCGCGGCTGGACGGACTCGTACAACCTCAACGCGACCACGGCCGCGAACGGCAACGTGACGATCACCCAGGAGGACGGCTCCCAGGTCGCCTTCGTCGACTCGTCAGGTACGTACACGACGGCCGTCCCGCGCTTCGACGCCGTGCTGGCGAAGAGCGGCTCCAGCTACGTCTACACCAGGCGCGGCAAGGAGATCTTCACCTTCGACGCCGCCGGTGGCCGGCTCACCGCGGAGACGGACCTCGCCGGCAGCAAGGCGAATCCGCCGTACCAGACCAGCCTGGCCTACGACGGCGGCGGCCACCTGTCGACCGTCACCGACCCGGCCGGCCGCAAGTACACGCTGACCTGGACCGGTGGCCATGTCACCGGTCTGGCCGACACCGCCGGACGCACGGTCTCGTACTCGTATGACACCAACGGCGACCTCACCGACGTCATCGACGTGGGCGGTGGGCATTCCCAGTACAGCTACAACTCCGCGCACCTGATGACCGCCATGCGCTCGCCCGGGAACTACGGTGGTGCGGCGGGCGCGGTCACGTCGATGGTCTACGACAGCGCCGAGCGCGTCACCGGCCAGACCGACCCGAACGGCCACACCACCACCTTCGGCTACCAGTCCGGGGGCCAGGTGCTGGTCACCGACCCGGCCGGCCACCAGACACTGGACACCTACCAGAACGGCCTGCTGGTCTCGGAGACCAAGGGCTACGGCACGGCCGACGCGGGCACCAGCAGCTACACCTACGACCCGGTGACGCTGGGCGTGACGACGGCCACCGACCCCGACGGCAAGACCCGGACGTTCACCTACGACGACCACGGCAACAAGACGTCGGCGTCGAACGGGCTCGGGTCCACCACCAACTTCGCCTACGACACCAACGACGACCTGGTCGAGACGATCGACCCCAACGGCGTCGCCACGGTCACCACCTACGACCCGAACACGCTGCAGCCGGCCTCCACCACCGTTACCCAGGCCAACAACGTCGTCGAGTCCACCACCGGCAACTTCGGGCCCGCACCGACCCGCACCGCGCAGTCGTTCCACGACGACGCCGCGCACCCGGCCGACCTGACCCGGTCGGTGGACGCCAACGGCAAGACCACCACCTTGACCTACGACGCCTTCGGTGACCAGGCGACCGTCACCGACCCGGCCGGCGACAAGACCCAATACGGCTACAACACCGCCACCGGCTGGACGACCTCGGTCACGCAGGCGAGCGGCAAGACCACCACCTTCGACCGGGACCGGTTCGGCTCGGTCACCAAGACCACCGACCCGCTCGGGCACGTGACCTCGGCGACCTATGACGCCGACGGGAACAAGACGTCCACAACGGACGGCAACGGCCGGGTCACCGGCTACGCCTACGACCCGGCCGGCCAGCTGGTGAAGGTCACCCAGGCCGACAACACCACGCAGGTCGCCGACTACAACCCCGACGGCACCGTTTCCGGCTTCACCGACGGCCTCGGCGGCAAGACCGGCTACGGCTACGACGGCCAGGGGCGCCGCACCGCGCGCACCGACCCCGACAACCGGTCCACCACAACGCATCTGGACGCGGCAGGCCGGATCTCCTCGGTGACCGACGCCGCCGGTCGCAGTACCGGCTTCGGCTACGACGACGCCGGCCGGCCCACCTCGGAGACCTTCTCCGACGGCGTGACGCCGAACATCGGCTACACCTACGACCAGGCCGGGCAGCGGCTGTCCATGACCGACGGCACCGGTAAGTCGACCTGGGCGTACGACACCTTCGGCGAGATCGTGGCGCAGACGCAGGGCTCCGGCGCGAGCGTGTCGTTCGGCTACGACAGTGCCGGCAACCAGACGTCGATCACCTATCCCGGCCACACCACGCCGGTGGCCCGGACGTTCGACGACGCCGAGCGGCTGAAGACCGTCACCGACTGGAACGGCAACACGACCACCTTCGGCTACAGCCCGGACGGCCAGGTCGCGAGCACCGCCTACCCGGACGGCGTCACCGTCACGAACTCCTATGACGACAACGACCTGCTGACCGGGACCACGGCCGGTCCGGCGCTGTCGGCGAGCTACGGGCGGGACCCGGCCGGCCAGGCCTCGTCCCGCACGGTCTCAGGGGTGACGCAGAACTTCGGCTACTCACCGCGGGAGCAGCTCACCTCGGCCGGGTCGACCGGATTCGCCTACGACGCCGCCAACAACCCGGTCACCGTCGGCGGGACGACCCAGACCTTCGACGCGGCCGGCCAGCTCACCGGCGACATGTTCGACGTGCTGGGGGAGCGGACCAAGGCCGGTACCACGACGTACGGCTACAACCAGGCCGGCCAGCTCACGTCGTACACCGGGGCGAACTCCGCCGCCTACGCCTACAACGGCGACGGGATGCGGACCAGCAAGACCGTCGGTGGCGCCACGACGACGTTCGTGTGGGACAGCGCCCCGACGCAGAATCTCCTGTCCGACGGCGTGAACAGCTACCTGTACGGGCCGGGTGGGCTGCCCATCGAGCAGATCGGCGCCGCGAGTTTCTGGTTCGTGCACGACCAGGTCGGCTCCACCATCGGGCTGCTCGACTCGGCCGGCGCGGTGGCCGCGACCTACTCCTACAGTCCGTACGGGACGGTCACGGCGACCGGCAGCGCCGGCACCCCGCTGCGCTACACCGGCCAGTACACCGACGCCGAGTCGGGTCTGGTGTACCTGCGAGCCCGCTACTACGACCCCGCGACGGCGCTGTTCCTGACGCTGGATCCGATGGTCGACACCACCCGGGCGCCGTACGCCTACGCCGGCGACAACCCGGTCAACTACACCGACCCCACCGGCAAGTGCAGCTTCTGGAGCTGCCTCGGCGAGGGGTTGATGGTCGCCGGCATCGCCGCGGCGGCGGTCGGCTGCGCCGTGCTGGAGCCGTGCGGCGGCCTGGCGCTGGCCGGGGCCGGGGCCGTGTCGGCGGGCGCGGGCATGACCATGTTCGGGATCGGTGCCGTGTCGGCGGCGGCGGGCGCGGCGATGGTGACCTCCGGGGGTTCCGGGCCGCACTGGGACTTCGACGATTCGGGTGACGGAGACGCCGGTCCGTCCAAGCAGCAGCAGTCACAGGACCACGCGCATCAGCCGGAAAACATGGACCACGTGTTCCGGCCGAAGCGCAACGACCACAAGCTGGGGCCGTTGGTCGACAGCTGCGGCAGCGAGGACCAGGCGATGACCGACATGATCGACAGCATCGGTGACGTGCCGGACGGCATCTACGGCAAGGGAAACGAGATCGAGCGTATGGTGAACGGACACTTGGTGCACATCAGGGGCAGGATGATGGACGGCGTCTTCAAGATCTCAACGGCTTACACCCCATGACCTCGGGTGAACGGGAAGCGGCCCGGCTGGAAGACCTCCTCCGGGCCGACCCCGCGAACACCTCGGCGGCGCTGGACCTGGCGCAGTTGTCCTTGTTGCCGCTGCGGGACGACGAGGAGGCGGACCGGCTCGCGCTGGACGTGCTGGCCCGCGAGCCCGGCCACCCGCGCGCTGTGCTGCTGCACAGCTACGTCTGCCTGCACTACTGGCTCCTCGACGAGAACATCGCCGAGGCGGCGGCCATGCTTGCCGAGGTGATCGACCGAGGCGAGGAGCTGGGTGCGGCCCCGATGCTGCTCGACCAGGCCCGCCGCCGGCTGGACCCGAAACTGCCGCCCGACATCGCCCTGCTGCGGCTCTCGGTGTCGGCGGAGCCGGGTTGGGTGTTGAACCACCAGAGGCTGGCCTGGGCACTGCACGCGGCCGGAGACGACGCCGGCGCACGCCGGGAGTACGAAACGGCGACGGCGAGCGTCCTGGACGCGAGCGTCGAACTGGACCCCGTGACGGAGTCGTTCCACGACTGCTTCACCGGTCGCACGGTCACTGTGGATTGGCTGATCAAGGATCGCGAGCGCGTGTTGGGGCGGTGAACCGCCCGGAGGGGCAACTCGGCAAGCCACCGATAGCCGAAGAGTGTGCCCCATCAGCGCGGTACGAGCTGCGTCGCGTTCACGAGGGAGCACGGAGTTGCGCGCGGGCGCGATAGGGTGGCTCATGCCCCTGAGCAGGTACGAAGTCAGAGCTTCGATCGCCGTGTCCGACATTCACCGGGCGACCGCGTTCTACGAAGGCAAGCTCGGCCTGCGGGCGCTGCAGTCCGGCCCCAGCGCCCACGTCGCCGACGGCAGTCGAACCTACGGATCCGGTGGCGGACCGGCCCTGAACGTGTACCAGTCCGCTACCGCCGGGAAGAGCCCGGCCACCCTGGCGACCTGGTACGTCGACGACCTCGACAAGATCGTTGACGAACTCACCTCGACCGGCGTCGAGTTCACTCGCTATGACCAGCTCGAACACGACGCGAAGGGCATCACTGCCCGGGCCGGCGGTGGCCGTATCGCGTGGTTCCAGGACCCGGACGGCAACACCTTCGCCATCGAAGCCGACGTCTGAGAGGGCATGACCTCTGGCCGATCCCATTGGGTCGAGCCCGCGGCAAGATTCCGGCGGCAATCACACCAATCGCCCTGCGGGCAAGCTCGTCGCCCCGGCGACGGAGGGCCCTTGATCGTGTCGCGGGCACGAACAGCTACCGATCGGCGTCTCAGACACACTGCCGACGACCTCGTAGCCGACGGCGGTGGAGAACGCCGGCAACCGTTCGAGATCGGTCACACGCAGTCCGATGCGCACGGATTTCTTTCGCCGTACCTCCATCGCACCCACAACAGCCAGCGGCCGAGAGGTGGCAACCGAACGGCGGGTTCGCGCGTGAGGGAGGCATGGAGACGGAACCGCAGACCGACGAGGGGTCGCTGGAGGTCGTGCGCCGTCGGGACCTCGGCGTGGCAGCCCGGTGGCAGGGGATCTGTGCGCTCGTGGCCGACCTGGCGCTGCACCTCACGGTGGCCCTCCTGGTCGCGTCGCGGCTGGACCTCCCGTTCCTGTTCACGGCCGTCGCGGCGTACTCGGTGGTGTCGTTCGTCCACCGGGTCCCGCTGCAGTCGTGGTGGGGCACCACGACCGGCCGGGCACTCTTCGGCCTGCGCTGCGTGGTCGAGGCCACCGGAGGGAAGGCAACGCTCGGCATGCTGCTCAAGGAATGGTTGCTGACGTCATGCTGGTTCGTGATCGTCGCCGTGCTTCCCGTGGTCGACGCGATTCCGAATTAGAGAGGATGTTCGGAGCCGATCTCGGAACAGGACTTGGTGACGCGCGCGCTCAGGTGAGGGATACCCGGGCCAGAGCCGGTGTTGTCGGCTGCGGGGACCCTGTTGCGGGTTCGGTGGTGATGCCGATGCGGTCGACGTCGGCGGGGAGCGCTGCGGTGACGGTGCCGGATCCGGTGTGCAGCAGTCCGGCGGACTGTGCGCCTCGTGGGCCGATGAGCCACACCTGGTAGGCGTGACCGGCCTCGAGCGCGGGCAGTGCCTGCGCGATGACGACGGCTTCGCCACGTTGCCGGGAGAAGCTCACCGCCACCGAACCGCCCGCGGTACCGCTCGCGCGAACCGTGAACACGTCTGGTGCCGGCTCGGCGATCTGCGTAACGGGCGCCGGATTCGACTGGAGGACGCCGATGCCGATCCCGCCGGTGACCAGCGCGGCCGCGGCGGCGACGGCCGCCAGGGCGATGGTCGCGCGCCTGCGCCACGGCCGGTGCTTCTGCGGCCGGAACGTGCTCACCGGCGGGAGCTGCCTGGTTTCGGCGATCTCGCTGAGGACCCGGCTGCGCAGCCGGGTGCCGGGGGAAGCGGCCACCGCGAGGGCGAGCTTCGCGGCGGTCGCGTGGAATTCGGCGACTTCGCCGGCGCAGACCGGGCATTCGGCCAGGTGGCGGGTGAACGCGGCTCGTTCGAGGTCGGTGACCGCGTCGAGGGCGTACGCACCGGTCAGGGTGTGGACGTCGGCGGTGGTCATCGGGTCGCTCCCAACGCGTCCCGCAGGCGGATCATGCCGTCGCGCATGCGGGTTTTGACGGTACCGATGGCGACGCCGAGCTTTTCGGCGACTTCGCGGCAGGTGAGCCCGTGGAAGTAGGCGAGCTGGATGGATTCGCGCTGCAGGTCGGTCAGCGCGGACATGGCCGCCCGGACCTGCTGTCGTTCCTCTGTGGACAGTGCGGTCTCGACGACGTCGTCGAACGGTTGCCGCACGTCGAGCAGGTCGACGCGGTCCTCGCGGTCACGGGCGGACTGCTCGGCGCGGACCCGGTCGATGGCCCGGCGGTGCGCGATCGTCAGCGCCCAGGTGATGACCTTCGCGCGGGCGGGGTCGAACTGTGCGGCCTTGCGCCAGATCTCGAGCAGCACTTCCTGGGTGACTTCTTCGGCGTGGGCGCGGGAGCGCAGCACCTGCAGCACGGTCCCGAAGACCGGACCGGCGAGCCGGTCGTAGAGCGCGGCGAACGCGTGCTCGTCGCCGAGAGCGACGCGCCCGAGAAGTTCCTCGGAAGTGAATGACACGTCGGGTGGGGGTCGAAGGGCGGTTAGGGTGGCGCGCGCGGCGGCCATGGCTGGTCCTTCCCGGCCGGAGCCGAGGCTGCGCCCGCAGCGAATCGGATTCCACTGACGAGCAAGCTGATACCGCTGATTCGTCGCGTCGCCCGCCGCGTATTGGTCCGGTTGTCCGGGGTGGCCGGCCGTCACCCTTCCGGGCGGTCTCGGATGTCGTTGCGGTCACCGGACCCATCGCATGCCCCCTCGGCGCCGAATGACGGGCATGACCGCGACCAAGGTGACGTCCCCGTCCGACCGCCCTGCTCCGCCGCAGCGAACGCGGCTGCGGTTCTTCGCGGCCGCGTTCACCGGGGTGCTCGCCTTGGCTGCCGCGCTGGCGGCCGGGCACCTGGTGGCGGGGTTCATCAGTATCAACGCCTCGCCCTACCTCGCGGTGGGCAACGGCGCGATCGATTTGACCCCGATCGAGCTGAAGGACTTCGCTGTCCGCACCTTCGGCACCTACGACAAGCTGGTGCTGCTGGGCAGCATGGCCGTGGTGATGGTGCTGGCCGCGGCGCTCGCGGGTGTCCTATCGCGACGGTCTGCCGTCCCCGGGACGGTGGTTGTGGCACTGTTCGGTCTCATCGGCGCGTTCGCGGTGCACCAGCGCCCGGACCTGATGTCCGTGGCACTGCTGGCCCCGATCGCCAGCTTGATCGTGGGCATCGCGGTGTTCCTGCTGCTGCACCGCATCGCGCCGCGGGTGTGGCGGGAGCCGGATTCGCCGGAGAAGTCCGGGACGTCCAGGCGGGCGTTCCTGCTCGGCGGCGCCGGGGTGGTCGTCGGTGCCGGCGCCGCCGGACTGGGCGGCCAGCTGATCAGCTCGTCCCGCGACGCCACCGCGTCCCGGGACGCGGTCGGCAAGCTGATCCCGGCGCGCACCGCGCCGACGATCCCGGCCGACGCGGACTTCGCGAAGCTCGGCACGCCGCCATTCCTCACCGTGAACGACAAGTTCTACCGCGTCGACACCGCGTTGTCGGTGCCGCAGGTGCGCACCGAGGACTGGAGCCTGCGCCTGCACGGCATGGTCGACCGCGAAGTCCGCTACAGCTACCGCGACATCCGCGACCGGCCGCTGGTCGAGCGCACCGTCACCATGACGTGCGTGTCCAACGAGGTCGGTGGCGACTACGTGTCGACCTCGAACTTCATCGGCGTCGACCTGGCCGACCTGCTCGCGGAAGCCGGCGTGCGACCCGGTGCCGAGCAGCTGTTCTGCACCAGCGTGGACGGCTGGACCTCGGGCACGCCGGTCGCGGCGGCGCAGGACCGCGGCCGGGGTGCGATGCTGGCCATCGGGATGAACGGCGAACCGCTGCCACTGGAGCACGGATTCCCGGCCCGGCTGGTCACACCCGGGCTGTTCGGGTACGTGTCGGCGACGAAGTGGGTCGTGGACATCGAAGTCACGACGTGGGCGGCCCGTCAGGCGTACTGGCTCAAGCGCGGCTGGAGCCGGGAAGCCCCGATCAAGACCGAGTCGCGGATCGACTCCCACCGCGGCTTCGCCAACGTTGCCAAGGGGAAGGTGCGCGTCGCCGGAGTCGCGTGGGCGCAGCACACCGGAATCGAGAAGGTCGAGGTCCGCGTCGACCAAGGTCCCTGGCAGGACACCACATTGTCGCAGGAGGTCAACCTCGACACGTGGCGGATGTGGTGGACCGAGGTCGAGCTGCCCGCCGGCGTGCACCAGGTGTTCTGCCGCGCCACCGACAAATCCGGCTACACCCAGACCGACATGCGGGCGGGCACCGTCCCCGACGGTGCGACCGGCTGGCACAACGTCACCTTCACGGCCGCCTGAGAATCTTTTCCGCACCACCAATCCGGCCCGTTCAGGGTCCCGAATACCCACTAACACAGGCGATTTGGTCGCCTCAGCCGCGTAATCAATTGGAGTGAATCCTTCGTGCGTAACCTTCGTATTGCCGGTATTGGCCTGACCGCGGCCGCCGCGCTGACCCTGACCGCCTGCGGCAGCAACGACACCGCTACCTCCGGGAGCTCGAGCAGCGCCCCGGCCCCGGCGCCGTCGTCTTCGATGGCCGCTCCCTCCTCCAGCATGGCGTCCGGTGCCGCCGACGGCGTGACCACCAACGCCGACGTCTTCGGCCCGGCCTGTTCCCAGCTGCCGCAGGGCTCCGCGCCCGGCTCGCTCGATTCGATGGGCCCGCAGCCGGTCGCCTCGGCCGCGTCGACGAACCCGCTGCTGACCAAGCTGGTCGCGGCGGTCAAGGCCACCAACCTCGTGGACACCCTCAACAGCCAGCAGGCCATCACGGTGTTCGCCCCGGCCGACCCGGCGTTCGCCGCACTGGGCGACGCCAAGTTCAACGAGCTCGCCGGCAAGCCCGCCGAGCTGTCGCCGATCCTGCAGTACCACGTCGTCGGCAAGCGCTACGACGCCAAGGGCATCGCGACGGCCGGCACGCTGGAGTCGCTGAACACCGCCGGTGGCCCCCTGAAGATCGAGGGTTCGGGCGAGAACATGACCGTCAACGGCGCGAAGATCCTGTGCGGCAACATCCCCACCAAGAACGCCACGGTTTTCGTGATCGACAAGGTGCTGACCCCGGGCACCAACAAGTAAGACCGAATTTCGGCCGCCGACGGACGGCCACCTCGGTTCCCAGCCCTCCTGGAGCCGAAGTGGTCGTCCTTCGCTGTCCGCGCCGTATACGAGCCCGGACAGCGACCGTGGTCTGGTGGCGGATCACCTGTGACGTGCAGGTCGCGTACCGGGCCCACCCCGGCGAAGCCACCGCGCAAACGTCTCACTCGCCACGGCCGTCCTGCCGCCCGTGATCACAGCCGGAAGTGGACGCGGAAGGTGGTGCCGTCGGTGCTGGTGTGGAGCCGGACCAGGTCGGACATGTGGTTGACCAGGAGGAGGCCGCGGTTGCGGTGTTGGTCCGGTGGGACGGGGTGCCGTCCGGCCAAGGGGTCGGTGAGGGTGCCCTGGTCGTGGACCTGGCACAGGAGGTGCCCGTCGGCGGTCCAGATCCGCAGCCGGCCGGTGCCGCCGCCGTGGTCGATGCTGTTGGTGACCAGTTCGGTGACGACCAGTTCGACGTCGGCGACCTGGTCCTGCGGCAAGCCTGCCTGGTGGGCGTGGGTCCGGGCGAGGTGCCGGGCCTGGGCGAGATTGGTGGCGTCGACGGTGAGTTCGGCGGCCTCGGCTGGTTCGGGCAGCGGCTGGTTGTAGCCGGCGATGATCGCTTCGGGGTCGTACGCGGCGCTGGAGCGCTGGCCGGTGCTGTCGATGAGCAGCGGATGGGTCGCTTCGGCGTCGGCCAGCACTGCCGGGGTGAGGTTCTGGGTGTCGTAGGGGCAGAGGATGGTGACGTCCCGGCCGGTGAACGCGAGGTTGATCAGCGCTTCGTGCTGGACGCAGGCGGGGTATTCGTGGGCGCTGCGGCTGGGCCAGATCGGTTCGCCGATGATGCGGACGTGCCGGTCGGGGTGGGTGTCGGCGAAGGCGCGCAGTACACCGGGGATGATCCGGCCGGGGTTGCGTCCGGCGATGCCCATGTCCATCAGGGTGATCCGGTCGGCGTCGGCGCCGAGTTCGGCGCGCAGCAGGGCGACGTTGGCCGCGGGGACCGACACGGCGACTGGTTCGCCCGCGGCGAGTCCGGACCGGATGAACGGGACGGTCCCGGCGAGGTACTCGTCGGCGTCCCGGTAGAACAGGGCCGGATGGACGAACGGCTCGTGACCGCGCGTCTTGACGGGCGTGCTCATGACACTTCCAGTTCTTCGATCACGATCGTCGCCGGTTCGGCGGGGTAGAGCAGTGACAACATCCTACGGAGGATCGCCGGGGGGCGGGTGAGCGTGAGCGGTGCCGCGGCGACCAGCATGGCAGTGCCGCGGGCGTCGATGAACGACAGCTGCGACAGATCCAGCCGGGCGGACGCACGGTCGGTGGTCGCGGATTCCAGCGCGCTCTGCCAGATGTCGCGGGTGCTCAGGTCGACGTCGCCGATGACCTTCACCCCGCGCTGATCCGGTATCCGGACCACCCGCAACTGGCTGCGATGAGAATCAGTCACCCGGCCAGCCTACGTTGCGCATCCGCCACCGGCAGACTTGCGAGTCTCTCCGCGGTGCGTCGCCCATACGGGTGAAGTCGCAATCCGCCGCCTGCGGCTCTGGCGCTGTCAGCCTGGCAGGAGAAGGCTGGCACCAAGTCACAGGACAGTGGGCTCCGGCCCGAGTGCCGATGGCCCAGGTTCGCGGCTTGCCGGTTCAACCCAGAGCCGGTCGGGTTCAGTCCAGAGCCCCCCGCGAACTGCCCTTCCCACTGGGCGGGATTCACCGCAGCCGCGCCACCAGGGACAGCCAGGCTTCTGCGTCCGCCCGGTTCGCGTGGATCGGCAGGACGCGGTCGAGTTGCAGCACCTGGATGGGCCGCAGGATGGCCCGTTGACCGGCGATGACTGCACAAGGCAGTCCGCGGGCGTGGGCGTCATGGACAACCTCGAGGAGGGCGGACAAGCCGCTCGAGGAGCAGAACGTGACGTGGGTCAGGTCGATGATCAGCGCCTCGGGGCGCAGCCGCAGCTCGTCGTGCAGCCGGTCCTGCATGCGCGCGGTCACGGCCAAGTCGACTTCGCCGGCGATGGCCACTGTGGTGTGCTCGTGGCGAGCGGTGACCATGACGGTGAGAGGGCGGGGGAGTATGGAAGCCGGCTCGCGCAAGCTGGGGGCGCGGGTGGCGTCAAGCATCGGAGGCCTCCTCGTCGACGGGAAGCCGGATCGGCCGTGAACTTCCCGCGGTGCGGGCCTGCCCTGGTGTGGGCAGACCGAAGAACTGCGGGCGGCTGCCGGTCTGAACCGCCGGCGCGCCACGAGGTGGCGAGTCAGGCGTGCCCTCGCGCGGCGGTGTGACACGCCTTGCCCGGTTCCGGAGCGTGATCCGGGACGGGCACGCTGGGGTAGTGCCCGATCGGTGGACACTTCAACCATCCAATGCCGTGTCCGGCCGTTCGCTCGCCGCCACGCTGCCTGCCACGCGGCAGCGTCCGCTGGATGCTCAGGCGCCGAGGCGGCTGGCCACGGACGCCGCCAGCTGGTTCAGCGTGGCCGGCGGATCGAGCTGCGCGAACTGCCCCAGCAGCTCCGCGGCCGCGTAGGCCTCCTCCGGTGACAGCACCGCCACGCACGGTTCCCGCCGTCCGTGCGCCCCTCTCGCCGTCGGTCTCACTCGATCGAGGAAATCTGTGCCGGCTGAGGTAGACATTCAACGGCGGGTGTGTGTAGTGTTCTTCTCGTAGCGAGAGAGACAACGTCAAGCAGGCGCGGGAGAGGACGTAACTACCCGCGAGGTGAGACAAGACGGTCAGGCAGCACGGAGCCGATCTGGGAACAAGGTTTCGGCTGGTGACCGGAAGCAGTACTTCGGGACCGAGGTTGTGAAGAGGTTTGACCGAGTAGTGCCGGTCCCGGAGCGGTAGTGCAGGACGCGGGCGGAGCGTGTGTGCCCGTGAAGATCAGCAGTTGTAGTTGTTGCTTGTTGTGGTTGTTTGTGAAGTGAAGTAGTTGCAGGACCGGTCAGGTGGCCGGAGCCGATCAATGTAGGGGGCTCCGGGCAGTGGCCAGCGGCGTCAGCGTGCTGGGACCGATCAGTGGAAGGGTTCCGGTCGTGGCGGTCGCAGCGAGAAGTGCAGTACCAGCAAGTGCAGTGGCAGTAGGCAGTAACTGGAATATCGAAAGAAGGAGCGGGAACCATCATTGGATCGCCCGCAGCGGTTGGGTTTTGCCGCGCGGGTGCCGCAGTTCCATCGAGTTCGGAGGTGGTGCTCGGTCACGAGTGAGCGATCCCCGCATGGTCCGGCTGTGTGCCGGGTGCGGGTGCAGGAAGCCGGCGGTCGCGCCGGTTGACAATGGTGTATACCCAACCCTTGAGGACCCCGGGTGCCGTGCTGGCACCCGGGGTCCTTTGTGATGTGGAGGTGGAATGATTCCTGACCAAGCAGGACCCGGCACGCCGAGTGCGGCCGACAAGTTCGACGACGAGAACTATCCCGGTTACACCATGGGCCGGGCCGCCGACATGCTCGGCACCACCCAGGGCTTCCTGCGCAGCCTCGACGAAGCCGGCCTGATCACCCCCCAACGGTCCGCCGGCGGGCACCGCCGCTACTCCCGGCACCAGCTGCGCCTGGCCGCCCGCGCACGGGAACTGGTCGATCAGGGCACGCCGATCGACGCGGCCTGCCGCATCATCACCCTCGAAGACCAGCTCCACGAAGCTCAGCGCCGCAACACCGAACTGACCACGAGCGACTGAATCCGACTCGGCACGCGGCCCCGCCGCGTGCCGATCTGCCGCCGAGCCCGCCACGCTGCGCGGCCCTCGCACGGATGCCCGACCACCGGCGCGCCACGCGAGTCCGGCATTCGATGGCGGCCCCGGGTAATCACACGCTGAGCTCCCGGTTGTACGTCACCGGAGGGCGTGGCGGCGGCGCGGAGCTGGCCCGTCAGCGCGCGCTGATCACGGGCCGTGTCAGGTGACGTGACCGGCTCGGCGAGCTGACGGTCGTTGTATCCGGCCCTTTTCGGGCGGGCCGGGTAGTAGCCGAACGTGAGCTCGGCGTGGTTCGGGAACGTCTCGCGGGCCCAGATGCCGACGCTGCTGCGAGGAAGTCGGGGCATCAGCCGCCAGGCCGTCTCCACCCGGTGGTGGCATCACCTCGCCTCGCACCCGGGACGACCGGCACCGGGCGAGGGCCACGGGTCGCCGTCGCCGACCGGGAGCGGTGCCGCGCGTGGTGGTCGGCGACGGCCGCGAATCCCGTCGGGCCCGACCGCCCGATAGGGCGACAGGCGCGGCCGCTGCCGCCGGCCGAGGACGGACTGTTCGGACCGTGTTCCCCGGCGTCGGGCGGGTTCGTCAGCTTGATCGGCTCGGTGGACTGATCCACGAATATCAGCAGGTCGCATAATGTGACACAGTTCTCGGCAGCCGGCCGGTCTGCTCGATGTGGTGGGTGAGCGCATCGTCGGTGGCGATCAGCTTGAACGGGAGTTCGCCGCTTCCGGTGTGCGCGCCAGGCGCCACGGCTCGACCGGTGACTTCCAGCTCCGTCCACGGCCGGGGAGTCGGGGACGGAACCGCATCGCCGCGACGACGCCGGATCCGGCTATGCCCGCCATGGCCACGAACGGCGTCCGACAGGGACCGAGGGCCAGCAGGGCGATACCCACCATCGTGACGGCGAGAACGGCGGTCTGCTGGGCACGCCGCACGCGTCCCGCTGTTGCTGTGCCCAGGACCGGGTCCTGGTTCGTCCTCACCCCCGGCCGTCCCCAGCGGGGGCACGTCGTGAGCGCAGCCGACGCTCTAGCGTCAGACCGACCACGCCCGCTTTGCCACAGGCGCGCTGAGAGGACGCTGAGTGCCCGTCCGCCGTGAACGCGCGGAGAGCAAGTGGGATGGCGTTAGCGTGCCGGCCGTGGACTGCGCCTCGCCGCGCTGCGACGACCTGGAGTTTTGATGCGCAAATCGTTGACCAGACGCCATTTCTTCGGCGTCGCCGCCGGAGCTTCGGCGTTGGCCGCCTGCTCGGCGCCGGACCAGCGTCCGCCGGTGGGTGCGGTGCCGTCGTCGCCTGCTCCGGTGAGCTCACCGCGTTCGACCGCACCACCGGCTTCGGCCGCGCCGTCGGGACCGGCCACCGAGGTGGCCCGCTCCGCTTCCGGTCGCCCGGAGATCGCACTGACCTTCCACGGCGCCGGCGATCCCCGGATCACCCGGCAGGTGCTGGACCTGGTGCGGCAGCACGGCGCGCACATCACCGTGCTGGCCGTCGGGACCTGGCTGGCCGAGTACCCGGACGCCGCGCGGATGGTGCGCGACGGCGGCCACGAGCTCGGCAACCACACCTGGAGCCATCCCGCGCTGGCCGGTTACCAGCCGGAGCCGATGCTCGCGGAGATCCAACGGTGCCGGGACAAGCTCGCCGAGGTGACCGGGACGCCAGGGACGTTCTTCCGGCAGTCGCAGGGACAGCACGCGACCGCGCAGGAGCTGATCGAGGCGGGCAAGGCCGGCTACGCGCGGGCGCTGTCCTACGACGTCGACTCGCTGGACTGGAAGGACCCGGGGCCGGCCGCGATCCGGTCCGCCGTGGCGCGGGCCCGGGCCGGCAGCGTGGTCAGCATGCACCTCGGGCACGCCGGGACGGTTGCCGCGCTGCCGGGGATCTTCATCGACCTGAGCGAACGGGGACTGACCGCGGTGACGGCGACGGAGCTGCTGAAGTGAGCCGTACCGGTCTGGGCTGGCTCGCCGCCGTCCTCCTCCTGCTCGCCGGCTGCTCGTCGTCACCGACGTCCGACGACGTCGGGATGTCCGGTATGCCGGGAATGCCTACCGCTGGGCTGCCGCACGAATCGACGCCGCCCGTTCCGGCCGGGAACCCGTTGCCCGGTATGCCGCCGGTCACCGACCTCCGCAACGTCGACGCCGCCGCCGGAGCCGGGAAGCTGTCGCCCGAAGTCGCCGGGGACAAGCCGCTGGTGTACGTGCCGCACAGCGGCTCCGGCGACGTCTGGGTGATCGACCCGGCCACCTACCAGGTGATCGCGAAGTACCCGGCCGGCAAGGAACTCCAGCACGTCGTGCCCTCCTGGGACCTGCGCACCCTCTACGCCACCGACGACCGCGGCGACCAGATCCTCCCGTTCGACCCCAAGACCGGCGTGCCGGGCAGGAAGATTCCCGTGATCGACCCGTACAACATGTACTTCTCCCCGGACGGCAAGTACGCCATCTCGGTCGCCGAAGCCCGCCGCAAGCTGGTCTGGTACGACCCGCACACCTGGCAGGTGCACGACGAAACCGCCGCCCCCGACTGTGCGGGCATCGATCACGCCGACTTCTCCGCTGACGGCCGGACCGCGGTGTTCACCTGCGAGTTCGCCGGCCGGGTGGCGGTCGTGGACGTCGTCACCCACAAGCTGCTGCGCATGATCGACATGCCGCACCGCAACGTCCGGATGGGACCGCAGGACATCAAGCTCGCCCCGGACGGATCGGTCTACTACATCGCCGATTCCGACGCCAACGGTCTCTGGGTCCTCGACGGAGCGGCGACCCGCGTGCTCCGCTTCATCCCGACCGGGAAGGGCGCGCACGGTCTCTACCTGTCGCGGGACGCGAAGCAGCTGTACGTGACCAACCGCCACGAAGGCAGCGTCAGCGTGCTGGACGCCTACACCGGCGCCCCGGTGACCGTCTGGCACATCCCGGGCGGCGGCAGCCCGGACATGGGCAACGTCACCGCGGACGGCACCCAGCTCTGGCTGTCCGGCCGCTACAACGGCGTCGTCTACGTCCTGTCGACGAAGGACGGGACGCTGCTGCGGACCATCCCAGTAGGCCGCGAACCGCACGGCCTGTGCGTGTGGCCCCAGCCCGGCCGGTATTCCCTCGGCCACACCGGCATCACCCGCTAGCCACGGTCCGGGCGCAGCGACCCGGTTCCTATTTGAGCACGCCGACCGCGCGGGCGATGACCAGCAGCGAGGTCAGCAGCGCCGCGACGCTCTGCACCGCCATCAGCACTTTGGCCCGTGAGGACAGTGGCATGGTGTCGGTGGGGCTGAAGGCGGTCGAGTTGGTCACCGACACGTACAGGTAGTCCACCAGTGTCGGCACCCAGTCGGCCTTCACGCTGGAGCCGGCGGCGACCTCCTCGACTGCGTCGTCGTTCTCGTCTTGGGAGAACCGGAAGTCGGCCAGCGGCAGGCTCGCGCGGCTGGACTGGGTGCGTTTGACCGGGCCACCTCGGTCCAGCTCCCAGTAGGCCAGGCCGAACGCGATGACGTTGGTCAGCCAGACCTGGAGCGCACCCAGCAGCAGGTCTTGGCCGCTGCCGGCCGCGCCGTCGACGAGGTCGTGGATGAGCAGCGCGAGTGCCACCAGGTTGCTGACCGCGATGACCACGACCAACGCCAGTGACAGGACGCGGGAAAGCCGGGTCTGCCGGGTGACACGCTTCGGGTTGATCGCGACCAGCGGGACCAGCAGCACGAACTCCAGAGCGGGCACCACGAACCGGGGGCCGACCAGCAGTTGTTCCGGCAGCGCCAGGTAGAGCGAGATGGCGACGAGGGTCGCGACGACGGCCGGCAGGCGGGCCTCACCGCGGCGCTGGTGGCGGGGATGACGGGTGCGGGCGTCGGCCCGGTTGACTGACATGGAGGCGGCTGCTCCTCGTGGGCGGCCGCTGACCGGCCGGTGTTCGTCGGGGGCGCCAGCCTAACGTCGAACGCGCCCTGACCGGCGCTGAACCCGGTCGGGTGGCGATGGCGATCGCGTAGACGACGAGGGAGTCCGCGCGGAAGAGTGGTTGAGGCGGTCCAGATGGCTAACTGAGTCACTACCCGGTTACCGGTAGCTTGGCGACGTGGCCGAACCCGTGTCCCAGAACGCTCCCGAGGATGACCCCGATCGCTTCGAGGAGGGCAAGCCCCGGCTGTCCCGATCCGAGGAGCGCGGGGGATCCCGCCGGCGGCGAGCCGAGCCCGCCAAGAAACGGTCGTTCTGGAAGGAACTGCCGATCCTGCTCGTGATCGCCCTGGTGCTCACGATCCTGATCCAGACATTCCTCGCGAAGGTCTTCATGATCCCCTCGGGATCGATGGAGGCCACTCTGCACGGGTGTCCCGGGTGCACCGGCGACCGGATCCTGGTCGACCGGGTCACCTACGACTTCACCGAACCCTCCCCGGGTGACGTGATCGTGTTCAAGGGCCCGGCGACGTGGGACAACGAGATCGCGCCGCAGGAGTCGAGCAACATCGTCGTCCAGAGCCTGCGCGGTCTCGGCTCGCTGGTCGGGTTCGCCCCGCCGGACGAGCGCGACTTCGTCAAGCGGATCATCGCGGTCGGCGGCCAGACCGTCCAATGCTGCGACACCCACGGCAGGGTCGTCGTGGACGGCAAGGGGCTCGACGAGCCGTACGTCCACTGGGACAATCCGTCCAACCAGACGGAGCAGCCCTTCGACCCGGTCAAGGTCCCCGCCGGGATGGTCTGGGTCATGGGCGACAACCGCAACAACTCCAAGGACTCGCGGTTCCAGGGTGGCGGCGGCGTGAACGGGGCGGTTCCGGTGGACAACATCATCGGCAAGGCGCGGATCATCGTCCTGCCGCCGAGCCGGTGGGGCGGGATCACCGACCACAACCCGCAGCAGCCGGTGGCGCTGGGTGCGCCCGCCTGGCAGAGCGGCCTCCCGCTCGGCGCCGGGGTTGCGGCGGCCTGGCCGGCGTTGTTCCTGGGGCGCAAGCTCAAGTCCGGACTGCGCCGGGCGGCCGGGCAAAAACCCTAGTGCGACGGTCACCTTCGGGTTGACCGAGTGGATGATGCCGCTCGCCCGGCGGATCATCTCCACCAGCGTTTCCACGCCGCCCGCAGAGAAGCGGCGGTCGTTGCCCAGCACCCCACAGTTCGTAGGACTCGATCCGTCCGTGGTAGCGCTGGACGAGAGCGCGGACGAAGGCCCAGTCCGCGCGAACAACGGCCGCAGGCCTTGCCTCTCCGCGCCGCTGACGAGCCGGTCCAGCGCCGTCCAGCCGAACTCACCACGCTGGCGCTCGAGTTCCGACCGACCCGGAACGCCGGCATCGCGCGCCACCGCCGGCAGCATCCACGCTGGTCCCGAGACGCACTGCGGAGAGGTATCTCCTGAGTGGCGCGGGGCGATCATCGGCGCGGCCGGCAATGGAGCGGCCCATACAGCTCTCGCGTCGGCACTTCATAAGCCGGTGACTCCGCGCAGGATCGTCGGCTGGTTGGCAGCGGGGCCGCCGGTGGCGCGCCGGCTTCCGGGGACGGCTGGGGCACTCGGGCCTGGGCTACGCCCGCCAGGCGTGGCGGTTCCGCTTCAACGGCGCCAGTGGAGCCACCACGCCAAGGTAAGTTGGCACCTGGCCAGGACCCGGCACAATTGGAGGTTCTTCAGGTGAGTGGTGCGCTGGTGAAGCGAGCTGCGAACGCGGCCGGCGTGCTGGCCATCACGTGGGGTACCTGTTTTCTGATGACTTTGCCGGTCGGTCTCAGTGATCTCGGGTTTTCCCTGATCTTCGCGACCGCGCTGACGGCGGCGATGCTCCTCGTCGTCGGTCTCGGAATGCTGTTCAAGCGAGGCTGGGACGCGCTGAAGAGGCGATAGGCACCCGCCGCGGAGTCGAGCACGGCTCCGGTCGAACGCACCTTCGCCTGGCCCAAAACGTCCATCGCCCGCGCACCCGCACCGAACGACGAGCCGACGTGCACCGAGCCGTCCTCAGCCTGCGCCGTGATCTGCCTCCGCAAACTCACTCTGAACCGAGTCCTTGGCTCACGATCAGCTGACGGGCGAGATCGACGATCGGCCGGACGCTGGTGTCGTAGTTGCCGAGCACGACGGCGACCCAGCCGGCGTCCGGGAACACGTCGAGGTTGTTCGATCGGCCGGGGCCGCCGCCCGTGTGTCCCACTATGCGGTGCGCTCCCGCGATTGCCTCGACCTGGCCGTACCCGTAGAACTGCCCCTGTGGCAGGTCGGCCGGACTCACGGCCTGTTTGCCGGTGGTGGCCAGGTTGGTGAACGCGGGGTTCAGCAACCCGCCGCCGTGCAGGGCGACGGCGAAGCGGAGCAGATCCCGCGCGGTGCAGTACGCACCGGTGAACGGGCCGCCGACGTACGGGAATCCCGGCAGGGTGGTGGCGTCGACGCGCGTGCCACCGGGTTGGGTCGCGTAGCCCAGGGCGATGCTGTCGTCGGCGCGGATCTGAGGCTTTGCAAAGAAAGCCGAGTTGGTCATACCGGCCCGGGCGAACACGTGTTGGCGTATGTAGTCGTAGAAGGACAGCCCGGACACCGCGGCGACGATGGCACCGAGCACGAAGTAGCCGTCGTTGCTGTAGCCGAACTGGCTGCCCGGCGTGAACCGCAATGGCAACGTGCGCAGGTAGGCCGCCATACCCTGCCACACATCGTCGACGCTGTCCCACGTGTCCTCGTCGGCCGGTCGTTGGTTGGTCAGACCGGGCCGGCCGACGCCCGCGGTGTGCGTCAGCAGCTGGTGCACGGTCGCGCGGGAGACGTCGGCGGGGAACCCGTCGAGATAGGTGCCGAGCGGCTGGTGGAAGGCCACCGCGCCCTGCTGTGCGAGCTGTGTGACGGCCACCGCTGTGAGGCACTTGGTGATCGACGCGAGGTCGAAGCGGGTGCTCGATGCGTTGGGGAAGCCCGGTTTGGCCGGCCCGTGGAACCTGGTCAGCACCGGGTTGCCCCGGTGGGCCAGCAGGACCGCGCCGGAGAACTGGCCGGCCGCGGCCCGCTCGGCGACGAACCGGTCGAACCTGCCGCCGGGCAACAGATCGCGCGACACGGCGCCGGACGGGGTCGCGTCGCCGGGGACGCCGGTGGCGAGCAGACCGGCGGCGGCGCCGAACAGCCCGAAGACAGACCTTCGTGTGGTTTGCATGGAAATTCTCCTTACCTGGTAAGCGATTCGTAGACAGCGGTGACGACGTCAGCCTGAGCGACACCGGCACGGTCCTGTAGTGCCATGGCTTCCGCCGCCGATCCGACCGTCATGTCCATGAGCTGCGAGAACACCACCAGCCGCCCGTCCGGCAGGACGAGGTAGCCGGCCAGCGCCTTGTGCAGCTCGGTGCCGAGGAAGCCCGTGCCGGTCTTGGCGAACGTGCGGCCGGCGGCGGGAGAGCCGGGCGTGGTGTCGGTGAGCGTGCCGTCCCGGCCCAGGATCGCCATCGCGTCGCGGTACGCGGTGAAGTACCGCTGCCGCGCCATGTGCCGCAGGAACTGGACGAAGAAGTCCGGGCTGAACGTGCCGCTCGTCGGGTCGACCGGCTCGAGGCCGGCCCGCTCGAACAACGCCGCCTGGAGACGTGCGCCCGCGGCCTCGGCGTTGTCGGCGTCGCGCCCGGCGATCGCGCCGACGAGGTAGGGAAAGTACACGGTGTGCACGTTGGAGCTCAGCTTGAGCATGACCTTCGCCTGCTCCGCCAGCGGCGGTGACACGTGCTCGGCGAGCAGGCGGCGCGACCCGTCCCCGGTTCTCTCGTTCGCGATGTCGACGCCTGCCTCGGTCAGCGCCTGTACGAAGGCGATCTCGGCAAAGCGGACCGGATCCGGCACGAAGTACGGACACGCGACAGGCTGACCGCCGGCCTGGATGTCACCGGTGAGCCGCACGACCTGCGTGCCGTCTGGGTTGGTGGCGACCGGTGTGAACGTCAACCGCCGCGCCGGCCGGTCGACCGTCGTGACCTCGTTGATCACGGTGACGTAAGAGGTCTCCGGCCATCTCCGCAACTCGGCGCGACCAGGCGTCACGACCACGTCGACGACGTTGTCGTTGACCATCATGGGAGATACCGGGATCGGGCCGAGGCCGTTGAAGATGTCTTCCTGTCCCTGCCGGAACAGCGAGGCGTCCACCCGAACCCGGCCGGCGACGCGCCGGACACCGCGAAGCCGCACCTGACGGGCGAGCTCGCGAAGTTGCTGGAGGGGGTCGCCCGGGATGGGCCCGGTCGCGCTCCCGTAGGTGTGGTCCGGGTCCGGCAGCGCGATCGTGCCGTGTGGCCGGAGCCGGGGCCCGAGCACGAGGTCGCCGGCGGCCACCAGGACCAGGTCGCCGTCGAGAACGCCACGGCGGACGGGACCGTGAGCGTTCACCCGGGTCCGGAACCGGTGCGAAGGTCCGAGCGCGTCGAAGGCCGACCCCGCGATGAAGACCTTGAGCGAGGACGCGGGCAGGAACCGCTGGCCCGGGTTCAGCGCGTAGACCGGCTCGTCCGTGTTGTGAACGTGGAACCGCATGCCCCAGCGCGACCCGGCCAGCTCGGGCCGGGTGATGATCTTCTGTATCCGTGCGGTGAGTGCGGGTTCTGCGTGGGCGGCGGCTCGAGTGGACAGCAGACCGGCGGTGGCGACCGCGGCGGCGCCGAGCACGGTTCTGCGTGAGTGCTGGTTCATGATCGCCAGAGGTACGCGGCAAGGGGTTGCGTGGCGGTTACAGCACCGACGTAACCGCCACGCAACGTCGGTCAGGGCAAGCTCGCACGCGTGCGAGTACTGGTGATCGAGGACGACGCAGAGTTGGCCGAGACGATCGGGGCGGGGTTGCGTCGCGAACAGATGGCCGTGGACGTGGTGTTCGACGGCGCGACCGGTTTGGAGCACGCGCAGACGGCCGGCTACGACGTGATCGTGCTCGACCGCGACCTGCCCGGCCTGCACGGCGACGATGTGTGCGCGCGACTCGTGGCGGACGGGTGCCGAGGCAGGGTGCTGATGCTGACGGCCGCGGCGACGATCGAGGACCGCGTCGACGGCCTCGGCCTCGGCGCCGACGACTACCTGCCGAAACCGTTCGCGTTCGCCGAGCTGGTGGCGCGGCTGCGCGCGTTGTTCCGGCGCGCCCAGCCCGCCGTGCCGCCGGTGCTGGCACACGCCGGCCTGGTGCTCGACCCGTCGCGCCGCGCCGCCGGCCGCGACGGCCGTCCGCTGGACCTCGGGCCCAAGGAGTTCGGCGTGTTGGAGCTGTTGCTGGCCGCGCAGGGCCGGATCGTGCCGGCGGAGGAACTGCTGGAACGGGTGTGGGACCAGATGGCCGACCCGTTCACGACCGCGGTGAAAGTGACCGTCAGCCGGCTGCGCCGAAAACTGGGCGACCCGCCGGTCATCGAGACCGTGCCGCAGGCCGGCTACCGGATCGGGCCGTGAAGCGCGGAACGGTGCGGTGGCGGCTCACCTTCGTCTACAGTGGACTTTTCCTGCTGTCCGGTGCCGCACTGCTCGTCATCACCTACCTGTTGGTGGCAGGTGGTTTCCCGGTCATCCGGCTTCAGGACGCGCCGGACGGCGACGGGATCGTGCGGCTCTGCGCGCAACCGGACGGTTCGGTGGCCACCGACGGCGACTTCACGGCCTGCGCGGAGAAAGCACGCGCGTTGATGACGACGCAGCAGGGCGAGACGGTGCGCCGGCTGGTCCTGCGGTCCGGCGCCGCGCTCGCGATCATGACGGTGGTGTCCGTCGGGTTGGGCTGGATCATGGCCGGACGGGTGCTGCGTCCACTGCGGACCATCACCGCGGCCGCCCGTGACATCTCCGCGGGCGATCTGCACCAGCGACTCGCGATGACCGGCCGGCAGGACGAGATGAAGGAACTGGGGGACACGTTGGACGGATTGCTGGCCAGGCTGGAGGCGGCGTTCGACGCGCAACGCCAGTTCGTGGCCAACGCCTCGCATGAACTGCGCACCCCGTTGACCCGTCAGCGAACCCTGCTGGAGGTGGCGCTGGCCGACCCGATCCCGACCACCACCGGCTTGCAGACCGTGTGCCGCCGCGTGCTCGCGGCAGGCGAGCAACAAGAACGACTCATCGAAGCGCTCCTGACCTTGGCCCGCAGCGAACGCGGTCTCGATCGCCGGGAACCCCTCGACCTGCGGGCAATCACCGGCTCGGTCGTCGAAGCTCGCCTCGCGGAGGCGCAAGCGCGATCGGTCAGCGTCAACACCGACCTGGTACCCGCCCCGGTCCTGGGCGACGCCCGCCTGGCCGAGCGCATGGTGGCCAACCTGGTGGACAACGCGATCCGCCACAACTTCCCGGGCGGCACGGTCACCATCACGACCGGCGCCGGTACCGCCACCGTGACCAACACGGGCCCGATGATTCCTGCCGACGAGTTGGACCAACTGTTCCAGCCCTTCACCCGGCTGACCGGCGAACGCGTCGCCGCCCCCGACGGCCTCGGCCTGGGGCTCCCCATCGTCGCCGCGATCGTCGCCGCCCACGAGGGTCACCTCGACGCCCGCCCGCTGCCCACCGGCGGCCTGACCGTGACCGTCCGGCTCTGGGCTGATGCTGCTGGCGAGTAGTCCTCCCTGACGGCCCGCGGAGCGTGTCACGCCGAGGACCGGCGACCGCGTTCCCCGGGAGGAGCCTGATGGGGTATGGCTGGGTGAGGTGGTGTCGGTAGGCGTAACGGACGGCTTGGGCGCGGTCGGCGGCGCCGATTTTGGCGTAGATGTGGTTGATGTGGGTTTTGATGGTTGTTTCGCTGACGAAGAGTTGTCGGGCGATTTCGGTGTTGGAGTGTCCGGCGGCGAGTTGGGTGAGGACTTCGGTTTCGCGGGTGGTGAGCCCGTCGGGTGGTGTTGACGGTGGCGTGTCTGGGGGGTGCGCGGCTGCGGCGAGCAGGCGGGCGTGGACGGTGGGGTCGAGGACGGCTTGTCCGGCGGCGACGGTGTGGATGGCTTGGGCGATGCGGTCGCGGCCGGCGTCTTTGGTGAGGTAGCCCAGTGCGCCGGCGCGCAGGGCGTCGAGGATGGAGGTGTCGTCGCTGTAGGTGGTGAGCACGACGATTTTTGTGGCGGGGTGGTGGTCATGGATGCGTCGGGTGGCTTCGATGCCGTCGACGCCGGGCATGCGCAGGTCCATGAGCACCACGTCGGGGGCGTGTTGTTCGACGAGGGAGAAGGCCTGGTCGCCGTCGGCGGCGGCGCCGACGACGGCGATGTCGGGGAGGAGGTCGAGCAGGGTGACGAGACCCTCGCGGACGGCGGCTTGGTCGTCGGCGACGACGACGCGCAGCGTCGGGTTGTCAGGGGTGGTCATGTCGGTAGCCGCAACTGCAGGCTCCAGTCGGTTGCGTCTTGTCCTGCGATGAGTGTGCCCCCGAGCAGGGTGGCGCGCTCGGCCAGCCCGGGCAGCCCGTAGCTGCCGCCGGTAGCGCCGAGTGTGCTCCCGTCGGCGGTGGTGCTGGTGGGGTTGGTGATGGTGACTGCGACGTTGTCGTGGTGGTAGTGCACGTGCAGGGTCACCGGCTGGCCGGGGGCGTGTTTGCGCGCATTGCTGAGGCCTTCCTGCGCGGTGCGGTAGATAGTGAGGGCGGCGTTCGCCGGTAGCGGGCGGGGCTCGCCGAAGATGGTGAGTGTGGCGGTGTCGTTGTGGTGGTCGGCGACCAACGCGGAGAGTTGGTCGCCAAGAGGTGGGGCGTCGTTGCGTAGCGCGCCGATGGCGCGGCGGGTTTCGGTGAGACCGTCCACGGCCAGGTGCCGGGCGCGTTGGACGTGGTGTCGGGCTCGTGGTGTGTCGGTGTCGGCCTCGAGGAGTGCGTCGGCGGCGTCGAGTTGCACGGCCACTGCGCCAAGGGAGTGCGCGAGCACGTCGTGGATCTCGCGGGCGATGCGGGTGCGTTCGTCCAGTGCGGCGGCCCGGGTTTCGGCGGCGGTGGCGATGCGGGTTTGGGTGAGCAGTTGCTCGGCCTGGACGAGGCGTTGTTTGTACTGGCGGCGGTTGAATCCCGCGAGGGTGATCGCCACGAGTCCGCCGGAGTAGCCGGCGAAGGCCACCCACTGGTGGTTGATCGTCGCGGTGCCGACGGCCGCGACGAGGACGCCGGCGGCGGTCAGGGTCGTGGCCAGTGCGGGTGTCAGCTCCACGGCTGCGGTGAACGCCCCCATACCGGCCAGGGCCAGCGCCGGGGGCATGGGGGCGATGCTCATGAGCAGGCCACCTGCGGTGACCAGCGCCCCGCCGGCGGCGGTCGCGGTGAGGGTGCGGTGCCGATTGTCGAGATATACGGTGACGGTCCTGACCAGCCAGCCCAGGCATGCGACCACGACGCAGATCAGCACGGCCAGTGCCTGACCGTGAAGACCCAATCCCGGTGTGCGGGCGTCGATGCCGTAGACGATGCCGCCGAGTCCGGCCAGGCTTACACCCAGCCGCACCGGCCACCATCGCCGTGGCACCCATTGCCCCGTTATCACCACCGCCGTCGCTCCTTTTCTGCATCTGCCGTAGCGCAACGACCAGGGGGAGACCGATAGCGGTGGTCAACGCCGTCGGCGCCGCCGAATCTTGAAGGCCATCACGCCCACCACGGCGAGGACAGCCACGGTCAGCCACACCGCGATTGGCACACCGGACAACAGGCCAGTGGCGGCCAGCAAGGATCCGATCAACATGGGTGGTGCTCCTTCGATGGTCACTATCGCGTCGGCATAACCGTTGATGAGGACGCTACGAACAGCGCCCGGGTGTGTCGTCGGTTCGCGGTAGGAAACCGCGGTGGAGATTTCTCCGGCAGATATCCACCCCGATCTCCACCTCCAGCACGAGGACACCCCGCCCGGAAACCGGCTAGCGTCACCGCCGATCGCCTCAGTGACCGCACGGGATCAGGGAGGGTGTGATGGCGAGCATGCATGCCACATCGGCGCCGGTCAGGGCGGTGCGGACCCCGGCGGGGGATCCGGCCTGGTCGGTCAGCGGCCACGCCGAGGTGCGGGCGCTGATCGCTGACTCGCGTCTGTCGTGGACCACGAGCGCGGCGGGTGCCTCCCGCCACTCGCAGGCGCTCGCCGCACAGACCCCGCCGGTCGATTTCCACGAGGTGATGTCATTCCCGCTGCAGGAGCTGGTCTCCGAGGTGGTCAAGCCGGCCGATGTGGAGGCCGAACGCACCACCATTCCGGCCGAGGGCGCCGCCTCGCACAACCGGGTCGCGCTGGACCAGCAGCTGATCGACCAGCTCCCGCAGATCGTGCAGCAGGCCGCGCGGGGCCTGTCCGGCGCGAGCGTCACCGTGCTCAACGGCACCGACGGGCTCGGCGATCTCACCGCCGGCTTGGTCAGCCAGGGGCGGCGGATCTTCGACTCGGTGCGGCAGAACCTCGGCAACGACGCGCCTGGTACGGCGCCGGCAGTGCGCCAGGAGGGGGACCGGTGACCGACGTCCTGATCGCGGGCGCCGGACCCACCGGGCTCACGCTGGCCATCGAGCTGGCCCGCCGGGGCGTCGACGTGCGCATCGTCGACCGAGCCGGCGAGCACTTCCCCGGTTCGCGCGGCAAGGGGCTCACCGCACGCACCCAGGAGGTGCTGGACGACCTCGGTGTCGCCGACGAGGTGCTGCACTACGGGTTCCGGCACCTGCCACACCGGCGGTACCTCGACGGCGACCTGGTTGCCGAGGCCGACCCGCACGCCCAGCGGACATCCACACCGGATCGGCCCTACGACGGCGGGCTGCTGATCCCGCAGTGGCGGATCGAGCGGATCCTGCGCGCCCGGCTCGCGGAGGACGGCGTGCGGGTGGAACTGGCCGCAGGCCTCGCCGAGTTCAGCCAGTCCGCGAACGGTGTGCATGCGGTGCTGGATACCGGCGAGCGGGTGGCTGCGCGCTACCTGGTCGGCTGCGACGGCGGCCGCAGCACCGTGCGCAAGGCACTCGGCGTGCGCTTCGAGGGCGAGAACGGGGAGCAGGCCATGCTGCTCGGGGACGTCGAGCTCGACGGGCTCGAACCGGACGCCTGGTACCAGTGGACCGTCCGCCGGCGCGGGTTCCTGGCCCTGTGCCCGTTCCGCCACGAGCGGTCGTGGCAACTGCAGGCCGTGCCGTTCAGCGACTTCGGCGCGGAGGGCAGCCTCCCCGAACCCTCGCTGCCGTACTTCCGGCGGATCGTGGACGATCTCGCCGGCGGGCACGGCATCCGGCTCTCGAAGGCAAGCTGGCTGTCCACGTACCGGGTGAACGTGCGGATGGCCGACCGGTTCAGGGTGGGCCGGGTGCTGCTGGCCGGCGACGCGGCGCACGTGCATCCGCCGGCCGGCGGCCTCGGCATGAACACCGGCATCCAGGACGCGTACAACCTCGGCTGGAAGCTCGCCATGGTGTGTTCCGGCGCGCGGCAGTCGCTGCTGGACAGCTACGAGGAGGAGCGGCTCCCGGTCGCCTCGTGGACGCTCGGCGTGAGTGCCGAGGGGCTGCGCAGGGTCGCGGAGCGGTTCGTCAACGGTGGCAGCACGGACATCGCGGACGGCGCGCCTCCGGACGGCCAGCAGCTCGGGCTCGGCTACCCGGCCAGCTCGCTGTCCGTCGGCGGCGACGCCGGGAATGGACCGCGCGCCGGTGATCGTGCGCCCGACGCGCCCTGCGTGGACAGCTCCGGCACGCCACGGCGGCTGTTCGACGCCTTCCGCGGCCCGCATTTCACCCTGCTCGGCTTCGGCGAGTCCTGCGCCGGTCCACTGCAGGACGTCGGCACCGCCCACAGTGGACTCATCAAGCCGGTGTCGGTCGGCACGCCGGGCAGCGGTGCCGATCTGGTGGACGTCGAGGGGCACGCGCGAACCGCGTACGGCGTCACCGGGGAGACCCTCGTCCTGGTGCGGCCTGATGGCTACCTCGCGCTGCGCGCACCCGGCGCGAGCAGGACTGCCGTGCGGGACTACCTGGACCGGGTCGGCGTCAGCCCGAGCGCTTGACCGCCGAGACGTCGATGTCCAGGGTGACCTTGACTTCATCATCACTGTCACCACGAGGAGCCGATGGCGGCTCGGGGTGGGTACGCGGAAGCTGTTCCAGCTTCGGGCAAAGGCCGTATCCGGACGAGCTGCCGAGCTGAGTATCGTCACCCTTTGTGGGGGAAGCATGCCGGGGCGTCGGGTCGTGAAGCGCCCTGATCTGATGCTCTGCTGGTTCATCGTCGCGGGCGTGGTCCTGTCGCCGGTGTACAACACGGCTTTGGTGCGTTCGCAGCTCATCGGCGACGCGCCGGTGGGGCCGTCCGGCAGCGTGGCCGTGCTGTGCGCCGGGCTGGCCCTGGCGTGGCGCGCGACGCTGCGACGGGGGCACCTGCGCGCCGACCCGGCCACGCTGACCTGGGCGGACTTCGACGGCTGCCGCCCACGGGTGCTGACGCGGCGGCTGTTGGGCGGCTGGGCCGTGCGGTTCGCCGCGGTGGGGTACTTTTTCGTGGTCGCCGGGGTGCTCATCGGGTTTCCGTCGGGTCAGGCGGTTTTCCTGTATCTCGCCGTCGCGGCCCTGGCGCTCGTGATGGCTCGGCGGCCGGCAATGCGCGGTGAGGCCGTGCTCCCCCTCGTGCCGGCGGTGCTCGGGGCGTTCCCGATCGGGCCACTGTGGATTTTCGCGGTGGTGGCTCTTGTTGCCGCGCTGGTGGTGGCTTTTGCACCGTCTGCCGCTGTGACGGTGTCACGGCCGGAGCTGGTCCGGGCTTTTGGCGAGCGGATGGCTGAGCGCACCGCCACGGCGTTCCTCGACGTCTGGGCCCTGCTGCCCGCCGGCCGGCCTGTCCCGCGGGTCCGCCTGTCGGGCCGTTACCCGGCGTTGCGTTATGTCGTGGTGGGGACCCTTGCGCGCCGCCATGCGCTGGGGTTGCCGGTGTTCCTAGCCCTCGCTGTGACCGCCGTGCACGCGACGTTTCCCGCGCTGTCGTCCGTATGGCTGCTCGGACTCGGCGGCTACCTGGCCCTGCTGCCCTTCGCGGCGCCGATCGCGCAGCTGCACCGCGTGCCGGCGCTGCGCCGGTGGCTGACGACGTCCGAACCCCGGCTGCGGTTGACGACGGCGTCGGTCTTGGTGGTTCTCGCGGTCTTCTGGACTTCGGCGGTGGTTCTGCTGGGCGTGCCGGTGTCGCTCGCGTCGCTGGTCGCGGTGCTGGTGGCCGCGTACGCCGTGGTTCGCTCTGTGACCCGCGGCCCAGTTGATTTCAGCGCGATGAACCTTACGCTGTACGAGGGCGTCCTCATCCCGACAGGCCTGGTGCGGCAGCTGGCGCGCGGCCCGGACCTGCTCGTATTCGGGTTGCTGATCTGCGGGTTTCTGTCCTAAGAGATGCGTAGGCAGAGGATCGCGCGAGCGATGCTGAGGATGGCGTGGTGGATGTCAGCTCGGCGTTCGGTGCGGGTGCGCAGCCTGCGGAAACTTGAGCCAGGCGAAGGTGCGTTCGACTGGCCAGCGGATCTTGCCCAGGCCGGAACCATGTTCGACGCCGTGCCGGGCGATCATCGGGCTCGGAGCAGGCGCCCGCCGGTCAGTGTGACGGCCGGCGGAGTGCCGGGCGGTGACCCTGCGCGCGGTCGACGGCCGTCCGTCACAGCCGGTCGCCGGCCTGCGCGACGACGCGTTCGGCCCGGCGCGGGGTGCGTGCCGCGCAGGGGTCGTGCTTCACGTCAGCGACGAGCGGGTCGAGCCCCGCCAGCCGCACGAGTTCGGGCCCGACGGCCTGGCCACCGGTCGGCAAGGAAGCATCAGGCGCCGCTCCTCGACGGTCAGCGGCGTGGGCGGGTCGAAGCAGCCGGACGCGGCCGCCGCGGGAGCGGTCTGCGCACCGCCCGTGCCCGCTGTCGAGCCGGTGTTGCGGTCGGGTGAGCGCTCGACGGGGGATGTCGCGAGTTGAGCCTGATGCAAGCGCCCCTCGTGGACGAGCCGGCCGAGCTTGACCTTCTTGGCCTTTGACCTCAGCGACGCGGAGTTCGGGCGTCGTCGAAGGCGTGGTCCGGTTCGTGGCGGTTGACGGGCATTGACTAGGGGTTGGCCCTAGCGAATACTGCGTCGATGGGCACTGACTCGCCGCGCGCATATCGGTCGAGCCGACGGGAGGCGCAGGCGCGGACCACGCGGCGACGTGTGGTCGAAGCGGCGACGGCGGTGTTCCTCGAACGCGGGTTCGCGGGCGCCACGATGCGGGCGATCGCCGGCCGGGCGGGGGTGTCCGTGCCGACCGTGGAGCTGGCGTTCGGCACCAAGGCGCAGGTGCTCAAGGCGGCGATCGACGTCGCCATCGCCGGCGACGACGAACCCGTGCCCGTCCTGGAGCGGGGCTGGACCGACGCCGCGGTGTCCGCGGCGACGGTCGGTGAATTTCTCGACGTCGTGTCCGATGTGCTCGGCTCCGCCCAGGAACGGTCGGCGGGGCTCGTTCTGGCGGTCTTCGAGGCGGCGGCCACCACCCCCGAACTGGCCGGGCTTGCCGAGCAGATGACCGCTCAGCGGGTTGCCACGGCCGCCTGGATCGTCGACCAGCTGGCCAGCCTGGGGGCGGTGAGTGGCGGTTTCACCAGGCAGGAGGCCGTCGACACGGTGTGGATCCTGATGGATCCCGCGGTGTTCGATCGGCTCACCCGTCGTCGTCAGTGGACGCGCTCACACTACCAACGCTGGTTCGCCCACTCGCTTGTTCGGCTCCTGACCGGCGGCAGCACGACGTCAGATTCCCTGTGATGGCAAGGAGGCTCTCGACATGAGCGGACAGAACCATTCCGCGTTTTCGTCGCACGGTCGGCTCGGGTACGTGCAACTGCCCGCCGCGGACATCGCCGCCTCCGCGGCCTTCTACGCATCGGTCTTCGGGTGGTCGGCCGATCCTGTCTCCGGCGGCTTCGAAGCGCCGGGCATGATCGGCCAGTGGACCACCGACCTGCCGGTGGCCGGCGCGGGCGGACCGGTGTTGTGGATCTGCGCCGACGATCTCTACCCGACTTTGGCGCGGGTGGCCGATGGCGGCGGCACCGTGCGGAGCCGGCCGAAGCCGGACAACGGCGAACGCTGGCTCGCCGAGATCGACGACCCGGCGGGCAACCGGATCGGCGTGGTGGTGCCGGCCCGCCGCGCCCGGTCGCAGACCATGATCGCGGTCCGCGACGTCGAAGCGTCCAGCCGTTGGTACCAGCAGCTCCTCGGCTTGCGCAGCGACCACGGCGGCCCGCACTACGAACGGCTGCTCTCCGACGGGGTCCTTGTGCTTCAGCTGCATCAGCGCGAGGTCGAACACCATCACGGCCTCATCGGTGACCCGGACCGCGAGGTGGGCAACGGCGTCCTGCTGTGGTTCGGCGACGTCACCGACTTCGACGGTGCCGTCGCCCGCGCGCGGCAGCTCGGCGCACCCGTCCTGCGAGCGCCCCACCGGAACCCGCCCGAAGGCGAGGGAAACGGTCCGGGGCACCGGGAAATCTGGCTCCAGGACCCCGACGGGTACACCGTGGCCGTCGCCAGCCCCGATGGGGAGGCGTTCGAGCCGTGATCACCACGAACCGGGTATCGCCTTCGGCAACCGAATTTTGAGTACAAGCGTGGTAAACGGGGTGCGATCGTGGCTATTGCCGGCATCACCAGCGACCGCGGGCGCGACGTGTCGAAGTCGCCTCCCGCCCCGCTCGCGAATTCACCGCCGTGGAGGTGACCGGCCGCCCCTGACCGTGCCGTGAATGGGGCGGTGACGCGAATCTCCCGGCAAGGCACGAAGATGATCAGGGCGATCCGGGGATTTCCCCGATGTGGGGTTCTGTGTCGCGTCTTACGCTCGGGCGCATGCCTGAAAGGACGGATGGTGATGCGCGGCTGCGGGTGTCTGACGCGGAGCGTGAGCACGTCGTGGCCCAGCTGACGACCGCGATCGGCCGCGGCCTGATCGACCTCGCGGAGTTCACCACCAGGACCGATCGGGCGTTGGCGGCACGTACCCGCGGTGACCTGAACGTTCTGCTCCTCGACCTGCCCGGGCTGTTCCATCCCGACGATCCCGCCGCCTCTTGGCAGGACGATCGGGTGGAGCTGTGGGAGAACGGCGGCCGCATTGTGCGCCGAGGCGGGTGGCGGGTACCGGAAACGCTTGTCTTGCGGCCCCGCACCCGCACGCTCGACCTCGACTTCGGCGCCGCCCGGATCGAGCACCGCCAGGTCCGCATCGAACTGCACGGTGGCAGCACACAGGTCAGGTTGCGACTCCCCGTAGACGCCACCGTGGACGTCGGCGGCCTCGCCACCAAGAGGGGGCGGGCTTCGCGCGTGCGGGACAAGACCGGATTCGTCGGCACCGGCGGCACCCCGCACTTCGTCCTGACCGGTCACTCGGCCAGCGGACAGGTCCGCCTGATCGCCGCCGACTTCCCACCATCGGCTTGTCACGCTACCCGACCGGAGCGATGATCAACATCGACCTGGTCTACGAGGACGTGCGCAACGCTGTCGCGGCGCACCCCTTCACCCCCGAACCGGAACGTGAAGCCAGTGCGCAGGTGCTCGGCTCGCCGACGGTGCCGTGAGCCGATCGGCCGTCAGTCCCGAGGCGCCAGGTAGCCCAGGGAGAACGCGGCGGCCACGGCGGCTGCCCGGTCGTTGACGCCCAGCTTTGCGTAGACGTGCAGCAGGTGCGTCTTGACCGTTGTCTCGCTGATGTAGAGCCGCTTCGCCGCCTCGCGGTTCGTCGAGCCTTGGGCGATCAGCTCCAGCACTTCCAGCTCGCGCCGGGACAGCAGGGCCGGGGCGGGTTTGCGCACCTGGCCCAGGAGCCTCGTCGCGACGGTGGGAGAAAGCACCGCCTGTCCGCGTGCGGCAGCCTCCACCGCGCGGACGAGCTCCGCCCTCGGCGCCTCCTTGAGCAAGTAGCCGGTGGCGCCGGCTTCGATGGCCGGCAGCACGTGGCTGTCGGTGTCGTACGTGGTGAGCACCAGCACCCGTGACGGCACCCCGCGCTTCGCCAGCTCCTTGATGGCGGCGACCCCGTCGGTCCCGGGCATCCGCAGGTCCATGAGGATCACGTCGGGGCGGAGGTGCTCCGCGGCCGAGACCGCTTCCGCACCGTCGCCGGCTTCGCCGACCACCTCGAAGCGCGGATCGGCGCCGAACATGCCGCGCAGCCCGTCGCGCACCACCGGGTGGTCGTCGACGATCAGCAGTGAGATCACCTCTCGCTCCCGGCGGGGATCGCCGGCACCGTCACGGTGATCGCGGTGCCCCCGCCCGGCTCGGACTCGATGTCCAGCCGCCCGGCGAGGAGCTGCACCCGCCGCCGCATGCCGGCGAGCCCGTAGCCTCCGTCCGCGGAGCTGTCGGCACGCTCGGCGTCGGGGCGGAAGCCCACTCCGTCGTCCAGCACGTCGAGCGTCACCAGGTCCTCCATGTACGACAGGGTCAGGGAAACCCGACCGGCTCGTGCGTGCTTGGCGACGTTGGCGAGCGCCTCCTGCGCGGTCCGCAGCAGGGTCACCTCGACGTCGGTGTGCATCGGCCGGACGTCGCCGGTCGTGGTCAGCACCGCTTCGACGCGGTTCACCTTCGACCAGCGCTCGGCCACGTCGCCGATCGCGTCCGGGAGGCGGGCTTCCGCCAGCGCGGACGGTCCCACCGCGTGCACCGTCCGGCGGGCCTCGATGAGGCTCTCACGAGCCAGGTCCATCGCGTTCCCCACGTGACGGCGCGACACCGCCGGCACGTGCGACGCCTGCTCGGCGGCCTGGAGCTGGGTGAGGATGCCGGCCAGCCCTTGCGCCAGGGTGTCGTGGATCTCCCGCGCCATCCGCTGCCGCTCTTCGAGCACGCCGGCCTCGCGGGCCTGCGCCAGCAGCTGAGCGTGCAGGCCCGCGTTCTCCGCCAGTGCGGTCTCCAGTTCGACGTTGGCCTTGTGCAGCTCGACCAGCGCCCGCTTCTGCCGGTGGTTGCGCCGGTCGGACATCACATCGGCGTGGAAGGCCACCGTGGCCATCACCGTGGTGAGCGCGCTGACGGCGGGCCACTTCCACCACTCGCCGGCCGTGATGTTGGCGGCCCCGCCCACGTAGGAGATCGCCGAGACCGCGGACGTGGCGACCACGCCGGCGTACCGCCACCGGCCCTTCAGGTACTGGAAGGCGTGCACGTAGCCGACGAAGGCGAAGAAGCCGAACCAGGGTGTGAGCAGCACCAGGCAGCCGGTCAACGCCACGAGCCCCGTGTAGTACAGACCCATCAGCGGGCCGTTGCGGTGCGACTCCGGGTGGAACGTGTGGAACCACATGACCCACGCGGTGAGCAGGACCGAGAGCCCGAGCACCTCGGGAAGGTGCTCCTCCCCGTTCCAGAGCGGCTGCAGCAGCAGGGTCATCACGACGCTGACCGCCAGCAGCGGGTACGGGAGCACCTTCAGGACCGCGGTCTCCTTGCGCTCCCAGCGGTCGAACTCCTCGCGCAACTCGGCCTCGACACTCACGACCCGCTCCCAGCATGGTGTCCGGCAATGATCGCACGTCCTTTCCCGGTGGAAGCAAAGCCTGCCGCCCGCCGGGGCGTGCCGGATCGACCACGAGGGCCGGGATCACCGCGGACGCGGTGGACCCCGTCATCCTCCGATCGGAGGATGACGGGCAAGGCGGGGGCGTGCCTCTTCGCACCTCTTGAACCGGCGAACGCCGTCTCGGTCCTCCGCGTCGGTTCGTTCCACGGCAACCCCCACTGCGCTGCGGACCATGTCCTGCGCGCTTCCCAGGTAACCGGCGGGGTGGCAGAGCGCGTCGATCCGGTCGTCCCCGAGGATCGCCGCGACATGCGGGTCCTTCCGCAGCTCGACGGCCAGCTCGGTGCCGGTGTCCCGTACTCGGCTGCAGGCCGCGTAGACGAGTTCGTGAGCGTGCTGACGGCCGATTTCGGGTGCGAGCGCCATCATCACGGCTTCGGCGGCGATGAGCCCGCCGGTCAAGCCCAGGTTGGCCCGCATTCGCTCCGCATCGACCTGCAGGCCGGCCATCGCCTGCTCGGCCTGGGAAAGCGAGGAGGCGAGCAGCAGGAATGCCTCAGCGATCACGGCCCATTCGACGTGCCACGGACCGGTGGCGCGCTCGAAGTCCTGCATCATCGCGTCGAGCATGGCGGAGGACTTGTCACGAAGCAGCTTCGCCGCCGCCACCATGAGCTCGCTGGAGATGGGGTTGCGTTTCTGGGGCATGGTGGAGCTGGCCCCCCGGCCTGGCACGAAAGGTTCGGCGAGTTCGCCGAACTCCGTCGAGCACATCAACGCGACATCGGTGCCGATCTTGCCGACCGAAGCACCGATCGCGGCGAGCAGGCCGACGATCTCGGCAAGGCCGTCCCGCGCGACGTGCCACGTGATCTCGGGGTTGCGAAGGCCGAGTTCCGCGGCCAGTTCGGCCCGGACCCGAAGGCCGGCCGGGCCCGGGCCGAGAGAAGCCAGGGTTCCGGCGGCTCCTCCGAACTGCACCAACAGGTCCCGCTCCCGTACCGCGGTCAGCCGATCGGCGTGCCGGTCCAGGGCGGACAACCAGACGGCCACCCGGTAGCCGAAGGTGACGGGAAGGGCGTGCTGGAGGTGAGTCCGGCCGGCGGTGACCGTGTCGATGTGCGCCGCGGCCAGCCGTCGCAAGTGCGCGCGCAGCCGATCGAGCGCGTCCGAGATCAGAGCCAAGCCCTCGGCGCACTGGAGAACCGTCGCCGTGTCCATGATGTCCTGGGTGGTGGCTCCCCAATGCAGATAGCCGCCGGCGTCACCACACTGCTCGGCGAGTTGCCCGACGATGGGCAGGATCGGGTAGCCGACCCTCTCCGTGTCGCGGCGAAGCCGATCACGGTCGAGCCGCGCCGGGTCGCACGAGGCCGCGATCACGTCCGCACTGTGGCGCGGTATGACACCGACCCGCGCTTCGGCCTGCGCCAAGGCGACTTCGACGCGAACGACGTGGCCCACATAGGACCGGTCGGAGAAGATCGCCCGCATCTCGGCTGTCCCGAACAAGTCCCGGAACAAGAACGAGTCGAAGACGGTGCTGCCGGTCATCGCCCGGCCTCTCCGCGGCGGGGAGTATCCATGTGGATGGCCAAGTACTTCTGCTCCAGGTATTCGTCGATCCCGGTGTTGCCACCTTCCCGGCCGATGCCGGACTGCTTCATGCCCCCGAAGGGCGCGCTGGGGTCGGACACGTAACCGCGGTTGAGACCCACCATGCCCGTCTCGAGCTGCTCGCTCATCCGGAGCGCCTGGCCCAGATCCCGGGTGTAGAGGTAGCTCACGAGACCGAACTCGGTGTTGTTGGCGTCGTGCAGGACTTCGGCTTCGGTGGTGAACGTCCGGATGGCCGCGACCGGGCCGAAGATCTCCTCGCGGGTGATCCGAGTGCCGGCGGGGACGTCGGTGAGCACGGTCGGCGGGTAGAAGTAGCCCGCTCCCTCGGGAACCCGGGCGCCGGTGCGCACCCGGGCGCCCGCGCCGACGGTTTCGTCGACCAGGTCCGCGACCCGGCGCCGCTGGCGCGCGTCGATCATCGGCCCGAGGTCGGTGGCGGGGTCCGTGCCCGGTCCGACGGTGATGGTGCTCATGCGCGCGACGAGCTTTTCGCTGAACTCGTCGACGACGTCGGCGTGGACGTGGAAGCGATTGGCGGCGATACAGGCCTCACCGACGTTCCGGAGCTTGGCGGTCATCGCACCCTCGACCGCGGCGTCGATGTCGGCGTCGCGGCAGACGATGAACGGAGCATTGCCTCCCAGCTCCATCGAGGTCCGCAGGACGGTGCCGGCGGCCTGGGACAGCAACGTGCGGCCGACGGGCGTGGAGCCGGTGAACGACAGCTTGCGCAGCCGCCCGTCCGGGAGGAGCCGCTCGGTGATCGCGGCGGCCCGGGTGGTGGGAACGATGTTGAGCACCCCACCGGGCAGGCCGGCTTCGGTCAGGAGCCCCGCCAGCGCAGCCGTCGTCAGGGGTGTCTGCGGCGCGGGTTTGACCACCATGGTGCAGCCGGCCGCCACGGCCGGGCCGATCTTGCGGGCCGGCATGGCCAGCGGCGCGTTCCACGGTGTGATCAGCAGGCAGGGCCCGACCGGCTGCCGGGTGACCAGCACCCGGGCGGTGCCGTCCTCGCTGACCTTCCAGCTCCCGTCGATCCGGACGGCTTCCTCACCGAACCAGTGCAGGTAGTGCGCGCCGTACTCGACCTCCGCCCGGGACTCGGCCAGTGACTTGCCCATCTCCAGGGTGATCAGCAACGCGAACTCGTCGATGCGCTCGATCAGCAGATCGTGGGCCCGCCGAAGGATCTCGCCCCGCCGGCGCGGGGGTACCGCAGCCCACTTCGCCTGGGCGGCGCTGGCCGCGTCAAGGGCGGCCAGTGCATCCTCCGGGGCCGCGTCCGACACTTCGCACAGTGTCCGCCCGGTGGCCGGATCCTCCACCGGGAAGCGGATTCCGCCGGACGCTGATCGCCATCGACCGCCGATGAACAAGCCCTTCTCGACACGTCCGACGGCATCGGGTCGAGGCAGGAAGGTGACCACGGGTTCCACGCTCCTTCCTATGCGAGGGCGGCGATCATGGCCTCGGCCATGGGGGCGCTGGAGGCCGGGTTCTGGCCGGTGAAGAGGTTCCGGTCCTGCACGTTGTGCGCTTGGTACGCCGGTCCACCGGAGTGCTTCGCGCCCTTCTGGCGCAGCGTGCCGGCCAGCAGCCACGGAGCGCCTTCCGCGGTGCCGAAGCTCTGCTCCTCCTCGTCGGTGAAGGCCGTCATCTCCCGGCCCGCGAACAGCCACTTGCCGTCTTCGTCCACAGCGGACAGAAGGCCGGCCGGGCCGTGGCAAACGGCCCCGATGATCTTCCCGGCCGCGTCCGCCTCGGTGAGCAGGCGGCCGAGGTCACGGTCCTGGTAGAGGTCGACCACCGGACCGTGCCCGCCGGGGATGACGACGGCGGCGTAGTCGTCGATGTCGATCTCGTCCAGCTTGAGCAGCGGACCGAACTCACTCAGCGCCCGCGCGGCGTGCGCCACGTAGTGCGCGCAGTCCGGGCCGGCGATCTCCGGGTCGGCGCTGTGGGCGTCGAGCGGCTGCAGAACCCCGCCCGGGGAAGCGAAGTCGACCGTGAATCCGGCCTGCACGAACTTCTCGTGCGGCGCAGCGACCTCTTCGGCCCAGTACCCGGTCGGGTATTCCGAGCCGTCGGTGCGCTCCCAGATGCTCGCGGCGGACATGACGATCAGGATCTTGCGCACGATTGTTCCTTTCTCTGACGGATCGGCGAATTCTCAGGCGTCGGCGAAGTCGGTGGCACCGGCGGTCTGCGCGGTGACCTCGAGGTTCGCGCGCAGGGCGTCGACCTTCGCGGTGGCGTAGGCGTGGGCGTCGGAGCCGAGCAGCCGGCGCAGCGGGCCCTCGCCGCTGACGACCTGGCGGATGATCGCCTCCGCGCCCTTGACCGGGTCGCCCAGCTGGCTGCGTGAGAGCTTCAGGTGGTTCTCGGTCATCTCACGCAGATCCGGGTACGCATCCGTCGTCGAGGCGGGCAGCGCGAGCGAGCCGGTGGTGAGGAAATCGGTGCGGAAGTAGCCGGGCTCGACGATGGTGACCTTCACGTCGAAGCCGGCCATCTCCTGGGCCAGCGCTTCGGTGAGCCCCTCGAGCGCGAACTTGCCCGCGCAGTAGAGGCCCCAGCCCGCAACCGCGGTCAGCCCGAGAACCGACGACACGTTGACCACGTGACCGCTCTTCTGCTCGCGAAGGAGCGGCAGCGTGGCCCGCAAGACGTTCCACACCCCGGCGACCTGGACGTCGAGCATGTCGCGGACGTCGCGGGCACTCGTCTCCTCCACGGCGGCCAGGTAGCCGTAGCCGGCGTTGTTGACGACCACGTCGAGGCCGCCGAAACGCTCCGTGGCCCGGCGGACAGCCTGCCGGACCTGCTCGTCGTCACGCAGGTCGACGGTCAGCGGCAGCAGCCGTGCGGTGTCGACGCGGTCACCGACGGCGGCCAGCAGCCGCTCCGTGGAACGGGTCGTCGCGGCGACCTGGTCGCCACGCCGGAGCAGCTGCGTGACGAGCTCCAGGCCCAGGCCGCGGGAAGTGCCGGTCACGAACCAGGTCGCGGGTCGATCCGTCGGGAAACTCATGGTCGTCCTTTGCTCGCGATTTTCGGGGGATGCGCCGCCGGGCTGTTCCTCGGTGGCGTGCTTCCAGAGTCGCCCACCGCCAGCCGGTTTTGAGGCCCATCTCGCGCCCTGTGGAGGCGCGGTCAGGGGAACCTAGGACTCTCCGGTCCACCCAGGACCGCGCCGGCTCGGGGATACTCGAACCCGTGCACAGGAACAATCAGGAACTCGCCGATTTCCTGCGGCGCGCGCGCAGCCAGATCGACCCCACCCGCGCCGGCCTGCCCCCCGACGGACGCGTCCGTCGCGTGCCCGGCCTCCGCCGCGAAGAAGTCGCCCGCCTCGCCGGCGTGTCCACCGACTACTACGCCCGCCTCGAACAAGGCCGCCGCATCGTTCCGTCCGCCGCCGTCGTCGAAGCCATCGGCCGCGCCCTCGGCCTCGACGACGCCGGACGCGCCCACCTCAACGACCTCATCGGCCTGACCTCGGCACCCACCCCCGGCCGGACCCGCGACGTCCAGCGCGTCCGCCCCGGCCTCTACCAGCTCCTCGACGCCCTCGACGGCGAGCCCGCCCTCATCCTCGGCCGCCGCACCGACATCCTCGCCGCCAACCGCATGGCCAAAGCCCTCTTCACCGACTTCGACCAGCTCCCGGTCACCCACCGCAACTACGCCCGCTGGATGTTCCTCGGCGACGGCGCCCGGGCCCTCTTCCTCGACTGGCCCGACCAAGCCCGCGCCGCCGTCGAAAGCCTCCGGTTCGAAGTCGGCCGCAACCCCGGCGACCGCGCCACCACCGACCTCGTCACCGAACTGCGCGAACACAGCCCCGAATTCGACCAATGGTGGGAACAACACCGCGTCCACCAGCGCACCCACGGCTCGAAACGCCTCCGGCACCACCTCGTCGGAGACCTCACCGTCGAATACGAAACCCTCACCCTCCCCGGCGACCCGGAGACCACCCTGTTCATCTACACCACCGAACCCGGATCACCTTCACGACGAGCCATGGACATCCTCGCCAGCTGGACCGCGTCCACTCCCGCCCTCGAACCGAACCCCGAGATCACCGAGCAGTGACATGAGTGCGGGAATGATCTGGCTGGCCGCGCTCAACGGCATCGTCTCCCTGGTGTCCACCGGGTTCGCGATCGTGGCGGCTGTCCGGCCGTCGGCCCTGAGCCACGAGAAGACACCGACCGGGGGCGAGCGCTTCTACGCATGGATGTACTCGGTCAGAGGGGTGCCGCTGGGACTTCTCGGCTGCGCGGTGCCGTTCGTCGCACCCGGGCCGGTCAGCGCGCTGGTGCTCATCACCGCCGCGGCCGTCCAGGCCGGGGACGCCGTCATCGGCGCTCGGCGGCGCGAGATACGCATGACCGTGGGGCCGGCCGTCGCCGGTGTCGTCCACGTGATCACCGCGATGGCGGTCGCGGCGCCGTAGGGTTGAGTGCGTCGGGGTCTGGCCGAGGACGTCCTCGAAACTCCGCGGAGCTTCTCCCTCTCCGCCGGGAGTCGCCGAGGTGTGCCTGCAGACCTCACCCGGGTGATCGTCAAGGCCTATCGGAAAAACAGTTCTACGCAACGCCTTCGGCCACTTCCGTGCGATGCCGGCCACCGTGGAAGGGATCTGGAAAGGGCGCTGCCCTCGGAGCCGGCCGATCAGGTGGTGGCGCGGTTCATCGCCGCCACGCCGAACTCGTCGTGGACGGGGCACCTCTCAACTCTGACGAGGGACCTCCGACCGCTCACCCCGGCGTCCCGCGCGGACGGTGACGCCGGGGACGCAGCTCACGTGTGGGTGTTCACCAGCTTCGGCCACAGCGTGGACCACGGCTCGGTCCGGCCGCTCGCGAGCCACAACGGCACGCCGTCGAAGTAGCTCGGCTTCGCCGCACCGGTGTCCACCTTCCCGATCGGCCGCAAGCCGGCGAAATGCCCGAGCAGCGGCCGCGGGTCGGCGCCCACGAACAGCACGTCGGTCAGCTGCTCGGACGGCACGACCAGCGTCGCGTACCCGCGGTTTCCGCTGGCCGGCTCCGGCAGGCCGAGGTCGCGGCCGTAGCGGTCGAGCGCGCTGGCCTCCCAGTAGGTCTCGGTCACCACAGCGGTCCGAGCTCGCTCGGACAGCTGCGCGAACGCGCCGGCCACCGAGAGAGCGGCCTCCGGCGAACCGATCTCGGTGAAGGCCAGCACCGGGGACGGCAGTGACGGGTGCTCGATCAGCCACGCCCGCGGCCAGACCGGCAGCGCGACGGGCAGGACGAGCAACGCGGACAGCGCATAGCACGGCCAGGTCGCGATCCACCGCCACCAGCGCGCCGGCTCTCCGCGTTCGAGCGCGACCGCGGCCATCGCGAAGCACACCGGATACATCCCGGCGAGGTAGTAGAACCGGCCGTTCACCGCCAGGAACACCACGGTCAGCAGCACCACCGTCCAGCCGAGGAAGCGGAGTTCCCGGCTGCGCAAGAGCCGCCACAGGCCGTAGCTGAGCAAGACGACACCGACCGGGAGCCCGGCGACGAGCAACGCCCCCGGCACGAACGCCGCCCGGCCACCCCAGGTGCCGTCGACTTCCGCCGAGATCGCCGCGCCCATGCCCAGCTGCGGCCAGCCGTGCGTGGCCTGCCAGAGCAGCGTCGGCACCAGCGCCACCGCGGCGATCGCGGCGCCGAGCCACAACCCGGGCCGGCGCAGCAGTTCCCGCGGTCCGCACACGAGGACCGCGACCCCGGCGGCGAGCCAGAAGCCGCCGATGAGGAACTTCGTGTACAGCGCGATCGCCGTGACCACGCCGGCCCAGACGAGCAGGCCGTCGGCGCGGGTGCGCAGCCAGCGGACCAGCAGCCACAGCACCAGTGTCCACAGCAACGGGTCCACAGTGGACGTCGCGAGGTAGTGCCCGCCCGCCAGGAGCTCCGCCGACACGCCGAAGGTGGCCGCGGCGAGCGTCTGGGCCTTCGCGCCGCCGCCCAGTTCGCGAGTGATCAGCGCGGTGAGCGCGATTCCGGCGAGCGCGGCCAGCATCGCCGGGATCCGCAGCACGAACGGCGAGTGCCCGAGCGCGTCCATCGCCTTGGCCAGCAACGGAAGCAGCGGAGGCTGGTCGACGTATCCCCAGGCGAGGTGCCGGCCGGCGGCCAGGAAGTACAGCTCGTCGCCGGCGTAGCCGTAGCGGGTCGCCGTCAGCAGCAACGGGATCGCCATCAGCCCGGTCACGATCGCCACCGGGACCCCGGCGACCGGCGCGACCGGCCGGACCGGGGCCGGAGCGGGCGCGATCGTCACTCCCACCGGAACACCCGCGCCGCGATCGTCGAGCAGACGACGGCGAAGACGGCCATCGCGCCGAGCTGGAGCAGCTCCGGGGCATCGCCGGCCCAGGTGGCACGCAGCGCGTTGAGCGTGCCTCCCAGCGGCAGGACGTCGGCGACGTGCTGCAGGAAGACCGGCAGCTTCTCCTTCGGCACCCAGACCCCGCCCAGCGCCAGCATCGGGAAGAACAACGCGCTCCCGATGCCACTGGCCGCGCGGCCGGTCGGCGCAAGGGCAGCGACCAGCAGGCCGACGGAGAACAGCGCGACGGCCCCGAGCACGAGCGACAGCAGGAAGCCGCCCGGGTTGCCCGGCAACGGGATGCCGAGCGCGAACCCGCCGACCCCGGCGATCAGCGCGACGACGACGACGGCGGCGGCCAGGTTCACCAGCAGCTGCGCGGCGAGCAGTAGGCTCGGCGACACAGGACTCGCGGAAAGCCGCTTCAGCAGGCCTTTTTCGCGGTAGGTGCCCATCGCGGCCGGGAACAGCGTCAGCGCCAGCATGGCCAGCAGGATCGTGATGGCCATCGGCGCGATCAAGGTGGCCAGCACGCTGTGCCCGCCGTACTCGGGATCCGGCTCGTTCACACCGGGCAGCAGCCCGAACACCAGCAGCAGCGCGAGCGGGATGCCGACGACGATGGCCGGCGCGCCCGGGTCCCGGAGGAACACCTTCGCCTCGGCGGTGGTCAGCTTGGTCAGGACGGACATGGTCTCCCCTTCATTCCGGCCGGTGGCCGGTCAGGGCCGCGAACGCGTCGTCGAGGCCGGCCTGCTCGACGCGCAGTTCCCCGGCGATCACCCCCAGGCGGGCCAGCAGCGAGGTCACCGCGTGGAGCACGTTGCCGTGGCCGCTGACGACGAGTTGCTCGCCGCGCCGCTCGACGCGGCGGACCTCCGGCAGCGCTTCGAGCACGCGGGGATCCAGCGGCGCCGACGGCCGGAACCGCACGACCTGCTCGTCGGTCACCCCGGCGACCAGCCCGGCCGGCGTGTCGACGGCGACGACCCGGCCGGCGTCGATGACGGCGATCCGGTCGCAGAGCCGTTCGGCTTCCTCCATGAAGTGCGTGACCAGCACGATCGTCACGCCTTGGGCGCGTACGGTCTCGACGAGGTCCCACGTATCGCGGCGGGCCTGCGGGTCGAGGCCGGTGGTGAGCTCGTCGAGCACCGCCAGCTCTGGGCTCCCGACCAGCGCGAGCGCGATGGACAACCGTTGCTGCTGACCCCCGGAGAGCTTCTTGTACGCGGTGTTCCGGTGCTCGGCCAAGCCGAGCGTGGCCAGCAGCTCGCCGGGGTCGGCCGGCGTCCGGTAGAACGCGGCGTAGAGGTCGAGCAGCTCGCCGACCCGCAGCTTGTCCTGCAGCCGGCTCTCTTGGAGCTGGACCCCGACGCGCTGGCGCAGCTCGGCGCGGTCGCGGCGCGGGTCGAGCCCCAGCACCGACAGCCTTCCGCCGTCGGGCACCCGGAGTCCTTCCAGGCACTCCACGGTCGTCGTCTTGCCCGCGCCGTTCGGGCCCAGGATGCCGAAGATCTCCCCGCGCTCGACGTCGAACGAGACGTCGTCGACCGCGACCTTTTCCCCGTACCGCTTGTGGAGGTGCTCGACTTCGATGACCGGCATGCCGCCGTCCCTTCCCGATCCGTTTCCGACAGATCGAGAATCCCGCGGCGACCCGGTCCGGCACGTCAACACAACGGTCCGCATCGCCTCCACCGTCCGGAGGAGGCGGTGGTCAACCGCGCGCGGGCGGCGGCGTGAGTGCCGGAAACCACATCCACGCACGTCAGGCGGCATGTCTGCACTCATGGAGAACTCCGCCGAGGCGGTCCTGCCGGCGTATCGCGAGCCGTTCGAACCTCGAAGACCGCCGGCGGCAGCCGACCGGGTGCCTTGCGACGCGGTGCCGCCTGGCGGCACCGGGCAGCCGCCCGCTCGGCCATTGGGTGCCGCGGCGATCCGGGTGTCGATCTTCCGGCGCCGCAACGGTTTCACGAGCGGAACGTGCAGTGGTCCGGGTTCGCAAGCGCGCGCAGGGCGAACGCCGTCTCCGGCCCGGCGTACTCTGCCGGGCGCCGTGGCAGGCGAAGGACTTTCCCACCGTGGCTCAGCTTCGGCATGAACTGCCGAGCGGGTTGCGGGCATTCCGCGGTCGGCCCTTGTGTGTCGGGCTGTGGTGGACGAAGCTGCAGAGCGGTCGATCCTGGAGGTGCGGGATGAGGTCCTGGACGGTTCTGCGAGGCGCCGTGGTCGCCACGGCGTTGCCGGCCCTGCTGGCGAGCGCCGGCACGGCCGCGGCACACCCCGACCACGGTGCCCACGGCCGGGGAATCGACCACATCGTGGTGATCTACGAGGAGAACCACAGCTTCGACAACCTGTTCGGCGGCTGGGAAGGCGTCGACGGGCTCCGGCGGGCCCACCCGCAGACCCAGGTCGCGCCGGACGGCCGGGCGTTGCCGTGCCTGCCGCAGAACGACGTGAACCTCACTTCGCCGCCACTGCCGGTCACCTGCACCGGGACGATCGGGACGACACCGGTCAGCTCGGCGTTCACCAACCGTCCTTTCGAGATCGACCGGTACATCCAGCCTTCCGACACCACCTGCCCGGCCCCGGGCGTGTTCCTGCCCAACGGCGTGCCCGAGGGGCAGGGGCTGCCCGGCGGCTGCACCCGGGATCTGGTCCACCGCTTCTACAACGAGCAGTACCAGATCCACGGCGGCGCGATGGACCGCTATGTCGCGGGCAGCGACGCCGTCGGGCTGACCATGGGCCACTACGACACGCGCGGCCTGCCGATCTACGAATACCTGCACGGTCGCAACGCGCCGGACTACGTGGTCGCCGATCACTTCTTCCAGGGCGCTTTCGGCGGGTCGTTCCTCAACCACCAGTGGTTGATCACCCCGAACACGCCGGTCTGGCCCGGGGCGGTGCGCGACGGCGGTGCCGACGACCTGCACTCGGTCGTCGGGCCGGACGGGTTCCCCGCGGGCACCCCGCTGCACCCGGCGACGCCCGGCACGGCCGACCGGGCGCTGACCCAGGCCGCGAACGCCGACGGCAGCTGCGTCGTCCCCGTGAGCGTGGGGGCGCCGCCCGCCGGGACGGTGTGCGGCGACTACGCGGTCAACACCGTCCAGCCGCCGTATCAGCCGTACCAGCCGGGCACCCCGGTTTCGCGGCGGCTGCCGCCGCAGACCACGCCGACCATCGGCGACCGCCTGTCGGCCGCGAAGGTGGACTGGGCCTGGTACTCCGGCGGCTGGGACAACGCCAACGGCAACGTCGGCGGTCCCGGCTGGACCAACGGCACCACCCCGGGAACCTGCACGAGCCCGCGCACCGCGGCCGGCGCGGTCTACCCGAACTGCCCCGACGCCACCTTCCAGTACCACCACCAGCCGTTCAACTACTACGCCAGCCTGGCGCCCGGCACCGCGGCCCGTGCCGCCCACCTGCGGGACGAGGTCGAGTTCATCAGCGCCGCCAAGGCGGGTCGCCTCAAGCCGGTGAGCTTCGTCAAGCCGGTCGGCGAGGAGAACGAGCACCCCGGCTACGCCAGCGAGGACGCCGGCAGCCGCCACCTCGTCGACCTGATCAAGGCCGTGGAGCACGGCCCGGACGCCGAGCACACGCTGATCGTGGTCACCTACGACGAGTTCGGTGGCCAGTGGGACCACGTGGCACCCCCGGCCGGCCGGCACGCCGTCGCCGACCGGTGGGGACCCGGCACCCGCATCCCCGCCCTGCTGATCTCGCCGCAGCTACGCCGGCCGTTCGGCGTGGACCACACCTCCCACGACACCACGTCGATCATGGCCACCATCGAGCACCGCTTCCACCTGGCGCCCCTGGGCAGCCGCGACGCCCGGGTGGCCGACTTGCTCGCCTCCTGCAGCTGATCGACGCGGTGCCCGCGTCCGAAGGGGTGCGCCGATCTCCGGCAGGGCCCCTGGGGTTGCGGATCGACGGTCATCGGTGAGCGTGCCGGCGGCACGGCAACCGGTGCGCCGGTCGCGTCCCTGATCGAAGCAGGCTGACCGTCGCCGTGGTCGGTGGCGCCGCCCAGGTCGACGGGCCGCTCGCTTCGGGAAGCCACAGCCGGATGCCGTGTCGAACGCACCGGGCGCAGAGGGTGGCGAACTGCTCTACTTCTTGCGCGACCGCTTGGTGCCGGGGCCGATCGGCTCGATCGCGAGCGGTCTCGCCGCGGTGGGTCGAAGGCCGGGCGGTGGTTCACCGCGACGACTCGGTCGGCGAGCGCGGCGAGCCGCGCGAACAAGATCTTCCGGAAGGCCAAAGTCGGCGGGTACGCCATCGGCTACAAGAAGCACCGGATCGCCCTGCCCGCACCGCACGCCGTGAACAGGCGATACTCCAAGAAGGTGGCGGAGCATGTGGGACGATGGCACATCCACACGGGCAGGAACCGGACGCCGAGGCGGGTGTTCCGGGTCTGGAGGAAGATATGAGCGACCGCCGGAAGTGATCGTCTTCCGTGACGACCCCGGCGAGTTCGCTGACGTGGCCCCCGAGTTCGTGACCCGGACCGGGGTGCCCGCGACCTTCGCATCGCTGGCGGTGCAGTGGCCGGAGGCCGCCGGCACCGAGGAAAAGCGACGGCTGCTGCGGTTCGTGGCCACCGCGGCCGGCGAAGGCCGCTCGCGCACGGCCAGGTACCTGGGCAAGGACGACCCCGAAGCCGACGGGCTGTCGTCGTTCCTGGCGGCGATCGACAGCGACTCCTGGTGGCTCGGGGACGTGGCGGTGGAGTTCGCCGCGGGGGAGTCGGTCGAGATGATCTGGTTTCCCGGCAGCGACGGCGTGTTCCTGCACATCGGGGCCGCGGCGGATCTGCTCGACTTCACGGTGATCCCGGCTGCCCACGAAATCGCCCTCGTCCTGGACTGGCAGTTGACGGTGCAGTGACCGGATTCCCCGCGCGCGCTTCTGGAGTTGCCCCGGCGGGGTGCACCGGACGCCGCGGTCGGGGTGAAACACCGCATCGTCGCTGAGATCGAGCGGTGGCTTCGCGCTGTTCTCGATGATCCTGAACGGTGCGGTGCGGGCCCGGATGATCCCGGCGAATCCGTGCAACGGCGTCCGGGTGACCAACGGGGAGTTCGGTACCGAGCGGCTGGTGGCCACCCCGGCCCAAGCGCTACGAGCTGGGGCTAGGCAAGTCGGGATTCGTGCTGTGCGTGATGGATGTCTATACCGGCACCCGATGGGGTGAACTTGTCGGGCAGCAGCGGCACGAGCACGACTCCGAGCGGCGGGGGATCGAGATCCGGACGCCGCTGAAGGAGGTGGGTGGGAAGGTCTACAAAGGAGGCCGGAAGAGTGATGATCATCACGCAGAAAATCGTCAGAGGCCGCCGACACGGCGCGGGAACTCACGGCCCAAGAAGAGCCGGACGAAAACGCCTGCGGGTACGAGGTTCGTGGCGTTGCCGCCGGGCATTGCGGTGCTCTATGAGGAGCTGATGGACAGCCACCGGGAGCCGTTCGTGCTGTGTACGCCGGAGGGGCATCCGTGGCGGCGGTCGAACTTCCGGATCCGGTTCTGGCGGCCGGCGTGGGACGGTGTCGAGCTCGACGACGCTGGGGCGGGGGAGCGGCGCCCGCCGATCCTGCCGACCTTCACGTTCCACGAAGGCCGGCACACCCACAGCACGTGGCTGACCGAAGACGGAATCCCGGAGGTCGCGCGCCGGGCGCGGCTGGGCCAGAAGATGAAGGGCGTCGCCCGCGTGTACGACCACGTGACGCCGGCGATGGTGAACCAGATCCTGGACGTCCTGGAGGAGCGCTGGCTGCGGTCGCTGGCGTCCCTGTATCCGGGGGAGCGGGCGAAACTAGTGTCCTGGTTCCCGCACCTGCGGCCGCGGCGGGCGATCGGGCCCCATCGCCGGATCGTCGCCGACTGACGACTGAAGCCCCGCCCCTCCGGGGAGGGACAGGGCTTCTGACCTGCGAAAACATGTGGTGCGCGATACTGGGATTGAACCAGTGACCTCTTTCGTGTCAGGGAAGTGCAATACCTGGCTTGACCAGGCAAAAGACGCACCACTGCAGGTCGCGGGCTCGGTCTGCTCCCCGGAGGGCTGCTTTCAGCGTGATTGGCGCAGACCGCTGTCGCCGAATGGTCGCCAGACGGGTTCAGCGCGGGGCGTACAACGCATGCTCGTAGCCAATCCGGGTGCCTACTTGACCGCGCTGCAGGAGGGCGCTTGGGTCGCGACGGGTCGTCGAGAAGGCCCTCGACCAGCACACCTGCGCTGAATCCTCGTTCGAGGCAGCGCTCCGGTAGCAGCCGGAGACGGAGGTCAGCCGTGAAGCCCTGGAAGGTGGCATTGTCAGCTGGCAGCAGCGGACCATCCTGGCCGCCGTCATAAGTGGCCAGGGCATCACCGACCGCGGCGACCGGCTCGCGCAGATCCCGCACCTGCTCGGCACCACGGGGGCGGGCTCGCCGACCGCCGCGGCGCTGCCGGTAGCGTCGCGAAGGTGGGGACCGTGCGGGTGACGTCGAAGGCCGCGGCGGACGTGGTGTTGCGAACACTGGTCCGTGGTTCGCGGCCGCCTGCCCGGCCGCGAGCCGCCGGGCTGGTCCTGCTCGCCCTGGTCGCGGTGGTGGCCGGCGGCCTGGCCGTGGTCCCCGACGCTCGAGCCGGGACGGGGACGCTCTGGATGACCGCGGCGCTGACCGCGGTCGCGGTCGCGCTGACGGTCCTGGATCCGCTGTGGGCCTGGCGGCTGTTGATCGTCCTGGTGGCATCGGCGGACCTCCTCTACGGACACCACGCGCGCTTCGGCTGGCCCTGGACACCCGGCTTCGCACTGGCCGCGGTGCCGGTGCTGGCCGCGGTCGGGCGCGTGAGCCAGGCGAGAGTGCTGGGAGGTGTCTGGCTGGTTTCGGTCACGCTCAGCGCGCCGACCGCGAACGTGCGCGACGAACTCGTCCCCATCGCGGTCCTGCTCGCGGTGCCCCTCGTGTTCGGGCACCTCGTCGCCCGGCTGCGCGGCACCGAACACGACCTCGCGACCGTCGCCGCGCACCAGGCCGTACTGGAAGAACGCACCCGGATCGCGCGCGAGCTCCACGACGTGGTCGCCCACCACATGTCGATGCTCGCCGTGCGCGCCGACTCGGCGCGCTACCGGTTCCCGGAGCTGACCGACGACCTGCGCGAGGAGTTCCGGTCCATTCAGGACACCGCGCGGGACGGGATGACCGAGATGCGCCGCCTGCTCGGCGCGCTGCGTGCCGCCCCCGGGCTACCGGAGACCGAGCCGCAACCGGGTGCCGAACGCATCGCGTCGCTGGTGGAGCGCGTCCGAGCGGCGGGCACCGACATCCGGCTGGACCTGACCGGCGAGCTCGAGAGCCTGCCCGCCGGGGTGTCGCTGTCGGCGTACCGGGTCGTGCAGGAGGCGCTCAGCAACGCCGTCCGGCACGCGCCCGGAGCGGCCGTCACCGTGGCGGTCGAGGTCACGCCCGGCGAGCTAACGATCTTGGTGCGCGACTCCGGCGCGCCCTCGGCGTTCCCGGGCGAGGCGCCCGGGCGCGCGAAGCACGGCCTGATCGGGATGCGCGAACGCGCGGCGGCGCTCGGCGGTAGGTTGACCACCGGTGCGCGTCCCGAAGGTGGCTTCACGGTGGCGTTCACCGTTCCGCTCGGCAAGGAGACCTGATGACCCTCACGGTCGTGATCGCCGATGACCAGACGATGGTGCGCCAGAGCTTCCGCGCGGTGCTCGACGCCCAGCCGGACATCCGGGTGACCGGTGAAGCGCGCACCGGAGCCGAGGCCGTCACCGCCTGCCGGGAGCTGCGTCCGGACCTGGTGCTGATGGACATCCGGATGCCGGAGCTGGACGGGCTGGCCGCGACCCGGCAGATCCTCGCCGGCGCGCCGGACGGCCGGCCGCGGGTGCTGGTACTGACCACGTTCGACGCGGACGAGTACGTCTACGGCGCGCTCGGCGCGGGAGCCAGCGGCTTCCTGCTCAAGGACTCGCCGCTGGACGACCTCGTCGTCGCGGTGCGGATGGTGGCCGCCGGGAACGCGCTGTTCGCGCCCGCCGTCACCCGCCGCGTCATCGAAGGGTTCGCCGCGCAGCTGCCGCGCACCCAGGACACGGCCCGGCTGCGGGAACTGACCGCGCGGGAGAACGAGGTGCTGCGGCTCATCGCCCGTGGTCTGTCCAATGCGGACATCGCCACCCGGCTGGTGATCGCCGAGCAGACGGCCAAGACGCACGTCAGCCGCGTGCTGGGCAAACTGCGCCTGCGCGACCGCGCGCAGGCGGTGGTGCTGGCGTACGAGGCCGGGCTGGTCGTGCCGGGTGAGTGATACCCCGGTGGTACCCCGCGGCCCGATGCTACCGGGGTAGCGGTCCAAGACGGCTCCGCAGGCCGACGACGCGGGCCTCGATCGTTCCTAGCTTGTCCGTGTGCGCAAAGGAAAAGTCGGCCTCGCTGTCCTGTTCGGTGGAATCGCCGCCGGACTCATCGCGATCACGATCCACCACCTCTCGCGTGGACTGCCCCTCGGCACCGACAGCGCGGTGTACCGGGCAGGCGGCCTGGCTCTGCTGCACGGCGAACCGCTGTACGACCCGTTGCTCGCGCTCGCCCCACCGGATCGGGCCGCGCTGCCGTTCACCTATCCGCCGTTCGCGGCGCTGCTGTTCGTGCCGCTGGCGGTGGTTCCACCGCAGATCGCCTGGCTGTTCGTGGCGATGGGTTCGGTGCCGGCCCTCGCGGCGGTGGTCCACCGCTTCGCCGGCAGCCTGCCTCCGGTCGTGCTCTGCCTGCTGCCCGTCCTGGAGCCGGTCTGGCGGCTGCTGTCGCTCGGGCAGATCAACGCGGTGCTGATGGCGCTCGTGGTGACGGACGTGCTGCCGGCGCGGCGGCCGCGGTGGGGCGGCGTGCTGGTGGGGCTGGCGGCCGCGGTGAAGCTGACGCCGCTGATCTTCGTCCCGCACCTGTTCCTGACCGGGCGGCGCGCCGACGGCGTGCGTGCGCTGGCCGTGTTCTGCGGTGCGTCGGCACTCGGAGCGGTGGTGCTGCCCCGCGACTCGCTGAGGTACTGGACGTCAGCCGTGGTGGACAACCACAACGCCGGCTCGATCGACTGGGTGCTGGACCAGTCCCTGCACGGGCTGCTCGTCCGGTCCGGTATGCCGTCGATCGGCTGGTACGCGGCGGGCACGGCCCTGATCCTGGCGGTGGCCGCAGTGCTGGTCCGCGACTTCCACCGCCGCGGCGACGCACGGGCGGCGCTCCTGGTTTCGGCCGGGTGCGCGTTGCTGATCAGCCCGCTTTCCTGGACGCACCATTGGATCTGGGTGGTCCCCCTGGCCGCCTGCCTGGCCGGCCGCCGGGCCGCGCTGGCCGGTGTGGCGGCCGTCTTCACCGGCCGGACCCTCACCTGGGTCCCCGAAGGAGCACACCGGGAACTGACCTGGAACCTGCCGCAGGCGCTGCTCGGCAACGCCTACGTCCTGGCCGCGCTGGCCGCGGGGGCGGTCCTCGGCCTGCGGCTGTCCCGACGAGGTCGGATACCCCGCCGGCCGGACCCCGGCGACCAGGGGAACACCCCTCACTTGTACGGCGAAGGAGCCTTGCCCGCGAGGTAGTTGAACGTCTTGACCATGTACGGCCAGAAGGTGCTGTTCACGCACGAGTAACTCGGCGTGAAGCCGTCGCACGCGCCGGGGCCCTCGAGTTCGATGGTGAACGACGCGATGCCGAGCTTGCCGTAGGCGTAGTCGTCCGAGCCGCCGGCAGCGTTGTAGAGGAGGTCACCGGCCTGGCCGTACGGGTAGCCGGAGAACGCCGACATCGCCTTGCCCATCGCGCGGAACTGGGTGTCGCTGGGAGTGTGGACGGTGTTCGAGTACTCCCAGGGCAGGATGATGATGCCGGCGTAGCTGTGCAGCATCAGGGCCGTGCCGCGAGCGGTCGCGTCGGGCTTGTCGGACGCGCCGTCCGCGCGGTGGTCACCGAAGAGCTGGGTCCAGAGTTGTTCCAGCGCCTTGTTCTCCGGCTCCGAATCGGCGGAACCGGTGGACGTGGACGTCGTCTGGTCGCACTTGCTGGTGTTGCTCTGCCAGTGGTAGCCGAAGTTCCGGTTGTTGTCGACGCCCGGCTGGCTGCCCGCCGAATCGCCGCAGCGCGCGAGGTCCGCGCTGGTGAAGTCGGCGTTCTTCCGGTGCAGCACCGGGTTGTTGCCACCCTGCTGGACGATGTTGACGCCGTCCGGGTTGACGATCGGGACGACCCACATTTCGGTGGTGTTCAACAGGTTCGTCACCGTGCTGTCGGTGCCGTAACCGCTGACGAGGTAGTTGATGTACTTGTAGGCGAGCTCGCCCGTGGCGATCTCCCGCGCGTGGATCTGCGCCTGCAGGAGGAACCGCGGTTTGGCCGAGTTCGGGTTCAGCGCGCAGTCGCCGCCGGCCTTCTTCGTGATGCAGATGGCCTTCAGGTCGTAGCCGCCGCGCCCCTGCTGCTTCAGCCACGACTGACCGTAGTTGACGACCGTGGCGAGATCGGGGTGCGCGGCCGCGGCGGCGGCCATGTTCGCGTAGTGCGCGTTGACCGTGTGGTAACCGCCGTCGTAGGTCTCGTCCTGCGGTGCCGCGCCGGGTGCCAGCCGCGGGGAGGCCCAGGTGGCCGCGGGGTACCGCTTGCTCACCTCGGTGACGAAGCCGAGCTGGGACAGTTCGGCCCCGGTGGTCTCGTCGCCGACGACGAACAGGTCGTCGCCCTGGCGCTTGACGATGTCGAGGCCGACGGCGGCCAGCGTCCGCGCTCTGGCCAGCGCGTCGTGGACGCGGTACTCGACCGGGCCGTGACCGGACGGCGGCGTGTTCGCCTGGGCGCTCGTGCCGGCGGCCAGGCCCACCGCCGCGAGCAGCAGCGCGGCGGCGACCGTGGTCACGGTGCGGGAGTTCCGCATGGTGCCTCCTTGAAGTGGCCGGCTAGGCCCGAATGGTAGACGCCCCGGAGTCGCCCGGTCACCGACGGGAGTAGGGAATCGACAGGCCGCGCCGCGCTCGTCGGCATCGGTCGTCGGCCGGCCCGAGCGGATCGCCTCGGCGCGGTCGCTCTGCTCACCTTCCCGAAGGACTCAGCACCGAACGGCCGGGAGAATCGCCGCCAGGTAGGCCGGGCCGTCGCCGGGGTCGTTCTCGGCCAGGGTGTACACAGCCCGGTCGTCGAAGAGCCGGTAGACCTGGCGCGGCCCGTCCGGGGTCCACGACGTCTTCCGCTGAAGGGCATAGACCGGCCACGGGTCGGCGTAGCCAGCCGTCATATTGTGCGGAGACACACCTCGGATGACCGGGGCCGTGTCGCCGGGCAGGACGGTGGGTGTAGGACCAGCCGTATTTCAGCGTGGCGCGGTACACCGCGGCCTGGCGGCGCGCCAGGTCGTTCTGGTTCCAGTGCGACCAACCAAGCGGCTCGTCCGCCTGGTCACGGCAACAGTGGCAACGGCGCCAAGTCGTGGCGCTCCCAGAGTTGCCTTGAGCCTTCCTCGGGGTACGCCGTGACTGTGGTTCGTGCGTTGAAGACTTGGGTCAGGCGGTGGTCGGTGTCGAATGCGGGCCAGCCCGGGTCGCCGGTGATGGCGTAGGAGATCCAGGCCGCGCGCATGCGCGCCGACAGCTCCACCGTCTCAACCGAAGGCGTTGGGCCGCCCAACAACATCTGGGCAAATCCACTCTCGAAATCGCCGAACACCAACGGCTGGTCCAGGTCGTGGCACGCACCGAGCAGTCCACCCGCGCCCGGCGCGGGCCAGGTCAGCTCGTAGAAGTGGGTTCGCCCACCGCCGCTCGCGTGGGCCTGCGCCAGCCGCAGCGTAGGCATGCGAAACAGCCAGTCGGATTGGACCCATTCCCAGAGTTGTTCGGCCGTGGCGTCCGGGAAGGCAGCGCGATAGGTCTTGTCGGCGTCCGTGCCGGGGCCGAAGACACCGAGCACCCGGGCTGCTTGCTGGTCGTCGATAGCGCCCAGTTTCCCGGACGCGACCAGGAACAGCCGGTACTCGTCACGGTTGTGCCCGGCGAGCAGCTCGACGTCGCGTCCCACGCCGGCGGCCAAGGCCTGGTACGGGGTGGCCGGGAGCACGTCGCCGTCCACGTTCGGGACGAAGAACGTGAGGTGCGCGGCCATCGGCCCCCATCGGTCGAGGTACTGGCCCTGGGTTGCGGCTGTCTCCTCACCGGCCAGTGCGAGGTCGTGCGGGTCCAGTGTGGACAGGTCGGCGGCGGTGGGTCGCCTGCCACGTTGGCCCGCGATGGCGGTGGTGATGTCGGTGGCCAGTTCAGGTGAGAGGAAAGGGCCGCCGAAACTCTGCGCGATGACGCGGCGGAACAGCCCTGCGGCGGCGGGCACCGCCATGAGCGTGCCGACGGAGCTGCCACCGGCCGACACGCCGAAGATGGTGACCCGGTCCGGGTCGCCGCCGAACGCGGCGATGTCGTCACGCACCCACTCCAGCGCGGCGATCTGGTCGAGCAGGCCGCGATTGGGCGGGGCGCCCTCGATGGCGGCGAAGCCTTCGATGCCGAGCCGGTAGTTCAGGCTGACCAGCACCAGGTTGCCTTCCTGGGCGATCCGGGCGTTGGCCAGGAGGTCCGCGCCGGAGCCCAGTTTGTAGGCCCCGCCGTGGATCCACAGCATCACCGCGTGGCGCGCGAAGCGGTCCGGGGCCGGTGTCCACACGTTGAGCGTGAGCCAGTCGTCGCCAGTCGATGGCGGGGGAGTGCCCTCGTCGGGGGCGAGGTTCCGGAAGCCCGCGAAGTCCTGTGGCGCGGGCGGGCCGAAGGCAACCGCGTCGCGCACCCCGTCCCACGGTGACACGGGCTGAGGCGCGGCGAACCGCGCGGCACCAACCGGGGGTGCAGCGTAGGGGATGCCCAGGAAGGCGGCGAGCCGGCCCTCCCAGCGTCCGCGCACCGTTCCGGCGGTGGTGCGGATCTCGGGCTCGGCATTCGACCGTTGCGACGCGTCAGCTGTCATCGTCTGCTCTCTCAGGGTCGTTTACTGCTGGCTACCGGCGGTGTGTTTCGGCGGCCCGCCCGAAGGCTGTCCCTCAGGCCGCCCCGAGGACCGGAAGCGTGATGGCGGACGGCCGATCCGGTCCTAAGTGGACGATCTGGTCGGCGGCGAGCAGCGTGGTGGCGGTGGCTCGCGACTCGCCGGTGCCGGGATTGCGGGCGTACCGCGGGAAAGCGCCGCTGGCGACCTGGACGCGAATGCGGTGCCCCGCGCCGGAAGTGGTACGCCGTCGACCACAACGTCACGGAGACGTCCTGTGGTTCGGCGGCGTCGGGTACTCGAACACAACGCCGACTTCCCAAACGACGCCTTTGATCCGACAGCGCTAATCGCCGCGCAAACGGGGCCGGGTTTTGGCTGCGAACAACGAGTGGCCCCCCGGCTGGGTCACTCTTCTGGAAGCGGAGCAACACGGGTGTGGTCTGCGGGATTCTTTGTACCGTCCGCCGCTCGCGCCCACCTCGCGGCCTTCGGTCGGTACCGCCAGAGGTGCCGCGTCGTCGGCCTGATCCCCCCCGGGTCCGTCAGCGATGACGGTGCCCAGTGAGCTGTCAAGTTCCAAGCTCCCCGGCTCACCATCACCGTGAAACCCGCCACCTGAGGTGGCGAGGGCAGCCGAACCTGGCGCCACCGGATGCCCTTCGTCGGCCCTGGTCACATCAACTCACGTATCCGTCGCTCATTCGATTCACCCGAACGGCGCTCGCTTTGTTGGGTTCGAACCAGCCTCTCGCTCACTGCACTTGTTCCCCTGAACTCGCGGAGGTGGGCGCGAAGTGGCCGATTACTCGATCAACGTGGAGAGATTTCGCCGTTTCCGGTCTGCTGCGCTGACGCTGTTCTTGGCGCTGGCGATGATGGTCATTCCTAGCTGTGCGGGCGCCCCTACCTGTGCTGCCGGGACGCAGGCCTACGAGGGCGTATGTCTGAGCGACATGGCAGTCCAATATGTCGTCTGCACGAAGGATCGGGGCGTCAACGTGACCACCAAGCTCGACGGCAAGGTGAGCGGGACGTTCAAGGTGGTCGCTGACGCCGCACTGCAGCTCGGTTACGAGAAGAGCAAGCAGGAGAACACGCCAGTCGCGCTGCAGATCGTCAAGGACTGCATGGCGATCGCGAAGACCGCGTCGCCGCCAAGCGATCCAGAGCGGGCCCAGATCGCGGGATTCCAGCAGCGAGCCGACCAGGCCCTGCAGGATTGGCAGAAAAATCAGGTCAACGAAACCCCGTCGATCACACGTTCCCGTAACAGCGCAAAGAAAGGTCAGAAAGTCATCGTCATTAGCAAGAAGTTCTGGCCGAATGAAATGGTCGACATTATGGGCCACGCCACGCTCGTCGCGCAGGTCGAAGCCGACGGCAACGGCAGCTTCTCCGCGTCGGTCACCATCCCTCAGGGCGCGCCGCCGCCCAGTTTCGACACCACGATCACCGCGGCCGGCAAGAGCTCTGCGAAATCGGCGACCGCACCCTTCCACATCGCCTAAGGGGTCAGTTCAGAATGAGTTTGCGGAGGCAGATGATCGAGCAGCCCAGACTGAGGATGGCTTGGTGGACGTCGGCTCGTCGTTCGGTGCGGATACGTAGCCGGCGGAAGTTTTTGAGCCAGGCGAAGGTGCGCTCCACCGGCCAGCGGATGGTGCCCAGGCCGGAGCCGTGTTCGGTGCCGCGGCGGGCGATGAGCGGGGTGACGCCGCGGGCGCGGACCAGGCGGCGGTACTTGTCGTGGTCGTAGCCGCGGTCGGCGTAGAGCCGGTGTGGTCGGCGCCGGGGCTTGCCGACCATCCCGCGGATTGGCGGGATGGCGTCGAGCAGCGGGATCAGCTGGGTGACGTCATTGCGGTGGCCGCCGGTGAGGGTGGCCGCGTGCGGGGTGCCGTGGGCGTCGGTGATCAGGTGGTGCTTGGAGCCGAGCTTGCGGTGGTCGACCGGGCTGGGTCCGGTGTGGTCCCCCCTTTGAGAGCACGCAGGTGGGTGGAGTCGACCAGCGCGGCGGACAGGTCCAGCAGTCCGGCGGCGCGTAGTTCGGCGAGCAGGCGTTCGTGCAGCTGCTGCCAGACGCCGGCCTTGTGCCATTCGGTCAGCCGCCGCCAGCAGGTGGCTCCGGAAGCGCCGAACAGCGCGGTGGGCAGGCGGTTCCAGCCGATGCCGGTACGGATCACGTACAGGATGCCTTCCAGCGCGGCGCGGTCATCGGCGCGTTTGCGACCCGGGTAGCGGAAACGCCGTGGATGCACCGGAAGCAGCGGCTCCAGCCGCTCCCACAGCTGGTCGGTCAGAACCTCCTCACGCATACCAACATCATCGAAAGCCCCGCATGCCAGGCAAGACGACACGCCGACTCATTCTGAACTGACCTCTAAAAGGACTCGCGAGTATCGCCACCGGTTTGCTGCCGGTGTAGGTGCTCGGGAGTGCTTCGCCGCCCATCAGGGCGTCGGTGAAGCGCCCGCACCAATCGCCTGCTCGACCTCGGCCCGCACACCGGCGAATGCTTCGAGCGGGCCGAACACGTGTCCGCCGCGCCCAGTTGGCCGGGGCTTGTTGAGGTGGAACAGCAGCCGCTGCGCTGCCCGGGTGGATAAGCGGTCCTTCGGCGTGATTGCTGCGTGGAAGAGTGGCGCAGTGAGGTAGTCGCCGCGAGTCATGATCACCCAGAGCACCAGCGACGTCGCTGGTGCTTGTCGGGTCCCCAGTCGGTCTTGAGCAACCGGTTGTGCGCCAGCTGCCGCGCCCGCAGCGGGACGATGACCGCCGTCCGGGTCTCCCGGGGAATCAGCCAGTTCGCGAGCGCTTGCCGGCGGGCTCGGTCGACCGCCGAACCAGGTGCCGGGCCGTATCCGGCTGTGCGCGCCGCCTGGAGACCAAGGCAGCTGCGGCAGGCCGCGGCGGGGCAGGTTCGCGGTGACGTGGGCGCCCGCGACTTTGCGCAGCTGGGGGCGAGCCGTATCGGAGAAACTGCTGAAGTTCCCCGGAACCACATGTTGTCGCGGACACTTCGACCGCGGGGCAGCCGGTCGGCGTGCTGGATCCACGGGGCGTCGACCTCGGGGATCTGCAGGCCGTGCATCTGCCCGACGGTGAGCACGGCCATCGAGCGGCTCATCAGCTGCTGCTGCTCGCCGATCAGGTAGTCGTCGAACGACAGCGCGCCCGGGACGTCGCCGGGGCGGTTGTGGGCGTTGTAGACGTGCGCCTCGGCCCACATCCGGATCGGGTAAGGGCGGTTCGTCACCCTCAGGTGCAGCCAGCGGCCCTGCAGCTCGGCGTACTGGCCGGCGATCGCGGCGATCAGGTCGCGGCGCTGCGAGTCCGAGCGGAACGACCAGCGCTGCGGCGCAGCCGGTACCAGGCGTAGACCTCGATGCCGGTGCGGACCAGGTGCCCGTCGATACTTCCGACGTGAGCAGCACCGGCTGAAGGGAAATGCCGCTTTCGGCGGGCCGAGCCACACGGCGTCGACCCGGTAGACCTCGTGATCGGTCCCGGTACGCACGCGGGTCCCCTCTCAGCCGGTGAACAGGCCGGCGATCCACTGGCCCACGTTCACGCCCCCGGCTGCCCGGAGACCACTGGCCGCAGGCGGTCAACCTATGACCCGCGAGACAAGGCCGTGAACGCACCGGCACCCCAAGGATTCCCCCAGTACCGCAACGGAAGGCCGTCACCCGCGAAGCGAGGTCTGCGTACCGGATGGCTCATCGCCATCGTCGCGATCGTCGTGGTCGGTGCCGCTGTGGGACTGTTCGTCTTGCTCAACCACGGCAGCAGCTACGACAAGGTCGACGGCAAGTCCGGGTCTGCGCCGCCGGCTGGCTGCGACGAGGTCGCGTCGCCGAGCGGGGAACCTGCCGCCGAAGACTTCCGAAACGCCGTTGCAAGGTAGCCAGGGCTGGATGTGCACGTTCGCCGATTCGACGAACGCCGTGACGGTCCATCTCGACGTGGAAGTGAACACTGTGCAGCGGCAACGCGCTGGATTCGATGTTCAGACGTCGTCGGCCGGGTTCGGCTGGACCCGGCGACACATCTGAGGGAGAGCGCGGCGTGGGGACCGGCGCTCAGCGGCAAGGCATGCGACTTACTCGTTCTGGACAGCAATGCGACTTTCAAAGTCGGAATCGACGACCGGAAGGCGGCCGCCGACGACACGCAAACCTGCAAGGACCGCGTCAAGGCCAGCGCCCAGGTTCTCTACGACACGTTGCAGCCGCGGTAGAGTCGACGGGTGGGGCGGTACCGATCCGTCCCTCAGTCCCGCTGATTGAGCAGGATCGCCCCCGACCGGCCGGTAGCCGACAGCTCGGTCGATGGTTCGTCCGACTGCAGGAGGCAGTGGCGCCAGCACGATTTCCGTGCCTTTGCCGGCCACCTGAAGTACTTGGTGCCCGTGTTCTTCGCCGACGTCAGCGATGTCGCTGCCGCAGGCTTGGAAGATCGAAGCCGCGCAGACCGAGCATCGCCACGAGGCGGCGCGCGTAGACCTTGGCCAAACTCGTCCTACGTGTCGCTGACACCGCCGACCACGTCTGGGCCTGGTCCTTCCTCGGCGAACGTCGGGCCGTAGCGGGCGTGCGGAGCCTGCGTTGCCCCTGCCCAGAAACGGTCCCCGTAGGACCAGTGCCACCACCGAGCCGGGTGGTTGACGAGGCCGATGGCGGCGAGGGCGGACGTGAGCAGTTGCGTGGTCTCGTCGGGCGCGGGTGCGATCGGGCCCACGCAGCACTCCGGGAGCAGCACGGTGTCGTCCCCGTTGGCGAGGGTGAGGTCCACGGCTCCGCCGGTCGGGTGCGGCGCGGTCTCGGGTGGCGTGGTGCACACCTGCTCCGCCTGTTCGACGGCGCAGGTGAGATACCGGCACGGCATCGCCGGTGGCCGGTACCCGGCCACGATCAGCAGACGGACCTTGCGGGGTAGCAGGCTCTGCGCCGCAACGAGCCGGTCGACGAGCCCGGACCGGAGAACCGTCCTTCGCGCGACCAGCAGCGGAGCGGACGTCTCCACGTCGACCAGAGGCTCGCCGGTGTCCCGGATCGGGATCCTGATCAGGAGCGGGTCGGGCAACGGCACGATCATCAGACGATCCCCTGACGGCATGGTGATGCGACGGTTCCACGTCACACCGTCGAGCACGGCTCTGCAGAAACGCTGCAGCGGGATTACAGGGGTGCGCGGGAGGCCTGGCCCGCCGTCAGCTCGTCGTACTCCCGTGCTCCGTAGGCGTGGAACGTCTCGAGAGCCTCGGTGAGCGCGGCCTCTGCCGCGGCCTGGTTGCCCCTCGCGCGTTCCACTTGCGTGATGTCGCGCAGGGTGCGGGCGACGAACAGACTCGCCCCCATCGCCCGGAAGATCTCCAGCGCGTCGCCCAGCCACCGGCCCGCGTCATCGAGGCGGCCGGCGACCAGATCCAGCTCGCCGAGTGTGCGCATCACCATCGCCTCGGCCCAGCTGTCCCGCTCGGTCCGGCTGACGGCGAGCGCGATCTCGAGTGGCTCCAGGGCGGCGTCGAGCCGCCCCTGCCGGACGTGGGTCTTGGCCAGGCCGCGCTGGCAGAACGCCATGAGCTTCGCGTCACCGAGCTCACGGAAGAGGGCCAGCGCCTGGACGAACGCGTCCTCGGCGTCGGTGAGCCGGCCGCGGGCGCGGTGGGCTAGTGCGATCGTGCGCAGCGTCAGCGCCTCGCCACGCACGCTGCCCGCCCGGCGGTAGGCGTCGAGTGCCGTGGCGAGCGCGGTGTCGGCGGCGTCGAAGTTGCCGCGTTCCAAGTAGACCGACCCGACCACGCGCTGACAGTGACCGGTGGCGCGGTCGTCGTGCAGGGCGCGGGACGCCGCGGACGCCTGGGTCAGGAAGTGCTCCGCCTCGGGTAGGTATCCCTGCTCCCGGCAGGCCAGCCCGAGCGCGCTCAGTGCACTGACCTCACCGCGTGGGTCACGCAGGTCACGGAATCGCTCGAGGGCCTCGGTCAGGTGCCGGCTGGCTTCGGCGAGCTGGTCCTGCTCGTACCGGAGCTGGCCCAGCTCGGCCAGCAGGACTGCCTCGCCGTGCGCGTTCCCGCCGGCGCGGGCGGCGGCCAGCGCGGCGCCGTGCACGCGGTCCCACAGGTCCACCACGCTGTTCAGGGCGTAGTTCGACGCGCACAGCACCGATGCCACGGCCACGGCCAGCTCGTGGAGACCCAGCTCGGCACTCCGCTCCACGGCGAGCACCAGTGACGCCTGTTCGCTGTCGAGCCATCCTCGTGGGTCGGCCAGCGCGGTGCCGAGCACCTCGGGATCGCCCGCGCAGGAGTTCGCCGGTGCCGACGCGGTCGGGTGGATGGCGCCGGAGGTCACGTTGTCGATCACATGGTCACGGAGCCGCTCGAGCACGGCCGCCCAGGCACCGACCACCCGCGCGGTCGAGGCGACCAGGTCATCGGGGGCCTCGCACCGCACTGCCTCCTCCCGCGCGTAGATGCGGACCAGGTCGTGCAGCCGGTAGCGCACCTGGCCGGTGTCGTCGACGAAGGCGTAGTCGACCAGGTGGTTGTCCACGAGGTGCTCGACGACCTGCTCGGCCACGCCGATCTCCACGTCGAGGGCGTAGGCCACCACCCACGACCGGAAGTCGGCCACCCCCAGGTGACCGAGCCGGCGGATCGCGGCCTGCGCGGCCGGCTCCAGGCCGCGCACACTCATCTCGATGCTCGCACGGACCCGCTGGTCGCCCGCGCTCAGCTCGTCGAGACGGCGCCGTTCGTCGGTTAGCCGATCGGCGAGCAGCCGCGGGGTCCACTGCCGGCGCGTGGCCAGCCGGGCACCGGCGATGCGAACGGCCAGCGGGAGGTGCCCGCAGGAGGCGGCGATGTCCGCCGCGGCGTCGGGCGCCGCCTGGATCCGGTCGGCACCGGCGACCTGGGCCAGCAGGGCGGTCGCCTCCTCCGGGGAGAGCATGTCCACCTCGACCGGACGCGCACCGGCGAGGCCGGCCAGGCGGTTGCGTGAGGTCAGCACAACGGCACAGGTGTCGGTGCCGGGGAGCAGGGGACGCACCTGCTGCTCGTTCGCGGCGTCGTCGAGGACGATCAGCATGCGGCGGCCTGACAACACGGTGCGGTAGACGTCCATGCGCTCGTCCGCCTCGTCCGGGATCGTGTCCGGTGCCAGCGCACGCAGGAAGCGCCCGAGCACCTCGGCAGGCGAGGCCGGTGTGCCAGTGGTGCCGCGGAGGTCGACGTGGAGCTGCCCGTCCGGGTAGGACGAGGATATCCGGTGCGCCACGTAGACCGCCAACGCCGACTTGCCGACCCCGCCCGGCCCGACCAGAGCGGCCACCACCGGCCCGCTGCGACTGCTCGTCAGCACGTCGACCAGCTCGTGCACCAGGTCGACCCGGCCGGTGAAGTCGGCTGCTTCGGGCGGGAGCTGTCTCGGCACGGGGAACCGCGCCCCGTCCGCGGGTGGCCGCTGGTCCGGTTCGGTCCGGACGAGCGGTGGCGCGGCACGGGGCCCGAGCAGCGCCGGATCCGAGCGCAGGATGGCCTCGTGAAGCCGTGTCAGCTCGACACCCGGCTCGATCCCCAGGTCGTCGACAAGGGCTTCCCTGCCCTGCCGGAACACGGCCAGCGCCTCGGGGTCGCGGCCGGCACGGTGCAGGGCGAGCATCAGCTGGCCGCGCCACGAGGCCCGGGTCGGATGCTGCCCGACCAGTACGGTCAGCTCGCCGACGAGCTCTTCGGCGAGCCCCAGTTCCAGGTCTGCGGCGATCCGCGCCTCGATGACCGCGAGGCGCTGCTCGTCCAGGCGGGTGGCCTCCATCGCGAGGACACGGCTGCGCACTCCGCCGAGTGCGGGTCCGCGCCACAAGGTTTCCGCGGTGCGGAAGGCGTTCGACGCCTCGCGGTACCGCCCGTCGGACGCGGCGGATCGTCCTTGCGCCACGAACCGCTCGAAGCGGTTGCGGTCGAGGTCGTCGTGGGAGATCGTCGCCAGGTAGCCGGGGGCCTCGGTGCGGATGGTCTGCGCATCGGTATCCCGGATCGTCCTGCGCAGCGTGGAGATGTAGGTCTGGATCAACGCCCGCGCCGTCGGGGGCGGCTCGTCGTCCCAGATGATGTCGACGAGGCGGTCGGTGGACAGCACACGCCCCGGTTCGAGCAGCAACGCGGCCAGCAGCGTGCGGATCTTCGCGCGCCCCAAGGCAAGTACACCGTTGCTGTCGGCGACCTCGACCGGCCCGAGCAACCGGAACTCCATCTACGCCCCCTTCGATGCCGTAGATGACGGTCGGCAGCGTACTCCGGGAGATGCCGCCGGAATACCGCTGTAACGGGATTGCGGCGCGACTGCAGGGGATGTGCAGCGGCGATGCGGAAGCTCGTCCCATCGCAAGCTCCGACGACTTCAGGTGGAGACGAAACCATGAAAACCTCGCTACTCCGAGTGGCGCTCACACTCACCGTGGCCGCCGCGACGGCCACGGCCGGACCGACGACCGCGCTCGCGGCACCGGCGACCGGTGGCGCCCAGGCCACGGTCCCGTCCGAGGCAGCGTTCGGTGACCCGCCGCTGCCGTCCTACCCCGGGCTTGACGGCGGGGGCGCGGGTGACCGCGCCACGGCCGCGGTGGGGACGACGCCGATCCCGTGCGACAACAACGGCTCACACAAGACGCTGACCCGCTCCCAGGTCGTCGCCAGGGCGCAGAGCTGGCTGAACGTGGGTGGCATCCCCTACAGCCAGAACCGCTGCTACCGTAACTCTTACGGCGACTACCGGACCGACTGCTCCGGGTTCGTGTCGATGGCGTGGGGACTCGGCGGCTCGGGCAGCGCCTTCTGGACCGGCAACCTCGGCGACGTCTCCACGGTGATCCCGCGTTCCGCGCTGAAGCCGGGCGACGCGTTGCTGCGACACGAGAACAACCCGTCCGTGGACCACGTGGCGCTGTTCCTCAGTTGGGAGGACGCAGCACACACGAGACCGGTCGTGATCGAGCAGACCGGCTCCTCCGGCACGATCCAGCGGACCTGGAGTCAGAGCAACGCCGCCAACTACACCCCGGTTCGCTACGACCACATCCTCGATGGGGGAGTGCCGGATTTGGGTGTGTTTGATTTCTTTTTGTCGGATGATCCGGCTTCGTCGGTGAGTACGCGTCCGGTGGTTCACTATGGGAATAGTCCGATGGTTCCTATCGTGGGTGATTGGAACGGTGATGGTCTGGACACTGTCAGCGCTTATGATCCGGCTAGTGGGCAGTTCTTTGTGAGTAATAATCCGGCTACCGGGGCAGCCGAGTACACCTTCATGTACGGCAACCCGGGCGCTGTTCCGCTGGTCGGTGACTGGGATGGTGACGGCAAGGACAATGTGGGTGTGCGGATGGATAACAGGTTCTTCCTGCGCACTAGTCCGGTGAGCAGTGGCACTGAGACCACGATCACGGTGGCTTACGGTGACTCCGGCGATATTCCTCTGATCGGCGACTGGGACGGCGATGGCAAGGACAACGTCGGCGTTCACAAGCCTGGTGATTTCAATTTCTATCTGCGCACCTCTGCCAACACCGACCCCGCCGAGATCACTCACGTCGTGCCTTACGGCAACGTCGGTGCGACGCCTCTGGTCGGCGACTGGAACGGCGACGGCAAGGACAACGTCGGCGTGCGCATGGGCAACGTGTACTACTTCCGCACCAGCGAAGTGAACAGCGCTGCTGAAACTACCATGTCGGTCGCATACGGCAACGGCGACCCGGGCAGCGAGTACCCGATAGTCGGGGACTGGAACGGCGACAACAAAGACACCCAAGGAATCGTCTACTGACCTGGCAGGGAGCCCGATATGACTACTGTGTTCATGCGCGGCCTGGTGCTGGCCGTGGCAGTTGCCGGTTCAATCACACTGGTCGGCCCCGCCTATGCCGGCGACGATCAGGTCGTTCGAGCCAGGCCCAACGAATTTACCGCGGACATCGCCTATGCCCAATGCCGACCGGGTGGCGCCACGGCCGCCGACACCACGGTCGCGAACCAGGTCCGTCCGCACATGAACGGTCCCCGCCTTGGCCAATCGGTCAGCGCCTACAACATCTCCTGTGCTCGCGTCATCGTGGAGACCACTCGCAGCCGTGGGCTCGCACAGCGAGCAGCGGTCATCGCGGTGACCACCGCAATCACGGAGAGTTCGCTACGCAACTACACCGAAGCCGTCGACCATGACAGTCTTGGTCTGTTTCAGCAGCGCCCGTCCCAGGGGTGGGGTGCTCCGTATCAGCTCGTCGACCCCGTGTACGCCACCAACGCGTTCCTTGGTGCGATGCTCCGCAAGTTCCCGAACAACTCATGGATGAACGGAAGCATCGGACCGATATGCCAAGCTGTCCAGGTATCCGCCTACCCGGATGCGTATGGACGTGAAGTGCACGATGCTGAGCTCCTCGTCTCCGCACTGTGGTCCCGGTCGCCGGATTTGGGTGTGTTTGATTTCTTTTTGTCGGATGATCCGGCTTCGTCGGTGAGTACGCGTCCGGTGGTTCACTATGGGAATAGTCCGATGGTTCCTATCGTGGGTGATTGGAACGGTGATGGTCTGGACACTGTCAGCGCTTATGATCCGGCTAGTGGGCAGTTCTTTGTGAGTAATAATCCGGCTACCGGGGCAGCCGAGTACACCTTCATGTACGGCAACCCGGGCGCTGTTCCGCTGGTCGGTGACTGGGATGGTGACGGCAAGGACAATGTGGGTGTGCGGATGGATAACAGGTTCTTCCTGCGCACTAGTCCGGTGAGCAGTGGCACTGAGACCACGATCACGGTGGCTTACGGTGACTCCGGCGATATTCCTCTGATCGGCGACTGGGACGGCGATGGCAAGGACAACGTCGGCGTTCACAAGCCTGGTGATTTCAATTTCTATCTGCGCACCTCTGCCAACACCGACCCCGCCGAGATCACTCACGTCGTGCCTTACGGCAACGTCGGTGCGACGCCTCTGGTCGGCGACTGGAACGGCGACGGCAAGGACAACGTCGGCGTGCGCATGGGCAACGTGTACTACTTCCGCACCAGCGAAGTGAACAGCGCTGCTGAAACTACCATGTCGGTCGCATACGGCAACGGCGACCCGGGCAGCGAGTACCCGATAGTCGGGGACTGGAACGGCGACAACAAAGACACCCAAGGAATCGTCTACTAATTCTCAGGCGAGGGCCGCCGCGGCGATGTTGCTGCGGCGAGCTCTTTGCGTTGTGGCTGTACATCAACGGAGGCGCAATTGTGTCACGACTGGTACATCGTCGCCTGACAAAGTTCCGCGTTGATGAATTATCTCGACCATTCAGCCGGCGACGATAGTTAGCTGTTGCGGGTCATGACGTTGGTGACGCGGGTGAGGGTCTGAGACGGGGGACAGGTCTTTCAGCGGCAGGATAACAAGTGCGACCCACTCGTCCGCCGAGCAGAAAGACCCGTCCATGCACCACCGTAATGCCCCGCTGTCTGTCGAAGGCCGCCGCCGGCTCGTCGCGCGTTGTCAGACCCGCCCGATCGCCCACGTCGCCGCGGAGATGGGCATCTCCAGCCAGTGCGCCAGCAAGTGGGTCAACCGCTACCGCCGCGACGGCGAAGCCGGCCTGCTCGACCGGCCCAGCATCCCGCACCACCAGCCCACCGTCACCCCCGCCCAGGTGGTAACCCGAATCGAGCAGCTACGCCGCCAGCGGAAATGGTCCGCCCGCCGCATCGCCACCGAACTGGCCGCCGACGGCATCACCATCTCCGTGCGCACCGTCGGACGGCACCTGCTGCAGCTCGGGCTGAACCGGCCCGCTTCATCGACCCCACCGGCGCCACCAACCGTCAGCCGAGGCGGATCATCGCCCGCTGGCCCGGGCACATGGTCCACCTCGACGTGAAGAAGACCGGCCGGATCCCCGACGGCGGCGGCTGGCGCGTCCACGGCAAAGGCAGCGACCAGGACCGACTGGTCGCCCGCACCAAAGCCCGAGGTCAGCGGCCCCGCTACACCTACCTGCACTCCGCCGTCGACGACTACTCCCGCCTGGCCTACACCGAAGCCCTGCCTGATGAGAAAGCCTCCACCGCGATCGGGTTCGTCCACCGCGCCCGCGCGTTCTTCACCGCCCACGGCATCACCCACATCCACCGCCTGGTCACCGATAACGGCGCCTGCTACCGCGCGAAAGACTTCGCTACCGTCCTACGCGGGGCCCGCCACCAACGGATCACGCCCTACACCCCACGCCACAACGGCAAAGTCGAGCGATACAACCGGATCCTGGCCGAAGAATTCCTCTACGCCCACCCCTGGACCAGCGAAGAACACCGCACCGCAGCCCTGGCCGTCTGGAACATCCACTACAACTACCGTCGACCCCACACCGCCGCCGGAGACCAGCCGCCGGCCACCCGGCTCCACGCCGGCGTCACCAACGCCATGGCCTCATACAGTTAGTAGTCACACCATGGCTACTTGCCAACTGCGTCGGAGCCGTCGACCTAAGGGGTGTCTCGTAACTGGTGTTGTGGTTGGTGGGTCTGGTGTTGCGGCTTAGTCGGTAAGGAGGATGCTGTGCAGATGCGCGACTCCGGAGACCGTATCGGCGAGCTGCTCGCCGCGCGGCGATCCTGGAACGAATACAGGCCAATTAGCACCGACCCGGGGGCGCCCGATCTCGGACCTGGTCATCGACGTAGCCGAACAGCGTCCGCAGCTCGTCGCGCGTGAACGCACGCTTGGCCGCGTCGGCCTCGGAGTCAGCGATGTGCGCCGCGCTGTTGAACCGTGACTCGATATCCCGCATCTCCGCTGACCGCGGTGCTGGTGCCAGTCGGCTCGTGAATGCGGACTGACTACCACAGCGCCTTTCCTTCAGGCGAAAACGTTGTGCGATCACGCCGCCTGCCTTCCTAGCCTTCACAGGGCAGCTGAATTCGGGCCGCTGCACAGCTGAAGTCCAATGAAGGGAACGCCTATGCTCGCTCACATCGGTGCCGCCGCGCTGCTGGTCACGGGGTCGTTCCTTGCGCCGGCGCCGGTCGCGGCCGCTGCCACCAGTTGCTACGGCGGCGCGGTGACGGCGCACTACGGCGACGCGCTCGAACTCGGTCCCTACACGACCACGAGCCGGTGCATCGACATCAACCTCAAGCTCACCTCGGGGACCAGCGCGTATGTCAACGCCTGCGTGAAGTTCGCCAAGACCGGCCGGTGCAACTACTGGACCCGTGTGAACAAAGGCAGTTGGCGGACCATTGCCACCGACGTCCTGGACGGCACCAAGTTCACCGTGCCTCTCGGCGTACCGCTCGAGGGCGACGACGCCACCGTCCTGATCGCCTTCTGACCTGTGAAGGAATTATCTCCCATGACACGCAAAATCCTGGCAACCTTGTTCGCGGCCGCGGCACTGATGGGCCTGAGCGGCCTCGCGCCCGCTTCGGCCGAGCCCGCGGCCGCCGCGGTGAGCTGCTACGGCGGGGCGAAGTCCCTGACGTACCACTACTCCGCCTCGGCGGTGGAGTTCGGCACCTACACCACGACTTCGCGGTGCAACGACATCAACATCAAGCTCACCACGGACATCCCGGGGGTGTACCTCGACGCCTGCGTGGTGTTCGTCGATCACACGAACCTGTGCAACCACAACAACACCTACTCCACATTCGGTCCTCAATGGGCGACCGTCGCCACCGATGTCAAGGACGGGACGCATTTCCGTCTGCGCGTCCACGCCTACGACACCGACGCGCAGACGGTGCAGTTCCTGCTGGCCTTCTGACGCCGCGTCCGCATGATCAGCGGATGAGTCTCGAACCCTGACCGCCGCGCCGTGACGCGTCGAGCGCCGATGGCGCGATCGGAAATCGATCTCGAAACTATTGGAGGAATGACAGTGCGACGCTTCCTGATTTCTCTTACTCTCACCGGGCTCGCCGCCCTCGGTGTGCTGACGGCCAGTGCCACCGCGCAGGCCTCCACTCCGAGGGAGTCCGACCCGGTCACCGCACCCGCCGACTCCGGCGCGGTCAGTATCCTGGTGACCAAGCTCAGCCATGCCGACGCGACCTCCCGGCTGAGGTCGTCAGGCATCACGTGGTCGTCCAGCGGTGGGTGCAGTGACCGCAACAACTCGACGTGCACGTCGTTCGAGCAGGTCAACCTGGCGACGATCCAGGGTGCGCAGACGCTGAAGTCGGCAAGTGGTTGCGGTCTGAACGTCACGGGCGGCACCGAGACGGGTCACGCGAGCGGCACCTACAGCCACTGGAACGGCTACAAGCTCGACTTCAGCTTGAACACCTGTATCAGCAACTACATCCGGAACAACTTCACGTCCATCGGCGGGAACAAGTGGGAGTCCCGCGCGGGCAACATCTACTACCTCGAGTCGAACCACTGGGATGTCACCTTCTACAACTGCGGCGGCTGCTGATTCGCGCCGGGGGAGAGGCACTGTGATGAAGTTACGCGCAGCATTGGCGGTCCTCGCCGTAGCGGTTGGTGTGACGGCGTTCTCCGTGGTGACATCCGAGAGCACAGCTGTCGCGGCGACCACCTGTTACGGCGGTGCCATCACGATTCCCTACGACGGCATCGGTCTGTACCCGGAAGGGTCCGGTAGTTACACGACCTCCTCCCGCTGCAACGACATCAACATGAAGGTGGCGAGAGGCTCGGTGAGCGCCTGTGTCATCTTCGTCGACCACACCCGCGACTGCAACTACTGGACGACCGTCCGTACGAGTTGGGTCACGATCGCGACCAACGTGAAGAACGGCACGCACTTCCAGGTCGGGATCGAAGGGCACGACGACCAGTTGGACATGAACATGTACCTCGCCTACTGACGTCGGCGAAACGTCGTTTCGCGGCAGGCGCGCATCGTCCGGCAACACGGGCGGTGCGCGCCTGCCCTCTCGACCACGCTGATCACATGGAAGTCGTCACGCTCCCGGGCGCGACTGGGTGACGGTGCCGCCGGTCACCGTTCCGTCGCGTCGCCGATGAGGAGTGCGAGACCGAGCGACGTGGTGCTGTGCAGGACGACGGCGCCATGCCGATCGCTGGTGACCAGACCGGTCTCACGCAGGACGGTGGCTTGTTTGCTCGCCGTGCCGACGGACGTGCCGAGCCGTTCGGCGAGCTCGGTGGTGCTGCGTGGTGCGAGCAGGACGCGCAGGCATTCCGCGCGGGTGCGACCGAGCAGTGCCACCAGGCGTGCAGAGACGGTGACTTCCGGGCGTGGTTGGTGGTGCGACACCGGGAACACGAGCACGGGCGGCAGCTCGGGGTCGATCCACGTGACGGGGCTGCCCCAGCAGAAGTACGACGGCTGCAGGACGAGACCACGGCCACGCAGATATACGGTGCGGTTCACCGGGTAGCCCATGCGCAACACCCGCCCGTCCCAGTTCAGGACCCCGGGGATGTTCGCCAGCAGCGCGTTCACGCCGTAGCCGGCGAGTTGCAGTGTGCGCACGGCGTGGTCCGCGGCGACCACTTCGCGCAGCTCGGCCCAGTGCGGCGCGATCAGGAGGTCGTGAGCGGCGCGGAGAGCTCGCACCACCCCTGACTTCATTTCCTGATCGCCCGCCGCCAGCGAGCGAACCCACGTCGGCACGACGCGCTGGGCGAACACAGCCGCCAGGTCCTCACGAAGCCGGTGTCGCGGCGTGCAGAACACGGCTTCGCAGCCGGCGTCGATGTCGGCCACGAGCCCGGGCGGGGTGAGGGTGTCCGGGAAGGCACCTCGGGACAACACCAGGTCCCGCAACGGTGACATCGCTTCCGTGCGAACGCCGCGGGCGAGCCGCCGGTCACACTCCTGCCGCCACCCGACGAATGGCGGCGGCGGCTGCCGGACCCGCGATTTCTGGACACCGAGCGCCAGCTCCCACATCGGATCCGCACCCGCGGCCAACCGCACCCGTTGCAGGTCCTGCCGCTCGAACACCATCCGTAGCTCCATGGCCCCCCAGATGTCGTCGCCGGCTCCCCCCGAAGTCGGCACGGTGACACCGGCATTGTGGCCGTGCGGCACTGCGCAAACCTTGAATGAACCTGACGGCGAACGGACCGCGCTACCGAACTCGCCGATCGGGTTGTCGAGCGGCCGCCTCGGCTTGTGCACACCAGGACCTGGCACTCGCCACGACCGTGTGGAGCACGTCAGGACGCCACTCCCGCGTGGGTTCGGCCGGTCGGGTGGCATCCAGACCGAGTGTGCCGGCCGCGGCTGCGGCCAGGTAGACCGGGACAGGCAGCCCGAGTTCGCGGCGCGTGGTGTCCCAGCGCAGGGCCAGCTGCCGGCCGGCCGCCACGTCACCGAGGTCAACCGCGAGCAGCGCGACCTCCAGAACGGCCGGGAACGCGAAGCGGAACTGTGACCGCCCGGTGGCCGTGGACAGGCCGCCGCACAGGGTGTGTAACGCGACCTCCGGCTCGCCGCTCCGCCGCTGCGCCTCGGCGAGGAGGACCTGCAACATGGTGAACCGCAGGGCCAGGCGCGGGTGCGTGGCATTCAGCGACGTCCACGCCTCGTCGAGGAATCGGCGTGCCGTTTCCACGTGTCCACTCACCAGGTAGTAGACGGCGATCGCGCGGCGCGGGCTGTCCAGTTCAGCAACGTGCGCGACCTCGTCGAGGAGCTCTGTAAGCGTGTCGACCAGCTCTGCCGCCGTCGCGAGTTCGCCGTGTCCCAGTGCGGCCTCGGTCCGCACCGTCAACACGGCGGCCAGCGACGAGGCAGCCAGATCGTCGTCACGACGGTCGTACTCGAGGCTCACCGCCAGCGCTCGGTCGTAACGACCCCAGGTGACCAGCACCGAAGCGGCCGCATTGCACACTGTGCGAACGTCGTCGTCCTCCGTCGAGCGCGACGCCGCCGCGAGCGCCGGGTCCACCTCGTCGAGCACGGACGGATCCAGCACGGCCTGTTTGGCGGTGAGCGCCGCGGCAGAGGCTTCGAGGAACTCGCGGGGGCGGTGGCGCGCCAACTGACCAAGGACAGGACGGAGCAGGTCGAGACCACGTATCTCATCGTCCAGCCACTTGACGAGCAGCGCCTGGTGGAACCGGAGTAACGCGTGCACTTCGGCTCGTTCGTCCAGGTTCGCCAGCGACAACGCCCGGTCCAGCCAGCTGCGGCCCTCGGTCAGGTAGCCGTCGTTCAGCAGCCAGAACTCGAACATCGTGGCGACGATCTCCGCGGCGGCGAGCGGATGCCCTGTGCGGAAACCGAACTCGAGGCACTGCCGCACGTTGGCGGCGTCGGCTTCGAGCGCACGCAGTTCGGTGACTCGCTGGCGGTAGAGCGGCAGCCGGTCGATGTGCCGTGCCCTGGCGAGTAGGTGGTCCAGGTGCCGCTGTCCGACGAGCTCGTGCTCGTCGAAGACGACCAGCCTTCGGGCGGCGAAGTTCCTGATGACTTCGAGCATTCGGTAGCGCCGCACGTTGTCGTCGACGTAGGGCTGCACGAGTGAGCGATCGACCAATGCGGCGAGCGTCGCGGCCGTCACGTCCTCGTCCAGGGGCGCGAACCCGCAGACCGCTTCCGCGTCTCCTGCCGTGAACCCGGCGGCGAACACCGACAGGCGCGCGAACAGCCGTCGCTGCTGGTCGGACAACAGCTGGAAGGACCAGTCGAGCGTCGCCTCCAACGTCCGGTGCCGGGAGACGCTACTTGTGGTCGTCCGGAACAACAGTGTCATGTTGTGCCCGAGCCGGTTCACCAGGTCGTCGAAGGCGAACGTCCTGGCCCGGGCCGCCACGAGTTCGAGCGCGAGCGGCAGCCCGTCGAGCCTGCGGCAGATCTCCGCGATGTACTCCAGGTCCTCCTCCTTGATGACAACCGACGGCGCCGAGCTCCGCACCCGTTCGACGAACAGCACGACGGCCGGGTTGGTGTGGCTGGCGGGGTCGTCCCGCGACGGGACGGTCAGCGGCTCCAGGGTGAGAAGTGCCTCGCCTGAGACGCTCAGCGGTTGTCGCGAGGTAGTGAGCACGGTGAGATCGGGACAGCGGCCGAGCAGGCGCATGACCAGTTCGGCGATCTCGGCGGCGAGGTGCTCGCAATTGTCGAGCACGAGGATGGTCGGATGTTCTGACAGCACGTTCTCGACGGCTACCAGGGAGGCATCCTCGGCACTGTCCTCGGCCGTGCCGCCGAGCGCGGCGCGCGCCATGTGCACGACCTGCGCTGCCGAGGTGGCGGACGCGAGGGCGAGGGCGATGCCCGCCACACCGCGTTGCCGGGCGACAGCGCGCGCCACGACAAGCGCGAGGGCGGTCTTCCCGCAGCCACCCACTCCGGTGACGGTCACGAGCCGGTGCTGTTCGAGGAGCCGGACCAGCCGTTCGCGCTCGGCATCGCGGCCGATGAGGGTGTTGAGATGTGGTCGAAGACCACGCCACTCCGGCCGGTGGGGCGGTGGTGGTGGAGTCGGCGGTCGGGGGACTGAGGTGGTGCGCAGGACGTCTTGGTGGATCCCCTGGAGCATGGCGCTCGGTTCCGCACCGAGCTCGGTGACGATCCGCCGACGGCCCGCGGCGTAGCACTCGAGTGCCTCGGCGCTGCGCCCCGCGCGGTGCAACGTGCGGATCAGTTGGCCGATGAGCGCTTCGGCAAGCGGGTATTCGGAGAGCAACTCGCTCAACCGGTCGATGACGCGACCGTGGTTGCCGATTCTTGATTCGAGCGCCGCCCATTCCACCGCGGCGTTTATCCGTTGCTGCTCGAACTGGTGCCGGACGCGGTCCACCCATTCGCCGGCAAGTCCGTCCAGTGGCGTGCCACGCCATTGCCCGAGTGCGTCATCCAGCAACGACCGTCGCTTGTCGTTCCCGATGTCCGGATCACGAGCCAGCTCGAGCAGCTGCCGGAACCGCAGGTGATCGACAGCCGCGCCGGAGAGGTCGAGAATGTATCCGCCGGTCATCCGCCGCAGAGGAACCGACTCGCCGAACTCAGGCACGTGTCGCCGCAGCAGACCGCGAAGCCGGGCGATGTAGCTGTAGAGCGTGTTCCGCACGTTGTCCGGCGGAGCCTGCCCCCAGACACGATCGATGAGCGTCTCCACGGGCACGAGCTGTCCGGCCGAGAGCAGGAGCGCTGCCAGCACACTCTGCTGCCTTCGCGGACCGAGGCCGACCCGTTCACCACGGACCCACAGCTCGACCGGCCCCAACACCCGGAACTCGACCTCTGTCGTCGTACCCCCCCAGCGCCGCAGTGCACCCGATGCTCATTTCCGTGCCGTGCCAAGCCCTTAATTCTGGCCAATGCACGGTTGTTTAGTGAACCACAGGCAACGGAAGCATTCAAGGCGTCGTCGAGGGGCGGACAATAACACGATCTTTACGACAGAGCGTTGTGGCGGAGTATCGACCGGTGGCGCGCCCTCCGCCGGTACGGGTGGCGTAGGCGGCCTGGGTGGTGCAGGTGCCGTCGGTGGGATCGGCAGCTCCGGGAGCATCACCGGCGATGCCGACACGAACAACGTCACCGTCCTGGGCGGCCTCGGTGCCGCAGGCGGTAACGGCGGGAACTCCGGCGCGGGGCACGGCGGTGGCACAGGCGGTAAAGGCGGCGTCGGCGGTGCCGGGGGTCTCGGTAGCTCCGGCACCGTCACCGGCGGTGGCGACGTTGACGCGATCAAAGTCACCGGCGGGGCCGGTGGCAACGCCGGGACTGGCGGCAAGGGCGGCAACGGCAACGGCCTCGGCGCGCCCGGTGGTGCGGGCGGCGCAGGCGGTGTCGGTAACAACGGGACCGTCAACGGCGGGCTCGGCGACGACACCCTCACCGTGACCGGTGGCAAGGGTGGTAACGGCGGCGCAGGCGGAAACGGCGGCAACGGCTGCCTCCCCGGTGTGAGTGGCCCCGGCGGCTCCGGCGGCACTTTGGGTGCCGGCGGTGTCGGGAACTCCGGGACCGTCACCGGCGGTGGCGGCACGGACGTCATCGCCCTCGTCAACGGTGTCGACGGTGTCAGCGGCGCCAATGGCGTGGCCGGCGGCATTAGTGTCTGCCTCTGACGAACGGCAGCATCGGCATGAAGTGCCAATAGCACTGGAAGGCAGCGGCAACATCACCGGCACGCCGAAGGCGTTGCCGCTGCCGACCAGCCCGTGGCCGCCCGGCTTCGGCTGACCGCCGTGGCCACGGTCGCAGATCACCAACCGCACGGCGTCGACCTTCTTCCTGGGGCAAGCTCTGGCATGGCGGCGTGTCGAGCAGCGGACAGACCCGGCAACAGCACCACGTTTAGTGGACGGCCTTGAAGTTGACGAACCATGTGGTGTGGTAGGTCATGCCCTGGCAGCGTACGTCGGTGTCGGCTTTGAGCTTCACGGCATCAATCATTTTGTACGGGTGGTTGGCCTCGTGCTTCGCGAGGGTGGGCAGGTGGGGGTCCGCGCCGACGGTGGACAGTTCGATCTGGTCGTGGCAGTAAGGCTTGTCGGCGGGGTTCGCGAGGGTGTCGATGACGATGTCGCCGGCGGAGATGGGCTGTACTTCGGTCTTCATGTTGGCGTGCGGGTTCGTCAGGGTGAGGGTGACGTACGCGGTTTCACCCGGCAGCAGAACGCCGATTTGTGCGCCGGGAACCGTGGCGTGGATGACGGACTCGGGCGAGCCTGCCGCGCCGTTCGCGATGTTGTACTGGACGACCGCGGCGATCGAGAAGACACTGATGGCCACTACGGCGGCGTGGATGAGCGGCAGTGGATTGTCCTTCCCCTTACTGCGCATGGTTTTCTCCGTTCTCGCATCCATCGATGGTGTGCGACAACCGCGAGGCCGGGGCAGTCTCGTGATTGCCGTTGGTGCCGTCCGTTCGGGGGTGGTTCCCGGCCTAGCGGACGGCCTGGAACTGGGCGGTCCAGGTCGTGTGGTAGGTCATGGCCTGGCAGCGAATGTCGGTGTCGTCCTTGAGTTTCACGGCGTCGGTCAGCTTGTACGGGAAGTTCGCTTCGCTCACGGCCAGGGTCGGCAGGAGGGGGTTCGCGCCGGCGGTGGACAGCTCGATCTGGCCGTGGCAGTAGGCCGTGTCGACGGGGTTGGTGACGCTGTCGATCACGACCTCACCAGGGGTCACGGTCAACAGCTTGATCTTCACGTTGGCGTTCGGGTTGGACAGGGTCAGGGTGACGTAGCCCTTTTCGCCGGGCAGTAGCGTGCCGGTCTGCGCGCCGGTCACGGTGGCGGGGACCATCGCCTCAGCGGAGCCCGACACGCCACCTGCGGTGCTGTCCTGGACGAACGCGGCGACCGCAAAACCCCCGATTCCCACCAGCGCGCCGACAGTGGCGATGATGAGGACGGACTTGGCCTTGTTGTTGATACGCATGGAACTTCTCCTTGGATTGACCGGCGCTCGGTACTCAGGGTTCGGTCGTCGGTGCCGGTTCGCTGGGACTGGCCGTCACCTCGGTGGGTGTGCTGCTCGTCGACGTGGCTGTCGTGGCTGTCATGCCAGGGATGACCGGCTCCGCCGAGGGTGTTGCCGACGGCGTTGTTGCTTCGATCGCCGGCGTCGGTGCTGGCGGAGCGGATCGGCCGGGTTCCCAGTGGCCGGCCTTGCCGTCGACCGTCGTGGTCACCACGACTACGTCGAACCCCGTGGCCACCGCTACACCAGTGACGGAAAACGTGATGGCCATCAGGACAATGACGCCGGTTTGGCGGAAGGTACGCATGTGCATGCCCTTCAGGGCTGGATTTCCGACGTTGTGGCGCCATCGTGGGGATCGAGCACTGCGGGCTCATATCGGTTTTCTGGGAGCTGGTCGATGCGCTCATCGTCTCAGCCGCAGCCAAGCTTTTGAACCTTTTTCTTCGTACCCCATACGTCGACTTCGCGACGTTCTCTGTTACGAGTATCGGTGCGCAACGTCGAATCGTGATAAATTCCCTCAAATTCGTGTTGAAAACGAACTGTGCATGAATTACGTTCGTGAACGCGCCGGGCCACGAGCTGTGGGCGCCGACCGTGCACCATCACGCGCCGCCAGAAGCCTTGGCGGCGACCTCATTTCACCCATCCTCGCCGAAGTTCTCCGTCTCCTTACCTGACCGCCTCCCTGTCCCTGCCTGGCCGAGCGCGCCGGAGGGTGTGCGTCCGTTCGAGGGGCAGCGATATTGATCCAGGCGAACGCAGGGTAGGTTCGGGTGTTGTTGCCCCGGACCTCGGTGACGTGGCAGGTCCGCGATCGATCGCGGATGCGGATCACGCAGGTCGGCACGATGGCGAAGAAAGACGGCCCGGCTTCCGGCTTATTGACACCACGTCGCGGTGGTCGCCGCGAGCGGGCACGCCTGGCCGGAGGCGATCAATACCGCCGATGTCTTCTGGCTTCTGCCTGCGGACTTGGTGCCCTGTTCGGCATATTTCACGGAGTCTTCGTATCGGCCGACCCAGTAGGCGATCATCGACTGCAGGGAGACTGTAAACGAGCGGTGTAACTCCCGATCATGGAAGTGCACCTGATGACCGACATGATGGCCGGCGTGGAGAACGCTGAGGACTCGAAGCCCGAGACCGGCCTGGACGGCCTCGACGAGCAGCTCGTGGCGCAACTAGTGAGCGACGCCAGGGGCCGGGGGGTTGGCGCTGACCGGCGAGGGCGGAGTGCTGTCTCAGCTGACCAAGCGGCTGGTCGACCATCTCGGCTATGACAAGCACGACCCGGCCGGCCGCGGAACCGACAACTCACGCAACGGCACCCGGTCCAAGACCGTGCTCACCGACGTCCGCCCGGTCCAGACCGACGTGCCGCGGGACCGGGATGCCAGCTTCGAACCGAAGATCGTGGCCAAGCGGCGGAAACGCCTGGGCGGCGTGGACGAGATTGTGATCTCCCTGGCCGCGAAGGGCCTCACGACCGGGGAGATCTCGGCGCACTTGGCTGAGGTCTATGGCGAGGAGGTGTCCCTGCAGACGATCTCCACGATCACCTACATGGTCATCGAGGGCATGGTCGAGTGGCAGAACGGGCCCCTCGACCCGGGCGGTTTCAGCCCGTCGTTGCGAACGGTTGTTGGTGTTGTCGAGCCGTTCTCGCATGGCTTCGGCGGGAGTGCGGTCGCCGAGGCGACCCGGGGCCGGCGGTTGAGTTCGCTGGCGACGCGGCGGAAGTCGCCGGCGGTGTGCACGGACAGGTCGGTGCTCTTCGGGAAGTACTGGCGCAGCAAGCCGTTGAGCTTCCTATTCGGCATACGCCCGATATATGGTTGCGGTGGCGCAATAGCGCTAGGACTACTAGGCGGGGGATCTGATGACGAAGGAACAGAAAGCCGCGCGTTGGTTCGCGGCCGCCAGCCTGGGCGCCGCGCTGGCCGTCGCTCCCTTCCCGGCCCAGGCGGCCACGGTACGTCCTGCCGACACCGTCGTGCCACACCTCAGTTGCGGCGGTGGGCGTGTCTTCGTGTGTTCAGTCAGCCCAACCGGTGGAACCGCCCCGTACGTCGAGTCCTGGAACGGCGGCTCGTTCGCATCCCAGCCGTTTTTCGCCGGACAGTGCTTCAGCTTTGTCTTGGTCGTGACAGTCGCGGTCCGCGACAGTGTCGGAAACACCGGCTCAGCCCAGCAGACCATCATCTGCAACCTGGGTTAAGAGGTCGGTTCAGAATGAGTTTGCGGAGGCAGATGACCGAGCAGGCAAGCTGAGGAGTCGGCTCGTGGTTCGGTGCGGATACGCTGGCGGCGGAAGTTTTCGAGCCAGGCGAAGGTGCGTTCGACCGGCCAGCGGATGGTGCCGAGGCCGGAGCCATGGTCGGTGCCGCGGCGGGCGATGAGCGGGGTGATGCCGTGGGCGCGGACCAGGCGGCGGTACTTGTCGTGCTCGTGGGCGCGGTCGGCGTAGAGCCGGCGCGGCCGCTGTAGTGGCTTGCCGACTGCGTCGCGGATCGGTGGGATGGCGTCGAGCAGCGGAATCAGCTGGGTGACGTCATTGCGGTGACCGCCGGTCAGTGTCACGGTGAGCGGGTGCCGGTGGCGTCGGTGATCAGGTGGTGCTTCGAGCCGGGCTTGCGGCGGTCGACCGGGCCGGGGCCGGTGTGGTCCGCCCTTTGAGAGCACGCAGGTGCGTGGAGCCGTGCGGCGCGGTCGTCGGCACGCTTGCGGCCGGGATAGCGGAACCGCCGTGGGTGCACCGGCAGGAGCGGCTCGAGCCGCTTCCACAGCTGGTCGGTCAAAACCTCCTCACGCATACCAGCCGGACGCCGTCGGCTGCGATGATGGCGCCGGTTCAGTCGTTGGAGTCTGGGTGGTTCAGACGGGAGACGGTGCAGCCGGCCAGCCGCTCGCTCGCGTCCCGCGCGTGGGCTGCGCACAGCCTCGCGGTCGCGCCGTCCTGGTCGGTCACCACCGCGGTGACCGGCTCGGCACAGGGTGTGTGTAGCCGGTCGTAGTCCCACGCGCCGGCGCAGTCCGGATCGGTGCACCGGGCGCGTCCTCCGCTCGAGTGCAGCGTGACGCCGTGGGCCGGGCAGACGCCCCACGGAACGTCGCACAGGCCGGGGTCGCGGGCCACCCGGACCCGGGCCAGGTCTTCGGCCGTCCGGGAAACCTCGGCGGTGTAGTCGCTCAGGTCGTGGGTCGCCTTCGCAATGGGCCGGGCGAGGCGCTGCAGGTGGCCGTCGGGTGCGGTCTCCAGTCGGGCGGCCACCTCCGCGGTGCGCGCCGCGAGCGCTTCTGCGTCGGCGGCCAGCGCACGCAGCTCGGCCGGCAGGGGCTCGGGCGTGGTCGGCTCAGGCATGCTCGTCCTCGATGGTCTGCGGTGATCAATGAGCGCGGACTGCGCAAGTACCCCGAACCCGGTGCCCCAAACCATGGCGCGTGGGGGTGATCACCGACGAGCATCCGCACATGCGGTCTGCCACACCATCGAGATCATCGAACGACACGAACGTCGGGCGAAGCCGCCGTGCCGACCGACGGGGTTTGCCGGGTGAGGTGCGCGAGTAAGTCCGCAGCGTCGTCAGCTGGAGTGCCCTGAGCCGGGTGTGGACGATGCTGATGCACGCTGGACTGATGGCGAGGCTGAGCCTTATGACGGCGTCTTCGGGTGCCCGTGGTGACACCGATTCCGAAGATCGTGCCATGGTTGTTGATCCGCAACGCCCCGATGTCGCCGGGCAGGACCCCGAGATCGACCGGCGAACCGTCGCGGCCCCAGCGTACGGCGTTAACACCGACGCCGAACGCGGAGGCGGATCGCCGACGATCGAGCCGTCGTTGATACCTACGGCTTGACTGAACGTGTCGCCGGGAAGGGGCGGCAACAGCGTGACCGGGCCGTCGGGGTTCCATCGCACGGCCGCGGCCTGGTTGGCCGAGTTGATGGCGAAGCCGACGATCACACCGTGGTTGTTGATCCCGAACGCCCCACTGACCGGAAATCCGGGCATCGCCGTCAGCTTGGTCACCGCCGTGTCGTGGTCCCACCGGACCGCGGTGGGCGAGGTGGCGACGGCGCCCGACTGGCCCACGATCGTGCCGGCGTCGTTGATCGCGTTGGGTCGGCTGGACGTGTCACCGGGCCTGGTCGGCAATTCCCGGATGGCGCCGCGACTGCTCCACCGTACGGCGTGGAGCACACCGGAAGCGCCCTCTGAGACGCTGATGACCGTGCCGTCGTTGTTGATCGCCTCAGCGGCACCGAGGGTGTCCCCGGGGAGAGTCCCCAGATCGGTCGTCGTGGGCGCGCCGGTCGCCCACGACGGAACGCTGTGGGCCAGCGTCATCGCGGAGCCGAGGACGACGGCCGCGACAACATCGACCGCCCGTCGGCGGGTTGCCGGTGACCCCGTGCCCGACCCCGACCTTTCTTGCTCGGATGCGTTTTCACTCCTCCGATACGTCCCGTATTCGGGGTTCTCACTTGACGGTCTCGCTGTTCGCTGAAGGGCACAGGCTGGCCGGTAAGGACTCCCGACGCAGCGGGCCGCAGCTCTGGCTGAGCACCGAGCAGTGAACTAAACCCACGACCGGATTCGCCGCCGACTTGGCCGTCCGCACTTGAACAGTTATCCGTCAAGGGTGTCGGGACGGTCCGCGGTGTGTCCCCGCGCATTCCGCGGGCGCCTTATTCCACTGTCCGCAGTGCGCGGCCGGCGGCCAATTGGGCCGTCGAGGTGACAGAGAGGTCACACCATTATCTCGCTGGGACGCAGTCTGCGTACGGGGAGTGATCAGCAGCTACGCACGGGAGTGTGCTCTTTTATCGGATGGGTGGGGAAGCTGGTGATCCATATTGCGGTCATGATTTTTGCTGGTTACGCTGCCGATATATCCGAGTGGGAGCGTGGTCCACCGCGAGTTCCAAGATTGGATTGCGCCGTGTCTTCTATTGACGACTTTCAGGTGGATTTGACAGGACGTGCATCGGATCCGGACTTGGCGCCCCAGTCATTTGCTCAGCAACGGTTGTGGTTCCTCGACCAATTCGCGCCGGGAAATGCCGAATACATTGCCCCGACCGCACTGCGGTTGCGCGGCGTGCTGGACCTGGCTGCGCTCGACAGGGCGTTGACGGGGCTTGTGGCGCGACACGAGTCGCTGCGAACGACGTTTTGCGAGCTGGACGGTCGGGGCATGCAGGTCGTGGGGGAGCCGTACGAAGTGCGCGTCCCCCTGTCCGACGGTGACTTGGACGAAATCCTGGCCGAGGAAGCTCGGACACCGTTCGACCTGAGCCGGGGACCGTTGCTGCGGGCGCGCCTGGTGCGGCTCGGCCGCGACGACCACGTACTCGTCCTGACGCTGCACCACATCATCACCGATGGCTGGTCGACCGGTGTGCTGATCCGGGATCTCGGGGCGCTGTACGCCGCGGGCACGCCACTCGAGCCGTTGCCGATGCGCTACGTCGACTTCTCGACGCGGCAACGGGAACAACTTCTGGAAGAGCACCTCGACTATTGGGTGGGACAGCTCTCCGGGGTGACGTCGCTGAAGCTGCCGGTCGACCAGCCGCGTCCGGCGGTGCGCACCTCGGATGGCGCTGTGTACGAGTTCGAGGTGCCTGGTCAGGTCGCGGAGGCACTGAAGGCGATCAGTCGGCGGCACGGCTGTACGTTGTTCATGACGTTGCTCGCGGCGTGCCAGGTCCTGCTGGGGCGGTCCTGCGGCCAGGAAGACGTCGCGGTCGGCACGGTCACCTCCGGCAGGGATCGAGCCGAGCTGGCCGGCCTGGTCGGGTTTTTTGTCAACACCCTGGTGCTGCGTCAGCGGATCGATCCGGCACAACGGTTCGACGAACTGCTCCGCGCGGTCCGCGCCACCGTGCTGGACGCTTTCACGCACCAGGCGGCGCCGTTCGAGCGCGTGGTCGAGGCGGTGCAACCCGTGCGGGACGCTAGCCGAACACCCTTGTTCGACGTGCTGGTGTCGTTGCAGAACGCGCCCGAAGGGGGCGTGGACCTGCCCGGCCTGCGGGTGGAGGAGGTCCAGCTGCCGGTGGTGTCCACGACCCATGATCTCGTCTTCGAGTTCCAAGAGTCCGACGGACGCCTGAACGGCGTGGTCGAGTACAGCACCGGCTTGTTCGAGGCGGCCACGATCGAGCTGCTCGCCGGGCACCTGGGCGTCCTGCTGGAAGCGATCTCGCTGGATCCAGGGCGGCCGGTGGGGGAGCTGCCGTTGTGCGACAGTTCCGAACTGCGCCAGGTTTTGGTGGAGTGGAACGCCACGGCCCACGACGTGCCGGGCGTGGCGTTTCCAACGGTGTTCGAGGCGCAGGTGGCGCGCACGCCGGAGGCGACGGCCCTGGTTTCCGGCGACCGGCGACTGAGCTTCGCCGAGGTGAATCGTGAGGCGAACCGGCTGGCGCACTATCTGATCGATCGCGGGGTGGGGCCGGAGCGGCTGGTGGCGTTGATGCTGCCCCGGTCCGCCGACGTGGTCGTGGCGATCCTCGGCGTGCTCAAGGCGGGAGGCGCCTACCTTCCGGTCGACCGGGACCTGCCGGCCGAGCGCGTGGCCTTCATGCTGAGCGACGCCGATCCGCGCCTCGTGCTGGATTCCTTGCCCGACACGACCGGTTATCCCGACCGTGATCCGGCCGACGTCGACCGGCGTTGCCACCTCCGGCCGGAGCACGCCGCCTACGTGATCTACACCTCCGGCTCGACCGGGCAACCCAAGGGGGTCGTGGTCGAACACCGGAACCTGGTGAACCTCACCTGCGATCACGCCGGCCTGTTCCCGTCCGGGAAACCGCTCCGGTTCGCCTTGACGGCCGTGTTCTCCTTCGACGCATCCCTGGAAGGTCTGGTACTCCTGGCCTGCGGCCACGAGCTGCACGTCCTCGACGACGCCACGCGCATGGACGCCACGACCCTGGTCGGCTACGTGGACGCGCAGCGGGTCGACCTGGTGGACGTGCCCCCGTCGTACCTGCCCCGGTTGGTCGAGGCGGGTCTGTTCGACGAGGGTCGTCACCATCCAGGTCACGTCATCGTCGGCAACGAGGCCGTCCCCCCGGCGCTGTGGCGGCAGCTCGCCCGGCTGCCGGCCACGACCGGCTACAACTTCTACGGCCCGACCGAGTGCACGATCGACGCGGTGTGGTGCCGGATCACCGGTGACGAACCCGTGATCGGGCGACCGCTGTGGAACACCCGGGCCTACGTGCTCGACACCAGCCTGCGGCCCGTCCCGGTCGGCGTGCCCGGGGAGCTCTACCTCGCAGGTGGTCAGCTCGCCCGCGGCTATCTCGACCGACCGGGTCTCACCGCCTCCCGGTTCGTGGCCTGTCCGTTCGGGGAACCGGGCGAGCGCATGTACCGCACGGGGGATGTGGTGCGCTGGGGCGCGGACGGGCGCCTGGTGTTCGTCGGCCGGGCCGATGCACAGGTCAAGATCCGCGGCTACCGGATCGAGCTCGGCGAGGTGGAGGCGATCCTGCTGCGCCAGCCGGGCATCCGCGAGGCCGCGGCCGTCGTCCGGGAGGGCCGGCCGGGCCGCAAGCGGCTGGTGGCGTACCTGGTCGGTGATCCGCCGCCGGACCTGCGCACGTCCCTGGCCACGAGCGTGCCGGACTACCTCGTGCCATCGGCGTTCGTCACGCTTCCGTCGTTGCCGATGACACCGAGCGGGAAGCTCGACCGGCGCGCGCTGCCCCCGCCGGACTACGCCGCGAAGGAGTACATCGCACCGAGCACGCCCACCGAGGACGCGTTGGCCCGGATCTGGGCCGAGGTGCTCGGGGTGGAACGGGTGGGTGTCACCGACAACTTCTTCGCCCTCGGCGGCGACTCCATTCTCAGCATCCAGGTCGTCGCCCACGCCCGGCGCGCGGGTCTCCACCTGACGTCCCTCGACGTGTTCCAGCACCAGACCGTCGCCGACCTCGCGTTGACCGCGACCGCGGTGGCGGTCGCGCAGCCGGCGGACCCACCGGCGACGGGCCCGGCACCGCTGACCCCCATCCAGGAGTGGTTCTTCGCCACCCATGACCCCCAGCGGTACACCACGATGTCGATGTTCGTGGAGCTGACCGCGGATGTGGACGAGGGCAGGTTACGCGAGGCGCTGCACACCGTCGTCGACCACCACGCAGCCCTCCGGACGTGCTTCACCCGCGGCGGGGACCGCTGGTCCCAGGTGGTGCTCGAGCGGGGGAGTGCGGCGGTCTTCCGGGTCGTGCCGGATGCCGGGACCGAACCGGAGGAGGCACTGGCCGCGCAACGGAGCCTGGACGTCGAGCGCGGGCCGCTGCTGCGTGCCGTGCTGTTTCGCGGGCCGCGCCCACGGTTGTTCCTCACCATCCACCACCTCGTCGTCGACGGTGTCTCGTGGCGGATCCTCCTGGATGACCTGGAGGCCGCCTACCGGGCGGACGTCCTGGAACACACCGGCACGCCCTTCACGCACTGGGCGCGTCGGCTCGACGAGTGGGTCCGCGCCGGCGGGTTCGACGACGACCTCCCGCACTGGCGGGGCATCCCGGCCGCGCCGCCACTGCCAGTGGACCGTGGCGGGGAGAACACCGCCGAGTCGGTTCGATCCGTCACCTCGCGGTTGGGGCAAGCGGAGACCAGTGCGCTGTTGCGCGAGGTGCCGGATGCCTACCACACGCAGGTCAACGACATCCTCCTGAGCGCGGTCGGGGTCGTGCTGGCGCGCTGGACGGGCCGCGACCGGGTGTGGATCACCCTGGAAGGCCACGGCCGCGAGGAAGTCCTGCCCGGTGAGGACCTCAGCGCCACCGTCGGCTGGTTCACCAGCCAGTTCCCCGTGGTGCTCGACATCCCCGGTGGTGGCTGGAGCCGAATCCTGAAGAGCGTCAAGGAGCAGCTCCACGCCGTGCCGCGCAAGGGGCTCAGCTACGAGGCGCTGCGGTATCTCAGGCCCGGGGCAGGCTTGACGGACCCGTTGCCCCCGGTGTCCGTCAACTACCTCGGGCAGTGGAACGGCGTGGGCCACGGCACCGGCCTGGTCCAGCGGTGGCTCGACCCGGTCAGCCCGGAGCAGGAGTCTGGCCTGACCGGCGACAGTCTTGTGGACATCATCGGCTCGGTCGACGACGACGAACTCGAACTGACGTGGCAGTACTTCGCCAACGTGCACGACGAGGCGACCATCCAGCGGCTCGCCGACGACCTCGTCGCAACACTGCGCGAGATCATCCGCCACTGCCTGGAACCGGGCTCCGGCGGGCGAACCCCGTCGGACTTCCCGCTCGTCCGGCTTACCCAAGACGAAGTCGACGCCCTCGTCCGAGACGGCTTCGACGTCGAGGACATCTACCCGCTCACGCCCCTGCAAGCGGGCATGGTCTTCCACGGCCTGGTGGACCCGCTCGCCTACGTCAACCAATTCACGCTGGTGCTGGACGGCGTCACCGACCCGCGTGCCCTCGGGGAGGCGTGGCAGAAGGTCGTCGACCGCACGCCCGTGCTCCGCAGCCGGATCGTCTGGCAGGACCTTCCCGAGCCGGTCCAGGTGGTCCACCGCCGGGTGACCGTGCCGGTCGACTACGACCAGGCACGGCCCGAACCCTCGGTCGTCGACCTGAACACCTTTCCGTTGATGCACCTGGCCATCACCGCGTTGGACGCCCACCGGGTCGAGATGACGTGGACCTCGCACCACGTGCTGCTGGACGGCTGGAGCACCGGATTGGTGCTCGGCGATGTCTACGAGCAGTACGCCGCGATCGTCGGTGGTGAGGCACCCGCCCTTACGGCCCGGCGGCCGTTCCGCGACTACCTGCGCTGGCTGTTCGAACAGGACGCCGCGGCGGCGCGGCACCACTGGCAGACGGTGCTCGCGGGGTTCGACACGCCGACCCCCTTGCCGTTCGACCGGCGGCCGCAGGAGGCGCATCGCACCGAGTCGACCGCGGCCGTCGAGATCAGTCTCGACGCCTGGGAGGCGCGGGAGATGGCGCGGCGGAACGGGCTGACCGTCAACACCCTGATCCAGGGGGCCTGGGCGTTGCTGCTGTCGCGCTGCAGCGGGGAAACCGACGTCGTCTTCGGCACCACCGTCTCCGGCCGACCGGCCGACCTGGCCGGGGTGGAGTCGATGGTCGGTATGCTCATCAACACCGTGCCCACTCGTATCCGGGTCGACGGCGGTCAGCGCATCGCCGGATGGTTGCGTGACCTCCAGACGGCGCAGAGCCGCTCGCGGAGCCACGACTTCGTCGCGTTGTCCACGATCCGGTCCTGGAGCGACCTGCCTGCCGGTCTGCCACTCTTCGAGAGCATCGTGGTATTCGAAAACTACCCGGTCGACGAGACGAACTTCGCCGCCATCTCCGTCTCCGAAGTGCAGGCGGTGGACACCACGAACCTGCCGCTCACCCTGACCGCGCACGTCGACGGACGGATCAACCTCAAACTCGCCTACGACCCGATGCTGTTCGACGAGTCGACGGTGCGGCGGATGTCGGAGCGGCTCTCCCGGCTGCTGGAAGAGATTGCCGCCCACCCCGACCGGCGGGTCGACCAGCTCTCCTGGATACCGGCGGCGACGCTGCGCCAGATGTTGGTGGAGTGGAACGCCACGGCGCATGACGTGCCGGATGTGGCGTTCCCGGCGGTGTTCGAGGCGCAGGTGGCGCGGACGCCGGAGGCGACCGCCGTGGTCTTCGGCGATCAGGCGTTGAGCTTCGCCGAGCTGAATTGCCGGGCCAACCGGTTGGCCCGTTACCTGGTGGAGCGGCGGGTGGGGCCGGAGCGGCTGGTGGCGCTGATGCTGCCCCGGTCCGCCGACGTGGTCGTGGCGATCCTCGGCGTGCTCAAGGCGGGAGGCGCCTACCTTCCGGTTGACCGGGACCTGCCGGCCGAGCGCGTGGCCTTCATGCTGAGCGACGCCGATCCGTGTCTCGTGCTGGACTCCCTCCCGGACACGACCGGCTTCCCGGGACGTGACCTGGCCCCATCCGACCGGCTTTCGCCCCTTCGCCCGGAGCACGCCGCCTATGTCATCTATACCTCCGGCTCGACCGGGCGGCCCAAGGGTGTGGTGGTCGAACACCGGAACCTGGTGAATGTCACGCTCGACCACGCCCAGCTCTTCCCCGCCGATCGGCGGATCCGGGCCGCCCTGACCGCCGTGTTCTCCTTCGACGCCTCCCTGGAAGGGCTGGTGTTCCTGGCCGGCGGTCATGAGCTCCATGTGATCGACGACGCGACCCGGCTGGATCCCGATGCCCTCGTCGACTACGTCGACGCGCGGCGCGTGGACTTCATGGACGTGCCGCCTTCGTACCTGCCGCAGCTGATCGACGCCGGCCTGTTCGGCGCGGACCGCCACCACCCGGCGAACCTGATGGTCGCCGGTGAGGCGATCAACCCGGCGCTGTGGCGACAACTCGCCCGATTGCCCCACACGACCGCGTACAACTTCTACGGGCCGACCGAATACACGGTCGACGCGGTGTACACCCGGATTTGCGGGGACCACCCGTCGATCGGACGGCCGTTGTGGAACACGCGGGCGTACGTGCTCGACGCCAACCGGCAACCGGTCCCGGTAGGACTGCCCGGGGAGCTCTACCTCGCGGGCAGTCAGCTCGCCCGTGGCTATCTCCACCGCCCGGGGCTCACGGCGTCCCGCTTCGTGGCGTGCCCGTTCGGGGAGCAGGGTGAACGCATGTACCGCACCGGGGACCTCGTCCGCTGGAACTCCGAGGGTGAGCTGGAGTTCGTCGGCCGAGCCGACGACCAGGTCAAGATTCGCGGTTACCGGATCGAACCCGGCGAGGTGGAGGCGGCCCTCCTTCGCCAGCCGGGCATCCGCGAGGTCGCGGTGGTCGTCCGCGAGGACCAGCCGGGTCAGCGGCGGTTGGTGGCGTACCTGGTCGGTGAGCCGGCGCCGGATCTGCGCACCTCGCTGGCCGCGAGCCTGCCGGACTACCTCGTCCCGTCGGCGTTCGTCACCCTTTCCGCGCTGCCGACGACCACGAACGGGAAGCTCGACCGACGCGCGCTGCCCTCGGCGGAATACCCCACGACGAATTACCTGGCACCGCGCACGGCCATCGAGGAGACCCTCACTCGGATCTGGGCGGAAGTCCTCGGCGTGGAGCGGGTGGGGATCACGGACGACTTCTTCGCCCTCGGGGGCGACTCCCTCCTCAGCGTCCAGGTCGTCGCGCACGCTCGACGCGCCGGTCTCCCCCTGAACATCAGGGACGTGTTCGGCAGGCCGACGATCGCCGACCTGGCGCGCGAGGTCGGTACCGGTCGATCGGGGTTCGCCGCCACCCAGGGAAAGGAAGCCGTTCGGTGAAGGACGACATCGCCTACCAGGTACTCGTCAACGAAGAGGGTCAGTACTCTCTCTGGCCCGCCGACCACGCCGTGCCGGCCGGGTGGCGGCCCGACGGGACCACCGGCACCGAGCAGGAGTGCAGCGCCCATGTCGACGAGGTGTGGACCGATATGCGACCGAGGTCGTTGGCCGAGGGCACGCCCGGTTCCGCGGGCGACAAAGGGATCCGAGGCCGGAGGGGTGATCGCGGAGGAGCCGGGGTGCGGTGAGGTTCTGTGCCTGTTAGAACGTGGTTGTGCTGAGTAGCCGCCGGGGAGCCGAAGGCGAGAGTCCCGGAGAAAGCGACGGCCACCCGGCGACCGACGAACCCGGCGGCGCGCCGCGTGCCGGGTGGCGCGATCTCGTGCGGTCGACGCAAGGGCATCGCGCGGTCCTGGTCAGGGCGATGTCACTGTCGCTGGCCGGTGGCGCGCTGGGACTGGCGCAGCCGCTGCTGGCCAACGGGACGATCGACGCGTTCTCGCGCGGCGGTGCGTACGGCGGGTGGCTGACACTGCTCGCAGCTGTGTTCATCGCGGAGGCCGCAGTGTCCGCGGTGGCTCACTACCTGCTCGAACGCACCAGCGACGGTATCGTGCTGGGACTGCGCCGGCGGATCGTGGACCGGATGCTGCGGTTACCGATGAGCCGCTACCGGCGGCACCGGCTCGGCGACCTCATCACGCGAGTGGCCGCTGACACCACTGTGCTGCGGGACGCACTCGCTTACGATCTCGTCGAGGTGACGGTCAGCTCGTTCGTCACCGTGGGCGGCATCGCTCTGATGATCTGGCTCGACCCCGTCCTCTTCCTCGTGGTGGCGGGGATCGTCGGGGTCACCGGTGGGCTGACGCTCCTGTTGCTCAGAGGCATCCGCAGATCGGTAGAAGACGCCCAGGACAGCCTCGGCGGGATGAGCGCCGAGCTGGAACGTGCGCTGTCGGCGATCCGAACCATCCGCGTCCTGCGGGCCGAGGACCGCGAGCGCGACCGCATCGTGCGCCTGGCCGACAAGGCCTACCACGACAGCGTCGCGGCGGCGCGGCGCAACGCCATTGTCGAGCCCGCGATGACCCTGGCGGTACACGGCTCGATGATCGCCGTGCTCGTGGTAGGCGGCCTGCGCGTGGCCGGCGGCGAGGCGTCGCTGGCCGAGCTGGTCGGATTCCTTCTCTACGTCACCTACATCGCGGAGCCAATGGCCGGGCTGTTCGAGGTGTTCGCGATGCTGCAACGAGGGCTGGCGGCGTTGCAGCGGATCGAGGATGTCGCCCAGCTGCCGACCGAGGCCGACGTGCTGGCCGATCCCGTCGCGCGACCGGTCAACCGGCCACCGGTCGACGCGCGGACGCCTGCGATCGCGTTCCACCACGTCGATTTCGCCTATGAGCCGGACCGACCGGTGCTGCGCGACGTGTCCTTCTCGGTGCCGCGCCACAGCCAGGTCGCGCTGGTCGGTGCCTCCGGGGCAGGGAAGTCGACCATCTTTGCGCTCATCGCCCGCTTCTACGACCCCACCGCGGGGCGGATCCTGCTCGACGGGCAAGACGTGGTGCGGCAGGTGGGCGTGGACGAGTGCCGGGCGGCGATCGGCCTGGTCGAGCAGAGCGCACCGATCATGCACGGCACCCTGCGAGAGAACATCACCTATGGCAAGCCCAAGGCTACCGACACGGAGATCCGACGGGCCGTGGAACTGGCAGGCCTGGCAGATCTTCTCGACCGGTTGCCCGCCGGTCTGGACACCCCCGTCGGGGAGCACGGCGACCTGCTCTCCGGTGGTGAGCGGCAACGCGTCGCCATCGCCCGTGCCCTGCTTCCCCGACCACAGCTGCTGCTCATGGACGAACCCAGCGCGCACCTCGACCCCACCAACGAGGCAGTGCTCCTCAGCACGCTCCGGCACATCACCACCGAGTGCACGCTGTTGGTAATCGCGCACCGAGCCGCGACCATCGAAGCTGCCGACCGCGTCATCGTGCTCGCCGAAGGCCGCGTCGCGGCAATGGGTTCCCACGACGAAGTGGCTGGCCTGATCCGTGCGGTGCACGCGCGTTAGGCGTATAACGGCCATCGCACCCCAGGCAAGCTTCGAGTGGGTCACCAGCGGTGTGCCTCCCGATAACCTTATCCATGCAGGTGAGAGCATCGCATGGGCAAGATCTCGGGTAGCCCGTGAGTGCTCGCGTTCCACTCGCTCCAACTCCTTGATCCCGGTCGGTCGAAACGACGCGGGATATGCCGGCAGGACCGCCTCGGCGGAGTCATCCATGAGTACAGACATGCCGTCTGACATGCGTGGATGTCGTTTTGGTACTCACAACGCCCGGCCACACTGCAGGTTCTTGCCGGCTCGTCCGGCGGACCGCATCGACTTCGGTTTCCTCCCGGACACGGTCGAAGCCAGCGATTCAGCAATCGCGCAGCAACGGCAGTAACCCGGTGCTGATGCGGTGCAGTCGGGCCGGGGGGTGTCCCTAATGACTACTGAACGACCTGCTGAGGATGCCTTCGGGCGGCGGCATAGGTCTTGATCCGCTTCGGGCCTTCCTGCTGCTCGCGGCGCTCAGCCGCCGCCCGCCGGTGTTTCGATCTGTGCTGAAGGAGGTCGGTGGGAAGGTCTACAAGGGAGGCCGGAACAGTGATGATCACCACTCGGACGGTCGCAATCGGCCGCCGACGCGGCGGGAGAACTCCAGGCCGAAAAAGGGACGGACCAAGACCCCTGCGGGTACGAGGTTTGTGGCGTTGCCGCCGGGGATCGCGGTGCTCTACGAGGAGTTGATGGACGGCCATCGGGAGCCGTTCGTGATGTGCACGCCGGAGGGGCATCCGTGGCGGCGGTCGAACTTCCGGATCCGCTTTTGGCGGCCGGCGTGGGATGGGGTCGAACTTGACGCCCCTGGCGCGGGGGAGCGGCGGCCACCGATCCTGCCGACGTTCACGTTCCACGAAGGGCGGCACACGCACAGCACGTGGCTGACCGAGGGCGGGATCCCGGAAGTCGCCCGCCGGGCGCGGTTGGGTCAGAAGATGAAGGGCATCGCCCGCGTCTACGACCACGTGACCCCGGCGATGGTGAACCAGATCCTGGACACCCTGGAGGAACGCTGGCTGCGATCGCTGGCGTCGCTGTACCCGGGCGAACGGGCGAAGCTGGTGTCCTGGTTCCCGCACCTGCGGTCCCGGCGCCCGGACCCCGGCCGGGGGTCCATCGCCATTTCATCGCCATCTGACGACTGAAGCCCCGCCCCTCCGGGGAGGGACAGGGCTTCTGACCTGCGAAAACATGTGGTGCGCGATACTGGGATTGAACCAGTGACCTCTTCCGTGTCAGGGAAGCGCTCTCCCGCTGAGCTAATCGCGCGAGGTGGAGACGGGATTCGAACCCGTGTACACGGCTTTGCAGGCCGTTGCCTCGCCTCTCGGCCACTCCACCGTGACAGGCTCGAGAGCCTACCGAGCGGATGACGGGATTCGAACCCGCGACCCTCACCTTGGCAAGGTGATGCGCTACCAGCTGCGCTACATCCGCATTCCGCAGTTCCGGGAGGCTGTTCCCCCGTCGCCGTGGTGTGGGAAAACCATATCGGACCCCGAAAACGGCGGCGACACCGGGGTGTCACTCCGCCGTTGCAAGCCCGTCATCAGGCCAGATCGTGGGGGATGAGGTGGGTGAGCGCGTCGTCGACGTCGACCCACAGGTGCTCGTTGCCCGGCAGTACCACGTCGTACGTCCGGTCGAGGAAGTCGGCCAGCTCCTGGGCGGACGCCTCGAACATGGCGTGCCCGGACGGCGAGTTCAGCTCGATCAGGACGGCTTCGGGGTCCTCCACGGAGGGGCGGATGCGGACGTCCCCGTCACCCGCGTCGGCCAGGAGGCCGTCCGCGAGGAGGTCGCGGGCGTACACCCACTCGACCCAGCCGGCGCGGCCGGTGCGGAAGGCGGCGACGACCGCGTACGGGTCGCGTGTGTCGTAGCGCAGCTCCACCTTGACCGGAACCGCGGGAGTCCGCGGCGCCAGCAGGTCGAAGACCGCCGTCGAGCGGAGCGTCACGTGATCGTTGCGCATCGTCCTACCCTTCGTCTCCCTTCCCGGCCCGGCCCGGCCGAGGGCGTCACCACTTGGACGCATCAGGAGGCCGATTCCGTCGCGGGTGCGCCGCAGATCACCCGTCCGGGCGCTTCGGCCCCCGTCTCCACCCACGGCCCGCAACTGACCGGCGCGCCCCGCGGGGCCCACGCCTCCATACTGCGCGGTTTAGTCGCCGGGCGATAGCACCGTCGCACGGATGTCGAACGTGGTGTCAGGCGGCCCCCCGGCCGGACAACCCCGGCTAGCTCGGGGTTGTGCGTTCCGTACTCGCCGGTAAGCGGAGTGTGGTCGGCCAGGACCACCCGTTTGCAGGCGCCTGAAAGTCGTACGGTAAAGTATCGCCCATCACGCGAGCGGGCGATTAGCTCAGCGGGAGAGCGCTTCGTTCACACCGAAGAGGTCACTGGTTCGATCCCAGTATCGCCCACGAGATTCGCTGGATGAGCCCTGTTCGCGGAAAGCGCGAACAGGGCTCATCTCGTTGTGGCCTGTGGGGCCGAGTCCCCATGCCCCGCCCGGGGTACCTCCCCCCGGACCCCAGGTCGGGTCGCCTTTTCGCGTCAGCGGCGGATAACGGGCCGGGGAGCTCCGCCGAAGCGGAGTGAACGATCCGTTCGGATCGGCCGTATCAGCTCATGAGAGTGGTTCGCGCCCCGCCGCCGGGGCCCGCCGGAACTGCCTTCGAACCGTGCCGCCGCGGCGGTTTTCTGTCGAACGCCACCCGTGGGAGGCCGGATGTGATCCTCGGCACTTCACGTCGCCCCGCGGCGGCGTGGCCCTGCGACGACGACGTGTGACAGAACCGGCGCGCGTGACGGCGTAGCGACGAATGTCACTGTGGGTGGCCGCCGGGTCCGCGCGACGGTCACCGCCGGCCCCGTGTGGTCCACTGTGGACCATGTGACGCCCGCAGTGTCCACAGTAGAGTCCGGAAGACCCCGCTGGGCCGTTCGGCCCTGCTTGGTCCACCCGGGTGCGGGCATCACCCTTTCCGCTACGGAACGTAGTTTTCCGGGGGATACGTCCCCTCACGCATCGTCTTCATCTTGTTATCTTCCGGCCATTTTCTGGCGGGGATGTCACGCAGCATGTGGCTGGAAATCCCTTGTAACACTGCCGAGAGAGTCGCCGATAACTTGCCGTGTGAAGCCGCCGCCGGCTGTGCGCGACCACTGAGATGCCGTGACTCTGCGAAATCATCTTCGGTGACGCTGCGTGCCTGCGGCTCAACTCGATCCAGTTCCGGGAGGTCAGATGGAAGAGTCGGTGCGGCCTTCGTACACGGTGAGCCAGCCACCGCCGCACATCGACCTCCAGGCCATCCCGCGTCCCGTCAATCGGGACGACCACTCCGGCGACACCGGGGGCCCGTCCGCCAAGGCGTGGCCCGCGGCCTGGGAAGCGCGGTACAGAGCCTGGGTCATCGGCAGCGATGTGTTCATCACGCTGCTGGTGATCGCGATCAGCGCGTTCGTCATCGATCGCGTTGCCCCGCACGACATGCACGCTTTCGGCACCATCCTGGCGGTGTTCGTCTCGCTGCCCGCCAGCCGGGCCTGGAGCTCGCGGGTGCTCGGCGAAGGCGCGGAGGAGTACCGCACGCTCGGCCGCGGCTTCATCACCGCGGCCGTCCTGGTCGCGCTGGGCGGCCTGCTGTTCGGCGCGCTCGAGGTCCAGGTCTGGGTGTTCGTCGTGGTCCCCGCCATCGCGCTGGTCGCCTTCCCGCAGCGCTACCTGCTGCGCCAGGTGCTGCACCGCAAGCGCGCCAAGGGACTCTGCCTGCTGCCCGTGATGGCCGCGGGCAGCCCGGAAACGGTCGCCGACCTGATCGCCCGCACCCGCTCGGAAGTGCACGTCGGCTGGCGCGTCGAAGCCGCCTGCACGTTCAGCGGCCACGGCGAAGACCGCGACAGCGGCGAGATCGACGGCGTCCCGGTGGTCGGCCGGCTGGAGGAGCTGTCCCGGCACGTCCGGCGGGGCGGCTACCGGGTCGTGGCCATCACCGCCGACCAGTACTGGACGCCGAAACGGCTGCAGCGGCTGGCGTGGGACATGGAGGGCACCGGCGCGGAGATGGTCGTGGCGCCCGTGCTGATGGAGGTCGCCGGGCCCCGGCTCAACGTCACCGGCGTGCTCGGCATGCCGCTGCTGCGGGTCACCGCGCCGATGTTCACCGGCGGGCGCCGCGTGGTGAAGGAGATCGTCGACCGCTGCGGCTCGGCGCTGCTGCTCACCCTGCTGTCCCCGCTGCTGCTCGTGATCGCGGTCGCCATCAAGCTGAACGACCGCGGCCCGGTGATCTACCGCCAGCGCCGCGTCGGCCGCGACGGCGCGACGTTCACCATGCTCAAGTTCCGGACGATGGTCACCAACGCCGACGCGATCAAGCAGACCCTGGCGGCGGACAACGAAGGCGCGGGCCCGCTCTTCAAGATGAAACGCGACCCTCGTATCACCCGTGTGGGTGGTTTCCTGCGGCGATATTCGCTCGACGAGGTGCCGCAGCTGTTCAACGTCGTGTCCGGGAAGATGTCGCTCGTCGGCCCGCGGCCGCCGCTGCCGGAGGAGACCGCGCAGTACCCGCCGGACGCCCGCCGCCGGCTGCTCGTCAAGCCGGGCCTCACCGGGCTCTGGCAGGTCAGCGGGCGCAGCGACCTCACCTGGGCGGAGAGCATCCGGCTGGACCTGCGCTACGTCGAGGACTGGTCGCTCGCCCTGGACCTGGTGATCCTCTGGAAGACCTTCCGCGCGGTGATGGGCGGGCACGGCGCCTACTGACCCGTCTTCGCACCGCGCCGCGCACCACGGCCGCCGACTCCTCCCGCGGGGAGCCGGCGGCCGTGTCCGTTTCCCGCGGACTTCCCGGTCGAACGGACGCGGGGACGGCTGCACCCGGCTACCGGCCGGCCCTCCTGGCGACGGCGATCCGCGCGAGCCGGGCCATCAGGCCGCCCCGGTGCCCCTGTTCGCCGTGGAAACGCGGTCCGGCCGGGCCACCGGGGCTGCCGCCGTTCGCCCGGGTTACCGGCACCCGAGAAGGCGCCCATAACCCGGTCGGGTGACGACCTGTCGCACCCGGTGGTCCGCTGCGCTTGTGGTCCACTTCACCGCCGCAAGGTAGTTGAGGGCGAAATAGTTCAACGCTCAACCTGGTTGCACGGGGTACCGACCCAACGGAAGGAAGCTCAGCCCCATGACCACCTTTGCCGAGCAGACCGAGGCCCTCCAGCTCCCCGCGGACGTCCAGAACCTGCTGTTCCGCGAGGCCCGCACGGCCAACAGTTTCAGCTCCGAGCCGGTGACCGAGGAGCAGATCCGCGCGATCTACGACCTCGTCAAGTGGGCCCCGACGTCGATGAACACCCAGCCGCTGCGCGCGCTGGTGCTCCGGACCGCCGAGGCGAAGGCCCGCCTGCTCCCGCACCTGGCCCCGGGCAACCGGGACAAGACCGAAGCCGCGCCGCTGACCGTCGTGCTCGCCGCGGACGTCGACTTCCACGAAAACATCCCCCAGGTGTTCCCGCACAACCCGGGGGTCAAGGACAACTTCGCCGACGAGCAGGGCCGCGTCGAGTTCTCGAAGCTGAACTCGCTGCTGCAGGTCGGCTACTTCATCATCGGCGTCCGCGCCGCCGGGCTCGCCGCCGGCCCGATGACCGGGTTCGACGCCCAGGGCGTCGACGACGAGTTCTTCGCGGACAAGAAGTGGCGCTCGCTGGTCGTGGTGAACGTCGGCAAGCCGGGCGAGAACCCGTGGTTCGACCGCCTGCCGCGGCTGGACTTCGACCAGGTCGTCGAAACCCTCTGAGCACCACCGGACCGGCCGCTTCCCCCGGGGGAGGCGGCCGGTCCGGCGTTCGCGCCACGCGCGTGAGGCGCGCGAGTGCAGCCGACTAGCATCGACGGCGTCATCTCTGTCACTCCAGCTTGAGGAGCCGATCGTGTCCCAGTCGCCCCCCGTTTCCCCCGTGGCCGCCTCCCGTGTGGTGGTACCGGCGGGCACTACGGCGGGCGCGGCGGTCCGCGAAGCCGGTCTGCCGACCAAGGGCGAGGACACGATCGTCGTGGTCCGCGACGCCGACGGCAAGCTGCGCGACCTCGCTTGGGCGCCCGAAGCCGACGCCGAGGTCGAGCCGGTCGCCGCGAACACCGAGGACGGCCGCAGCGTCATCCGCCACTCGGCGGCGCACGTGCTCGCCCAGGCGGTGCAGCAGCAGTTCCCGGACGCCAAGCTGGGCATCGGCCCGCCGGTCAAGGACGGCTTCTACTACGACTTCGCGGTCGACAAGCCGTTCACCCCCGAGGACCTGCAGGCGCTCGAAAAGCGCATGAAGCAGATCGTCAAGGGCGCCCAGCAGTTCTCCCGGCGCGTTTTCGACTCCGTCGACGAGGCCAAAAAAGAGCTCGCGGACGAGCCGTTCAAGCTGGAACTCGTCGACCTCAAATCCGAAGTGGACACCTCCGAGGTGATGGAGGTCGGCGAGGGCGAACTCACCATCTACGACAATCTCGACCCGCGCACCAAGGAACGTGTCTGGAGTGACCTCTGCCGGGGCCCGCACGTGCCGACCACGAAGTTCATCCCGGCGTTCAAGCTGACCCGCGTCGCCGCCGCGTACTGGCGGGGTAGTGAGAAGAACCCGCAGCTGCAGCGGATCTACGGCACCGCGTGGGAATCCACCGAGGCGCAGGACGCCTACCTGGAGCGCATCGCCGAGGCCGAGCGCCGCGACCACCGCAAGCTCGGTGCCGAGCTGGACCTGTTCTCCTTCCCCGAGGAGATCGGCTCCGGCCTGCCGGTGTTCCACCCGAAGGGCGGCATCATCCGCCGCGAGCTGGAGAACTACTCGCGCCGCCGCCACGAGGAGGCCGGCTACGAGTTCGTGAACACCCCGCACATCAGCAAGGGCGAGCTGTTCCACACCTCCGGCCACCTGCCCTACTACGCCGACACGATGTTCCCGCCGGTGCAGTTCGACGAGGAGAACTACTACCTCAAGGCCATGAACTGCCCGATGCACAACCTGATCTTCCGCTCGCGCGGGCGGTCCTACCGCGAGCTGCCGCTGCGGCTGTTCGAGTTCGGCACGGTGTACCGCTACGAGAAGTCCGGCGTGGTGCACGGCCTCACCCGTGTGCGCGGGCTGACGATGGACGACTCGCACATCTACTGCACCAAGGAGCAGATGCCGGGCGAGCTGCGGTCGCTGCTGAAGTTCGTCCTCGACCTGCTCGCCGACTACGGCCTCTCCGACTTCTACCTCGAGCTGTCCACCCGCGGCGACTCCGACAAGTTCATCGGCGAGGACTGGGAATGGGAGGAGGCCACCGAGACGCTGCGGCAGGCCGCCGTCGACTCCGGCCTCGAGCTGGTCCCGGACCCGGGTGGCGCGGCCTTCTACGGCCCGAAGATCTCGGTGCAGGCCAAGGACGCCATCGGCCGCACCTGGCAGATGTCGACCATCCAGCTGGACTTCAACCAGAACAAGCGGTTCGAGCTCGAGTACACCGCGCCCGACGGTTCGCGTCAGCGCCCGGTGATGATCCACCGCGCGCTGTTCGGCTCGATCGAACGCTTCTTCGGCGTGCTGACCGAGCACTACGCGGGCGCGTTCCCGGCGTGGCTCGCGCCGGTGCAGGTGGTCGGCATCCCGATCACCGCCGACCAGGTCGAGCACCTGCAGGGCATCGAGAAGGCGTTGCGCGCCAAGGGGATCCGCGCCGAGGTCGACGCGAGCGACGACCGGATGCAGAAGAAGATCCGCACGCACACCACGCAGAAGGTGCCGTTCATGCTGCTGGCCGGCGCGAAGGACGTCGAGGCGGGCGCGGTGTCGTTCCGCTTCCGCGACGGCGGCCAGATCAACGGCGTGCCGGTGGGCAAGGCGGTCGAGGCGATCGCGGAGTGGGTCGAGCGCCGCGAGAACGCGTCGCCGTCGGCCGAGGCGCTGGAGACGGTCGTTCGGTGAGTGAGGGTCCCGAGCTCGTCGAGCAGCAGGGCATCGGGGTCCAGGACGCGTTCCAGCGCCTCTGGACCCCGCACCGGATGGCCTACATCAAGGGCCAGGACAAGCCGGACGGCGACGAGGAGACCGGCTGCCCGTTCTGCCGGATCCCGTCGCTGGACGACAAAACCGGCCTGATCGTCGCCCGCGGCGACGTCGTGTTCGCGGTGCTGAACCTGTACCCGTACAACCCGGGGCACCTGATGGTGGTGCCGTACCGGCACGTCGCGGACTACACCGACCTGACGGTCGAGGAGACGCGCGAGGTCGCCGTCTTCACGCAGCACGCGATGAAGGTGATCCGCGCGGCCTCCGGTGCGCACGGCTTCAACATCGGCCTGAACCAGGGCGTGGTCGCGGGGGCGGGGATCGCCGCGCACCTGCACCAGCACCTGGTGCCGCGGTGGGGCGGGGACGCCAACTTCATGCCGGTCATCGGGCAGACGAAGGTGCTCCCGCAGCTGCTGGGGGAGACGAGGGACCTGCTGGCCGACGCCTGGTGAGTCGTCTGGACCACGGACGCCCTTCCTGCGCCGACCGGGCAAAACTCCTGATTGAGTGTTCAACCGAGAGTATGATGGGGTTATGTCCGGAACCCGATGGCTCAGCGACGACGAACAGCGCGTCTGGCGTGAGTTCAACGCGGCCACCCGCATGCTCAGCGCGCACCTCGAAGGTCAGCTGCAGCACGACTCGGGCATGCCGCACACCTACTACGAAGTCCTCGTCGCCCTCTCCGAAGCGCCCGGCCGCCGGTTGCGGATGAGCGAGCTCGCCGACGCCCGGCAAGCGTCCCGCAGCCGCCTTTCGCACGCCGTCGCGCGGCTGGAGGCGAACGGCTGGGTGCGGCGCGAGGCGTGCCCGACCGACAAGCGCGGCGCCTGGGCGGTGCTGACCGACGCCGGTTTCGCCGCGCTCGAGGCGGCCGCGCCCGGGCACGTCGAAGCCGTCCGGGAAAGCCTGTTCGACCCGCTGACGCCGGAGCAGGTCACCGCGCTCGGCGAGATCAGCGCGGCCATCCGCCGCCAGTTGACGCCGAAGTGCGCCGCCGCTGCGGCTGCCGAAGCGGCGAAGGAGCACGAGGGCGAGCTCACGAAATCGGGCTGACCCGGGGCGGCGCGTCGGGGCTTCGCAGGTGGGTGGATAGGCTGCCATCGCCCACCCGACCCTCGTAGCCAGGTGCCTCGACGAACCGATGCTCAATATCTTCGCGCGTGCCTCCGTCTCCCGCGTCACCGATCCGATCGGCCAGGCGCTGGTCCGCGCCGGGCTGACCCCGAACGTCATGACCGTGTTCGGCACCGCCGGCGCGGTGGTCTGCGCCCTGGTCTTCTTCCCGGCCGACCACCTCCTGTGGGGCACCTTCACGGTGTGGGGCTTCGCCATGCTCGACATCCTCGACGGCGCCATGGCCCGCGCCCGCGGCTACGGCACCCCGTTCGGCGCCGTGCTGGACGCGACCTGCGACAGGCTGGTCGACGGCGCCCTGTTCGCCGCCATCGCCTGGTGGTGTTTCGTCGTCGACGACAACCACCCGGCGGCCGGTGCGGCTCTGCTGTGCCTGGTGCTCGCCCAGGTGATCTCCTACGTCAAGGCCCGGGCCGACGCCTCCGGCCTGCCGGTCGACGGCGGGCTCGTCGAACGCGCCGAGCGGCTGATCATCGCGCTGGTCGGCACCGGCCTGCACGGCTTCGGCATCCCGTACACCGTGGACGTGACGCTCTGGCTGCTCGCCGCCGGATCGGTCGTCACCCTGGTGCAGCGCTTCGCCGCCGTGGCGAAGGCGGCCCGCGAGGCCGCCACGGGGGAGCAACCGGCATGAGTGGGCTGACCGAGCGGCTGAGCGCGTTCGGCTACGCGGCCGGGTGGAAGCTGGCCGGCTGGCTGCCCGCCGGGTTCGGCGGCACGGTCTTCTCACTCGGCGCCGACCTGGCCGTCCGCCGGGACGGCGGGGGCGTGCGGCAGCTGCGCGCGAACCTCGCCCGGGTGGTGCCCCAGGCCGACCCGGTCGAGCTCGACGAGCTGACGCGGCGCGCGATGCGCTCGTACGCGCGGTACTGGCACGAGACGTTCCGGCTGCCGTCGATGGACCACAAGGAGGTCAGCGCGAAGGTCGCGGCCTCGATCACCGGCGTGGAAAACCTCGACGCGGCGCTGGCCGAGGGCAACGGCGCGGTGATGGCCCTGCCGCACAGCGGCAACTGGGACGTCGCCGGCGTCTGGCTGGCCGACTACCTCGGCGGCTTCACCACCGTGGCGGAGCGGCTCAAGCCCGAGTCGCTCTACCGGCGGTTCGTCGAGTACCGGGAGTCGCTCGGCTTCGAGATCGTGCCGCTCACCGGGGACAGCTCGGCGATGCGCGTGCTGTTGAAACGCCTGCGCGAGAACAAGGCCGTCTGCCTGGTCGGCGACCGCGACCTCACCACCAGCGGCATCCCGGTGAAGTTCTTCGGCGAACCGGCCCGGCTGCCCGGCGGCCCGGCCCGGCTGGCGGCGACGACCGGCGCGGCGCTGATCCCGGCCGGCTGCTGGTTCACCGAGGACGGCTGGCAGATCCGGCTGCACCCGCGCATCCGGGTCACCGCACGGGCCGAGGTCCCGGCCGCCACCCAGGCCCTGGCCGACATCTTCGCCGGCGACATCGCCGCGCACCCGGCCGACTGGCACATGGTGCAGAAGTTCTGGCCCGCCGACCTCGAGGCCGCCGAGCGGGTCAGCCTCGAAGAAGCGAGCTGAGCGGTGGCCACGCGGCCGATGCGGGTCGGGATCGTGTGCCCCTACTCCTTCGACGTGCCCGGCGGGGTCCAGGGGCACGTGATCGACCTGACGAAGGCGCTGCTCGCGCGCGGGCACCAGGTGTCCGTGCTGGCGCCCGCGGACGACGACGCCGAGCTGCCCGAGTTCGTGCACCCGGCGGGCAAGGCACTCGGCATCCCGTACAACGGCTCGGTCGCGCGGCTGCAGTTCGGCCCGGTGTCCTACGCGCGGGTGCGGCGCTGGATCCGCGACGGCGACTTCGACGTCCTGCACCTGCACGAACCGGCCGCGCCCAGCCTTTCGCTGCTCGCGCTGCTCATCGCGGACGGCCCGATCGTGGCGACGTTCCACACCGCGACGACCCGCTCGCGCACGCTGTCGGCGTTCCAGCCGGTGCTGCGGCCGCTGCTGGAGAAGATCACCGCGCGGATCGCGGTGTCCGCGCTGGCCCGCCGGGTCCAGGTCGAGCACGCGGGCGGCGACGCCGTGGAGATCCCCAACGGCGTCGACGTCGAGTTCTTCTCCTCGGCGCTGCCGCTGCCCGGCTACCCGCGGGCCGGCGGCACGGTCGGGTTCGTCGGCCGGTTCGGCGAGCCGCGCAAGGGCATGGGGGTGCTGCTGGAGGCGCTGCGGCGGATCCTCCCGGAGTTCGAGGACCTGCGGCTGGTCGTGGTCGGCCGGGGCGACGAAGACCAGCTGCGCCGCGACGCCGGGCCGCAGCTGGCCCCGCACCTGGAGCTGCTGGGCCAGGCCGACGACCACGTGAAGGCCCAGGCGCTGCGCAGCGTCGACGTCTACTGCGCGCCCAACACCGGCGGTGAGAGCTTCGGCATGATCCTCACCGAGGCGATGGCGGCCGGGACCCCGGTGCTGGCCAGCGGGCTCGACTCGTTCCGGCGGGTGCTCGACGACGGCCGTGCCGGGCAGCTCGTCGAGACCGGTGACCCGGCCGCGCTCGCGGACGGGCTGCGCGAGCTGCTCGGCGACCCGGCGCGCCGGGCGTCGCTGGCCGCGGCGGCGGGGGAGCGCGTCACGATGTACGACTGGTCGGTGGTGGCCACGCAGGTGCTGCGCGTCTACGAGACGGCCGTCGCCGCCGACCCCCGGCGGGTCGCGGCGCCGGAGCGGGAGCTCGCCCGGTGAGCGTGCTCGGCTGGCTGTCGGTGCTGGCCATGGTTTTGGTGCTGGGCGGGCTCTTCCTGGTGGCGACGGCGAACCGGCTGGATCGGCTGCACATCCGCACGGACGCCGGCTGGGCCGCGCTGGACTCGGCGCTGGCGCGCCGGGCGGTGGTGGCGCGCGCGGTCGCTTTGGTGCTGGCCGACACGGGCTTGCGGACATCGGCCGAACGCGCCGAAGCGGCGCCCCGGGCCGAGCGCGAAGCCGCGGAGAACGAGCTGACGCTGCAGCTGGGCCGTGTCGACCGGGCGGCCCTGCCGGCCGAGCTGGCCGAGGAACTGACCGACGCCGAGCACCGGGTGGTGATCGCCCGCCGCGTCCACAACGACGCCGTCCGCGACACGCTGCGGCTGCGGCGGCGGCGGAAGGTGCGGTACTTCCGCCTCGCGGGGACCGCGCCGTTGCCGGAGTACTTCGAATTCGCGGAGCCGGAGGTCTGACATGTGGTGGGTGGTCGTCGAAGAGCAGCGCGGCATGGGTGACAACCGGACCTGGTCGCTGTCGGAGACGTTCTCCCAGCCGGACCAGGCGTCCGCCGAGGCCGAGGCGCTGCGGCTGGCACGTGAGTACCAGCCGGCCTACCCGTGGTCGCCGAAGTCCCGGAAGGTGCTGCGCGGCCCGGGCGGGTACCTGGTGATCGTCGAGGGCCGGACGTCGACGTTCCACTTCCGGCTGAGCGTGCTCGAAGAGCTCTGAAACCCCGGCGGCCCCCGGCGCGTCGGAGTGGCATGAGCGGGACGTGGTGGGTGGTCGTCGAAGAGCAGGGCGGCGCGGGCGACGGCCGGGGCTGGGGTGTCGCGGAGGCGACGCCGTACCCCGACCGCGACAGCGCGGAGGGCGACGCGTACCTGCTCGCCAAGCAGCACCGGCCGCCACGGCCGTCGTCGCCGCAGAACCGGCTGGTGCTGCGCGTGAGCGACGGGTACCTGGTGCTCGTGAAGGGCAAGACCGACCTGTGGCAGTTCCGCGTGACGGTGGGCGAGCAGGCCGGCGGCTGACACACTGGTCGGCATGAGCGAGACCTGCGACGTCGCCCACGGCACGGCTCCGGCCGATCCGGGGCTGCGGACCCTGGTGGCGGTGTTCGCGTCGCCGGTGTCCCGGTACCTGCTGAAGTTCGCGAAGGACCTCGGGTACCACGTGGCGCTGTTCGAGCCCGACGCCGCGCGCGGCACGGACGTGCCCGAGGGGTTCGAGGCGGAGACGACGCTGCCGCCCCTCGACGCGTCCGCGGACGTGGTCGTCACCGACCACCACCGGCCCGAGCTGGGGCCGGTGCTGAAGGCCGCTCTCGAGGGCGAGCCGCGGTGGGTGGGCGTGCTCGGCAACCCGCGTCACCCGGGCCCGCACGTGGCGGCGCTGCGGGGCCTGGGCGTGACCGAGGACGCCATCGCCCGCGTGCACCGCCCGGTCGGGTTGAACATCGGCTCCCGCACCCCGCCGGAAATCGCGCTCGCCACCCTGGCCGGCCTCCTGGCCGACCGCAACAACCGCCCCGGCGGCTTCGACTTCACCACCTAGCCGGACGCAACCGGACGACTCGCGTACCCAGACGGACGACACGGCGGCCGTCTCGGCTTTCCGCCGTGTCGTCCATCCACGTGCGCGTGTCGTCCGGCCAGGTACGCGTGTCGTCCGTTGCGGGACGGGCTAGAGCCTGTTTCGATGTGCTGACCAGCGGGCTTCTGGCCGGCGTTGTGGGTGCGGCGTGTCTTGGGCCGAATAGACGAGGTCTCCGGTAGACCGATCAACGACCAAGCTGATCAAGAACACCGGAGACCTCGTGCCCAGCCTAGCGGCGACGGGGCGAGCCGATCTGACCGACGCGCAGTGGGCGATCCTGGAACCGCTGCTGCCCGTCGGCAAGAAGCCCGGCCGCCCGCCACTGTGGAGTAAACGCCAGCTTTTGGACGGCATCCGCTGGCGGGTTCGTGTCGGTTCGCCGTGGCGTGACGTCCCACCTGTGTATGGCTGCTGGCAAACCGTCTATGGCTTGTTCCGGTGCTGGCAGCGCGCTGGTGTGTGGGCGCTGATCTTGGCGGCGTTGCAGACTCGGGCCGACGCCGCCGGGCTGATCACCTGGGAGGTGAGCGTGGATTCCACGATCAACCGGGCGCACCAGCATGCCGCAGGCGCCCGCATCGAGGGCGACCTGCAGAAAGAACCGCCGGGCGGTATCGGCGAGCCCGAACCGGCCGACCACGCGCTGGGCGGTCGCGGGGAGGCTGGACGACCAAGCTGCACCTGGCCACCGAGCAAGGCCAGAAACCATTGTCGTTGCTGGTGACCGCTGGTCAACGTGGTGATTCACCGCAGTTCGAGGCGGTGCTGGCCAGGGTCCGGGTCGCCCGGATTGGTGGTGGGCGAGCCCGGACCCGGCCGGATCGTGTCCTGGCGGACAAGGCCTACAGTTCCCGCGCCAACCGGGCCTATCTGCGGCGGCGCGGGATCGCGTGCACGATTCCCCAGCCTTCTGATCAGGTCCGGCATCGCCGCAACCGCGGCCGGGCCGGCGGGCGGCCACCGGTATTCGACCCAGAGATCTACAAGCAACGGCACGCGGTGGAGTGCGGCATCAACCGGCTCAAACGCAACCGAGGCGTCGCCACACGGTTCGACAAACTCGCGGTTCGCTACGAGGCGACCGTGCACATCGCGGCGATCAACGAGTGGCTACGACATTGAAACAGGCTCTAGTCGTCCGCGGCGTTGCAGGCGACCGCGGCGTCGCCGGGCTCGACATCGATCGCGAGCAATGCGACGTAGCAGGCCAGAATCCCCGCGCCGCCCGACTGCCCGGCGTTGCAGGCGGCCCGCACCTTCGGCCCCACCGCGTAGTGCCGACGCAGCGACTCCTGGCATTTCGCCGAGCTGGCCTGAGCGGGCTCGGCGGCCGTCACGGTGAACGCGGCTGCCGCCGCCACGGCGACCGCCAGTGTCGTCAAACCGCGCGCGGTCGCCCTGCCCGATTTCGCCTTCACCACTTTCTCCCCACTTCCCTTGGGTTCCGGGGTCATCCGCCGATGGACCAATGCGCGGCGCCGAGGTTCGGGATCGCCGTGTTGACGTTGACGACCCGCGGGTCCCCGCCGCAGTCGAAAGCCGCGTAGACCCTCTGGACCCGGCCCGTCCGGTTGTAGACCGACAACGCCCCGCGCACACCGGCCAAAGTCGCGATCGGAGCGTTGGTGCACCGGCCGGGCGAGGTCGCGGTGTACGAGGCCCACCCGGGCGAAGTGCCGCCGTTCGTGGCGGCGTAAACGCAGATGCGGTTGAGCGGGCAGTCGCTGAAGCTGTCCGGTCCGAACGCTCCGGAGCCGGTCGCCGCCGCGGCGGAGCCGGTCGCCACCGTCAGCGAGCCCAAGAGGCCCAGGGCAGCGACTCCGGCCAGGCGGGCCCATCCCCGCTTCTTCGAAGTTCCGTTCACCGATCGTCCTCCCTCTGTCGGAACCTGTGCTTGGGGGACGGTCCGCCCGCGATCGGACGAAACTTCAGCAGAATCATAAAATGCGCAGGTCAGACGTCTTTCCCGCGGCCGTGACCGAAAGGGAGCCCGCGCGCCGGTCCGGCGGTCCGGCGAGGCTGCTCAGCTGCTGCCGGGCACGAGCGGCGTCGCCGGCGCGATGCTGCGCCTGGTACAAGGCGAGAGCTCGCCGCCACTTCACCCGGGCTCGCTCGTGGTCGGAGAGGGCCGCGTACGCGCTCCCGAGGTCGTCCAAGGTGCCGGCTTCCAGGTAGGTGTTGCCGACCGCGCGGAACAGCAAGAGGGCGAGCTGGTAGTAGTTGACCGCGTCCGCGAACCGGTCGCTGTGGTGCGCGACGTAGCCGAGGCTGTGCAGGGCCACCGCTTCGCCTTCCCGGTCGTGGTGGCGCTGATGCAGAGCGAGCGCTTCCTCGCAATGGGCGCGCGCGGCGTCCTGTTCGCCGAGCCGGGCCGAGTACCAGCCCACCTGGTTGTGCGCGTCGGCTTCGCCCGCCGGATTGCCGGTACCCCGGAACAGGTGCAGGGCGTGCACGGCGTGGTGCCGTGCACGCCGGTGGTCGCCGGTGATCCCCCGCACCTGGGCCAGGTTGCGGTGAGTGTGGGCCTGCTCGTAGTCGTCATGGGTGCGTTCGGCCAGCGCCAAGGCCTGGCGCAGGTGCTCGAGCGCCTCATCGGGCCGGTTCAGCCAGATGCACGCCCGGCCGAGGTTCCGGTAGGCCTGGGCCTGGGCGGCGGTGTCGTCCAGCCGGTCGGCGGCGGCCTTCGCGACCTGCCAGGTCCGGTAGTCGTCGTGAAGGAGTCCGCGGCGGCTGTGGAAGGTGGTCAGCGCCCACGCCAGCTGCCACGTCGTCGCGTCCCACCCTCGCGCACTCGCTGCCCGTTGCGCGGCCACCAGGCAGCGGTGCTCGCGGTCGAACCAGGCCAGGGCGGCCGCGTGGCCGGCCGGCGGGTGGAAGCCGTCCTCGGGTTCCGGGTCGGTGAGCTCGATCGGCGGACGCTGCGGGTACAGCAGCCGCTCGGCGGCGTGGGCGGTGTGCAGGAGGAGGCCGACCAGCCGGCGCAGCGCGGCCGACCGCTCGGTGTCCGGCAGGTCGACGGCGGCGCGGTCGGTGGCGTAGCGCCGGACGAGGTCGTGCATGTGGAAGCGGTCGTGCCGGTCCCGGGTCACGAGCGAGGCCTGTTCGAGGCTCCGCAGCAGCGCGCGGGCCGGCGAACGGGGCAGCCCGGTGAGGCAGGCCGCGGCCGCGGCGCTGATGTCCGGGCCGGGCGCGATGCCGAGCAAGGCGAACATCCTCGCCTGGTCTTCGTCGAGCGCGCGGTAGGACCAGGACAGGACGGCGGACAGGTCGGTCGCCGGGTCGCCCTCGTCCAAGCCGGCCGGCCCGGCCTCGCTCAGTTCGGCGGCCAGCTGGGCGAGCGGGAGACCGGGGTGGGCGAGGGCGCGCCCGGCGACGATGCTGAGCGCCAGCGGAAATCCTCCGCAGCAGGCCAGCAGCTCTTCGGCAGCGTCCGGCTCGGCCGCGATCTTCTCGGCGCCGAGCCGGGCGGTGAGCAGCGCCCGGGCTTCGGCGTCGGTGATCACGTCGAGCGCCAGCGGGTGGGCGCCGTGCCCGGCGACCAGGCCGGGCAGGCGTTGGCGGCTGGTCACCAGCACGGTGCAGCCGGGACCACCCGGGAGCAGGGGAGCGACCTGCTGGGTGTCGGCGGCGTTGTCGAGCACGATCAGCAAGCGCTTTCCGGCGGTGAGGCTGCGCAGCAGGGCGCTCTGGGCGTGCAGTTCGACCGGCACGTCCGAGGGCGCGACGCCGAACGCGTCGAGCAAGCCGCGGACGGCGGCCCCGATCGGCATCGGCCGGCCGGCCGGGCCGAACCCGCGCAGGTCGACGAACAGCTGCCCGTCGGGGAACCGGTCGAGGTGCCGGTGCGCCCAGTGCAGCGCGAGCCAGGTCTTGCCGATCCCGCCGGCGCCGGACAACACCGCGATGGCCACGCCGGTGCCCGCCCGGGCCGGCGAGTCCAGCACGGCGGTGAGCGACTCGAGGTCGTGGGTCCGCCCGGTGAACAACGGCGGGGGCGCGGGCAGCTGCCGCGGCCGGAGCACCGGCCGGCCGGTGCTCCGGTCCGGCCTGGGCGGGGAAACCGGTTCCGCGGTCAGGATCCGCCGGTGGATCGCCTGGAGGGGTGGGCCGGGGTCGGTGCCCAGCTCCGCCACGAGCCGGGCCCGGAGAAGCCGGTAGTGGTCCAGCGCATCGGCCGCGCGGCCGGCGGCACCCAAGCTCAGCAGGTACTGGCCGGCCACCCGCTCGTCCAACGGGTGTTCGGCGACCCGTGCGGCGAGCCCGGCCACGAGGCTCTCGCCCTGCCCGAGCCCGAGCAGGATGTCCGTGAGGTCGCATTCGGTGGTCAGCCGGTCCAGGCGCAGCCGGTCGCGTTCGCCCTCGGCCCACGAGCCGCTGATTCCGGTCAGTGCTTCGCCCCGCCACAGCCGGAGCGCTTGCGTCAACAGATCCGCCCGGTGGTCGTCGAGGCCCGGGCCGCGTCCCCGTTCGCACAATTCGCGGAACCGGAGAACATCGACGGCCCCTTCGGGGGCCCGCAGCAAATAGCCGCCGGGACGACGGCCGATTTCCACGGATTCCTTCGCGGGGAGCACCTTGCGCAGCCGGGAAATGTAGTTCAGCAGGGTCGGGCGGGCCCGCAACGGGAATTGCGCACCCCAGACCCGCTGCATCAACCGATCGACCGAGACGACGTGGCCGGCATCCAGTGCCAGCGCCGCCAGCACGCACCGTTGCTTGGCCGGCCCGAGATCGACGACACGGCCGTCCACGAGCAGGCAGACTTCCCCCAGCAGGCGGATTTCGAGCATCTCGCCACCCCCTCCTGGTGGGCATCGATACCCGAGATGCCCGGGAGACGGAGCGAATCACGGCGATTTCACACGATCGGCGGTGTGCGCTTCAGTGGTGTGGAACGGATCGCAGCGAGCTGCTGCTGCCACTTTCCCGGGTGGGCGGCCGGAGGGGTCAGTCGCCCCATTCCTGCTCGAACGTGACCGTGACGTCGGGGGTGTAGGCCATGATCCCGGCCGCGTCGGTCACCAGGCAGCGGAACACCGCGGTGCGGATCGTTGTCCGCCCGGCGGGGATCGACGTGGAAAAGCTCGTCGACGCGCCGGTGGAGTTGCTCGCGGAAATGAGGCTGCTGCCGGAAACCCGCTGCCACTGGTAGGTGTACGGCGGCGCGCCGCCGGTGGCGGTGACCACCACCGGCGGGTCGTACTGCGGTGGGTCGGAGAAGTGCCGGTACCAGTCCCAGCTGGTCGAACTCACCGTCGGCGGGTTGAGCAGCACCGTGCGCGGTGCCGCCGCGGCCGGTGTGCCGGCGACGGCGACCGCCAGCGCGGTGCACAGTGCGGCCAGGATCCGGAGCAGGCGTGTACGGGTCATCCGATCCCCCACAGGAACGTCGAACACATACCCGGGACAGATCGGAGTGTAGGCGCTTTTCCCCGCCCGGACGCGAAGTTGCGCCGAGCGGGGTAGCCGGGTCAGCGGCCGAGGACCGCGCGCAGGGCGGGCTGGAGGCGGTCGCCGTGGGCGCGGACCAGGTCGTCGCACAGCTCGAAGATCCGCTCGACCGGCAGCGTGGCCGCCGTGGCGGGGTCGATCATCGCCGCGTGGCGGATGTGGTGCGGGTCGTCCTCGACGGCCGCGCGCACAACGAGGTCGTTGACGCTCAGGTACGTCCGGTTGAGCGCGGCCAGCTGCGGTGGCAGTGCGCCGATCCGGGTCGGCCGGATGCCGGTGCCGTCGGTCAGGCACGGCACCTCGACCACGCCGCCGGACGGCAGGTTTTCGATCAGGCCCCGGTTGACGACGTTGCCGTAGACGGTCCGCGGGGTGCCGGTCAGGACACTGTGGACGATCTGCGGCGCGTATTCGCCGGTGCCTTCGACGGGCAGCGGCTCGTCGGCCGCGATCGCCCGGCGGGTCCGTTCGTACTCGGCTTCGTTCTCCGCCACGATGCCCAGGTAGGCGCCGATCGGCAGGCGCAGCCGCTCGATCTCGGTGTCGTGCTTGAGGTACCAGGGCACGTACTCGGCGGAGTGCTCGCTGGTCTCCGTCGGGTAGTAACCGAGCCGCCGCAGCATGTCGAACCGGACGCGCCGCCGCAGCTGCCCGTCGGACTCGGCCAGCTCCCGCAGGCGCGGGTAGAGATCGGCGCCCGCGTGCTCGAACCGCAGCACCCAAGCCTGGTGGTTGACGCCGGCCGCGACGTAGGTGACCTCCTCGAACGGCACCCCGACGAGCTCGGCGAGCCCGTGCACGGTCCAGTACACCGAGTGGCACAGCCCGACGACCCGCGTCAGCCCGGTGGCCTCGCTCAGGTACTGGACGTTCATCGCCATCGGGTTCGTGTAGTTCAGCAGCCACGCCTCGGGGCAGACGTCGGCGATGTCCGCTCCGAGCTCCTTGAGGAAGGGGAACGTCCGCAGCGCGCGGAAGATCCCGCCGATGCCGAGCGTGTCGCCGATGGTCTGGCGCAGGCCGTACCGCTCGGGGACCTCGAAGTCGGTGCGCGTCGCCGCCGCCATCCCGATCTGGACGATGTTCACGACGAAGTCCGCCCCGGACAACGCTTCCCGGCGGTCCGCGTGCGCGGTGAGGACCGGCTTGACGCCCCGCACCTCGGCGATCCGCCGGGCCGCGGCCAGCGCGGTGGCCAGCCGGTCAGGGTCGATGTCGTGCAGGGCGACGTGCACGCCGGCCAGCTCCGGGTAGGCGAACAGGTCGGCGAGCAGGCCCTGGGTGAACACGACGCTGCCCGCGCCGACGAAGGTGATCTTGGTGGTCATCGAAAATCCGATCCGATTGGTGCGAAGTCAGCCCTTGAGGCCGCTGGAGGTGACCGACTGGATGAACGTCTTCTGCGCGCCGAGGAAGGCCAGCAGCACGGGCAGCACGGTGATGACGTTGCCCGCCATCACCGCGGCCCAGTTCGTGTGGTGCTGGCCCTGGAACGTCGTGAGCCCCAGCTGCAGCGTGTAGGTCGTGTCGTGGTTGACCGCGATCAGCGGCCAGGTCAGGTCGTTCCACGTGCTGAGGAACGTCAGCACGGCCACCGTGCTCAGCGCGGGCCGCGACAACGGCAGCACGATGGTGAACAGCACGCGCAACCGCGAGCACCCGTCGATCCAGGCCGCCTCTTCGAGCTCCCGCGGCAGGGAGAGGAAGAACTGGCGCAGCAGGAACACCGCGAACGGCGTCACCAGCGACGGCACGATGAGCGCGCCGAGGGAATCGATCAGGCCGAGCTTCTTCATCACCAGGAACGTCGGGATCATGGTGAGCTGGAAGGGGATCGCCATCGTCGCGACCATCAGGGCGAGCAGGGCCCGCGAGCCGGTGAACCGCATCCGCGCGAACGCGTACCCGCCCAGCGTGCCGAACAGCAGGTTCGACACCACGGTCACCGCCGAGACGATCAGCGAGTTCGAGAACCAGCGCAGGAAAAGCGCGTTCTCGAGGACATAGCGGTACCCGGACAAGTCCACATGGGACGGCCAGAGCGCGGGCGGGAACCGGTTGATCTCGGCGTTGCTCATCACCGAGCTGAGCAGCAGCCACACCAACGGCGCCGCGAACAGCAGCGCCAGCGGCACGAGCAGCAGGTGCCAGGGACTGAAGGGCAGCCGGCGCCGGCGTAGCACGGGCAGCGCGGCGCGCGTCGCGGGTATGTCGAGCCGGGCGGGCCGGGCCGGCTGTATTTTCATCGGAGCGCCTTCCCGGGCCGGCGCAGCACGCGAACGGCGACCACGACCACCAGCAGGGCCAGCGCCAGCACGTAGGCCGACGCCGCGCCGTAGCCGGCGGTGAAGTTCTTGAACGCCTGCTCCCAGACGAAGTAGACGATGACCGTGGTCGAGCCGAGCGGGCCGCCCTTGGTCGTCACGTAGACCAGGTCGAACACCTGCAGCGACGTGATCAGCTGCCACAGCACCAGGAACGCCGTCACCGGGGTGACCGCGGGCAGCGTCACGTGCCGGAGCACGCGCCACGTGCCGGCGCCGTCCAGCCGCGCGGCCTCGACCAGCGACGGCGGGACGTCCTGCAGCGCGGCCAGGTACACCACGACGCAGAACCCGGTGCCGCTCCACAGCGTGATGCCGACCAGCACCAGCAGCGCCTGCGCCGGGTCGGTCAGGAACCCCTGCGGCGACACGCCGAGGTGGTGCAGCGCCGAGTTGGCCGCGCCGAACTGCGGGTCGAGGATGAAGGAGAACAGCACGCCCTGGGCCGTCGCCGACAGCACGAACGGGACGAACACGAGCGTCCGGTAGACGCCGACCAGGCGGATGCGCCGGTTCAGCGCCTGCGCCAGCAGGAACCCGAACAGGATGCTGAGCGGAACGTATAACGCCGTGTACAGCACGGTGTTCCCCACGGCCTGGGCGAAGTGCAGGTCCTGGGCGAGCGCGGCGTAGTTGTCCAGGCCCACCCACCGGCTCGGGGTCACCAGGTCGTCGGCCTGGAAGGACAGCACGAGCGACCAGAGCACGGGCACCACGCCGAGCCCGAGGATGATGAGCACGGCGGGGGAGACGTAGGCCCACGCGGCCGCCGTTTCGCGACGCCGTCTCTGTTGGGCCGGCGTGACGGTGATGGGCCTCGGCAGTCCGGGCATGGCGGCTCCCTATCGCGGAATGATCAGGGCGGCGTTCGCGGCCGCGGCGCAGTCGCGCATGGCGTCGGCCGGGGTCGCCCGGCCGAGCAGCACGGCGACGATCGCGGTGCCGAGGGCCGCCGACACCTGGGGGTAGGCCGGGTGCACGGGCCGGACGCGGGCGTTCTCCAGCGCGTCGACGAAGACCGGCAGGCCCGGGGTCTCGGCGGTCTTCTCTTCCCAGGCGGGCAGTTGCTGCGTCCGGCGGCTCAGCGGGAGGCTGCCCGCGCCGTCGTCCCAGCGGACGTCCTGGGCCGGGTCCGCCAGCCAGGACAGGAAGGTGCGGGCCGCCGCCACGCGTTCTTCGCCGTTGTCGAACAGCGTCCAGGTGTCCGGGCCGGAGATGGTGACCGGACGGCGGCCGAAGCTCGGCAGCGGCACGACCGCGTAGTCGATCCCGGCGTCGGCGATGTCGGGCAGCTGCCACGGACCGGTCGCGACCATCCCGATGTGACCGGCTTCGAACGCCTGGTACATCTGCTCGCTGCCGGTCTTCGGGTCGAGGTAGACCGCGTGCGCCCCGGCGAGGTCGCGGAGGACTTCGAGGGCACGGACGCCCTGGTCGGCGAACCCGATGCCGCGGCCGCCGGCGCCGATGACGTCGCCGCCGAGGTCCCACACCATCGGCCACAGCCGCCACACGGTGTCCTCGTCGCCGGTGGCGGGCCAGGCGGTGCCGAAGGTGCCGCTGCCCGGGTCGGTGAGCTTTTTCGCGGTGGCGACGAAGTCGGCCCACGTCCAGCCCGCGGCGGGCAGCGGAATCCCGGCGCCGGCGAACAGCGCCTTGTTGCACACCACGGCCAGGGAGTCGAGCAGCGCCGGGACCGCGCGGACGCGGCCGTTGACGGTGACCGCTTCCCGGGCCGGGGCCCAGAAGCCGGGGCCCGCGTCGACGAGGTCGGTGACGTCGACGACGCTGGGGCTGCGCGCCACGCTGGCGAGGTCCGAACCGAAGACGTAGGCGATGTCCGGGAAGGACCCCGACGCGAGTGCCGCGGTGATCTTCTGGAGCATCGCGTCGGCGAGGACGCCGCCGCCCAGGTCGATCCGGATGCCGGGGTGGGTCCGGTGGAAGTCCGCGACGAGGGTGTCGAGCACCTTCTTGCCGGTGTCGGTCTGGCCGTGCCAGATCTCGACCGTGACCGGGCCTCCGGTGGCCCGCGCCGGGCCGCAGCCGGCCAGCGCGGCACCGAGGGCCAGTCCGCCGGCGCCGCGCAGGAATCCGCGGCGGTCCATCAGCGGGTCTTGCCGGGGAACGGGAAAGACATCATCGAAAACTCCGGATGATGGTGGGCACGACCCCGCCTCGGACCACCAGCGGGTCCTGGCGACTCAGTCCGGGCTCGCGGGAGAACCGACATACCGGCTGGGCATACCTCTGACGTCGGCTGTTCGTTCCGACGTGGACAGCAGTAAAGCGAGCGCGATCGAACGTGTCAAGGTGCGTGTCAGCAGGTCTTGCGGACGTATCCGCTCGTTCCCTGGGGCACCACGTACAGGTCACGCCGGACGATGCTGATCTTGCTCTTCCACTCCGGGCAACCCTTGCTCATGCCCGAAGCGGTGTACTCGACGTCGACCACCCGGTTGTTGAACGGGCCGGCGTAGTCGGCGCATTCCTCGTATTCACCGCATTCTTCGGTGACGGCGAAGTCGAGGCCGTTGGCGACCCGGTTGCCGGCCAGCTCCGGGGTGTTCTTCTGGGCGATGGCGAGGTTCTTGCCGTGCGCGCGGGCGGACAGGAGCTTGATGTACTCCTGCGCGTGCGTGGTGGTGAGCAGGTTCTCGGACCGGCTGTAGCTGTCGTAGTTGTCCGGCTCGATCGCCTGGTACCCCTTCGAGGCGCACGTGTCGATCCAGCTGCCGACCTTGGCCGCGACCCGGCTGCGCTTGTCGGCGGTGCGCAGGTCGAGCAGCGTTTCCTGCCAGTCCGGGTCGACGACCTTGTTGCCGCTGGAATCGCGGAGCAGCAGGTCGCTCGGCCAGTCGCCGTCCTGGCCTTTCTGGGCCTGGAAAGCGTTGAGGTAGCAGATGTTGTACTTGCCGCTCGCCGGGGCCGCGGAGACGTCGCGGCTGACGATCTGCACCCCGGACGGCGGGGTGTAGGCGCCGCCGATCTGGTAGTCGAACCCGGCGGCCTGCGGGGGCAGGGTGATCGCGGCCGAGGCCGGTGCGGCGACCGCGGTGAGCGTGCCGACGGCCAGCGCGCCCGCCGCGGTGAAAGAAGCGAATCGCTTGCCGTGGACGGGGAGAGAACGCTTCATCCGGACTCCATCATCGTCGGGGCTGTTGTCGGCGAAAGGTAGGCAGGACGACCACCGCGGTCAACGAAACGCGCATTCGCGATGAGCGTTTCAGCGGTCCTGGGCGGAGCTGACCTCGACCACGGTGACCCGGACCCCGGCCCGGCGGATCGCCGCGACCGCGCCGGGCGCGGCGGAGGCGTCGGTGATGACCTCGTGCACGTCCTGGATGTCACCCATGCGGGCGAGGGTGGTGCGCCCGAGCTTGCTGCCGTCGGCCAGCACGACCACCCGCTGGGCGCGGCCGAGCATGGCGCGGTTGGTCCGGGCCTCGTTCTCGTCGTGCGTGGTGATGCCCGCCGTCGCGTCGATGCCGTCCACGCCGACGAACGCCGTGCCGACGCTGATCGAGGCCAGCACGTGCTCGGCCCATGGCCCGACCAGCTCGTAGGACTGGGGCCGGGCGACCCCGCCGACGACGACCAGCTTCAGCCGAGGGTGCAGGGCCAGGTCCATCGCGATGTTCAACGCGTTCGTGACCACCGTCAGGTCCGCCCGGCCGGGCAGTTCCCTGGCGAGTTCGCTCGTGGTGGAGCCGCCGGTCAGGGCGATCACGTGCGGCCCGGTCGGCAGTGTGCGGATCGCCGCGTGCACGATGGCGCGTTTGGCGTCCCGGGACCGGTTTTCCCGGTAGGGCGGCGGCACCTCGTGCGTGCGCCCCCGGGGCCGCGCGCCGCCGTGGGTGCGGGTCAGCAGCCGCTGTTCCTCCAGTTTGGCCAGATCGCGCCGCAGCGTGGCGGAGGAGACGCCGAACCGGGTGGACAGCTCACCCACGTGCAGCGAGCCGGTGTCCGCGAGCACCCGCAACATCTCCGAGAGCCGTTCGGCCCGGGTGGCGCTCCTCTTCCGCGTGGCCATGGGCCGAGCCTACGACAGCCGGCGAAACGCTCAATCGGAATGCGCATTTGGACACCGGACCTTGCCCCCGCACCGGGGAGCGGATGAGTCTCCGGGAGTACGTCCCGGAAATCGGAGGCAGCACCTATGCACAGCAGCGGGCGGTGGTCCGGCGACAGCTGGACCGCGCGGGAGATCGGGCAGCAGCCCGCCACCTGGCTCCGGGTGGCGGAGGCCGTACGGCGGGCCCGGCCGGAAATCGAGAAGCTGATCGGGCTCCCCGGACGGCGGATCGTGCTCACCGGTGCGGGTACCTCGGCGTTCGTCGGCGAGGTCGTGGCCCGCGATCTCGCGCGGCACCTCGGCCGTCCGGTCGAGGCGATCGCAACGACGGAGATCGTCGCCGATCCGCTCGCCGTGGTCGTGGACGACCGGCCGATCGTGCTGGTGTCCTTCGCGCGCAGTGGCAACAGTCCCGAGTCCGTCGCGGCGGCGGACCTGCTGCACCGGCTGACGCCCGGGCTGCGGCACCTGGTGATCACCTGCGACCCGGGCGGACAGCTGGCGCGGCGGTGGTCCGGCGCCGGGAACGCGGTCGTGGTGGCCCTGCCGGACGAGGTCAACGACCGCGGATTCGCGATGACCTCGTCGTTCACCGGGATGGCGCTGGCGGCCCTGCTCGCCTTCGGCGTGGACGTCGACGTCGAGGCGCTGGCGCGCGCCGGGACGGCGGTGCTGGACGGTGCCGCGGACCACGCGCCGTCGATTTCCGGCGCCAAGCCGGCCCGGCTGGTGTTCCTCGGCTCCGGGCCGCTTCGCGGGCTGGCCCGGGAGGCCGCGCTCAAGTGCCTCGAGCTGACCCGGGGTGAGGTGGTCGGCATCGCCGATTCCGCGCTGGGCTTCCGGCACGGACCGAAGTCGGTGCTCGACGAGCGCACCATCGCCGTGGTCTTCCGCTCCACCGATCCGCACGCGCGGCGGTACGACGGGGACATCGCGCGCGAGCTGGTGCAGTCCCTCGGCGAGGAGCGGGTGGTCGTGGTGGGCGGGGACGACGCGGAAGAGTTCGGCGGAGCCCGGGTCTGGCCCGTGCCCTCGCCCCCCGGCATCCCCCTTGCCGGTTACGCGTTGCTGGCCGTGATCGCGGCGCAGACCACGGCGCTCGCGTGCTCGCTCGCGCTGGGCGTCACCCCGGACAACCCCTTCCCCGAAGGGGAGGTGAACCGCGTCGTGCAGGGCGTGGTCATCCACGATTTCGATCCCGCGGAGGTGGGCTGACGTGTTCCTCGGTGTCGACGGTGGGGGGACGAAGACGGCGTTCTGCCTGGTCGATCTCGACGGCCGGGTCGTCGCGGAGGCCAGGACCGCGAGCGTGTACTACCTGAGCGAAGGCCTGCAGATCGTGGAACCCCTGTTGCGCCAGGGGATCGGCGAAGTGTGCGAGGCCGGCGGCATTGCGGTCCCGGACATCACGTACGCCTTCTTCGGCCTGCCCGCCTACGGGGAGATCAGTGCCGACGTGCCAGTGCTCGACGCGATACCCGCCCGAATCCTCGGGACGCAGAACTACCGCTGCGGCAACGACATGATCTGCGGCTGGGCCGGGTCGCTGGGGGCGATCGACGGCATCAACGTCGTCGCCGGCACCGGCTCGATCGCCTACGGCGAGCACGACGGCCGGCAGTGGCGCGGTGGTGGCTGGAGCGAGCTCTTCGGTGACGAAGGCTCCGGCTACTGGGTCGCGATCCAGGGCCTGAACGCGTTCAGCCGCATGGTCGACGGGCGGCTGCCGGCCGGCCCGCTCGTCGGAGAAATGCGCCGGACACTCGGCCTCGCCGCCGATTTCGACGCGATCGACGTCGTCGTGAACCAGTGGCACGGCGACCGGGGCAAGGTCGCGAAGCTGAGCATGGTCGTGGCCGAGGCGGCGGAGGCCGGCGACGCGGTCGCGACCGGAATCCTCCGGGAGGCGGGGCGTGAGCTCGCGCTGCTCGTGGACGTCGGTCGCGAAGCTCTCGAATTCGGTGCCGCACAACGGGTTCCGGTGTCTTACTCCGGCGGCATGTTCGGGTCGGCGCACGTGCTGTCGTCGTTCCGCGATGCGCTGTCCCTCGAGTACGACCTCCGTGCGCCCCTGCTGGAACCGCACATCGGTGCCGCGCTCTACGCGGCGCGCCTGCACGGACACCCGTTGCGGGCCGGGCAAGTCCACCCGGCCGCGTCCCTGCCTCGCTGAGGAGCCGAGATGTCGTTCACCCGCGCGAACAGCTGGATCCCGTACGCGGGACTGCTGGTGGTGTTCTGGGGGGTGTGGGGGGCCTTTTCCAGCCTGCCCACCAAGCTCTACGCCTACCCCGACCCGATGGTCTACGTGGTCTGGGCGCTGACCATGCTCGTGCCCGCGTGGTTCTCGCTGCGCGGCAAGAAGTTCGACCGCGGCCGCGTCGCCGCCGGGTACGGGCTGCTGATCGGGCTCACCGGGGCAGGTGGCCAGCTGCTGCTGTTCAAGGCCCTCACCATCGGACCGGCGTACGTGATCTTCCCGATCGTCGCGCTTTCGCCCGCGGTCACGGTGCTGCTGGCGTTCGCCGCGTTGCGGGAACGGCTCGGGGGGTGGTCGTGGGCCGGTGTGGTGCTCGCGCTGGTCGCCGTCGTCCTGTTCTCCGTCTCCACGGGGGACGGCGGGGACAGCGGGTGGCTCTACCTGGTGCTGGCCGCCGGAGTCTGCGTGGCGTGGGGTGTCCAGGCGTTCTTCATGCGCAAGGCCGCGCTCGCCGGCGTGGACGACGCGTCGACGTTCGGCTGGATGACGATCAGCGGGCTGCTGCTGATCCCGGTCGCCGTGCTGATGATGGGCGGGCTCCCGCTGGGGTTCCCGTGGCAGGCGCCCGCGCTCACCGCCGGTACCCAGCTGCTCAACGCGGTCGGCGCGCTGTTCCTCGTGATGGCGATGAGCCGGGGCAAGGCGTCGATCGTGGCGCCGGTGACCAACGCGCTGGCCCCCGTGCTGACGATCGTCCTGTCTCTGCTGTTCTTCGGCGCCGCGCCGACCGGGTTCCAGATCGCGGGCATCGTGCTGGCTCTCGCCGGTTCGACCCTGATGGTGTACCGCGCGGAAAAGTCCACGGAGCTGGTCCCCGGCAGCGCGGTGTCATGACGCCGCGGATCGTCACGGTCACCCTCAACCCCGCCATCGACGTGACCTACCGGGTGGACGCGCTGCGCGTGGGGGAGACCGTGCGGGTGCCGGACGTCCGGTCGCGCGCCGGCGGCAAGGGCGTCAACGTCGCGGCGGTGGTCCGCGAACTGGGTGGCGAGAGCCTGGTGCTGGCGCTCACCACGACCCGGACACCCGACGAGTTCCGGATCGGGCTGGACGAGCTGCGCCTCGCGCACCGGCTCGTCCCGGCGCTGCCCGCGGTGCGGCGGACCGTGGCGGTGGTGACGCCCGCCGACGGGACGACGATGCTGCAGGAGAACGGCTTTCCGGCCGGGGAGGCCGCGGAAGCGGGCATCGTCGCCGCGCTTCGCGCCGAGCTCGCGGCCGGGGCGGGAGCCGTCGTGATCTCCGGCAGCGTGCCCGCCGGGCTGGCCGCCGACGTTCCCGCGAAGCTGGCTCGGCTGTGCGTCCGGCACGACGTGCCGGTCATCGCCGACGTCTCCGGTGCCGCCCTCCGCGAGGCCGCTCGCAGTGGAGCCGTGCTCATGCCGAACGAAGACGAGCTGGCGGACCTGGCCGGGTCCGGTCAGGACCTGGTGACCGCGGGAGCCCCGGCGGTGGTCGCCACCTTGGGCCCCGGAGGCGCGATGGCCGTGACTGCCGGGGGCGCTTGGCGCGCCCGGCCCGCCGAAGTCGTCACCGGCAATCCGGCCGGTGCCGGAGACGCCGGAGCCGCGGCGCTGGCCATGCACCTGACAGTGTCCGAAGTGGACTGGCCGGTCGCGCTGGCGGACGTGGTCGCGACGTCGGCCGCCGCGGTGCTGCGGCCGGTCGCCGGCGAGATCGACGTCGCGGCCAGGGAAAAGTGGAGTCGTGCCGTGAAAGTGGAGAGGATCCGATGAACTGGGCCGCCTTGCTGGACGACCTGCGGACGCAGCGGCGCGCGATCGGGGCGTTCAACGCGATCCTGATCGAGCACGCGGAAGCCGTCGTGGCCGGCGCGGAGCGCAGCGGCCTCCCGGTGATCCTGCAGATCTCGCAGAACGCCGTTCGCTACCACGGTTCGCTCGCGCCGTTCGCGCTCGCCTGCCTGCGGCTGGCCGGGACCGCGACCGTGCCGGTCCTGGTCCACCTCGACCACATCGAGGACGAGGAGCTGATCCGCGAGGGCCTCGACCTGGGCATCACGTCCGTCATGTTCGACGCCGCCGCGCTGCCCTACGCCGAGAACGTGGCCAGGACGAAAGCCGTCGCCGAACGCTGCCACGCGGCGGGCTGCCGGGTCGAGGCGGAGCTCGGCGAGATCGGCGGCAAGGACGGCGCCCACGCCCCCGGCGTGCGCACGGACCCGGCCGAGGCCCGCGAGTTCGTCACCGCGACCGGCGTGGACTCCCTCGCCGTGGCCGTCGGCTCGTCGCACGCCATGGCCGACCGCAGCGCGGTGCTGGACGAAGAGCTGATCACCGCGCTCGCGCGGAGCGTTCCGGTGCCGCTGGTGCTGCACGGTTCCTCGGGCGTCCCCGACGAGGGACTGCGCGGGGCGGTGGCGAGCGGCATCGTCAAGGTCAACATCGGAACGCGGCTGAACCAGGTGCTCACCGAAGCCGTGCGTTCGACGCTCGGGACGCACACGGCCCTCACCGACCCCCGCCGCTACCTGGCTCCCGGCCGCGACGCGGTCCGCGACGAGGTGGCGCGGCTGCTCACCCTGCTCGCGAAATGAGCCCGGCACCGGGAACCCGCGACAGCGGGGAATTCCGGCTCGCCGATGAAATTTTCCCGCCGTGGCCGGGTGATCACGCGACGGCGAACGTCTCGGAACGAACGGGTGACCAGCGGCGATCCGATGGCCTGCGGGAGGGAGGTGGTGCCACCGGTGCGCGGTCGTTTGAAGTTGCGGAGCCCTCTTGTCACCCTGAGGCGGACTTTTCCCTCGGCCCTGGAGGCGAGCATGCGACGAGTCGCGACGACGGTCCGGGCGACCAGGCTCATCGTGACCATCCTGGCCGCGATGACCACGGTGGCCGCGCTCGCGGCGGGGCCCGCCCTCGCCCGGCCGCGCGACAGCGCGCCGGGCAATCCGTACCAGCGAGGCCCCGATCCGACGGTGGCGATGATCGAATCGAGTACCGGTCCGTTCGCGACGGCGTCGGCGAGCGTGCCGGCGGGTCACGGGTTCAACGGTGGACGGGTGTACTACCCGACCGACACGAGCCTGGGTACCTGGGGTGCGCTGGCGATCGTGCCCGGCTATTCCGCGTTGTTCGCCGACGAGGAAGCGTGGATGGGGCCGTGGCTGTCCTCGTTCGGGTTCGTGGTGATCGGCGTGGAGACCAGCACCCGCACCGACAGCGCCGACGCCCGCGGCACCGAGCTGCTGGCCGCGTTGGACTACCTGACGACGCAGAGCCCGGTGCGCGACCGGGTCGACCCGGACCGGCTGGCCGTGCTCGGCCATTCCGCGGGCGGGGCCGGGGCGTTGCTCGCGGCGGAACGCCGGCCCGCGCTCAAGGCCGCGATCGGGCTCGCGCCCGGCTCACCGGTGGGCAACTTGTCGCTGGCCACGGACCGGGTGCCGACGATGGTGCTCGGTGGGCAGAACGACTCCGTGGTCACGCCGTCCTACCTCAGCGGTCTCTACGCCACCATGCCCGCCTCGACGCAGAGCGTTTTCGCCCAGATCGCCGGCGCCGACCACGTCTACTACACCCATCCCAACAACGTCGAGATGAAACTGCTGATCCCGTGGCTGAAAACCTTCCTGGACAGTGACACCCGGTACCCGCCCTTCCTGTGCCCGGCGCCCCCCGATCCCCGATCCATCTCGATCTACACGCCCAAGTGCCCGTACGTGCCCGGCGGCAGCACACCACCGGGAGACGGGAACACCGGCCCGTTGCACGCGGTGGGCGCGGCCAAGTGCCTCGCCGCGCCCTCGTCCGGCGCGCCGGGCACGCAGGTGACCATCGGCGTGTGCGACGGCCGGGCCGGGCAGGCTTGGACGCGGACCGCCGCCGCCCAGCTGACCGTGACGCCGGCCGGCACGCCGCTGTGCCTGGACGCCAACGGCCAGGGCACGAGCCCGGGGACCAAAGTGATCGTGTGGTCCTGCAACGGCCAGGCCAACCAGCAGTGGAACGTCAACGCCGACGGCACCGTCACCGCGCGGTCCGGGCTGTGCCTGGACGTGACCGGTGCTTCCACCGCCGACGGCGCCCTGGTCGAACTGTGGTCCTGCAACGGCGGCAGCAACCAGCGGTGGAGTCTCGGCTGATGCCTTGACCGCTTGCCCGGGTGCCCATCCGAACCCGGCCGTGCCTTCCGCACTCGAGGGGCTGCCATCGGCCGTTGTTCCGGCCGGGCCGCAGGTGCTATACCGGCAGCTGCCCGGTGTCGCGACGACGCGATGCCACGAGCGAGCGGAGTGTCCGGTGGCCAACCGTGCTGTGCGCTCATCCGCCCTGGTTGCGGCGCTGACCGCGCCCGTCCTCCTGCTGGGGACCGCGACCGCGGTGGCCGCTCCCGACGCGCCACCGGGTCGGTGGCCGGCGATCGAGACGGTGTCGAACCCTCGGGCGGCGCTCGTCAGCGGGGGACAGGTTCTGGTCAGGGTCGTCGTGCCGCCGAGGGCCGGGCGGGTCGACGTCAGCGCGAATGGCCACGACGTCACCTCGAGCTTTCACGCCCAGCCGGACGGCAGCCTGCTCGGACTGGTGAGCGGCCTGCGCGACGGCGTCAACGACCTGAGCGCCCGGACGAGCGGACGCGGCCCGGACCGGCGGGCGCACCTGCGCGTCACCAACCACCCGATCACCGGGCCCGTCTTCTCCGGCGCGCAGCAGCTCCCGTTCTACTGCGAGACCCAAGCCTTCGGCCTGCCCGCCGCGTCGCAGCCGTTCTGCGGCGCGCCGACCCAGGTGAGCTACCAGTACCGCACGACCGCCGGGACGTTCGCACCGCTGGCGGATCCGGCGAGCCGGCCCGCGGACCTCGCGACGGCCACGGTCGGCGGGCACGCGGTGCCGTACGTGGTCCGCGTCGAACGCGGCACGATCGATCGCGCCGTCTACGAGATGGCGGCGCTCTACGACGGCGCGCCCTCGCCCGTCTCGCCGGAGCACGGCTGGAACGGGAAGCTGGTCTACACCTTCGGGGGCGGCTGCAACGCGGGCTACCACCAGGGCAGCTCGACCGGCGGGGTCGTCAACGACCTGTTCCTGGCCCAGGGCTACGCGGTCGCGTCGTCGACCCTGAACGTGCTCGACAACAACTGCAGCCCGATCATCTCGGCCGAGGCGGCGATGATGGTCAAGGAGCACTTCATCGAGACCTACGGCCCGGTGGCGCACACCATCGGCTGGGGTGGCTCGGGCGGGGCGATCCAGCAGTACGACATCGCGGAGAACTACCCCGGCATCGTCGACGGCATCATCCCCGGTGTCTCGTTCCCGGACCCGCTGAGCACGGGCGGCCCGGTGTCGGACTGCCGCCTGCTGGAGCGGTACTTCGCCGGGCCGGGCGCGTCGTTCACCGCGGCGCAGAAGCAGTCCGTTGCGGGCTTCGCCAGCTACGACACCTGCGTCTCCTGGGACAAGACCTTCGCCAGCCGCGCCACCGCGACCGGCAGCTGCAACGCCGCCATCCCGGTTTCGGCGCGGTGGGATCCGGTCACCAACCCGCGCGGGGTGAAGTGCAACTCCAATGAGCAACTGGCCAACCAGCTCGGGCGGGACCCGGAGACCGGGTTCGTGCGCAGCCCGCTGGACACCACCGGCGTGCAGTACGGCTTGGCCGCACTGAAAGCCGGGACGATCACCGCGGCGCAGTTCGCGGACCTCAACGCCGCCATCGGCGGCCTCGACCACACCGGAACGCCTGTGCCGCAGCGGATCGCGGCCGACCCCAAGGCGCTCGCCGCGGTGTACGCCGACGATCTCGTGAATTCCGCGTCGCAAGGCCTGCGCGAGACGCCGATCATCGACCAGCGCACCGATCTCGACCTCGCCGGGTTCGGCAACGACATCCACACCACCGAGTGGTCCTACGTGATGCGGCAACGGCTTCTGCGGGCCAACGGCACCGCGGGCAACCAGGTCATCATCGAAAACCACCCCACCGCGGCCGAAGCGGGCTCGGCCAGCGTCTACGAGCTCGACGCGATGGACCGCTGGCTCACCGCGATCGACGCCGACAGCTCGCACCGGAGCCGCCAGCAGAAGGTGCTGGCGAACCGGCCGGGCGATCTCGGCGACGGGTGCTACCTCTCGGCCGCGTCCCGGATCACCGAGAAGCTGACGTACCCGGCGAGCGGCCGGTGCGGCGCGCAGTACCCGGTGGCGGCCGACACCCGGATGGTCGCGGGGGAGAGCTTGGCCCTCGACGTGCTGAAGTGCCGGCTGAAGCCGCTCGACTTCCGCGACTACCCGGTCACCTTCACCGCCGCGGACCGGCAGCGGCTGCGGGCGGCGTTCCCGGCCGGGGTGTGCGACTACGGCCGTCCGGGCGTCGGGCAGCGTCCCCCGATCGGAACCTGGCTGAGCTACGGCGACGAACGGACCGGCACCACCCCGCCGACGAAGCCGCGGTGATCACCCGAGGCAGTCTTGGTGCCCGAACGGACGCGGTGCGGGCGGCGGGGCGGGCGGTTGCGGTATACCCGGAGCAGTGGAGGAAATCCGGGCCGAGTTCATCAGGCCGCTGCTGACGTCGTTGTCCGCGCACCCCGCCGGACGCCCTGCCTACTCCGACGGCCGGCGGACGCTGACCCACGGTGAGCTGGCCCGCGCCAGTGCGGACTTCGCCGCGGGGCTCGGCGTGTCCCGGGGCGATCGCGTGCTGGTCCACGTCGGCAGCCGGGTCGAGTTCGTCGTGGCCCTGCTGGCGGTGCTGCGGGCGGCGGCCGTCGGCGTGCCGGTGAGCGTGCGGTCGACCGAAGCCGAGCTCGCCCACCTGGCCGACGACTCGGGGGCGACCCTCCTGATCACCGAGTCGCGGCATGCCGAGGTGGCGCAACGGCTGCGGCAGAGCCGGCCGGGCCTTCGGGTTCTCTTCGTCGAGGAGCCGCCGCCGGCGGCGGCTCCGCCGCGGGACGACCTCGGGCTCGACGAGCCCGCTTGGCTGCTCTACACCTCCGGCACCACCGGACGGCCGAAAGGCGTTCTCCTCTCGCAACGCGCGATGCTGTGGTCGACCGCCGCCTGTTACGTCCCCGTGTTCGGGATCGAGGCCGGTGACACCGTGGTGTGGCCGCTGCCGGTCCACCATGCCTACGCCCTGTCGCTCGCCTTCACGGCCACGATCGCGCTCGGCGCCCACACCCGGCTCGCCGACGGCTGCTCGCCGGAGCTGCTCGCGCAGTACCCGGGCTGCGTGCTCGCCGGGGTGCCGGCCACCTACCTGCGGCTCCGCCAGGAAGCCGACGGCCCGGTCGTCTCGCCGAGGCTGTGCCTGACCGGCGGTGCGCCGTGCACGCCGGCGACCCGCGCCGCGGTCCGGGAGCTGTTCGGCCTGCCCCTCGTCGACGGCTACGGGAGCACCGAGACGGGCGGGAAGCTCGCGATGGAGCGCCCCGGCGAACCGGGACTGGTCCCGGTGCCCGGCATGGAGGTCCGGATCGACGCGGGGGAAGTGCTCGTCCGCGGCCCGGGACTGATGCTGGGCTACCACGGGCAACCCGGGTCGCCGTTGCGGGACGGCTGGTACCGCACCGGTGACGCCGGCCGGTTCGACGGCGGCCGGCTGGTGCTGGACGGCCGGGTCGACGACGTGATCGTCTGCGGTGGCCAGAACGTCCACCCCACCGAGATCGAGGCCGTGCTGGAGGAGTCCCCGTCGGTGCGGGAAGTCCTCGTCACCGGCCGGCCCGACGACGTCGTCGGGCAGGTGCCGGTGGCGTTCGTGGTCGCCGGGCCGGACGGCTTCGACGCCGAGGAGCTGCGTCGCCTCTGCCTCAGCAGGCTTTCGCTGCACAAGGTGCCGGTGGCCTACCTCGAAGTCGACTCGATCCCGCGGACGGCGTCGGGCAAACCGAAGCGGCACGCCATGGCGAGCGCGCCGGAGCAGCGGGACCTCGCCGCGGTGGTGCGGGCCGAGCTGACGGCCCTCTGCGGGCACGACGGCGGCGACGGGTGGCGGGACCGGCCCTTCACCGACCTCGGGTTGTCTTCCCTGGCCGGCGTGCAGTTCCGGCACCGGATCACCGCGCTGACCGGCGTGCCCGTCCCGCACTCGCTGATCTACGACTTCCCCACGCCGGGTGCGGTGATCGCCGAGCTGACGCGGCTCGCCTCGGCGAGCCCGGCGGAGCCGCCGCGCGCGAGCCCGGCGAAGTCCGCGGAACCGATCGCCGTCGTGGCGATGGCGTGCCGGTTCCCCGGTGGCGTGCGCTCGCCGGATGACCTGTGGCGGCTCGTGGCGGACCGGGTGGACGCGACGAGCGAGTTCCCCGCCGACCGCGGCTGGGACGTGGCGGGGTTGTACGACCCGGACCCGGACCGGATCGGGCACTCGGTGACCCGCCGCGGCGGGTTCCTCGACGGTTTCGCGGACTTCGACGCCGGGATGTTCGGCATTTCGCCGCGGGAGGCGCTGGCGACCGACCCGCAGCAGCGGCTGCTGCTGGAGACGTCCTGGGAGGCGTTCGAGCGGGCCGGTGTCGACTTGGCGACCCTGCGCGGCAGCGACACGGGTGTGTTCGTCGGCGTCATGAACGAGGACTACGCGAGCCGGTTCACCAGCCATCACGAGCTCGAGGCGTGGCTGGGCATCGGCTCCTCGCACGCGGTCGCCTCGGGCCGGATCTCCTACACCTTCGGGCTCACCGGACCCGCTCTCACCGTCGACACGGCCTGCTCGTCTTCGCTGGTCGCGCTGCACCTGGCCGTGAAGGCGCTGCGCGAGGGGGAGTGTTCGCTCGCGGTCGCCGGCGGGTCCACGGTGATGGCCACCCCGCGGACCTTCCTCGCCTTCAGCCGGCAGCGCGGCCTGTCCCCGGACGGCCGGTGCCGGTCCTACGCGGCCGGAGCCGACGGCACGGCGTGGTCGGAGGGCGCCGGGGTGATCCTGCTGGAACGGCTGTCCGACGCCCGCCGGAACGGGCACCCGGTGCTGGCCGTGCTGCGCGGCACCGCGGTGAACGCCGACGGCGCGTCGAACGGCCTGACCGCGCCCAGCGGACGCGCCCAGCAGGCGCTCATCGCGGCGGCGCTCGCGGACGCGGGGCTGACCGCGGCGGACGTCGACGCCGTCGAAGGGCACGGGACGGGAACGCCGCTGGGTGACCCGATCGAGGCGGACGCGCTGATGGCGGCGTACGGGCGTGGCCCGCGCCGGGAGCCGCTCTGGCTGGGCTCGGTGAAGTCGAACATCGGCCACACCCAGGCCGCCGCCGGGATCGCCGGCGTGATCAAGGTGGTGACGGCGCTGCAGCACGAGCAACTGCCGGCGTCGCTCCACGCGGACGAGCCGAGCCCGCACGTCGACTGGGCGTCCGGCGCGGTGAAGCTGCTGGCGGAGGCCCGGCCGTGGCCGCACGCGGACCGGGCCCGCCGGGCGGGGGTGTCGGCCTTCGGGATCGGCGGCACCAACGCGCACGTGATCGTCGAAGAGGCACCGACGCCGGAGCCGCCGGCCCGGCGGCCGTTCCCCGCGGCGCCCTGGCTGCTCAGCGCCGCGGACGGCGACGCGCTCCGGCTCGTCGCGGCCGGGCTGGCCGAGGCGCCTGACAGCGTCGATGTCGCCTACACCCTCGCCCGGCGGACGCCGCTCGCCCACCGCGTGCTGGTGCCCGCGGCGAACCGGGAGGCCCTGCGAGCGGTCGCCGAAGGGCGCGTGCCCGGCCGGACCGTCCGGAGCGGAACCCGGCTCGCCGTGGTGTTCGGCGGGCAGGGCGCGCAGCGGGCCGGGATGGGCCGGGAGCTGGCCGAGCGGTTCCCGGTGTTCGCCGACGCCTTCGAGGAGGCGTGCGAAGCCCTGGGCGATGACGTGCGCGATGTCGCCTTGGCCGGCGGGGAAACGCTGGACCGAACCGATCACGCGCAAGCCGCGCTGTTCGCCTTCGGCGTCGCGCAGTACCGGTTGTTCGAGTCGTGGGGCCTGCGCCCCGACGTCCTGCTGGGCCATTCGATCGGGGAGATCACCGCCGCGCACGTCGCCGGCGTGCTGTCGCTGGCGGACGCGGCAACGCTCGTGGCGGCGCGCGGCCGGCTCATGGCCGCGTTGCCCGGCGACGGGGTGATGATCGCCGTGGTGGCCGCCGAGGCGGACGTGGCCCCGCACGTGGGCGGCGCCGTCGCCATCGCCTCGGTCATCGGGCCGCGTACGGTCGTGCTCTCCGGCGAGAGAGCCGCGACGACGGCGCTCGCCGATCGCTTCGGCGGCGGGACGCTGCTGCGCGTCAGCCACGCCTTCCATTCACCGCTGCTGGACCCGATGCTCGACGAGTTCCACGAGGTCGCTGCGGGACTGCCGCACCACCGTCCTGCCCTCCCGCTCGTCTCGTGCGTGAGCGGGGAACCGGTCGAGGAGATCGAGCCGGGCCACTGGCGCCGCCACGCTCGTTCGACGGTGCGGTTCGCCGACGCGCTCGCCACGGCGACGGCTTCCGGGCCGGCCATCGGCCTCGAGATCGGCCCGGCGCCGACGCTCGGCCGCCTGGCCGCCGACATCATGCCGATGACGTCGGCCAGGATGTCGGGCTTCGGGGCGCTGGCCGCGGCGGGCGCGGTGCACACGGCCGGCGTCCGGGTGGACTGGCCCGCGGTGTTCGCCGGCTCGGGCGCGCGGATCACGCCGTTGCCCACGTACCCGTTCAAGCGCACCCGGTACTGGCTGGACCAGCCGGCCCCGGAACAGACCGGCGACCACGCCGTGCTCGGTCCGGCGCTGGCGGCGCCCGACTCGCCGCGGGTCGTGCACGGCGGCTCGCTCGGCGTCCGCCGCCACCGGTGGCTCGCCGACCACGTCGTCGGCGGATCCGTGCTGGTGCCCGGGACGTTGTTCACCGAGCTGGCTCTGCACGCGGGCGGAGCGGGCGTCGAGGAGCTCGTGATCGAAGCCCCGCTCCGCCTGGACGACGGCGAGGACGTCCACGTCCAGGTCGTCGTGGACGAGCCGCGGATCGACGTCTACGCCCGGGCCCGCGACGACGAGCACTGGCGGAAGCACGCCGGGGGGAAGCTGCGCCCGCGCGGCCCGCTCCCGCCCGCCTGGAGCGAGGCGTGGCCGCCGGCCGGGGCCGTGGCAGCCGACGTCGCCGAGGCCTACCGCGCGCACGCCTACGGGCCCGCTTTCCAAGCCGTGCGACGGTTGTGGCTGCGCGGTGAAGAGTTCTTCGCCGAGGTCGAGCTGCCGCCGGACGTCGGGGGCCGGTTCGAGCTGCACCCGGTCCTGCTGGACGCGGCCGTGCACGCGACCGCGCTGGCCGAGGGGCCGGCGGCCGGGCAGCGGGTGCCGTTCCTCTGGAGCGGGGTCGAGGTCTACGCGCCCGGTGCGCGGCGGGCCAGGGTGCACGGTGTCCGGCTCGGCGCCGGCGCGGTCCGGGTCACGCTGTACGACGAAGCCGGGAACCCGACGGCCGGGATCAAAACCCTGACGACCCGGCCGATGGCGGCCCCCGACACCATGCTTTACCGTCCACAGTGGATTCCGATGTCGCCGGTGGCGGCCGCGGAACCGGTGCGGATCGTGGAAATCGCCGGTGTGCCGGGTGACGTGCGCGCGGTGGCCGGCCACGCGCTCGCCGTTCTCCACGACTGGCAGGGCGGCCGCGACCGGCTCCTCCTGGTCACCCGCAACGCGACCGGCCCCGATCCCGACCCGGCCGCCGCGGCGGCGTGGGGACTGGGCTGCGCGGCCGCGGCGGAACACCCGGGCCGGATCAGCATGGTCGACCTCGAGCCGGGCTTCCCGGTGACGCGGGTGGCCGACCTCGCCGGCGGCAGCGCGGAGCCGCAGATCGCCGTGCGCGACGGAGTTCCGCACGTCCTGCGGATCACGCGGGCCGCCCCGGCGCCGGCGCGCCCGATCGACGCGAGCGGGACGGTGCTGATCACCGGCGGGACGGGAGCGCTCGGCGCCGTGCTGGCCCGGCACCTCGTCACCGAGCACGGCGTCCGGCACCTCCTGCTGGTGAGCCGGAGCGGGCCGGCGGCGCCCGGAGCCGGGGACCTGCTCGCGTCCCTGCGGGAACTCGGGGCGGACGCGCGGATCGTCGCGGCCGACGTCGCGGACCGGGCCACCGTCGTGGGGCTGGTCGGCAGCTGCGATCCACCGTTGACGGCGGTCGTGCACAGCGCGGCCGTCGTCGACGACGGGGTGCTGGCGGCCCAGACGGCGGAACGCCTGGACGTCGTGCTGCGCCCCAAGGCGGACGCGGCGCTGGTCCTCGACGAGGTGACCCGGCACCTGCCGCTGACGGCCTTCATCCTGTTCTCCTCGATCGCCGGGGTGTTCGGCAAGGCCGGGCAGGCCAATTACGCGGCCGCGAACCGGGTGCTGGACGCCGTGGCGTCCCGCCGCCGGGCGGCGGGGCTGCCCGCGTTGTCGCTGGCGTGGGGACTGTGGGAGCTCGGCACCGGTCTCGGCGACCGGATCTCGGCCACCGCCCGGCGGCGGATGCAGGCGTCCGGCGTCGAGGGGCTGACCGCCGAGCAGGGCCTGGCGCTGTTCGACGCGGCGCTCGGCTCGGCCGAACCGGTGCTGGTGCCGGTCCGGTTCGACCCGGCGGCGTCGATGGCGCCGCCGACCGGGGCTTCGGCCGTCCGCTCGGCTTCGGTGCGGTCCAGCTGGCCGGAGAACCTGGCCGAGCCGGAGCTGCGCGAGCTGCTGCGCGCGGAGGTCGCCGCGGTACTGGGGCACGAGGACGCCGCCGTGATCGCCGACGACCGCCCGTTCCCGGAGCTCGGGTTCGATTCGCTCACCGTGATCGAGCTGCGCACCCGGCTCACCGGGTTGTCGGGCATCGACCTGCCCGCCACCGTCGTCTTCGACCGGCCCACCGTCGCCGAGCTGGCCCGATACCTCCTGGAGCGCCGGGGCGTCACCAGGTGACGGGCAAGCTTCGAGACCCCGCGCAGCAAACCACCGCGGCGCCATTCGATGTCCGCCGCGGAGATCGCGAGGCGCAGGCCCGGCCGGCGCCGGGCCAGCGTCGAGAGCAGGACGTGCAGCTCCAGCCTCGCCAGCGGCGCGCCGACGCAGTGGTGCACGCCGAAGCCGAACGCGACGTGGTGGTTGACCTTGCGGCCGAAGTCCAGCTCCCCGGCCGAGGGGAACACCGACTCGTCGCGGTTGGCCGAGTCCAGCTGGACCAGGACCGCGTCGCCGGCCCGGATGGCCTGGCCGCCGATTTCGAGGTCCTCCTTGGCGATCCGGGCGAAATCCGCGCCCGTCGCCAGCGGCACGAACCGCAGCAGCTCCTCCACCGCCGACGGGATCAGCTCGGGACGGGCGACGAGGGTCGTCCACCGGTCGCGGTCGGCCAGCAGCTCGACGAGCATGCTGCCGGTGAGGTTCGCCGTGGTCTCGTGGCCACCGGCCAGCAGCGCCACGCCGAGCATGAGCAGTTCGTCGTCCGTCAGGCGGTCTTCCGCGTCGCGGGCCGCGACGAGCGCGGTCAGCAGGTCGTCGGTGGGTGCTTCCCGGCGCTGCGCGATCAGGGTGTGCAGCGCGCCGGCCAGCTTCCCGCGGGCATCCGCGACGTCCGCGGCGGTCACGGATCCGCCCGAGGCGACCAGCTTTTCGGTGCACTCGCGCACCATCCGCCGCTCGCCCGGCGGAACGCCGAGCAGCTCGCCGATCACCAGGACGGGCAGCTCCCACGCGACCGCCGAGGCGAAGTCCACGGGCGGGCTGACGCCGTCGAGGAGCGCGTCGACGATCTCCTGGATCCGGGGCCGGAGCAGCTCCACCCGCCGGCCGGTGAAGGCCTTGGCGACGAGCGCCCGGACGCGGTCGTGCTCCGGCGGATCCATGGCCAGCAGGTTGCCCGCCGGTTCGAAGCCGGGCCGCCCGCGCGGCACATCCGCCCCGGCCGCGGCGGCGCGGGAGAACCGCGCGTCCGAGAGCACGAACCGCGTCTGTTCGTAGCGCGTCACCAGCCAGGCAGCACCGCCGTAGGGCATCGTGACACGCACCGGCGCGCCGGACTTCCGCAGTTCGGCGAAGAGCGGGTGGGGCAGCAGCGCCACGGCGTCCCCGAAGGGGTAGGGAACAGGCTGGACGTCCATCGCCTCATCGTGCGGCAGGGGGTGTGGCGCGGTGTACCGCCCATCGGTGGCCGGGAAGGCGGCGATGAGCGTTCGCGGCCTGGTTCCCCCGGGCCGTCAGGCCGGGTGCCGGGCCAGTTCCGCCGCGCCGAAGGAGACGTTGAAGCGGTCGCACCAGAGGCTCACGCTGGTGTAGGCGGCCGGGTCGGTGCCGGCCGGCAGGGGGTAGTTCTGGTTTCCCTTGTTCCCCTTGAGCTTGCCCGCGTCGAGGTGCTTGCCGTCGTCGAAGACGGCCCAGCCGTCCTTGCCCGGTTTCACCGGTGCGTCGGTGAGCCAGACGTGCACGTCGGGGCCGCTGCTGGTGGCCAGGTTCTCCAGCCGCAGCACGAACGACCCGTCGGCCGCGCGCAGGAGCCGGACGGTGCCCGTGGTCCGGTGCTCGTGGCTGATCAGGGTGCCGCCGGCGAGTTCCGCGGGCTTGGCCGAAGTGGACGGCGACGGCGACGTGGACGGCGACGGCGACGTGGACGGCGTCAGCGGTGTGGACGGCGGCGGAGGTGTCGACGGCGGCGGAGGTGTCGACGGCGGTGCGGGCGCCGGCGCGGCGGCCGGCAGTTCCTCCTGGACCGTCTCGTCCACCACCAGCTGCCACGGCTGGAACCAGAACAACCCCGCCGCGACGGCGACCACGCCCGCCACCAGGATGCTCAGCACCCAGGGCCGCCTGACCAGCCGCGTCCGGTTCATTTCACGCTCCTCCGTCTTCGATCTTCTGCCGCTTCATTCAACGGGACGAATCGCCCATCGAGGCCCGGTGCGCGGTTACCGATCTCTTACGGGCGCCGGGCCAGGCAGCCGATTCCTTTCGCGGGCCGCCTCGGTCTCCCTGTCGTAAACCGACCGAGAAGGAGAGCCGATCACCGTGAGCGTTCCCGCCACCATGCGCGCCCTGCAGCAGACCTCGCTGGACGGACCGCAGGACATGCACCTGATCACCGACGCGCCCGTGCCCAGCCCCGGCCCGGGTGAGGTCTTGATCCGGGTGGCCGCCGCCGGGGTCAACTTCGCCGACCTCTCGAAAGCCTGCGGCACCTTCCGGGACGGCCCCCGGCCGCCGTATCGGGCGGGGTTCGAGGCGGCCGGCGAGGTCGTCGCGGTGGGGGAGGCGGTGACCGGCCCGCCACCGGGGACGCACGTGATCGGGATCGGCGACGGCGCCTTCGCCGAGTACCTGGTCCTGCCGGCGGCGGCCGCGAGGCCGGTGCCGGCGGGCTGGCGCGCCGAGCAGTCGCTGGGCCTGGTCGTGAACTGGCCCACCGCGCTCGCCGCGCTCAAGCCGCTCGGCCGGGTGGCGGCCGGGGAGACCGTCGTCGTCCCCGCCGCGGCGGGCGCGACCGGCCAGGCCGCGGTGACCCTGGCCAAGCACTACGGTGCGACCGTCATCGCCACGGCCGCACCGGGCAAGCACGAGACCGTGCTGGCGCTGGGGGCCGACCACGTCCTGGACTCCCGTACCGGCGACCTCGCCGCCGAGGTCCGGCGCCTGACCGGCGGTGCCGGCGCCGACCTGGTGCTGGAATCGGCCGGCGGCGCCACGTTCGCCGCGAGCCTGGCCGCGGCCAAGCCGGTGACCGGCCGGGTCGTCGTCTACGGCCTGGCGGGCGGCGAAGCTTCGCTCACCAACCGGGAGCTGGTGTACCGGCACCAGGTCCACGTCATCGGCCTCAACATCGGCACCCTGATCCAGGCGGCACCCCGGATCTTCGGCGAGGTCATGGGCGAGCTCGCCGCGCTCGTCGCCGCCGGCGTCGTCACCCCCGCGCGCCCGGCCACCTACGACCTGGCCGACGGCCCCGAGGCCCTCGCCGAGCTGGCCGCCCGGGCGACCGTCGGCAAGCTGGCGCTGCTGCCGTGACCGAGACCGTGGACGCGGCCGCCGAGCCCCGGGCGCGATTCGTCGTCCACCTCCCGCTGGCGAAGCAGTACCCGGGCTGCGCGGCGCGCCGCCGAGGACGCCGCGGCGAACCTCGCCCGCTACGCCACCTTCCGCGGATGCCTGCTGACCTGTGCTTCGATTCCTTTTCCGCGGTGTGCCGGTCGTACCGGGGAGTGGTCGATCGGCGGAACGAGGAGCACACATGGCAGGCAGGCAATCCGCGGCGGCGCCCGCGCGCGAGCGGGACCGGTTCGCCGCCGAAACCGCGGGGTTCCGCCGGGAGCTGCTGGCGCACTGCTACCGCATGGCCGGTTCGGCGCACGACGCCGAGGACCTGGTGCAGGAAACCTACCTGCGGGCGTGGCGGTCCTACGCCGGCTTCGAGGGCCGTGCGTCGATCCGGTCGTGGCTCTACGCCATCGCCACCAACGTGTGCCTGACCGCACTGGAGCCGCGCCGGAACCGGGTGCTGCCCTCGGGGCTGACCGGTCCGCACGACGGACCCGATCGCCCGCCGGTCCCGGCCGGGCCCGACGAAGTCGCCTGGCTGGAGCCGTTGCCGGACCACTGGGTCGCCGACCCGGCGGCGGCCGTGGTGGCGCGCGAGTCCCTGCGGCTCGCACTCGTCGTCAGCTTGCAGCACCTGCCGGCACGTCAGCGCGCGATCTTGCTCCTGCGGGAGGTGCTGGCGTTCACCGCTCCGGAAACGGCCCGGATCCTCGGCACCACCACGGCGGCGGTGAAGAGCGGCCTGCAGCGCGCCCGGGCCCGGCTCGACGACCTCGGAACACCACCCGAGGACCTGCTCGAACCCACCGACCGGCGGGCACGGGCGCTGCTCGAGGGGTACATCGCCGCGTTCGAACGCTCCGACGCCCACCTGCTGGAGCGGGTGCTGCGCGCGGACGCCACGCTGGAGGCAGCACCGTTCCGTGACTGGTACGCGGGCCGCGCGCAGTGCCTCCACCTGCTCGGCACGTACGTGCTGGGCACGCCCGGCGACTGGCGGATGAGCGCCACCACCGCCAACAACCAGCCCGCCGCCGCCGTGTACCACCGGGACACCGGCGGCGTCCTCCGGGCCCACGGCGTCGTGGTGCTGACCCCGACGGTCACCGGCATCTCGCGCGTGGTCGAGTTCCACGACCCGGCGCTGGTCACCACGTTCGGCTTTCCGGACCGGCGCCCGGACTGAACGGGTCTCAGGGTTCGGTACCCCAGGCCAGGGCCGCGGACTGGTAGGCGGTGGCGGTGGCGAGGTCGGTGAAGGACGCCGCGGTGCGGTAGCTGTAGTCGTCGGACTGGTCGAAGGCGGACCAGTCGGCTTTGGCCACCCGGACCTGGAGCTCGCCGGTGCTCGCGCCGGCGGCGAGGGTGCCGCCGCTGAAGCCGACCTCGACGTAGGCGTCGGCACCCGGGCGCGGCGTACTCAGCTTCACGACGCGCAAGGTGACGTTGCCGCAGCCGGGAACCGCGTAGTCGCACCAGACCTGGTAGCCCGGGTTGGCGGCGTCGCCGGTGAACCAATAGCGCGCGGTGACGCTGTTGAGCGGCACGGACGTGCTGCCCCGGTTGACGATCTGGAGGCTGGTCCGGATCTGGTTGGCGGTGGCGGCGGTGCCACCGCGCTGCTGGACCGCGAGCGAGCCGGTGCCGGTGCCGGTGGTCGTGGTGGTGACCGCGACCGGGCTGCTGAGCGGCGACTGGTTGCCGGCGGCGTCGCGAGCGCGGACCGAGAACGTGTACGCGGTGCCGGGCGTGAGGCCGGTGACCTGGTAGCTGGTGCCCGAGGTGCTGCCGATCGTCGCGCCCGCCGAGTCGAGCACGTCGTAGCCGGCGACGCCGACGTCGTCGGTGGCCGCCGTCCAGGTGAGGGTGGCGCCGGTGCTGCCGGGGGTGGCGGTGACCCCGGTGGGTGCGGTCGGCGCGGTGGTGTCGCCCGTGGACTGTCCCGGCTGGCTGCCCCACACCACCGCGGCGCCCTGCGTGAGCACGAGCTGCGGGTTGTCGGCGGGCGCGCTCCCGCTGGGGGCGAGGCCGGTGTGCGACCAGTCGTTGCCGGGCGCCCAGGTGCCGGTGCTGGTGATCCGGAACTGCACCTCCTTGCGGTAGCGCGACTGGCCGCCGGGGGCGACGCCGCCGGAGCACGGCACCTCGACGTAGTAGACCGCGCCGGAGAACTGGTGCAGCGTGGGCGCGTCGCACTGGTTGTACGCGGAAGTGACCGAGATCTGGCCCGGCGTGGTGCTGCCGTCGAGGGTGAAGTAGTAGCGCAGGGAGCCGGTGAACGTGCGGGCCGGCCACGCCGACTTGTTGATCACGTACGCCTTGACCTCGGTGAACGTGCCGCCGTCGGGCTGGTTGAGCGCGCCCTGCGCGAGGAGCTCGGGGCCGTCGGGGGTTTCCTTCGGCGGGAAGGCGGCCAGTGGCGTGCCGCCGTACTCGCCGTAGAGCCGGGCCAATGCGCCGGTGAAGCCGGCGTTGTAGTCGAGGGCCACCTCGTTCATCGTGTAGTTGGTGCGGTCGTCGGTGTACGCGTCGTTGGGCGAGGACGGGCCGCCGACGAGCGCGCCGTACAGGACGTGCCGGCTCTGCGCCGGTTCGTTGATGTTGTCGGCCCAGGACCCGTGCGTGGTGCGGTGGTGCGGGTTGCGGGGCGGGTTGACGCCGAACCCGACCTCGAAGCTCGCGCCGCGCGGGTTGTCGCCGAGCGCGTAGTTGATCTGCCGCACGCCGAAGTCGTGGTAGGTGGTGGCACGGGCAGGATCGGTGGCGCGCAACGAATCCGCGTAGGTGAGCGCGACGAAAGCGGTGTTCGCCGCGTAACGCAGTGAGCCCCACTGGTCGAGCACGGCCTGCCCGCCGGGGGAGTAGGGCACGCGCTGGCCGTTGACGCCGGTGGTCCACCAGTCCAGCCAGCGGTTGGCGTCGGCGACGTACTCGGGGTCGTGGGTGAGCTGGGCGAGCAGGACGTAGGCGCCGTAGGACTTGTCGTCCCAGGCCAGTGTCCAGCGGTAGGAGCGGGTGGTGGTCTGCGGTTCGGTGGCCAGCTTCTCGTACTCGGCGCGCGCCTTGGTCAGGTAGGTCGCGTCACCGGTGGCTTTGTAGAGCCAGATCGCGCTCCACACGAGCTCGTCCTGGTAGCCGCTCCAGGACTTGTAGAAGTTCTGGGCGTCGGTGATGCAGTTCGAGTAGACGCCTCGGTGGTTGTCGGCGAACGAATACAGCTGCTTGGCGTGGGTGAGCAGGGTGGCGGCGTAGGTGGGGTCGTCGCCCTGGAACACCATCGAGCTCGCGGCCATCTGCGCGGCGGCCTCGCCGGCGAGGTCCGAGCCGGGGCAGGAGTCGTCGATGCGGTAGGCGGGCCGGGCCATCGCCATCGTCTCGGCGGGGCCCCACCACTTGTGGTCGTCGTCGCCCTTGCCGACCTGGCCGTAGAGCACGTCGGGTTGCGGGTGGGCCTTGATCAGCCAGTCGTCGCCCCAGCGCAGGTTCGACAGCAGGGACGACCACTGGCCGGAGGTCTGGTAGGCGGCGCGGTTCTCCAGCGCTCCCCAGGCGAGCATGGTCATGCTGAACTCGAACGGCAGCCCGAACTTGACGTGGTCACCGGCGTCGTAGAACCCGCCGGTCAGGTCCCGGCCGACGTCCTTGCCGTCGTCGAGGGCGGACGGGCCGCGCCAGGAGACCCGGTTGCCGGCGGGCAGCGCACCGGAGCGCTGAGCGTCGTAGAACCAGACGGCCTTCTGCAGCGCCTCGCCGTAGTTGAACTTCCCGGCGGGGGCGCCCGCGGACACTCCCGGAACCGCCAAGGTCAGGCCGAGCACGAGTAGCGCCACGACCGCGCGGGCCACTGCCTTCGTCGTCGAAGTACGCACTCCGCCTCCTCCTCGTCGAGTCTGGGAGCGCTTCCAGAACGAAAGCGTAGGAAGCCGGGGCCGCTGTGTAAAGCATCGCGGCCCGCGGTGGCCGGTTCTCGAACCGATTCGACACTGCGTTCGGTGGCGATGTAACTTTCAGCTCCTGACGGGCCTCGCGGCCGGGATCCGGGTGTCGGATGACCGTGACTCGGATGACGAATACCGTTCTGTGACAACGACTGCACGAGATCGGTCGCAGCCCGGTGGAGTTTCGTTTAATGACCATTGTGGACAGTGTACGCCCAGCGTCATTGACCTTCGGTCGACCGGGTTCGTACTATTCCGGCGAGCTCACCGGGCGAACCGGTTCGACGCTCGTGAACCGCAGGAGGAGTCGATGAAGACGAATCTCCGGCTGGGGCGCCTGGCTTCGGTGGCCGCGGCGGTCCTGGTGGTGGCGTTCCCGGTGCTGCCGGCGGCTCCGGGGCAGGCGGCCGCGGGTGAGTCGATGACGGTGGACCTCGCGTCGGCGCGCGGGCCGTCGACCGCGGTCGGCGAGGGGTTCCTGTACGGCATCAGCCAGGACGGCACGCAGCCGGCGGACCAGTACCTGCAGCCGCTGGGCATCACCGCCTTCCGCGGTGGCGGCTGGTTCTCCGGCGGGTGGATCCGGGACAACTACCAGAACGGCAACGCCACCAAGGCCGACCTGAACTCGATCATCGCGCAGGCGAAGCGGCTGACCCAGCCGCCTTACCACGCCCAGTACCAGGTGCTGGTCAGCGACATCTACGGCGCGAACGGCGGCCAGCCGTCGAACACGATGTACCCGTGCGACAACGGGAACTGCACGAACTGGATCAGCTTCATCGACGCCACCGTGGGAGCCTTGCAGGGCTCGGGCCTGAAGTTCGCCTACGACATCTGGAACGAGCCGGACATCTCCGCGTTCTGGACGCGCGGGGTGTCCAGCCCGCAGTACTTCCAGATGTGGGACACCGCCTACCGGGAGATCCGCCGGCTCGCGCCGGGCGCGCTGATCGTGGGCCCGTCGCTGGCGTTCACGCCGGACCAGAACCCGGGGGAGTGGAACGCGTTCCTCTCGCACACCAAGGCGGCCGGGACCGTGCCGGACGAGATCACCAACCACGACGAGGGCGACGGCGACGACCCGGTGCAGGTCGGCCAGTCGATCACCCGGTACCTCGCGAACAACGGACTCTCGCCGATCCCCTTGTCCGCCAACGAATACCAGCCGGCCGACCGGCAGACCGCCGGGGTGACGGCCTGGTACCTGGCGCGCTTCGCGCAGTCGAACTACGTCAACGCGATGCGGGGCAACTGGGTCTGCTGCGTGACCCCGAACCTGACCGGAGTCCTCACCCAGAGCGGGGGGAACTGGCTGCCGACGGGCCACTGGTGGGCGCTTCGCGACTACGCGGACATGACCGGCACGCTGGTGAACACCTCCGGCCAGGTCGGCTCCACCGCGATCTCGGCGGCCAAGGACAGCGCCGCCGGCCGCGCCGTCGCCGTCATCGGTGACGAGAAGGGGTACACCGGCCCCGTGTCGGTCGCCTTCACCGGCCTGTCCGCGGTGCCCTGGCTGGCCGGGAACGGCAGCGTCAAGGTCGTGGTGCAGCGCATCCCCGACCAGGCGCCGCTGAACGCACCGCAGGTCGTCTTCAACCAGAACGTGAACGCCTCCGGCGGCTCGGTGACGATCCCCTTCACCTTCCAGGCCTCGCACGACGCCTTCGCGATCTACCTGACGCCGACGGGTCCGACGAGCGGCAACACCGTCACCGTCACCAGCCCCGGCGACCAGACCGGGACCGCCGGGACGGCGATCGGCGGCGTGCAGATCCACGCCACCGACTCGGCGGCCGGGCAGAGCCTGGCCTACGCGGCCACCGGCCTCCCGCCGGGGCTGTCGATCAACGCCTCCTCCGGCCTGATCACCGGCACCCCGACGGCGGGCGGCAGCTACGGCGTGACGGTCTCCGTCACCGACACCACCGGCGCGGCCGGGACGGCGACCTTCACCTGGACGATCTCCGGCGGCACGGGCGGGTTCCCGGGCGGCGACCACACGCTGGTGACCGTCGCCGGCAACCTGTGCCTGGACGTCTACGGCAACTCGAGCACCTCCGGCGCCGTCATCGACCAGTGGACCTGCAACGGGCAAAGCAACCAGCAGTTCCAGTTCGTCGCGGCTTCCGGCGGCTACGGCGAACTGCGGGCGCGGAACTCCGGCCAGGACGTCTCCGTGTCCGGCAGCTCGACGGCGCAAGGCGTCCCGGACATCGTCCAGCAGCCGGCGAACACCTCCGCCGGAAGCCTCTGGCTACCGCAGCAGCAGTCCGACGGCAGCTGGCAGTTCAAGAACCGGAACAGCGGCTTGTGCCTGGACGTCTACGGCGCCAGCGGCACCGCGGGACAGCAGCTGGACCAGTGGCCGTGCAAGAACGCCCCCGGCACCAACCAGGACTTCTCCGCACGCTGACGCACCCGCGCGGCAAAGGGAAAGGAACCCAGGATGTCCAGCTCACCGCACCGGCTCCCGAGGGAACAGGCGAACCGGCCGCTCGCTCTGCTCGTCGTCCTGCTCACCGTCCTGGCCGGCGTGCTGGTGCCCGCGGTCCGGGCGCAGGCGGCGGTGAACACGTTCACCCTCGGCGCCACGCGGTACGACACCGCCGGCCGCGCGCTGCAGCTGCACGGCATGGGCATCGTGCAGGTCGGCACCACCTGGTACGGCTTCGGTGAGGACAAGACCGGGCAGACCACGGCCAACACCGCGTTCCAGGACATCCCCTGCTACACGTCGACCGATCTGGCGAACTGGACCCACCAGGGGATCGCGCTGGCGAAACAGGCCAGTGGCGACCTCGGGCCGAACCGCATCGTGGAACGGCCCAAGGTGCTCTACAACGCCACCACCCGGATGTACGTGATGTACCTGCACATCGACAACACGAGCTACTCCGACCAGCGGGTCGGCGTGGCGACCAGCCCCACGCCGTGCGGGCCGTACAGCTACCGGGGGAGCTTCCAGCCGCTGGGCAACCAGAGCCGCGACATCGGCTTGTTCCAGGACACCGACGGGTCGGCGTACCTGATGAGCGAGAACGCCGGCCGCAGCCTCCGCATCTACCGGCTGTCCGCGGACTACACGACGGTGGCGAGCGCGGTGGCGACGCTGCCCAACTACGAGTCCCCGGCCGTGATCAAGGTCGGCGGGACGTACTACCTGCTGGCGTCCCACCTGACCGGGTGGGCCACCAACGACAACGTGTACGCGACCGCGTCGTCGATGGCCGGACCCTGGTCGGCGTTCCGGAACTTCGCGGCGGCGGGCACGAACACCTACAACAGCCAGACCGCGAACATCATCACGGTCCAGGGCAGCTCGGCGACCACCTACATCTACGCGGGCGACCGCTGGACGGGCAACGCCATGGGCAATTCGCCGCTGATCTGGCTGCCGCTCACGATCCGCGGTACGACGGTCAACCTGGGCCAGTACCCGAGCTGGAGCCTCGACGCCGACGCGGGGACGTGGTCGGCGAATTCCGGCCTGCCCACCGCCGGCACGCACGTGCTGAAGAACGCCAACAGCGGAATGGTCATGGACGCCTCGGGTGCCTCCACGGCGGCCGGCGGCAAGATCATCCAGTGGCCGGCGCACGGGGGCACCAACCAGCAATGGCGGTTGACGAAGGTGTCCGACAACGTCTTCACGGTGGTCAACGTCAACAGCGGGCTGTGCCTCGACGTCCCGGACGGGTCCACGGCGAACGGCGTCCAGCTGCAGCAGTGGACCTGCACCGGTACCGCCGGCCAGCAGTGGGCCGCGGACCTGGTGGGCAGCCTCACCGGCAGCCAGTACGTCCTGGAAAACGTCGGCAGCGGCCTCGTGATCGGGGTGGCCGGGTCGTCCACCGCGAGCGGTGCGCAGGTCAGCCAGCTCGGCGGGTCGGGCGCCTCGAGCCAGGTGTGGACGGTCTCCTGAGCCGGCCGGCGAGCCGCCCGCTTCCGCCTCAGCCGGCTTGGGCGGGCGGCATCGACCGGAACTGGTCCAGGACGCCCGCGTTCTGCAGCGACATCCACTTCGTGACTTCCGCGTAGGTCGCGCAGACCGTCTCGGGTTTGGTGCACACCTCGCCCATGAAGCCTTCGGCGGCCCGGGAGAACGCCCCGCCGGCCCAGTCGTTGAAGTGGTTGCCGATGACGAGCGGGGCGCGGTTGCCGTCGAAGGCGGCGCGGTAGGCGCCGCGGTAGGTCTCGAGGGTGGCCTGGGTGTACTGCTCGGCGTGGGACGGGTCGTTCTTGGCGTGGTTGAACTGGTACCACAGGTTGTAGTCCATCATGATGACCTTCTTGTGCAGCGCGGGCACCTTCACGTACGGCATCCAGAACTCCCGGATGCCGTCGATGTCGGTGGGCCACTTGACGCCGTCCGACGGCTGGCTGGAGTCGAAGGTGTAGCCGGCGTCGCGCATGGCGGGAAAGGCCGCGGCCCAGTTGCCTTCGAGGCACGGCGTCCGGCCGCCGGTGACGTCCTTGGCGGACAGGTGCAGTCCGAGGCGCTCGCGGGCGTCGTCGACGAAGCGGCTGAACTGGCCGATTTCGGCGGTCCAGCCCGCCGCGGTCCAGCGGCCGACGCTCGGCTCGGCGCCGGTGCAGAAGTGCCCGTTGTAGTGCGTGCCGATCTGGTGCCCCGCGGCGACGGCGGTGTTGAGGTCCTGGACGCGGGTGGCGACTTCCCCGGCACTGCCGCCGAAGCCGATCGAGGCCCCGCCCGGCTTGTGGCCGGGCCCGGTGTAACGCGCCCGCTGCTCGTCGGTCAGCAGGTAGATGCCCGAGAGGAACCCGCTGAAGTGCGCGTTGACGGACTTGGCGAGGGCGAGGTAGCGGCTCCAGTGGTCGTGCGAGCCGGCACCGTCGAAGGAGAAGAGCACGAACTGCGGGGGCTTTTCGCCCGGGCGCAGCGGGCGCATCCACGCCGGTTCCTTGCTGACCGGAGGGGCGGTGGTGGCCGCGGCGGTGGGCGAACCACTGATCGCCCGGCCGGGCGCGGCGGGGCTGTCGTCGAGGGAGATGATCAGGACGCCGGCCAGCACGAGGGCGAGGGTGACCGTCAACCAGGTACCCGGCCGCCGCACCAGCCGTGACGAGCGAGAACCCATCGAAGACACCTCCCCCTATTACGCACCGTCATAGGCAGGACGCGGGGTGGCCGATCCGGGTGCATCGGAGTGAGATCCGTAACCCACACGCAACCCAGTCGACGCACGCGGAGTCACCCCCGTGCCGGCCGCGGTCACCGGTCGGCGGCCAGCACGGCCGCGAGGCCTTCCCGCAGGTCCTCGACGAAGTACCCGGGAACCTCCAGCGAGGGGAAGTGCCCCCCGGCCTCGGGTGACCGCCAGCGGACGATCCGCCGGTACCGCTGCTCCGCCCAGGGGCGCGGGTACTTCTCGATGTCGCGGGGGTACATCGTGATGGCCGACGGGACGTCGACCCGGAGTTCCGGGTCCAGCGAGTTGTGGCTTTCGTAGTAGATCCGGGCCGCCGACGCGCCGGTCCGCGTCAGCCAGTACAGGGTGACGTCGTCGAGGATGCGGTCCCGGGAAATCGTCTCGAAGGGGCTGTCTTCGGTGTCCGACCACTCGGCGAACTTGTCGAGGATCCAGGCGAGCAGCCCGACCGGTGAGTCGACGAGCGAATAGCCGATGGTCTGCGGCCGGGTGGCCTGCTGCTTCGCGTACGCCGCGCGGTGGCGCCAGAAGTGGCGGGTTTCCTCGGCCCACTCGCGTTCGACCGCCGTCAGCCCGTCCGTGGTCAACCCGGGCGGGCCCTCCGCGAACGTGGTGTGGATGCCCAGAACGTGCTCCGGGAACCTGCCGCCGAGCACCGTGGTGATGTTGCCGCCCCAGTCGCCGCCGTGGGCGGCGAACCTCGGATAGCCGAGCCGGTCCATCAGCTCCACCCACGCGGCCGCGATCTTTTCGGTTCCCCAGCCGGTGGTGGCCGGCTTGTCGCTGTAACCGAAGCCCGGCAGCGACGGGACCACGACGTGGAACGCCGGCGCGTCGGCCGCTTCCGGATCGGCCAGTTCGGCCACGACGTCGACGAACTCGGCGATGCTGCCCGGCCAGCCGTGCGTCAGGATCAGCGGCGTGGCGTCCGCGCGCGGGGACCGGCGGTGCAGGAAGTGGATGCCCAGCCCGTCGATGGTCGTGCGGAACTGGCCGATCCGGTCGAGGCGGTCTTCGAACGACCGCCAGTCGTACCCCGTGCGCCAGTAGTGCACGACGTCGACGAGGTCGGCGAGGGGAACGCCCTGGTCCCATCGGCCGGCGCCGGACGCGGCGTGCCGGACCGTCTCGGCCTCCGGCAGCCGCGCCGCGGCCAGCCGTGCGCGCAGATCGTCGAGGTCGGCGTCGGTGGCGCGGGCTTCGAATGCTCGTACGTCGGTGGTGAGACGGGACATGAGACCTCCTGGTCATCGCGGAACCGGCTAAGACGGTTCTAACATGTCGTCCGCCCGCCAGGCAACCGGCTAAGGTGGTTCCATGCGTGCTGGGTTCCCCGACTTCCGCCTCGGTGCCGTGCTGGCGACCAGCTTCACGGCGACGTTGACCGAGCGCCGCGGCGACGCCGTGGAGCGCATTCCCACACCGCAGCGGCTCGTCGACTGGCTGGCCGTGAGCGGCCTCGCCGTGGAGTCCTGCACCGCCGCCCAGCTCGGCCTCGCCCGCGAACTGAGGGAGTCGATCCACGCCGCCGCGACCGCGGCGGCGACCCGGGACACGCTCCCGGCGGCCGCGGTCCAGGTCATCAACGACCGCAGCGTTCAGGGCCAGGCCTCGGCCGTCCTGACGCCTGAAGGCCATCGGCGATGGCAGCTCGGCTCGGCGTCCGGTGTGGAGGACGCCCTCGGCGTGATCGCCGCCGACGCGATCAGCATCATCGCGGGCGAACGGGACGGGAAATTGGCTTTGTGCGCCTCACCGACCTGCCGGGCCGCCTTCTTCGACACCAGCCAAAGCCGCACGCGCAAATGGTGTGACATGAACACGTGCGGGAATCGCCAGAAGAAAGCGCGCTTCAACGCCAATCAGCGCAAAAACTCCTGACTCCGATCAGCTGACGGGCGCCATCCGGGGGTCGGGCAGGCGAGGTGCTTCCGGCACGGCCGGGCCGGTGGGCCGGCCGGTGAGGAAGGCGCGCCTGGTGCGGGCGAAGCCGTGGCGGTCGTCGAAGATGTCGTGGCTCATTTCGGCGAGTTCCCGGATCCGGTAGGTCTCCAGGGGTCTGCGGTGTTCGTCGGCGTCCCGGGTCTCGCGTTTGCGGCCGAGCAGGGCGGCCGCGTGGCCGCCGGCGGCCAGTTCGGTGGCGTAGTCCAGCACGGTCGCGAGGAATGCCGCGCGGTCGCCGCCGGCGAGCTGGTCGATGAGCCCGACCTCGGCCGCGTCGGCGGCGGTGATCGGTTCGCACCGGGTGGTCAGCCGGTGTGCCTGGGCCTCGCCGACCCGGTGAGGCAGCACGTAGGTCCAGTATTCCGAGCCGTAGAGGCCCATTTTCCGGTAGTGCGGGTTGAGCAGGACGCCGTCGCGGGCGATCACCTTGTCCGCGCCGAGAGCCAGCATCACCCCGCCGGCGCCCGCGTCGCCGGCGAGCGCGGAGACGACGATCTGGCCGGAGCAGGCGATGATCTCCCGGCAGAGGTCGTCGATCGCGGTGATGTTCCGCCAGGCTTCCGCCGCGGGATCCGGGTGGGCGTCGATGACACCCAGGTGCAGGCCGTTGGAGAACACCTCGCCGCCGGCCAGGACCAGGACGGCGGTGTCCTGCGCGGCGGCGTAGCGCACGGCCGTGGCGAGCCGGCGGCACTGGGTGGTGGACATCGCGCCGTTGTAGAACGCGAAGTCCACCAAGCCGACCTTGCCCACCTGGCGGTAGCCGATTTCCCGGAGGTGCGGCGGGCCGGCGATCCGGGGGACCTCGCCGACGCTGTCCCCGAGAGCGAGAACGGCCGGCAGCTTGACCGCCGTGCCGGGGGCTTCGGGTGCCAGCCGCCGCGCGTGCCCGATCCACAGGGCGCCGTCGCCGGTCCGGACCAGCACGGCACCCTGCCGTCGTCCGGCGATGGTGCCGGGCTCGCCGGGCGAAGCGTCGCCGGGCTGGGCGTCGAACACCGCGACCGGCACCCCGGCCAGCTCGGTGTGCACCCCGGGACGGCCGTCCGCGGCGCGGATGCGGCGCAGGACGTGGTCGGTCGGGTCACCCCAGGAGAAGGCTCGGTCGGCCTGCCGGACCAGGGGACGGACGGCGTCCACCCGGCGGTCCTGGCGACGCGGCGTGAACCCGGGGTCTTCGGCCTTGCTCACGACCTCGCCGATCAGGCTCAGCGCGGCGTCGGACACTTCGGTGTTGTAGAGGGTGCTCTTGCGCGGCGGATCGGCCGGCATCCGGAACACCCGGGTGCCCCAGATCGGCCCGCCGTCGAGGTCCCCGGTCGCCTGCAGGGCCGTGACGCCCCAGGTGGGCTCGGCGTCCATGATCGCCCAGTCGAGCGCGGACGGGCCGCGGTCCCCTTCCGGGCCCGGATGGATGATGATCGTGCGGTAGCGGCGCCAGACCACGTCCGGAACCCGCCGGCGCAGGAACGGGCAGATGATCAATTCGGGATCGGTGGCCGCGGCCGCCGCGGCGATCTCCTGCGGATCGTGCACGATCCGGACCGTGACGCGGTGGCCGCGGGCGCGCAGGCCGAGCCAAGCGCGCTGACTGAGTCCGTTGAACGCCGAGCACAGCAGCAAGATTTTCAACGGGCCTCCGCTCGTTGATACCTTTTTTGATGTCGGGACGACGGGACGACCGGTTGACGGTACCCGAAGCAGTGCCGCCCGCGACGCGGCCAACGGGGTACCCGCATTCGGCCAACCGGGCCGTTCGGGCGGGTATTGCATATCCGGTGCGTTGATTGATCTCCGTTCGAAACAATCCTTTACGGCGGCGGTACGGAGATATTTCTCCCACGGGCCCGGCCGGTGGCGAGCGGCCCTCGAACCGGTCGAAGTGGACAATCAGCGGGAAGTCTCCGCCGCCGGTTCCTCGGCGTCGTGAGCCCGGCGCTCGAAGGTTGCCCGCTCCGGGGAACGATCTTATCTTTCGGTTAAGCGCGAAACGTTTTCGCGTTGGTTGACGGTGCTCGAGCGCCGCTGGCAGCGTCGCGCATGGCGAGAGTGGCCGCCCCGGCTGGGGAACGCGGCGGTGGTGCACTTTCGGTACGGGGCCGGACTTTTCTGGGGAAGGCGGACGCCCGCATGACGAACCACGGTGAACCGAAGTGGGCGGGACCTCCGGCCTCGGCCTGCGCGCGAGTGCCCGTGCCGGACTGCGCCCGGATCGGGGAACCGCTGCCTGGGTGGTCGTGACACGATCTCGAAAGGTTCGGGCAGGGGATTGCTGGAAGCCACTGTCCTCGGTCCCGTCGGCGCGCGGGTCCACGGAACACCGGTACCGATCAAGGGACGGCTGGGGCGTACGGTCCTCGCCGTGCTGGCGCTGGCCTGCCGGCAGCCGGTGTCGGTGGAACGGCTGATCGACGCCCTGTGGGGCGAGCTGCCGCCGGCGACCGCGCGGACCCAGGTGCACATCCAGGTGTCCAAGCTCCGTGCCGCGCTCGACCGGGCGGGCGCCGCCGGAGCCGTGGTCACCGTGGCGAGCGGGTACCTGCTGGACTGCCTGGTCGACGTCGACGAAGTGCGGCGGCTGCTGAGCACGGCGCGGGCGGCCGGGGATCCCGCGGACGCGGCCGGCCTGCTGCGGTCCGCGCTCGACCGGTGGGCCGGCACGCCGCTGGGCGGGGTGACCCCGTACCTGGCCGGGGCGGAGCTGCTCCGGCTGGACGAGCTGCGGATGTGCCTGGTCGAGGAGTGGATCGACGCGGAGCTCGCCTGCGGGCGGGCCGCGCGGCTGCTGCCCGAGCTGAGCGCGCTGGTGCAGGCGCACCCCCTGCGCGAAGGCCTGCACCAGCGGCGGATGCTGGCGCTGCACCGCGCTGGGCGGCGGGCCGACGCGCTGGCGGCGTTCCACGAGGCCAGGCGCGTGCTGCGGGACGAGCTGGGGGTGGATCCGTCCCGGGAACTGCTCGCGCTGGAGGCGGAGGTCCTCGCCGTCGAGGCGCCTCCGGCGGCGACCGTGGTGCCCGCCCAGCTGCCGCCGCGGACCTCCGGGTTCGCCGGGCGCGCCGCGGAGTCGGCCGCGATCAGGGCCGCGGTGGCGCGCCGGAGCGACGCACCACCGCTGGTGCTGGTCACCGGGATGCCCGGGATCGGCAAGACGGCGCTGGCCGTGCACGCGGGCGCGGCGTCGGTGCACGCCTACCCCGACGGGCAGCTCTACGCCGACCTGCGGGGTGCCGATGCCCGGCCGGCCGCACCGCACGACATCCTCGCCGGCTTCCTGCGCGCGCTGGGTGTGCCGGCGCGGTCGATGCCGGCCACCGTCGAGGAGCGCACGGCCGAGTTCCGCAGCCGCACGGCGGGCAAGCGGGTGCTCGTGTTGCTCGACAACGCCGCCACCGCCTGGCAGATCGAGCCGCTCCTGGCCGCCGATCCGGGCTGCGCCACGATCGTGACCAGCCGGTCCGTGCTGCCCGAGGTCGAGTCGGCGGTCCGGGTGCCGCTCGGGCCGCTGCCGGACGAGGTGGCCGGGACGGTGCTGGCGAACGTCGCGGGCGCGGCCCGGCTGGATGACGGCGACGGCGATGGCACGGTCGCCGCGGTGATCCAGGCGTGCGGGGGTGTGCCGCTCGCGTTGCGGATCGCCGGGGCACAGCTCGCCGCGTACCCCAAGCTCAGCGTCGCGGAGCTGGCCGCGCGGCTGTCCGACGAGTCGAGGCGGATGCGGGAGCTGGTGGCCGGGCAGCGCAGCGTGCGGGACAGTCTCGACACCAGCTTCCGGTTGCTGGACCGGGAGGGGCGGGCCGCGATGCTGGCGCTGGCGGCGATCGGAGCGCCGACGTTCACCGGCTGGCCGCTCGCGCCCGTGCTCGACGTGCCGCTCGCCCGCACCGGCGAGGTGCTGGCGCACCTGTGCGCGATGAACCTGCTCGACCAGGCCGGCCCGGGGCGCGACGGGGTGCCCCGCTACCGGATGCACGACCTCGTGCGGGCCTACTGCCGGACGGTCGGCCCGTCGCTCGACGCGGGTCCGGTGAACCGGCTGGCCGGCTGGGCGGTCGCGCTGACCAGGCACGCCTACGAAGGCATTTTGGGCACACCGGCCGGTTACACCGTGCTCGCCGAGACCGCCGCGCCGATCGGCCGGAACGTGGCGGCGCGCGTGGTGAAGGAGCCGCTGTCGTGGGTGGGCGCGGACGTCGACGTCCTGCTCGCCGTGTTCGCCCTGGCCGTGCGCGGCGGCCTGCTCCGTCCCGCGGCGGCGCTGCTGCTGGTGCTGCGGGCGCCGCTCGTGCGGCTCGACCTGTACGACCACGGCGCCCGGGCGGCCGCGCGGCTGACGACCGTCGCCGGCCAGGACCCGGTGGTGCGGGTGACCGCGGCGCTGGTCACGGCGACGGCGCGGATGCACCGCAGCCGGTACGCCGACGTCGTCGCCATCCTGGACGAGGTGCCGCTGCGAGACGTCGACTTCGCGCTGCGGGCGGAGGTGCTGACCAAGCTGGGCGACGCGTACGAGCGGTGTGGCGACTGGCACCGCGCGATCACCGCCGTGCGCGAGGCGGTCGTGTGCTTCCGGAAGTCCGGCAACCTGGCGGGGATGTCGGGCTGCCACGGCACGCTCGCCGCCCTGTACCGGGACCACCTCGGCGACCTCTGCGCGGCGACGGTGCACGGCGCGAAGGCCTTGCGGCTGGCCGACGCCGCCGGCGAATGGAAGACCTGCGCCCAGGTGCGGCTCGTGGCCGTGCGCACCGCACTGGCCTGCGGCGACCCGGCGGCCGCGGTCAGCCTCGCCGGACAGGCCCGCGTCCTGTCGGAGCAGCACGGCGACCCGATCGGCCGGACGTGGTGCCTCACCGCCGAAGCCGACGCCCACCGCGCGAACGGCGACCTGCCCGCCGCCCGGAGATCCGCGGACCGCGCGCTGGGCCTGGCCCGCCGGATTCGCCGTCCGGACGCCGAGTCGGCCGCGCTGCTCGCCCTGGCCTCGATCGAGCTGGCCGCCGGCGACCGGGCCGCCGCCCGCCGCATCGCGCACGAGTCCCTGCGTCTGCAGGACCGGTTCGACAGCCCGGTCGAACGCGTCGGGGTGGAGCGGGTGCTGGCGGAGATCGACTGTCAGCTGCCTTCCGGCGCGGGCCGGTGAGGGACCACGCCGGCCACGCCGGCGAGGTCGATGTAGCCGAGCTGGCGGGAATCCTCGCTGTGGCCGGCGTTGTCGCCGACGACCACCACGCGGCCTGCCGGGACGATCGCGTGGTCCGCCGGCAGCCAGGCGGGGACCGGGTCGCCGGCGACCGCGGCGATCCGCTTGATGCGCCAGGCGACATCGATGGTCGCGGTGACATCCGGGGCTTCGCCCCGGGCCGGGGGCTCCGCCACCCGGACCCCCGAAAGAGATGCACGGGAGGGCGGCCGGAAAACGATGATGTCACCCACGCGGTAGTGCCGTCGCCTGGTCGCGATCACCCGCTCGCCGTCCCGGAAGGTCGGGGACATGCTGTGACCCCAGACGCGGGCGACCACGTACCGCCGCCGCAGCACGATCAGCACGGCCGGCAACACCAGCACGACCACCGCGAGCCCGGTCATCACGCCTCCGCCATCGCATATCCCTTGGCCTGCAACGAGAACAGCCGGGCGTACTCGCCGCCCGCGGTGAGCAGCTCGTCGTGGGTGCCCTGTTCGGCCACCTGGCCGTCGCCGAGCACGACGATCCGGTCCGCGCCGCGCAGGGCGGACAGGCGGTGGGAGATCAGCACGCTCGTCCGGCCGGCCCGGTGGGCGCGCAGTGCCTCGTGGGTCCGGGTTTCGGCGTCGGCGTCCATGCCGGAGCTGGGTTCGTCGAGGATGAGCAGATCGGCTTGGTCGCGCATGAGCGACCGGGCCAGCGCCACGCGCTGCCACTGGCCGCCGGACAGCGCCGCCCCGGCCTTGTCGTCGACGTCGAGGAAGGCCCGGGACAACAGGGTTTCGTAGCCGCGCGACAACCCCGACAGCGCCGAGTCGATCTCGGCCAGGCGGGCCGCCGCGCGAACGCGGTCGAGATCGCCGAGGCGGGTCACGTCGCCGATGCCGATGTTGTCGGCCGCGGTCAGGTCGTAGCTGGTGAAGTCCTGGAAGGTGGCACCGAGGCGGGCTCGCAACGCGGCCGGGTCGTAGCTGCGGATGTCCACGCCGTCCCACAGGATCCGGCCGCGGTCGGGGTCGTAGAAGCGGCACAGCAGCTTCACGAGGGTCGACTTGCCCGCGCCGTTCACCCCGACCAGCCCGACCGCGGCACCGGCGGGGATGACCAGGTCGATCCCGCGCAGCACCCACGGACCGGCCGGGTCGTACCGGAACCACACGTCACGCAGTTCGATGCCGGTCGTCAGCCCGGGCACGGTGGCCGTCCCGGACGTCAGGTCGGGTTCGGTCGTGACGACGTCGAGGTAGTGCCGGAACAGGCCGAGCGAGCCACCGGCCCGGCCGAGCTGGCCCAGCAGCGCGCCCACCGGTGACTGGATGCCGGCCACCGCGGCGGTGAAGAGGGTGACGTCACCGATGGACAGCGACCCCCGGGCGGCGCCGGTCGCGGCGACCACGAGGGCGATGCCGGCCACCACCGCCGACACGACCGCGGCGGCGATCCCGGCGGCGGCGATCCGGCGCTGCATGGCGCATTCGCTGGCCGTGGCCGCGCGGACGGCGGTCACCATGCGCGCCCGGAACAGGTCCGCGAGGCCGAAGAGCCGGATCTCCTTGGCCGCCCGGATGTCCGAGCACAGCGAGCGGAACAGGAACCGCTGGCGCTGGGTGGCCATCATCGCCTCGGTCTCCCGCGCGCGCAGGCGGGACAACGCCAGCTGGGAGATCGCCGCCGCCGCCAGTGACGCGGCGAGCAGCCCGGCCATCGGCGGCCACACGAGCAGGACCGCGCCGACGAACCCGAGCACCGCAATCAGTGCGCGCACCGCATCGACGGTCAGCGCCAGCACCGCCGGCGCCGCCTCCTGGGCGCCCTGCTCGGCCAGCCGCACCTTGTCGAGGAACGCCGGGTCCTCGAGTCGGCGCAGCCCGGGTAGCGCGCCGACCGCGCCGACCAGGCGGTCCTCCGCTTCGATCGCGGACTCGGCTCGCACGAGCGCGGCGCAGTAGGAGGCGACGGCGGCGATCGCGGCCGTGGCGGCGAGACCGGCCGCCGAGCCGCCGGCCAGCAGCACGATCAGGCCACGGTCCCGGCCGCCGGCCAGCTCGTCGAACAGCAGCTTTCCCAGCCACGCCGAGACCGCCGGCACGGCCGAGGCGAGCACCGCCAGCGCGACCGAGGTGCCGGTGGCCACCCGCGACGCGCGCCAGGCGATGCCGAACGCGGGGCCCGCCGCACGGAACAGGTTCATCGGACCAGCTGCGGACGCATGGCGTCGAGGTCGTGGCCGGCGGCGGCGATCCGCCCGTTCCGGACACGGATCAAGGTCGGGGTGACGTCGCCCGCGTTGAACGCGGCCGACACCGGGCTGCGGTCGCCGACGAAGACGACGCGCACCGCGGAGCCCAGCCCGGCCGCGTACTCGACGGCCTTGTCCCGGTCACCGCCGTCGAGGACGAACGCGACGGTCGGCTCGGTGAGCTTGCCGGCGATGCGCCGGCACGGCGCGCAGGTGGGCGACAGGAACGCGACGAGCACGTCGTCCAGCTCCTGGTCGGTGACGGTGCGGCCGTCGGTGTCGGTCACCTCGAACGCCCCGATCTCGGTGCCCACGGCGGGCAGCGCGGGTGTCGCCGGCCGGCGCTGCTCCCTGATCAGCCGGATCATCGCCGAGGACAGCAGGAGGTTGAGCACCGTCAGCACGGCCAGCACCGCGACCACGGCCACCAGGAACGACATGAGATACCTCTTTCAGCGATGGGCGGCGTCCGCCTTGCCGACCAGGCCGGCCAGGCTGTCCCAGTTGATCGCGACGAGCGCGGCGAACGCGCCGACGAGGGCGGCGGCCGCGCCGGTGTCGAGGCCGAGACCGGGCCCCGGTGGGACGACCAGAGCCGCGGCGGCCGACACGGCGAGGAGTGCGTTGCGGACGAGGTGGGCGCGGCCGAGGACCGCCCCGGAGCGGCCGAAGCAGCGGCAGGTGACGCGGCGGCCGAGCCGCATCGAACGGGCGATCGCGGCGCAGAACACGAGCATCACCGCCGTCGCCAGCCCGAGCCCGAGCCGGTGGGTGGGGGAGAACCCGACGAGCACGGCGACGGCCAGCTCGGCGACCGCGGTCCCGGCGGCCACCGGCAGCCAGCCCACCGGCGACCGGCCGAGCGGCGCCAGCGAATCCGCGAACTCCGCCAGCCGCGCCCGCCCGGCGAGCTTGCCGACGGCCGCGACCGCGAAAACGAGCCCGATCAGGACCCGGGCGGCGAGGACGAACTGGGCGTCGATCATGGTGAACCCCCTGGGGAACGCCTTTCCCGCCACGGGAACCGTGGCGGGAAAGGCACGGGTGCCGCGTTACCGGCAGTTGCCGACGCAGTCGTAGTGGAGGTAGACGGTCTTGCAGACCTGGCCGTGCTCGGGGATGCACGCGCCGGCCTTGACCTCGCGTAGGAACAGCCCCAGCAGCCGGTCACCCAGGGCGTTGATCATGCGAGCCATGATCACTCCTCTCAGTAGCGGGAATCGACCGGGAGATCGTGGCTCAGCGGCGCTATCCGTTCGCTATCGAGGAACTGTCGTCCGGGGGTGGTCCGGATGGCGGTACCCCGCCGGAGCCGAGGCGGATCGAGATCGGGCCGCGGTTCGCCGGGCGCGCGGAAGGCCCCCGCCGTACCGACTGGATGGTATGTTGACCGCGTGATCGAAGTGGCGCGCCGGACCTGGCGACTTCTCGAGCCGTACCACGGGATGATCTACTTCGCCCCGGAAGCCGCAGCCGCGTACGCGGAACTCGGTCTCACCGGCCGCGCCGGCTATTTCGCGTCGAGGTCGGCGGCGCTCGGCGCGGTCCCGGCACCGGTCGTGGTCGCGACCTTCTACAACTTCAACCCGGTCCTCGTCAGGGAGTCGATCACCACCGCCTGGTCCACCACCGATCCGGCCGCCGTCCTGGCCGCGCGTCACGGCGCGGCCGACCGGGCGTTGCGCGGCATCCTGGGTGACGCGATCACCTCGCCGGAGATGCGCAGGGCCGCCGCTCTCCTGCGTGAGGCCGCCGAGACGGTCGCCGACGACGTCACCGGCCGCCCGCTCTTCGCCGCCCACGCGGCCCTGCCGTGGCCCACCGAACCCCACCTGGTCCTGTGGCACGCCCAGACCCTGCTCCGGGAGTACCGCGGCGACGCGCACATCGCCGCCCTGCTGACGGCCCGGCTGAGCGGCGTCGAAGCCCTCATCACCCACGCGGCTTCGGGTGCCGTCCCCGCCGAGACCCTGCGCACCTCCCGGTCGTGGTCCGAAGAGGACTGGAACCGGGCCGTCACGGGGCTCCGCGAACGCGACTGGCTCACCGGCGACACGGACCTGACGTTCACGCCCGCGGGTGCGGCCCGCCGAGCGGAAATCGAGAAGGCGACCGACGAGAACAGCGTGACGCCCTACGCCCGGATCGGCGAGGCCGCCTGCGCCGAACTGCAGGAGCTGGTCCGCCCGTTCAGCCGGGCGCTCGCCGGGAAACTCATGCCCTGGGCGCTCGCCAGGCCGTAGCGGCACGGTAGCCCGCGCCGACGCTGCCGACCAGCACCGGCAGGGCGCCGAACCCCCTTCCGCCGCCCGGTTCCGCCGGGCAACCTCACGGACGCTGCCCGCCAGGCACCCCGCGCCGAAGACCGCCGGCGACCTTGCCACGTCCATCTCGAGACCACTGTGGACGAAAAGCGGTCCCGGCGTGAGAGCCGTACCGCACGCGTGGTGGCTTCCCTCCCCGTGTCTCGCCGGCGAGACAGTGCCGCGGTCGTTTTCCGAAGCGGGCAAGCATTTCCTTGAAACGGAACACGCGGCCGGGCTATAAAGAAACCGTCTCCGGGATGGGGCCTTTCCGACGGGGCATATCCGTGAGAGGAAATCCATGCGGGTTCTTTTTGTCACCTATGCGGCGAAGTCTCATTTCTACCCGATGGTTCCGCTGGCCTGGGCCCTGCGTTCGGCCGGGCACGAGGTCCGCGTCGCCAGTCAGCCCGAGCTGGCGCCGGTCGTGACCGGTGCGGGCCTGACCGCCGTCTCCGTCGGCCGGGACCACCAGTTGTGGCGGAGCGTCAACCGGTTCCTCGGCAAGCGGTTCGCCGAAGTCGATCCGGCGGCCCACGAAGCCGTGCGCGGCACCAGGATCCTTCCGTTCGACCTGGCCGAGAACGCGCCGGAGCGGCTGGACTGGGACCACCTCCACACCATGTACGACAACCTGGTGCGCACCTGGTACAAGCTCGTCAACAACACCATGGTCGACGAGCTGGCGGACTTCGCCGGCTGGTGGAAGCCCGACCTGGTCGTCTGGGAGCCCAACAGCTACGCAGGCGCCATCGCGGCGAAGCTGTGCGGTGCGGCGCACGGCCGGCTCCTGTCCGGAATGGACATCTTCGGCGTCACCCGCGACCGGTACCGGGAACTGCTGGAGAAACGGCCACCGGGCGAGCGCGCCGATCCGCTCGCCGAATGGCTGGACGCGAGGATCGGCAAGCACGGGGGCCGGTTCACCGAGGACCTGACCGTCGGCCAGTTCACCATCGACCAGCTGCCCGACACCCTGCGGATGACGGCCGGCCTGCGCTACTTGCGCATGCGTTTCCTGCCCTACAACGGCCAGGCGGTCGTGCCGTCCTGGTTGCGGCGCGAGCCGGACCGGCCGAGGGTGGCGCTCACCCTCGGCGTGACCGCGGGCGAACACTTCGGGGGACACGCCCTCGGCGTGCAGGAGCTCGTCGACTCGCTCGCCGACCTCGACATCGAGCTGGTCGCGACGGTGGGTGAGCCGGAAATCCGGAACCGCCTGCGGGTGCCAGCCAACACCACGGTGGTGCCCTCGGTGCCGCTGCACGCCCTGTTGCCGGGCTGCGCGGCGGCCGTGCACCACGCCGGGTTCGGCACGCTGTGCACGACGCTGTACTACGGTGTGCCCCCGCTGTCGGTGCCCGAGCGGTTCGACGAACCGCCGTTCGCCGGCCGGATCGCCGACCGGGGCGCCGGCCTCGCGTTGCCGATGGCCGGGGCCACCGGGGACCGGGTGCGTGAGCTGGTGGCGAGGCTGCTTTCCGAGCCGTCCTTCCGGCAGGGTGCGCAGCGGGTCCGGGACGAGCTGCTCGCGCTGCCCGCACCCGCCGAACTGGTGCCGGACCTGGAAAAGGTCGTCGCCGAAAACTCCGAGCGAATGGATTTCCGATGAAGGGCATCGTTTTGGCGGGCGGCAGTGGCACCCGCCTGTACCCGCTCACCCTGGCCACGTCGAAGCAGCTCCTCCCGGTCTACGACAAGCCGATGGCGTACTACCCGCTGTCGGTGCTGATGCTGGCCGGGATCCAGGACATCCTGATCATCTCGACGCCGGACAGCCTGCCGTCGCTGGCCGCCCTGTTCGGGGACGGCACGCAGCTCGGGCTCGACGTGAGCTACGCGGTGCAGCCCGAGCCACGCGGGATCGCCGACGCGTTCCTCGTCGGTGCCGGTCACGTGGCCGGGGACGATTGCGCGCTCGTGCTCGGCGACAACATCTTCCACGGCGCCGGTTTCGGCAGCCTGCTCCGGGACACGCGCAAGAACCTGGACGGGTGCACGCTCTTCGGCTACCCCGTTTCCGACCCCGGCCGCTACGGGATCGCCGAGGTCGACGAGCGCGGAAACCTCCTCTCGATCGAGGAGAAGCCGGCGCGGCCACGGTCGAACAACGCGGTCACCGGCCTGTACTTCTACGACTCGGACGTCGTCGAAATCGCCCGGAGCATCCGGCCTTCGGCCCGCGGCGAGCTGGAGATCACCGACGTCAACCGGGTCTACCTGGACGCGGGACGGGCGCGGATGGCCACCCTCGGCCGCGGCTTCACCTGGCTCGACGCGGGCACGCACCAGTCGCTGCTCGAGGCGGGGCAGTACGTCCAGGTGCTGGAAAACCGCCAGGGTGTCCGCGTTGCCTGTCTCGAGGAAATCGCGCTGCGCATGGGTTTCATCACCGCAGACGAGTGTCACGAGCTGGGGCGCAGGATGGCGAAGTCCCAGTATGGTCGCTACGTGATGGACGTCGCGAAGTCGTCCGGCAGCCGCGCGTAGGACCTCGTCCCGCCGGCGGGACGACGAGTCCCGCGCATCCGAACCATCCCCTCCGTCAAGGAGTTCCCGTATGTGGACCGAACTGACCCCGGCCGAGCTGCTTTCGGCGGACCTGGCCGCGCCGCGGATCGCGGACCGGGCGTGGCTCGTCCGCTGGGACAGGTCCGCACCCGACGCCGAGGAACTCGCGCGGCGGGTGTTGCCGGATCCGGTGGATCTCCGCACTTCCGGCACCACCGGCCCCGGCCGGGTCTGGCGGCGGACCTTCGACCAGCTGTGGGCCGAGGCCGGGCTGCTGGCGGACCTCCTGCGGCCGCGGACGCCGGCCGCGGTGCTGTCCTTCGCCCCGCCACGGCACATCTTCGGCCTGCTGGCGACCGTGCTCGTGCCGGCCCGGCTGGGGATTCCCGTGTGGTACCGGCCCGATCTGTTCGGGCCGATGCCGGAGGAGCAGCACCCGCGGTGGGCGGTGGTGGCGATCCCGTGGGTGTTTTCCCTGCTGCGCCGGAACATCTCCTGGGTGCGTTCGCTGGACCACCTGGCCGTCCTGCACAGCACGGCGACACTGCCCGCCGCCGCCGGCGGCTTCCTCGCCGCGGCGGGCCCCGGCCGGGTCAGCGTCACCGAAGTCTTCGGGTCCACCGAGACGGGCGGGGTGGCGAAACGGGTGTGGGCGGGCGGGAACCCGCCGTGGGAACTGTTCGACGACGTCAGCCTGGTGTCCGGACCGGACACCGGGAGCGGTGCCGAGGTACCGCTCAGGATCGCCGGCCCGCGGCTGGCCGCCGTCCCGGGCGAGCCACCGCCGGCGGACCTGACGATGGACGACTTCGTGCGGCCGGTCGGCGACCGCGCGTTCTCCTTCGTGGGACGGCGGAGCAGCCTCGTCAAGGTCAACGGCCGCCGGCTGGACCTCGACGAGCTGGAGCGGTCCCTGCGCGCCGTGCTGCCGTGTGCGGACCTGGCGCTCGTTCCGGTGACGGACGACCTGACCGGGGAGCACCTCGACCTGCACGTCGTGCCGGAGAACGGGCACGACATCGACGTCCAGGCGGTGCGCCGGCACCTGGGGGTGCTGCCGAGGAAGGTGCTCGTGCGCGATCGGATCGACCGCACGGACACCGGCAAGACCCGGCGCGTGGACCACGCCCGCACCGACGGGACGGGTGCGAACAGGTGAGCGCGCAGCAGCGGCTGGCCGAGCTGGTCCGCGGGGCGGACCCCGGCGTGGTGCTCGAAGGGTGCGACCAGGCCGACGTCGACCGGATGCGGGCCAGCTCGGACACCGTGGACAAGACACTCGCCGCGGGACAGCCGATCTACGGCCTCACCCAGGGGTTCGGGCCCTTGGTGCGCTACCTCGCGGAGTCCGAACTGGAGCAGGGCGGCAGCCTGCTCGCCCACCTCGGCACCAGCCAGGGCCGGCCGCTGCCGCCGGAGGCCTGCCGGCTGATCGTCCGGCTGCGGCTGGAGAGCATGCGCAAGGGCTACTCGGCCGTTTCGCCGGACTTCTGGCAGCGGCTCGCGGACCTGTGGAACCGCGGCTTCGTCCCGGCGATTCCCCGGGAAGGAACCGTGAGCGCGAGTGGTGACCTGCAGCCGCTCGCCTACGCCGCGCACGCCTTCGCGGGCTTCGGCGAGGCCTGGGTGCGGGACGGCGAAGGGCGCTGGTCGGCGAAGCCGGCCAAGGCGGTGCTCGCGGAGCTGGGCGCCGAGCCGGTCGAATGGCCGGTCCGCGAAGCGCTCGCGTTCGTCAACGGCACCGGGGCCAGCCTCGCCCTCGCGATCCTCAACCAGGACTCGACCTCACGGCTCGTGCGGGCCGTGGCGCTGCTGACCGGCCGCCTGGCGGAGCTGCTCGGGGTCAACCCCGAGCCGTACCACCCCGGCGTCGGGGTGGCCCGTGGCCAGCACGGGCAGGCCGAGGTGGCCGGTTGGGTGCGGCGCGAGCTCTCCGCCGGTGCGGAGCGCGCCCCGCACCGGCCGCTGCAGGAGCCCTACAGCCTGCGCTGCGCCCCGCAGGTGCTCGGCGCGGCGCTGGACCAGCTCCGGTTCGCCGGCGAGGTGCTGCTGCGCGAGGCCGAAGGCTGCACCGACAACCCGCTCACCTACGACGGATCCGTCCTGCACGGCGGCAACTTCCACGCGATGCCGGTCGGGTTCTGCTCCGACCAGACCGGGCTGGTGCTGCACCAGGTGGCCTACCTGGCCGAGCGGCAGCTGGCCATGCTCTGCGACCCGGCGACCAACGGCGGGCTGCCGCCGATGCTCACCCCGCGCCCCGGCCGGGGTTGCGGCCTCGCCGGGGTGCAGCTGAGTGCGACGTCGTTCGTCGCCCGGATCAGGCAGCACGTCTACCCGGCCTCGCTGACGAGCCTGCCCACCAACGGCTGGAACCAGGACCACGTGCCGATGGCGCTCAACGGCGCCAACGCGGTCGCGGAGGCGGCCGAGCTGGCCTGGCTGATCGTCGGCTCGCTGGCGGTCGGCGTCGCCCAGCTGACCGCGTCGCTGGGCCGGGAAGCGGGAACCGCGGCGCCGTGGGCGGCGCTGGCGGAGCTCTCCCCGCCACTGGCGGCCGACCGGCCGATGGCCGGTGAGGTGCGCGCCGCGGCCCGGCTGCTGTCCGAGGCCGTGGCGGGGCCGCCGGCGGCCGGAGCGGCCGAGTGAACCGGAACCGAGCCACGTCCGCAACACCCACGCCAGGAGGTGCCAGGTGACAACGAGCAAGGCGGCGGGAACCGGAACCGAAGGCGGTTCGGTGTTCGAACCGTCGGCGTGGCGGGACCTGCTCTCCTACATCCGGCCCTACCGCGGGCTGCTGGTGGCGGGCGGGGTGCTCAGCACCCTCGGGAGCTTGATCGGGCTGGTCCAGCCGGTGGTGACCAAGCAGCTCATCGACTCGCTCTCCGACGGCAAGGCGGTGACCGGTCCGATCATCCTCCTGACCGGAGCCGTGCTGCTCGGCGCGCTGATCAGCACGGTCGGCTCGTACCTGCTCGGGCGCAGCGCCGAATCGGTGGTCCGCGACTCCCGGCGCCGCCTGGTCGGCCGGATCCTGTGGCTGCGCATCCCGCAGACGGCCAAGTTCCCGCCCGGTGACCTGATGTCCCGGGTCACCGCGGACACGACGCTCCTGCGGGAGGTGGCGAGCCAGGCCCTGGTGGACTCGGGCCGGGGCCTGCTGATGTTCATCGCCATCCTCACGATGATGTTCCTGATGGACCCGGTCCTGGTGCTGGTGACGCTGGGCGTGCTGGTCTTCGCCGGCATCCTCATCGGACTGGTGGTGCCGTTCTTCGCGCGGTACAACGAGCGGGTCCAGACGGCCGTCGGCGAGATCAGCAGCACGCTGGAGCGGTCGCTCGGCGCCTTCCGGATGATCAAGGCGGCCGGGCTGGAGCCGCGGGAGGAGGCCAGGGCCGTCGACGCGACGACCACGGCGTGGAAGTACGGCGTGCGGCTCGCCTGGCTGCACGGGCTGGTCGGCGCCTGCGCCACGCTGGCGATCCACGTGTCGTTCCTGGCCGTCCTGGGCATCGGCGGCGCCCGCGTCGCGACCGGGCAGATCGAAATCGGCACGCTGGTGGCCTTCCTGCTGTACCTGTTCTACCTCCTGGAACCGGTCGGTTCCCTGCTCGAGGCGGCGTCGAACCTCAGCGCGGGACTGGCTTCCGCGCGGCGGATCCGCGAGGTGCAGCAGCTCGAGGTCGAGCCGAAACCCGAGGCGGAGCTGGCCCGGATCGCCAACGGGAACGGCTTCGCGGGTGGCGGGCCGGCGAACAAGGAGCCGGCGTCGGTCAGCTTCCGGGAGGTGGCCTTCCGCTACCCGGGGACCGAGCCGCTGGTGCACCAGGAGGTGACCTTCGAGGTGCCGCCCGGCGGGATCACCGCGCTGGTGGGCCCGTCGGGAGCGGGCAAGTCCACGGTGTTCGCGCTGCTGGAACGGTTTTACGAACCGGACGGCGGCCGGATCCTGCTGGACGGCCACGACGTCCGGGACTGGCCGCTGTACCTGCTGCGGGCGGCGATCGGCTACGTCGAGCAGGACGCCCCGGTGCTCGCCGGCACGCTGCGCGAGAACCTGCTGATCGGCGTCCCGCACGCCGAGGAGGCGGACATCGAGCGGGTACTGCAGCGCACCCGGCTCGACCGGCTGGTCGCGAAGCTCCCGGACGGTATCGACACGGCCGTCGGCCACCGGGGCAACACGCTTTCCGGCGGCGAGCGGCAGCGGGTCGCGGTGGCACGGGCGCTGCTGCGGCGCCCGCGGCTGCTGCTGCTCGACGAGGTGACCTCCCAGCTGGACGCGGTCAACGAGCTGGCGCTGCGCGAGACGGTCGCCGAGGCGGCCCGCGAGCTCACCGTCGTCGTCGTGGCGCACCGGCTGTCCACTGTGGTGCAGGCCGACCGGATCGTCGTGCTGGACGCTGGGAGGGTGCGCGCGGTCGGCACCCACCACGAGCTGATCAAGAACGACCCGCTGTACAACGAGCTGGCGACCACCCAGCTGCTGGTGTCCGACGACGCGGAGCAGACCGCCGTGGGGTGAGAGCGAGCCGGCCGAAGCCCACCGGAGGGAAGCCTCCGGTGGGCTTTCGGTGTCTCCGGGCGGACCGGATGGTCGTCAACCGCTGCGGGCCCAGCGTCCGCAAAACGACCGAACCCACCGGAGGCGGACCTCCGGTGGGTTCGACGTCGGAGCGGTGCGGGGGTTACTCGACGAACACCGGAGTCAGCGACAGCGGAAAATGGACGCGACCGGCCCGGACTTCGACGGGGACGGGCTTGCCCAAAGCGTCCGTCGCCCGCGCGTCGGGCGCGGTCCATGCGCAGTCGAACGGGATCGGCGGCTCGTCTTCGCCGTCGAAGTCGTCACGCCGGTGCCAGGCGACCAGCAGCGGGCCGCGGCCGGACCGGCTCACCTCGAACACGTAGCGGTCTTCCTGGCCGGGAACGTCCACCCTGGACACCTGCCGGACGTCGCCGAGGAGCTCGGTCAGCAGCGCCATGGTGTCGCCGGCCGGGTAGCGGCGGCCGAGCCGTCCGTCCTCGTAGTCCACCAGGTTGAACTTGCCGAACAGCAGCTCCATCACCTGGTACGGGTTCCGCGGACCGGGCCGGTCCGGGCCCAGCTGCCAGCACGCCGTCCGGCGCACGCCCGCGGACAGGGCCAGCAGGTTGCGCATCACCAGGTCACGGCAGTTCCAGCGGTGGCGCTTCTCTTCCAGTTCCGGGGACAGCCGACCATGAACATCTGCAGCAACGGCGGCATGACGGACATCCGCCGGTAGAGCGCGACCATCGCGGGCTCGCCCGTCGCCCGCCACTCCTGCTCCAGGGTGCCGTCCGCCTCGGCCGTCTCGTCCGTCGCCCCGACGCCCGACAACAGACCCGACAGGCGCGGCCTGAGCTGGGGGAGCGCGAACGGGAAGGGACCGTTGTACTCACCGAGCACGACCGGCTTGGCCAGGCCGTGCTCCGCCAGCATCCGGTGCGCGGCCGCCACGATCACCGGGGTCAGGTAGGGGTCGCCGTAGGGGTGGACGTCGAACACGTCGAACCAGGCGCCGCCGCCGGCAACGATCTTCTCGACGTAGGCGACGGCCTCCTCGTCGACCTGCTCACCCTCGACGGGAAGCGCGTCCGGCGGAGCGCCGCCGACGACCACCAGCGCCTGCGGGTCGACCTCCCGCACCACCTGCGAGAAGACCTCGAGGTGACCGAGGTAGTCCTCGGGGGAGCCGGTCCAGAGGAAGTCCACGCACGGCTCGTTGTCGCACTGCCACATCCGGACCTTGCCGCGGCACCGCGTGACCAGCTCACGCACGAACCGCCGGTACTGGGCCAGGTCCAGGGCGGGGGAGGCGGGCAGGGTGGGGTTCGGGTGCCGCGTCGCCCAGGTCGACGTGGAGTACACGGTGACCCAGAGCTCGTCGGAGTCCGTCATCTGGTCCAGCATCGCGTCGACGGCTTCCCAGGTGAACTCGCCCGGCTCCGGCTCGATCTGGGACCAGTACAGGTACATGCGGATGGTGCGGGCCCCCAGCTCCCGCACGACCGGCATGAACACCTCCGGCCCGGTGTGGATCCCGTAGGTGAGCCCGCGGGACACGCCGAGCCGGACGTCCGGCAGCGGTCCGGTTCCCTGGCTACCGGTGGTCATCGTCGCTTTCTCCTCCGCCGCTCAGGTCCGGGCGCGGTGCTCGGACACCAGGTCTTCCAGCTCGCCGACGAAGTCGCTCGGGGCGGGCATGGCCAGCATTTCGTCGCGCAGCCGGACGCTGCCCTCGCGGAAGGCGGGTTCGGCCAGCAGCCGGACGAGGTGATCGCGGACCAGGTCCCCGGTCGCCTCGTTCGAATGGATCGTCAGCCCGGCTCCCTGGCCGGCGAGCGAGGCGGCCAGCCGTGGTTCGTCGAAGTGGACCGGGAGCGCCAGCTGGGGCACCGCGTTCAGCGCGGTGGTGCACAGCGTGCCGAACCCGGCGTGGTTGATCACCGCCGAGCAGGTCGGGAGCAGCGCGTGCAGCGGCACGAACGAGACCGCCCGGACGTTGTCCGGCAGCGTGCCCAGCTCGTCCCGCACCCGGTCCGCGATGGTGGCGACGATTTCGATGTCCAGTTCGGACAGTGAGCCGAGGATCTGCTTCAGGTCCACGGTGTAGCCGTTGAAGCGTTCGACGGCGCTCAGCCCGAGGGTGAGCAGCACGCGGGGCCGCTCGGGCGGTCGCCGCAGCCAGTCCGGTACGGTCGCCCGCCCGCCGTACGGGACGTAACGCAGGTCCAGGTAGCGGATCCCGGGCGCCGGCATCCGCAGGGACGCCGGGATCTGCTCGATGGTGAACTGGCCGGTGATCATGTCCTCGGAGAACTCCGCACCGAACCGCTCGGCCTGGCCACCGAGCCAGTTCGCCATCGGATCGTCGCGCCGCTCCGCCGGCTGCCGGTTCATCACCTCGAGGAAGTGGTGCCGGGCCATGCCGAAGACGTCGAGCCCCCAGCTGATCCGGCCGTGCGCGGCACCGGTGGCCTTGGCCGCGATCGCTCCCGCGAAGCTGGTGGGTTCCCACAGGATCAGGTCCGGCTGCCAGTGCCGGGCGAACTTCACCAGCGGGTTGATCATCGGCACGTTCTCCATCTTGTGCCACCAGGTGACGGCGAAGTCGTACCCCTTGTTCAGGTAGGTCCAGATCCGTTTCCGGGGCACGTCGACCACGTCGTAGGGCTTCGGAAACCCGGCACGGGCGGCCGCGAGCTTCTCGGGCTCGATGCCGAGCACGCGGTACAGGCCGTGGTCCCGGCCGACCGGGACCGCCGTCAGCCCGGCCTCGGTGACGACGTCGTTCAGCCCGGGCTGGCTGGCCACCCGCACCTCGTGGCCCGCGGCGCGCAGGGCCCAGGCCAGCGGGACCATGCCCAGGAACATGATCTTCTCGGGGTAGGTCACGAAGAGCACGCGCACGGGTTCCGTCCTTCGAGGTCGGTGAGCGGGACCGCGGTCAGCCGCGGTACTTTTCGGCGAGCTCGGCCAGCTCGCCGACGATGTCGCCGGGGGCGGGCATCCCGAGGATCTCCGCGCGCAGCCGTCCGACGCCGTCCCGGTAGGACGGTTCCGCCAGCAGGGTGCCGACCGCCTCGCGGACCGTGGGCCCGGTGGCGTCGGAGGGCTCCGTGCACAGGCCCCCACCCAGCTCGGCGAGCCGGCGCGCGGTGTACCACCCGTCCGCCTGGTCCGGCAGGATCAGCTGCGGCACGCCGGAAACGGTGGCGGTGGCCATGGTGCCGGCGCCGGCGTGGTGCACGATAACCGAGCACGTCGGGGCGAGCACGTGCAGCGGGGCGTAGGCGACCACCCGTGCGTTGTCCGGGACGCGGGTCAGCTTGTGCTGCTCGCTTTCGGCGATGGTGGCCACGACCTCGGCGTCCAGGTCGGCCAGCGAGTCCAAAATGGACTGGACGTCGACCATGTAGCCGCCGAAGCTCTCCGACGAGGTCAGGCCGAGCGTGATGGCGACCCTCGGCCGGGTGGGCGGCTCCCACAGCCAGGACGGGACGACGGCGGGACCGCCGTAGGGGATGTAGCGGACGGACACCGAATGCAGGCCGGTTTCCACGCGCTGGGACGGCGGGAGCTGCTCGACGGAGAACTGACCCGTGGTCATGTCCTCGGAGAACTCGGCCCCGACCTTCGTGGCCTCGTCGCCGAGCCAGGCGGCCAGCGGGTCGTCGCCGCGCTCGTCCGGGCGCGCGGCCCGTTCCCGCACGTACCGGGTGCGCCAGCGGCCGTAGAAGTCCAGCCCCCACAGGAACCGGCCGTGCGCCGCCCCGCACGCCTTCGCCGCGATCGAGCCGGCGAAGCTGGCCTGCTCCCACAGGATCAGGTCCGGCTGCCAGAACCGGGCGTAGTCCACCAGCTCGCCGACCATCGAGTGGTTGGCGTTCCTGGCCGCCTTGACGATCTCGGGGTTGGCGCCGGCCAGGTACTCCCAGGTGACCTCGGCCGGGTCGTCCGGCATGTCGAACGGCGGGAACACCCCGCGGCGGATGCGTTCGTAGCCCGCCGGGTCCAGCTCGGCGAACCGCTTCGTCAGGAACCGGTTCGCCGCCGTCCAGAGGTTGTGGTCGGTGCCGACCGGCACCGCGGTGAGGCCGGCCTGGGTGATCACGCCGGCCAGCTTGGGCTGGCTGGCGACGCGGACCTCGTGGCCGGCCGTGCGCAGCGCCCACGCGAGCGGCACCATGCCGAGGAAGTGGGTTTTCTCCGCATAGGAGACGAACAGGACGCGCATGGCTTTCCTCTCTGGACGACCCGGGCGGGCCGGGCTCGGAACCTCCGGTGCCGCCGGTCAGGGCCGTGGCGCGGAGGCATCGCGGGTCAGCGCGGCGGCCAGGTCTTCCAGCGCCGCGCGCAACGGCACGCGGGCCGACCAGCCGGTGATGTCGTGGAAGGGAGCGGGGTCGCCGACGAAGTCCACCGCGTCGGTCGGGACCGCGCCGCCGGGCGCGCCGACCGGGGTGATCTCCACCGGTGGCTTTCCGGTGTGCTCGGCGGCCACGCGGGCGACGAGGCCGAACAGCTCGGCGATGCTGGTCCCGGCCCCGCTGCCGAGGAGCCAGTGCCGCCCGGCGAGCCGGTCCGCGTGGTCCAGCGCCGCCACGAACGCGCGCGCGGCGTCGTCGACGCAGACCAGATCCCGCCGGGCCGTCCCGCCGTACCAGAGCGAGAGCGGTTCGCCGGCGAGTGCCCGCCGCATCATGGTGGCCGCCACCCCGCGGTCGAGGGACGGGTCGTCCGTTCCCCGGCTCACCAGGGTGGGCAGCCGGAGGGTGGTGGCGCGCACGACACCCGCCGCCGTGGCGGCTTCGAGCGCGAGCTCGGCAGCGGCTTTCTGGCGGTCGTACGCGGTCTGCGGCACGTCCTGCTCGGTGCCGTCCAGTGTGCCCGCCCCGCCGGTGCCCACCTGCGAGGTCGAGCCGGCGAAGACCACCACCGGCGGCCGGGCGGGGCGGTGCTGCCGGAACACGCCGATCAGGTCGCGCACCAGGCCGGTGTTCACCCGCTCCGCGGCGTCGCCTTCGTCGGCCGCCCGCCAGGTCCGGGCGCCGGTGATGTAGGCGACCAGGTGCACCACCGCGTCCGCTCCGGCGACGACCCGGGCGAGCTCGCCCGGGTCGGTCAGGTCGGCGGTGCACACCTCGACCTCGGCCACGGGGTCGGGTGGCACGGTGGCGGGCCGCCGGGCCACGGCCCGCACCCGCACCGGGCGGGCGGCCAGTTCCCTGGTCACCGCCGTTCCCAGCAGGCCCGAGGCGCCGAGCACGACGACCAGCGGCCGCGAGACACCCTCCGTCACGGCTTCCCCCACGCCTTCAGTTTTCCGTCGCGCCGGCGCCGGCGCCCTCGGTGGAATCCTGTTTCGCGGCGATGGTGACGATGATTTCCGCGAATTCCGCGAAATCACCGTTCCGGTAGCCTTCGCCGGATCGGTAGGGCTGCAGGTCTTCGAACAGCTTGACGTTGTAGATGTTCTCCAGTTCCAGCACGATCTGGACCAGGTTGAAAGAGTCGAGATCCCGGATCGAGTCCGGGGCCTTTCCGTCGTCGGCCTGCTCCTCGTAAATCATCCTGGCCGTCTCGATGAGTGTCCTGGTCACCTCGTCCTTCTGCAACAACACAGCTCGGACCACCTTTCTGGTCGCCGATCCGGATCCTGGTGCGTCCCGCCGGCGGGACAGGCAACGCCCGCCGCCGGCCGCACAGGGTGATTTGCTGCGAAGGTAGCACCGCCGCCGAGTCGCGGACAATCACTCGCGACCGGCGTCGCGGATGGCAATTGCCGCTTGTTGAATCCCGGGTGGACTTCGTGGAAGATTGCCGCAGAATCGGTTGTCTTCCGTACTGCGCCACACCCGCATTCCGCACCGTCCGGGTTCGAGGGCAAGGAGAAAGAAATGTCGGCCACGTCCCAGTGCCGTATCTGCGACGGCACCGTCCACGAGTTCTTCGACTTCGGGCGCCAGCCGCTGTCCGACGCGTTCGTCGATCCCGCCGCCACCGGCGACGAGTTCTTCTTCCGGCTCGCGACCGGGATCTGCGAGTCGTGCTCGATGGTGCAGCTCATGGCGGAGGTGCCGCGGGACAAGATGTTCCACGAGGACTACCCCTACCTGTCCTCCGGTTCGACCTTCATGCGCGAGCACTTCGGCAAGCTGGCCGAGCGCTTCCGCACCACCGAGCTCACCGGAGCGGACCCGTTCGTGGTCGAGCTCGGGTGCAACGACGGCGTCATGCTGAAAGCACTGGCCGAAGCCGGGATCCGGCATCTCGGCGTGGAGCCGTCCGGCGGCGTGGCCAAGCTGGCCGCGGCGAAGGGGATCAACGTCCGCAACGACTTCTTCGAGGAGTCGACGGCGAAGGACATCGTCGCCACCGAGGGCCGGGCCGACGTCATCTACGCGGCGAACACCCTGTGCCACATCCCGTACATGTCGTCGATCCTGCGCGGCGTCACCACCTTGCTCGCGCCGGGCGGGGTGTTCGTGTTCGAGGACCCGTACTTCGCCGACATCGTCGAGCGCACGTCGTTCGACCAGATCTACGACGAGCATTTCTTCTTCTTCACCGTGCAGTCCGTGCAGGCGATGGCCGAGCACCACGGGCTCGAGCTGGTGGACGCCGAGCGGCTGCCGGTGCACGGCGGCGAGGTGCGCTACACCCTCGCGCTGCCCGGCACCCGGACGCCGACCCCGGCCGTCGCGCGGCTGCGGGCCGAGGAGCAGGAACGGAAGCTGGCGGACTTCGAAACGCTCCGGCGGTTCGGTGACAACGTCCGGCAGAACTGCGACGATCTGGTGGGCCTGCTCGAAAAGCTGCGCGACGAGGGCAAGCGCGTCGTCGGCTACGGCGCCACGGCGAAGAGCGCCACGGTGCTGAACCACTGCGGGATCGGGCCCGAGCTGCTCGCCTTCGTCAGCGACACCAGCCCCACCAAGCAGGGCCGGCTGACGCCGGGCTCGCACATTCCGGTGCGGCCGCCCGCGGAGTTCGCCGACCCGTACCCGGACTACGCGCTCCTGCTCGCCTGGAACCACGCCGAAGAAATCATGGCGAAGGAGCAGCAGTTCCGCGAGGCCGGGGGCAAGTGGATCCTCTACGTCCCCGAGGTGCACGTTGCCTGAAGACCGCATCCGCACAGCCGAAAACCCGAACCCGACGCACCGTGGAGGTGGGACGCGACCATGACGCAATTCGTGTGGGGATATGTCCGGGAGTACGAGGACGAACGCGACGACATCCTCGACGCGGTCGACTCCGTCTTCCGTTCGGGCCGGCTCGTGCTCGGCCCGAGTGTCGAGGGGTTCGAGCAGGAGTTCGCCGGCTACCACGGCGTGCCGCACGGCGTGGGGGTCGACAACGGCACCAACGCGATCGTCCTCGCCCTGCGCGCCCTCGGCGTGGGCGCGGGCGACGAGGTGATCACGGTGTCGAACACGGCCGCGCCGACCGTGGTCGCGATCGACGCGGTGGGGGCGACACCGGTGTTCGTGGACGTCCGCGAGGAGGACTACCTCATGGACGTCGGCCAGATCGAGTCGGCCATCACCGAGCGCACGAAGTGCCTCCTGCCGGTGCACCTGTACGGCCAGTGCGTCGACATGGCTCCGCTGGAAGCGATCGCGGCGCGCCACGGCCTGCCGATCCTCGAGGACTGCGCGCAGTCCCACGGCGCCCGGCACCACGGCCGGATGGCCGGGTCGATGGGCAAGGCGGCCGCGTTTTCCTTCTACCCCACGAAGGTGCTCGGTGCCTACGGGGACGGCGGCGCCGTCATCACCGCCGACGCGCAGGTCGACGCCGACCTGCGAAGGCTGCGCTACTACGGCATGGAGGACGTCTACCACGTCGTCGAGACGCCCGGGTACAACAGCAGGCTCGACGAGGTGCAGGCCGAGATCCTGCGCCGGAAGCTGAAGCGGCTCGACGGCTACCTCGCCCGGCGGCGGGAGATCGCGGCCCGGTACGCCGAGGCGCTCGACGGCTCCGGCCTGGTGCTGCCGGCGGTCGCCGAGGGCAACGAGCACGTGTACTACGTCTACGTGGTGCGCCACCCCCGGCGCGACGACGTGCTGGCCGCGCTGAAGGAACACGACGTGGCCCTGAACGTCAGCTACCCCTGGCCCGTGCACACCCAGCGCGGCTTCGCCCACCTCGGCTACGGGAAGGGTGCGCTGCCGGTCACCGAGAAGCTGGCCGGCGAGATCTTCTCGTTGCCGATGTACGCCTCCTTGGCGCCCGAGGACCAGGACAAGTTCATCGCCGTGTTGCTCGATGTCCTGGCGCGGCTCTGACGAACGAGGCGCCCGTTCCCCGCGTCCGGGCGCCTCGCAAGGGAAAGGAGGTGCCCGGTGACCGAGCGAGCCATCACCGCGCCGCCCCAGGTGTCCCGGCGGATTCCGCTGCCGGGAACGACGAGCGGCGGCCCGGACGCCGTGCTGTCCACCCTCGAGGACTTCGAGCGGTGGTGGGCGGAGCGGCACCGGGCCGGCCGGTTCGAGGTGGATCGGGTCCCGCTCACCGAGCTGGACGCGTGGCACTTCGACCCGGGGACCGGAAACCTCGGGCACGAAAGCGGCCGGTTCTTCACCGTCGAGGGGCTGCAGGTCCGGTTCGGCGGGGTCGTCGAACGGTCCCAGCCGGTCATCCACCAGCATGAGATCGGCGTGCTCGGCATCCTGGTCAAGGAGATCGACGGCGTCCCGCACTGCCTGATGCAGGCGAAGATGGAGCCGGGCAACGTGAACGTGCTCCAGCTGTCGCCGACCGTGCAGGCGACCAGGAGCAACTACACGCAGGTCCACCGCGGCGCGCAGACCCGCTATCTGGAGTACTTCACCGGGCTCGCTCGCGGCGAGGTCCTGGTCGACGTGCTGCAGTCCGAGCAGGGCGCCTGGTTCTGGCGCAAGCGCAACCGCAACCTGGTCGTCAAGGTCGGCGGCGAAGTGCCGGTCGCGCCCGACTTCCGGTGGCTGCCGCTGCCGCTGGTGCACCGGCTGCTGCGGATCGACAACCTGGTCAACATGGACGCGCGCACGGTGCTGGCCTGCCTGCCCCCGGCCGGCACCGCCGGCGCGCCGGGTACCGCCCGGCACCCCACCGCGGACATCCTCAGCTGGTTCACCGAGGCGAAGACGCGCTGTGACTGGCACGCCCGGCTGGTCCCGCTGGCGGAGGTCGGCGGCTGGGCCGTCACGGGCGGCGAGATCGTGGACGACGAGCGGCGGCAGTTCCGGATCACCGGGGTGCGGGTCACGGCGGGGAACCGGGAGGTGACCCGGTGGACGCAACCGTTGCTGGAGCCGCGCGGCCAGGGGCTCGCCGTGTTCGTCACGAAGCTGATCGACGGCGTGCGGCACGTGCTCGTCCAGGCGCGTCCCGAGATCGGCTTGCTCGACCTGGTGGAGATCGGGCCCACCATCCAGCTGTCGCCGGGCGAGGACGCCGGCGGGATCGAGGACCCCCTCGTCCGGGAGGTGGCGCGCGGGAGGCTGGGCCGGACGCGCTTTTCCGCGGTCCTGTCCGAGGAGGGCGGCCGGTTCTTCCACGCCCTCACGCGGTACCGCGTCGTGGAGGTCGGCGAGGAGTTCGGGACCGAACCTTCGCCGGACTACTGCTGGGTGGCCGACTGGCAGCTCACCGAACTGCTGCGGCACGGCCACTACGTCAACATCGAGGCGCGCAGCCTGCTCGCCTGCCTGCGCAGCCTGCCGTACTGACCGAGCGCGGGCTCGTCAGGTCGTCATGTCGTCACGTCGTTATGGAGGAACGCAATGTGGTCGCGTGAGCTGGCCGTGGAGGGCGCGATCGAGTTCACGGCGCGGAAGTTCCCCGATGACCGGGGGTTCTTCGTCTCGCCGTACCAGCGGCCGGCCTTCGTCGAGGCGGTCGGCGTGCCGCTGGCGTCGGTGGCCCAAACCAGCTACAGCTGCTCGCGGCAGGGGGTGATCCGGGGCGTCCACTTCACCACGACCCCGCCCGGCTGCACGAAATACGTGTACTGCCCGAAGGGCGCCATCCTCGACTTCGTGGTCGACCTGCGGGTGGGGTCGCCGACCTTCCGCCGCTGGGACTCGGTCGTGCTGGGACCGGAGGACTGCCGGTCGGTCTACCTGCCGTTGGGGGTGGGGCACGCGTTCTTCTCGCTGGAGGACGACAGTGTGATGACCTACCTGCTCTCGGAAAGCTACGCCCCCGAGCAGGAGCTGGGCCTGGCCGTCCTCGACGCGGCGCTCGGCCTGCCGATCCCGGACGGGCCGCTCATCATGTCCGAACGCGACCGGGCCGCACCGACCCTGGCGGAGGCGATGAACGCCGGAATCTTGCCGGACTACCAGGTTTGCCGAGCCCTCGAGAAGGCCCCGGCCGGGGTCCTGGATTCGTGACCGCGGGGATCCGGCGGCGGCTCGAACCGGGCGCCGGTGGCCTTCAGCAGCGGTCGCGGGGGCGCTCCCCGTTTCCAGCCTATCGCTCGGCACCGACAGTTTTCGGAGCGATGCCGCGGTTGTTCTGTTCGGGCGAAGATGGCGGTGTTCAGGGTAGTTGGCGGAGGTAGTGGCGGAGTTCGGGGTTAGATGGCGGGCCGGTGATCAAGGCTCGGGGCGGGGTCACTGCTTATGCTCGGTGTTGTGAAGCATGGACAACTTCCGCGCGGCGGGAAGCCAGCCGTCGCCCTGGACGAGATCGAGGCCAGCATCGAGGCTGCCTGGCAGGCGTTCCAGGCGGGCTTTGACGTCGTGGCCGGCAGCTCGGACGAGACATCACTGGCCGAGGCGGTGCTGCTAGACCCATCGGAGTTCGAGTGGCGTGTCGTGGATGGCGCCTTGAACCGTCTCACCTGCCAGGATTGTCACAGCACCCTGGGCGCCGGTCAGGTGGGATGTCATCGATGCGACCAAGCGAACGGGTACCGGTTTGCTGCCAAGGAGATCGACCGCCCGCACGTGCCCCCGGGCAATGAGCACGCGCTCCGCGTCGCATCCGCAGTAGCGCGAACCAGACACCGATACAGCCCTCAGGCGCGGTGCGGCTATGAACTGGCCCTCCCGAGCCTGCTCGACGGGGACCTGCCGACGACCGCCGAGGCTCAAGCGAGCAAGGCCGCGATCAACAAACTCAGTGACGCCGAACTGGACTCGGTCACGTCGCTATCCGACGTAGTGGCCCGGAGCACCACCGCGACAGGATGACCGGCGAACCCGACTAACACCTCGTTCAACGCCGGCACCACGACCACTCTCGCCTGAGAAGCAGTCCTCGGCGACGCCGCTGCGCAGCCACCGGACATGGAAGGGTCGGCTATCACCCACCGGCGAACAACCAGCCCTGTCACACGAGCGACCACGCAGGCGCTACACGAGAACGGCTACGCTCGACGAAGCGCCGACACCACCGCGAAGCTCGGAACCGGACCCACCCACGGAATCCGCCAACTAGGTCCGGACATCGCAACCCACCGTCGTTCGCACCTAGTTGGCGGACCGCAAGTCAGCAGCCTCGTTCTCCGCCAACTTCACCCGGACGGGACAGCGGTGCCGGTGCCGGAGCAACGGCACCGCGGTGTCTTGTGCCTGCGTCGCCGCGGTGCCCGCGTTGCGCACGGTGCCTGGTTCCTGCGGTGCCGCGGCGCCCGCGTTGCGCACGGTGCCTGGTTCCTGCGGTGCCCGCGGTACCGCAGGCGCGCTGAGTGCGGTGCAGCCGTGCTCTCGCAACGACCGAAACCCAGCCGGCCGGATCGCCCACCGCAAAGCGGGCGACCCGGCCGGCCGTTCCGGTGCCGCGGTCAGCCGGCGGAACCGCCGGCCGGTACCGCGGACTCCGCCGCGCCGTCCAGTACCGCGACGACCCAGGCCACGAAATCCGTTTCGGAGGTCGACTCCGCCGCACGCATCCAGCGTTGTTTCTGGCTGAGCGGCACGGTCACCTGGATCCTCAGCGTCGGGTCCGTGCCGTCGTCCTCACCGGAGCCGAGCCGGCGGCTGGCCCGGACGCGGTTGCGCAGCTCGTTGCGCGACCAGCCGAACCGCTCCGCCCGTTCAAGCCACCGGTCCTGGTCCGCGGGGGCCAGTGCGGCGAGTTCGGCGTGGTGCTGGAAACTCACCGTCGCCCGCCGGCGGTGCACCGCGAACTGGCGGGCGACCCAGGCGTAGTTGCGGAGTGTCTGGTAGTCGAGCGACGTTTCTTCGATCGCTTTTTTGTAGAGGTTCGGATACTTGTCCTGGCCGTAGATCAACCAGTCTCCCAGCCACCAGGAGGACGACTCGGACAGCGCGTTGATCTGGTGGCCGATCCGGCTCCATTCCTGGATCGGAGTGTCCGGTGGCAAACTGAAACTGGTCCGTCTCGTCATGGCGGTCGGTGGCAGTGGCGGCTGTGCGGCGCCGGGTTCCCGGCGCTCAACTCTGCCTGCGGTGAGCTGTTGTCCACTTGCTGTCCCCATCTGGACTCCCCAGTAGCGAATCGCCCGTGGTTCACGTGAGTTCATGTTCGCTCTCTCGATCATAAACTGGCGTAAGAACCAACGTCAACTGAGGTGGACCTGGGCGGTGTCCTCGTCCCCACCTCAGCTGGTGGATCAGTTAGACTGAGCGCGTGCAAGAGGAGGAATCGATGCCGCAGTCTTCTCCGGGTGGCGAACGAACCCTTGCCGCGAAGATCGACCACCTGTTCCGCACAGTGCGGCCGCGCAGCGGCAAGGAGTACAGCTTCGAGGAAGTCGCCGAGGCCATCCGCGGCAGTGACGGCGCGAGCATCTCCGCCACCTACCTCTGGCAGCTCCGCAAAGGCGTGCGCGACAACCCGACCCGGCGGCACCTCGAAGCACTGGCCCGTTTTTTCGGTGTTCCGCCGGCATATTTCTTCGACGAGTCGACAGCCACGCAGGTCGACGCCGAACTGGCTTTGCTCGCGGCCTTGCGTGACGCGTCGGTGCGGCAGATCGCGTTGCGGGCTTCTGGCTTGTCGCCCAAGACGTTGAGCGCGATAACCCAGTTGGTCGAGCGCGCACGGGAAATCGAAGGATTACCCGACGAGGGTTGAGGAAAAGGTGCCGGCCGGTCACACGGGCCACCGCGATTCGGGCACTATGGGCAAGGGGGAGCTCGTCCTGGGGGAGGTGTGATGGTGTGGACCCTCCGGCGGCTGCGCCGTCGGTGCGAGGCCATCGCGGCGGAACTGCCGCTGACGAATCCCTTCGACGTGCACGATCTGTGCCGGCACGTGGCACAGCGCCGGGGACGCCCGATCCACCTCGTGCCGATCACCGGAATGGGCGAGGCGCACGGCCTGCTGATGTCCACCGACTCGGCGGACCTGATCTTCCACGAGGTCGCCACCTCGTGGCCCCACCAGGAACACATCATCCTGCACGAACTGAGTCACCTGCTGTGCGGCCACTACTGTGAAGACCTGACCGCGGCAGGCGAGATCCGCGCGCTGATCCCGCACCTGGACGCCAAGACCATCCGCAGCATGCTGGCGCGCACCTCCTACCAAGCCCCGGAGGAGCTCGAGGCCGAACTGCTGGCTTCGGTGGTGCGGCAACGGGCGGAACTGGTCGGGCCCGACGGGATCAACAGCCGGATCAGGGCCGCCTTCGACTGATCACATGGCCTCCCCGACCGAGTGGCTCCGTTTGAACGGCCCGGCGTTGCTGGCCTGCCTCGCCGTCGTCGTCCGGATCGCCCGGTCCCGGCACCGGCGGCGGTCCGGCAGCGAGGTGACGATCTGGCTCGTCTCAGTGTGCATCGCGTTCTCCCTGGTGCTGCAGACATCCGTGGTGTACTTCGCGGTGGGCCGCTTCACCGGCATCCCCAACCTCGCCAGGCTGGCCAACCACGGCTGCATCCTCGTCGCCGCGGTGGCCGGGCAGGACTTCCTGCTGCAGATCAACCGGCCGGAGCAGGCGCGGCGCCGGTTGGTGCCGTACACGATCTGGGCGGCGACCGTGTTCGCCGCGATGTGCCTGCTGTTCGTGCTGAGCCGCACGGGCGTGGACGAAATCCATTTCGCGGCCCGGTACGGGCGCACGCCGGGGGTGCTGGAGTACTGGCTCGTGTACCTCGCCGGACTGCTCCCGGCGATGGTGGACTCGGTCCGGCTCACGGTGGGGTACGCCGCGAAGTCGACCGAGACGGTGATCCGGCTGGGATTGCGCCTGATCGCCACCGGCATCGTTTGCTCGATGCTGTACCACGTGCAGAAAGCCGTGTTCTTCGCGGCGCAGCGCCTCGACCTGCACTACCCCCGGTCCATCGGCGGCCCGATGGACCGGTACCTCCCGCCCCTGTCGGTCCTGCTCCTGATCGTCGGGATCGTGCTGCCCACCTGGCGCACCCCGGTCGTCGTCAGCAACTACCTGACGCACCTGCGATTGCGCCCGCTCTGGCTCGCGTTCTACGCGGTCGTCCCGCGCATCGCGTTCGACCCGCCGAGATCCCGGCTGCGGGAAGTGGTCGACGTCCGTGACATCGGCCTGAAGCTCTACCGCCGCGTGGTGGAGATCCGCGACGGCAGGCTCGCGTTGCGCGCGCACCTCGACCCCGAGATCGCGGCGGCGGCCGGGGAATCGGGGCGCGCGGCGGGATTGGCCGGTCCGAAGCTGGACGCGCACGTGGAAGCGGTCACGCTGGCCGCGGCCATCCGCGCGGTGGCGGACGGAGCGGAGCCGCCCGGCGACGGCGCGGCGCTGGCTGTGCCGGGTGGCCGTGACTTGGACAGCGACATCGCGTTCCTGAAGGCGGTCGCCGCCGCCTACCGCCGGCTCGATCCCCGGCTCCGCGTGCCGCAGCGGACCGCCGGCTCAGGACACGTCGAATAGGCCGGGCGCGAATTTCACCGGGCTGAAGTCCGCTTCCTTGCCCGTCCGTTCCCAGATCACGTCGGCGCAGTGCAGACCCTCGGCGGACAGCTGCCGCTTCACGACCTTGAACGTCGAGGTCCGCGGGAGTTCCCGGACGGTGCGCACGTAGCGGGGCACCTGTTTGGGGCCGAGGTCGGCCTGGGCGGCGAGGAAGCGGCCGAAGCCGGCCGGATCCAGCCGGGTGCCGTCGGTGACGATGGCGGCCATCACCTGGTCGCCGGTCACCGGGTCGGGCACCGCGTAGACGGCGGCGTCGGTGATCGCGGGATGCCGCAGCAGGATGCGCTCGATCGGCGCCGTGCCGAGGTTTTCCCCGTCGACGCGGAGCCAGTCGCCGAGCCGGCCGGCGAAGTAGCAGAAGCCGGCGGCATCGGCGTAGGCGAGGTCGCCGGTGTGGAAGCGGCCGTCGCGCAGGCGTGCGGCGTCGGCTTGCGCGTCGCGGTAGTACCCGGCGAACCAGCCGGCGCCCGCGGTGTTGACCAGTTCGCCGACGGCCTCCGCCGCGTTGAGCAGGTGGCCGTCGGCGTCGAACTCGGCCGGGGGACAGCGGCGGCCGGTGTCCGGGTGCAGGATGGCCACGTCGCCGGCCGGCCGGCCGAGGGAGCCGGGTGGGGTGTCGTCGGTGCGGGCGAAGCCCACGCCGCCTTCGGTGGAGCCGAACGCGTCGACGACCTTGCAGCCGAAGCGCTTCTCGAACGCGGTCAGGTCGGCGCTCGCTCCTTCGTTCCCGTAGACCAGGCGCAGGGGGTTGTCCGCGTCGTCCGGCCGCGGCGGCGTCGCGACCACATAGGACAGTGGCTTGCCGACGTAGTTCGCGTAGGTCGCGCCGAACTTCCGCACGTCGGGCAGGAAGCCGGAGGCGGAGAACCGGCGGCGCAGGGCGATCCCCGCGCCGGCCGCGAGCCCGACGGCCCAGCCGGCCATGATGGCGTTGGAGTGGAACATCGGCATGGTGACGTACACGGTGTCCGATGTGGACAGCCCGAAGCGCTGGGCGAGCATCGCGCCGGGGAACGCGATCTTGCCGTGGGTGCAGCGCACCGCCTTCGGGTCGCCGCTGGTGCCGGACGTGAAGATCAGCATCAGCAGGTCGTCGGCGGAGGCGGGGACGGGATCGGCCGCGTCGTTCGACGGCGTCCAGGATTCCAGGTCGCGCACGCCGATCCCGCCGAGGTTCAGCCCGGCCAGCAGGGGCCGGTACTTCCGCTCGGTGAGCACGAACTGGCAGTCGGCGAGCCGGATGTCCCGCGCGAGGGCTTCCCCGCGCCGGGTCGGGTTGAGCCCGACCAGGACCGCTCCGGCGAACGCGCAGGCGCCCAGCAGGACGGAGAACGCCGGCACGTTGTCGGCCAGGATGCCGACGTGGGGCGGTTCGTCCCGGCGCAGCGCTTCGCGGAGGCCGGCCGCCCAGCGCGCGGAGGCGTGGACGTGCTCGGCCCACGACCACGTTTCGTCCTCGAACCGCAGCCCCGGACGCTCGTCGCCGGCGCGGGCCAGCAGCAGCTCGGTCACCGTCGGGACGCTCATCCGCGCACCTCCAGGCGCCGGCGGGCAGAAGTGAAACAGGTTCTACTTCTACCACGGCGACGGCCGCGGGGTCCACCGCGCCGGTCAGCGGCGGCCGGTGGCCAGGATGACGAGGAACTGGCCGCCGCCCGGCTGGACGTCGGCGGTGACCGGCAGCCCCGGTACCAGCCGGGAAAACCGGTCCACCAGCCAGTCCGCCGCTTCCCGCGCGTCCCGCTCGGTCGGGCAGCGGGCCACCATCTCCCGGCCGCCCTTGCGCTCCAGCCGGCCGGCCACGGTGATCAGCGGCGCGGGTTCGGCCACGTGCAGGCGGTCCGGCCAGGCGATGACCACCTTGACCGCGCCCTTGCGGGTGTTGCAGCCGCGGTGCGCGAGCCGCTCCGGGACCTTGGCCTTCCGGTCGGCGGTCCGGCTGTCGACGCTGGGTCCGCGCGGGTCGTTCACCGACATGCCGGGGTCGACCGGTTCGTCGCACACCCAGCACCGCCAGCCGTCGCGCTCGGCCACGTCATCGAGGAGGCTCACCGGGGCAACCTAGCAAGCACGGTGACCACCGGAACACCTGCGTCCCTCCGGGAGTTGTGCGTGGCATGACCTCACTCGTGGACCGCACGATCACCGCCCTCCGTTCCGAGCACGACACGCTCGCCGACCTCGCCCGCGGCCTCACCGACGACCAGCTGGCCGCGCCCAGCGGCGCCGCGGAGTGGACCGTCGCCCAGGCCCTTTCCCACCTCGGCAGCGGCGCCGAGATCGGCCGCGCACCCCTCGCGCGGGCCGCCGGCGAGACCGTGGCCGCCGAGGACAACCAGACGATCTGGGCCCGCTGGGACGGGTCCGCGCCGCGGGCGCAGGCCGAAGGCTTCCTGGAGCACAACGGCCGCTGGCTCGAAACCGTCGAGGCGCTCACGCCCGAGCAGCGTTCGTCGCTGACCGTCGACCTCGGCTTCCTGCCGGAGCCGGTGCCGCTGGTGACCGCGCTGGGCATGCGGCTGAGCGAGGTGGCCAACCACTCGTGGGACGTGCGCGTCGCCTTCGACTCCGGTGCCGGGGTCGACGCCGGCTCGGCCGCGGTGCTGGTCGACCTCATGACCGGGCCCCTCGGGTTCATGCTGAGCTTCCTCGCGAAGCCGGCCGAGCTCGCGAACCCGGTGTCCGTCGCGGTTCCCGGCGCCGGGCTGGTGATCGACGACGCGGTCACCGTGGTGGACCACCTCGAGTCGCCGTCCGCGACGTTCACCGGGCCGGCGGAGGCGTTCATCCGGCTGCTCAGCGGCCGGCTCAAGGCGCCGTACGACAAGGACGTCACCGTCGAAGGCGCCGTCACGCTCGACGAGCTGCGCCGGGTGTTCCCCGGCTTCTGAGTTCACCGGTAGCTCTCGAGGAGGTCGGCCAGTGCGGCGGGACGGCTGAGCGCGACGCAGTGACCGGCGGTGATCTCGTCCGGGACGATGCCGAGCCGCTCGGCCGCCAGCCGGCGGAAGAAATCCGGCGGGAAGCAGCGGTCCTCGCGGCACAGCACGAAGCGGGTGGGCACCGCCGGCCACGCTTCCAGGGGCCACGGCTCCCGCATCGCGGTGGGGGAGGGGTGGGCCCGCTCCCTGCTCAGCGCTTCGTCCGCGAGGGCCCGCGGGACGTCGTGGTAGAAGCTTACGTGCGGGTCGGCGTGGCCGGTGCGGCCACCGTCGCGCGCCGCCTGGGCCTGCACCGCCTCGCCGCATCCGGTGTTCTCGCCCCAGTCCCCGGGCGACTCGCCGGGCGCGGGGATCATCCCGGCCACCAGGACCAGCAGGCCGGCCGCGAGCCGGTCGGCGACCAGCGGTGCGGTGAACCCGCCGAAGGAGTGGCCGACGACGACCAGGTCCGTCCGGTCGCCGACGGCTTCGACCACGGTGACATCCGAGGCTTCGCCTCAGGCCGGGGGCTCTGCCACCCGGAGCCCCCGGAAAGCACTACCGCGTCGGCGTAGTCGGTGAGCGTGGCCGAGGCGTCGCCGGCGGGCAGGTCCGGGGCCACCACGTCGTGACCCCGGGCCCGCAGCTCGGCGGCGACCAGGTGCCAGGCCCAGCCGGCGTCTCCGCCGCCGTGGATCAACACATACGTGCTCATGGGACTGCCTTTCCGTTGTCGTTCAGGGGTTTCGGCGGCGCAGGGCGGGCCCGAGCGCCCGCTGGGCGGTGAACAGCGCGATCCCGCCGATGGCGCAGGCCGCGCCGAGGACGGTCGCGCCGAGCAGCTGGAGCAGCGCGGTTCCGGCCAGCGGGCCGAGCACCGCGCCGACGCTCCAGGTCGTCGAAGCCAGGCCCAGGTACCCGCCGCGCAGCTCGGCCGGGGCGAGAGCGGCGAAGGTGTCGCCGAACCGGACGGCGATCCCGATCTGCCCGAGCGTCCAGATCAGGACCGAGCCGGCGAAGGCGGCGGTGCCGTCACTCACGGAGCCGAGCCCGGCGCCCAGCCCGACCAGGAGCATCGAGGTGGCCGACACCGTGGTGCCGTCGCGGCCGGCGAGCAGCCGGACCGCCAACGGCTGGAGAGCCACGACGGCGATCCCGTTCAGGGCCAGGACTCCGCCGTAGGCCGCCGGGCCGGGACCGCCGGCCGCCATCAGCAGCGGCAACGTCGTGAACGTCTGCAGGAACAGCGTGAAGTAACCGGTGTGCAGCGCCAGCATCGCGAGCATCAGCCGGTCGCGCAGCACGACCGGCAGCAGCGCCCGCCGCGTCCGCACCGATCCCGCCGGCCGGGTTTCCGGCACCTGGCGCCAGACGATCAGTGCCGCCGCCAGCGACGCGGCCACGTTGATCCAGAACAGGAGCCCGTACCCGTACCGGGCGAGGATCCCCGCGGCGATCGTGGCGACCGAGAAGCCGAGGTTGGCCGCCCAGTAGAGCAGCCCGAACGCGCGGACCCGCTGGTGCGCCGGTAGATCGGCCACCGCGGCCGACCCGGCCGGGCGGAACAGCTCGATCGTCAGCCCGACACCGACGGCGGCCGTCCAGATCCCGGGCAGCGAGTCCGCCGAGCCGAGTGCGGTGAGCGCCGCGGCGGCACCGACGAAGCCGGCCAGCATGGTGTTGCGCCGGCCGATCCGGTCGCCGAGCCAGCCACCGAGCAGCTGGGAGCCGATGTCGCCCAGCCCGACCGCCGCGACCACCGAGCCCGCGGTCGCGGGGAGAGGTGCTGCGCCTGCGTCAGGTACAGCACCAGGAACGCCCGCACCACCCCGCCGGCGCGGCCGACGAAGTGCGTGGCCGCCAAGGCCCAGACCAGTTCGGGGAGCCCCTGCCGGGTTGCTGTGGTCGTCATGGGAACCACGCTAGGTCCGCGGAGACATCACGAAAAGCGATGAATTCCGATCGAATCGATCGCCAGCGGCTATGTTAGCTGGCTATGGCCGACTTCGAGCTGCGTCACCTGCGGACCATGGCCGCCATTGCCGAGGAAGGCACGTTCGGGCAGGCGGCGGCCCGGCTCGGCTACACCCAGTCCTCGGTGAGCCAGCAGATCGCCGCGCTGGAGAAGGCCGTCGGCGGCCCGGTCTTCGACCGGCCCGGCGGGCCGAGGCCGGTCCGGATCACCCGGCTCGGCGAGGTGGTCCTGGCCCACGGCCGCGAGCTGCTGGCGAAGGCGGCCACGCTGACCGACGCCGTCGGCCGGTTCCGGGCGGGCCACGGCCGCATCGACATCGGCACCTTCCAGAGCGTGTCGAACCTGATCCTGCCCGCCGTCATCCGCCGGCTGCTGGACGAGCACCCCGGCTGCGACATCAGGCTGTCCGACGTGCCGCCGGAGGACCCGCGGATCGGGGAGCTCGACCTGCTGTTCCACGACGGCCCGGTCGGTGGCGACGTCGAGCACGTCAAGCTGTTCGACGAGCCGTACCTGCTGGTGACGCGCGCCGGCGCGGTGCACGGTGGCGGCCCGGTGCCGGTGAAGCGGCTCGACGAGGTCCCGATGGTCGCCTGGCCGCCCACCCACCACCAGCGGTGGCTGGAGCGGACGCTCGCCCGCGCCGGCGCACAGCCCCGGTTCGTGTTCCGCACGACGGGCCACGAAACCATCCTGTCGATGGTGCGGGCGGGCATCGGCTGGGCGGTGCTGCCGTGGCTCGCCCTGCACGGCCAGGACGCCTGGGCCGACGATCAGCTCGCCGTCCACCCGCTGAAGCCGTCGCCCACCCGCGAGCTGTCCCTGCACTGGCCGGCCGGGCGGACCGAATCTCCGCTGGCGGTCCGGGCGCGGGAGATCGCCGTCGACGTCGCCCGCGACCTCGCCGAGCGGATGTGACCGTCAGAAGTGGATCAGCGCGCGGGCCGAGGCGGCGGCGTCGGTGAGCTTCGTGCCGGTGCCGGTGACGAAGTAGAGGCCGGCCGGGCCGGTGCACTGGAGCGTCACGCTGAACCCGCCGGTGACCGGGTTCGAGGAGTAGTCGGAGCACAGCTGGCCGGTGCCCGCGTAGATCTGCGCGAGGGTGTGGGCCTCGTGGGCGGCATCGGTGAGGGTGGTGCCCAGGCCCTGCCGGAAGGTGAGGCCGGCCGGGGCGTTGCACTGCAGCGTCACGCCGAAGCCGCCCAGCTGGGTGCTGCTGCCGTTGGAGAAGGTGCAGTTCAGGGCGGCGATGGCGGGGTCCTGCACCAGTGAGGTGGCTTCGGCGGTCGCGGCGGTCAGCGTGGTCCCCAGGCCGGCCACCACGCGGAAGGAGCTGCCGACGCAGGTCAGCGTCTGCTCGTAGCCGCCGAGGACGGCCCGGTTGGTGTAGGCGGAGCAGGAATCTGCGGCGTCCGCGGTGGCGGGGACGGCGACGGCCGAGCCGACGGCGACGGCGAGGGCGCCGAGCGCTCCGAGGCAGCGACGCACGGACATGCGGAACTCCTTTGCCGGGCAGGGCGCCGCCGGTCGGAAAATGGTGCGGCGCGGGTGTTTTTGTGGTCTACCACCCGCGCACAGGGTGTCTTCACGGCATTTGTGACGACACCGCCGTTCGCCCCCGGACTGGTCCGAACCACCGCGAGGGTGCGGCGGATCAGCCGTTGCGGGCCATGGCACCCGTGATCAGCAGGGCCAGCCCGTGCGCCAAGGCCGGCGCCAGGTCCAGCCGGAGCGCCGCCAGTGCCGGGTCCGCTTCGTACGCCGCGCGGGTGCTGGGTGACGGGCGGCAGTGGGTCCACAGGCCGCCGGCCAGGATCATGGCCAGCAGGCACACCGGTGCCGCTTCGCCGCCGACTTCGGGCACCGTGCGGCGGAGCAGCTCGGCCATCGCGTCCAGCCCGCCGAGAGCGGACCGCTTGAACCGCACCACGACGTCAGTGGACACGTTGTGCTCCAGGACGCCCGCCTGCGCGCCGATGAGGTCGCAGAGCACCGTGCGGCGGGCCAGCGAGCGGGAGACCACCGCCGCGAACGCCTCGGCCCGCTCCGGCGCCGGACGGTCCGGGACGACGCCCGCGCCCACCTCGCCGGACACCTCGGCCAGCCAGTCCCGCAGGGCGCGGTCGAGCAGTTCCAGGAGCACGGCCTCCCGGGATTCGAAGTAGCGCAGGACGTTCGACTTGGCCAGGCCGACCCGGCGGCTGAGCTCGTTGAGGCTCACCTCGGCCACCGGCATCTCGTCGAGCATCTTCAGCGCCGTGTCGAGGATGGTGCGGCGCCGCTCCTCCCGCTGCTCCGCGCTGCGCGCCCGCTGGAACGTCATGAGACCAGCGTAACGCCCGGGCGGGGAGATTGGAGACCGGCAGTCTCTTGACAACAGACCGACGGTTCCTTAGCGTCGGTGGCATAACAGACCGACGGTCCGAAAGGGCCGCGACCCGGGAGGACCGCCATGAGCGACAACTGGACCGAGCGCGAGGTCCCCAGCCAGCGCGGCCGCGTGGCCGTGATCACCGGCGCCAACACCGGCCTCGGGTTCGACACGGCGAAGGTGCTGGCCGAGCGCGGGGCGACGGTGGTGCTCGCCGTCCGCGACGTCGAGAAGGGCAAGCAGGCGGCCGCGCGGTTCGGCGCGGACGCCGACGTCACGGTGCAGAAGCTGGATCTGTCGTCGCTGGAGTCGGTCCGGGCCGCGGCGGCCGACCTGCACGCCACGCTGCCGAAGATCGACCTGCTGATCAACAACGCCGGCGTCATGTACCCGCCGCGGCAGACCACCCGGGACGGCTTCGAGCTGCAGTTCGGCACCAACCACCTCGGGCACTTCGCCCTGACCGGCCTGCTGCTGGACCTGCTGCTGCCGGTCGAGGGCTCGCGGGTGGTGACGGTCGCCAGCATCGCCCACCGCATCCGCGCGGAGATCCACTTCGACGACCTGCAGTGGGAGAACTCCTACGACCGCGTCGCGGCCTACGGACAGGCCAAGCTGGCCAACCTGATGTTCGCCTACGAGCTGCAGCGCCGCCTCGCCCCGCACGGCACGACGGCGTCGATCGCCGCGCACCCCGGCGTGGCCCGGACGGAGCTGATGCGCAACTCCCCGGCGGTGGCCCGCGTGCTCTTCCCCGTGGTGGCCCCGCTGTTCACCCAGAGCTCGGAGCGCGGCGCCCTCCCGATCCTGCGCGCGGCCACCGACCCCGCCGCTCTCGGCGGCCAGTACTACGGCCCGGCCGGCCCGGGCGGTTACCGCGGGCGCCCGCGGGTGGTCGCCTCCAGCCCGCAGTCCTACGACCCGTCGATCCAGCGGCGGCTGTGGGCGGTTTCGGAGGAGCTGACCGCGGTCAAGTTCCCCGTCGGTTGAGCCGCGCGTGATCCCGGAGCCGGCACGCGTGATCCGGGAGCCGGCACGCGTGATCCGAGGGTCGACACGGCGGCCGGCCCCGTGTCGACCCGCCCATCACGCGTGTCGACCTTCCAAACACGCGTGTCGGCCTTCCGATCACGGGGCCTCAGGCCTCCACTGACGCGCGGTCACCGTTGCCGGACGCCGGGAGCAGGTGGAAGCCGGCGCGGTCCGGGCGGATGTGCGAACCGGTGGACGCCGGGTCCGGGAGCCGGTGGCCGGCGGCCGTGATGGCCGCTTCGTCGAGGCGGATGCCCAGGCCCGGCCCGTCGCCGAGGATGAACGCGCCGTCGCCGATTTCGTGGCCGAGGGAAACGCCGACCGGGGGCCGGAGGTCCTGCAGCTCGGTGACCAGGTGGTTGGGTACCGCGGTCGCGGCGTGTACCAGCCCGACCGGGGTCGTGCCGATCGGGCTCACCGGCAGGTCGTGGGCGTGGGCGAGGGCGGCGACCCGCAGGAAGTGGGTGACGCCCCAGCCCGCGGCCGTCTGGACGATGTCGACCGCGCCGGCCGCGATCAGCGGCCGGTGCTGCTCCAGCCCGGTGAGGTTCTCCCCGGTCGCGACCGAGGCGCGGATGCCGCGGCCGACGGCCGCGTGGCCGTCCACGTCCCAGCGCCGCACGGGTTCCTCGATCCAGGTCAGGTCGAGGGCCCGTTCGAGCTCGCCGACGTGCCGGACGGCCTGCTTGCGCGTCCAGTTCTCGTTGACGTCCAGCATCAGGCCCGGGCGGGTGGCGCCGGCCTCGGCGAGGACGTCGCGGACGAGGCCGAGGCGGCGCCGGTCGCGGTCGATGTCCAGGCCGCCCTTGAGCTTCGCCGCGCGCAGCCCGTGGGCGGCGTAGGTCCGGTACAGCTCGGCCAGCTCTTCGTCGTCGAGGGCGATGTCGAGACCCGAGGCGTAGGCGGGCACGCGGCGGTCCCGGCCACCGAGCAGCCGCCAGAGCGGTTCGCCGGCCAGCTGCGCCTTGATGTCCCACAACGCCGTGTCGAAGGCGCCGATGGTGCCGAACACCGCGCCGGCGTGCCCGGCCTTGAACGTCCGCCGCAGCATCCGGTCGTAGAGAGCGGTCACGCCACGCGGGTCTTCGCCCTCGAGCGCGGCGAAGACGGTCTCCGCCTGCACGTGCGAACCGAGCCCGACGCCGGTGACACCTTCGTCGGTCTCGACGACGACGATCGGCATCCGGAGGACACCGTCGGCGTGCACGCCGTTGGCGTCGCCGATCGGGCGGCCCCACTCCTGGACGGTCGTGAGGGCCCGGAAACCAGTGATGCGCATTTCATCCCTTCGTGGACCCGGCGGTCACCCCGTCGGCGATTTGGCGTTGCAGGAACAGGTAGACGAGCAGCACCGGCACCGCGGCGATCAGCACCCCGGAGGCGAACGTGGGGATGTCGGCGGAGTACTGCCCGCGCAGCGCGGTCACCCCGACCATGAGGGTCCGGTGCTCCGCCGACGGCATCAGCAGCAGCGAGATCAGGACGTCGTTCCAGCAGAACAGCGCGTTGAGCACCCCGACCGACAGCAGCGCCGGGGCACCCAGCGGGAGCATGATCCGCCAGTAGACGCCGTAGACGGTCGACCCGTCGACGCGGGCCGCGTCGACGATCTCCGGCGGCACGGCCGAGTAGAAGCTGGTCATCAGGAAGACCGTGAACGGCAGGAACTGCGCCACGTAGGCGAGCACCAGCCCCGGGTAGGTGTCGATGAGCCCGGTGCTCGCCATCAGCCGCGCGAGCGGGACCATGATCACCTGGAACGGCACGAACAGCGCGGCGAGGATGCCCAGGTACACCGCGGACGACCCGCGGAAGCGCAGGCGGCCGAGCGCGAAGCCCGCCATCGACCCGAGCAGCAGCAGCACCGCGACCGAGCACACCACGACGACGACCGAGTTGAGGAAGTACCGGGACATCCCCACGCTCGTCCACACCCGGGTGATGTTGTCCCAGCGGAGTGCGCCGGCGGGCGCGAACCGGTCGAGGGTGTACTCGCGGCGGTCCTTCATGGCGACGTTCGCGGTGAACAGCAGGGGATAGATCGTCGCCAGGGCGAGGGCGGCCATCGGGATGGCGGCGAGCCACTTCGTGAGCCGGGAACCCCGCATCAGTCCTCCTTTCCGGCGCGCCGCAGGATGCCGATCTGGGCCATCCCGACCACGAGCATGATGAGGAACAGCACCGTGGACGCCGCCGAGGCGAGCGCCGGCTGGTTCAGGTGCCCCTGCTGGAACCAGACGTAGAACTCGGGCAGGTAGGTCGACCCGGCCGGGCCGCCGTTGGTCATCACGTACAGCAGGCCGAACATCGAGGTCAGCATCCCGATCATCGTGGTGACGAAGACGAACTGGATGGTGCGGGACAGACCGGGGACGATCACGTGCCGGATGGTCTGCGGCAGCGACGCACCGTCCACTTTGGCCGCGTCCAGCAGCGAGCCGTCCAAAGTGGAGAAACCGGCGAGGAAGACGACCAGCGCCATGCCGAACGTCGCCCAGACGTGCACCCCGACGACGGCGAAGATCGCCACGCTCGGATTCCCCAGCCAGTCCACCGGGCCGAGGCCGACGAGGCCCAGCACGGCGTTGACCGGCCCGTCGAAGGCCAGCAGCAGGTTGAAGATCGCCCCGACGATCACCGGCGACAGCACGGCCGGGAAGAAGTAGACGCCGCGGTAGACCCGGTGGCCCGGCACCTTCAGGTGGATGAAGGTGGCGAGCAGGCCGGGGATGGCCACGGCGACCGGGAGCAGGAGCACGAGCAGCCCGACGTTGCGCACGGCGGTGTGGAACAGCGGATCACCGAACAGCGTCGCGTAGTTGTCGAAACCGACGGCCGTGCCGTTGCGGGCGCCGTCCCCGGTGAAGGAGAAGTTGACGCCGAGCAGCAGCGGCCACAGCCGCAGCAGGAGGACGATCAGCACGGCCGGGGCGACGAGGACGAGCGGCGCGAAGCGCTCGAGCCGTGTTCCGCGGGGGGCGCGCCGGACCGGCGCGGGTCCCCCGGTGGGCCGGGCCGGAGCCCGGTCCACCGGAGCGGGAGAGTACCCGGTCACGCCGTCAGCCCTTGTCCGACGCGGCCAGCTGCTGCAGCACCTCGTCGACGCCGATCGAGCCGCTCAGCAGCTGCTGAGAGAGCCGGCCCATGAGGTCGAGCGTCTTCGAGGAAAGGGCGACGTGGAGGGCGGGCTTGCCGGTCTTGACCTCCGAGACGATCGTCGCCACGGCCGGTCCGCCCGCCGACACGTCGATCGACGTGTCCGCGGCGATCGCGCCGCTGTCGGCGTAGAAGGACTTCAAGGCGTCGGTCGAGCTCAGCGCCCGGACCAGGTCCGCGGCCAGCTTGGGATCCTTCGTGGTCTTCGCGACCGCGTAGCCGATACCGCCGTCGTACGGGAGGCTCGGGGTGGCGGCCGGGTTGACCAGCGGCGTGGTCATCACGCCGACCTTGTCCGCGCCCAGGAACTCGGCGAAGTCCTTCCAGTGCCCGACGTCGGACATCAGGCCGATGACGTTCGCGGCCTTGCCGGACTGGAAGAGCGCGAACGCGTCGTTGAACATCGCGGTGGAGTTCGGGCCGTCGGTGTTCAGCCCGGTGTCGTTGACCTGCTTCCACAGCTCGAAGACGCGCTTGACGTCCGGTGAGGTCCAGTCGCGCTTGCCGGCGATCCAGTCGGTGGCCTCCTGCGGCGTCAGGGTCGCCGAACCCACGGCCGACAGGAAGAACTGGATCCCGGCGCCTTCCTTGTTGCCCAGCGCCAGGCACTTCGCGCCGGTCTTCGCGGCGATGGTGCCGCAGTCGCGGACGAACTCCTCCCAGGTCCGGGGCGGCGCCTGGGGGTTCAGCCCGGCCCTCTCGTAGAGCGACTTGTCGTAGTAGAAGGGGTGTCCCTGCAGGGTGACCGGCTCGGCGTAGACCTTCCCCTCCTGGGTGAAGGCGTCCCAGCCGCTGAGGCGCGAGCGGTCGTCGGCGACGTAGGAGTCCAGCGGCGCGAGGTCGCCGACCCGGTCGCGGATCTGGCCACCGCCGTTGAAGAGCATGACGTCCGGCCCTCTCTTGGCCTGGATCGCCGCGCCCAGCAATGTGTAGTACTGGTCGTAGGGCTGGGCCACGAACTCGACGGTGACGCCGGGGTGCTGCTTGGCGAACTCGGCCTTGGCCTTCGCCACGTAACTCGCGGCCTTCGCGTCGCCGGACTTCCAGTCCCAGACCACGAGCTTGCCGCTCGCGTCGCCGGTGGGGGCGGCCGGGCCGGCGGCGCTTCCGCAGCCCGCGGTCAACGCCAACGCCGCGACCAGGGCGGCCGAGAATAGTGTGCGCTGCTTCATCGCTGCTCACTTCTCCAGACGGTGGCCGGACGGGGAGTGGCCCGGCTCAGTGCGCAAAAACGTAACTCGTATGACGTATGACGTCAACGCCCGCGCTGTGTAAGCTTCACCTGCGTTCGGCGAAGGTCGGCGCAGTGCGACCGGAGGAACGATGACGGCATCAGACCGGCAACCCGCTGCCCCCGATTGGGTGCGCCGCCCCGCGAACCTGGCGAGCGCGGTCACCGCCGAACTCGTGGGACGCGTGGTGCGCGGGGTCCACCCGCCCGGGACGTCGCTGCCCGCCGAACCGGTGCTGTGCGAGAGCTTCGCGGTGAGCCGGACCGTGGTCCGCGAGGCGGTGAAGCTGCTGCAGGCGAAAGGCCTGGTCCAGGTCCGCCAAGGCGCGGGGACGGTGGTGAACCCGGCGTCGATGTGGAACATGCTCGACGAGCTCGTCCTGGCCGCGGTGATCGCCGAGGACGAGACCTCGGCCGTGCTGGACGACCTGGTGGTGACGCGCCGGCTGCTCGAGGCGGACATGGCGCTGGTCGCCGCCCGGACCGCCGGCCCGGACGTCGTCGCCCGGCTGGGGGAGCTGGTGGACCTGATGGACGAACTCGTCGACGATCCGGTCGCCTACCGCGAGCAGGACCTCGCGTTCCACGACACGATCATGCAGGTCTCGGGCAACCGCCTGGCCCGGGGCGTGGTGCGCGCGCTGGAGAGCCAGGTCGTCAACACTGCCCGCTACGTGGGCCCGAGCGAGCGCGCCCTGTGCGTGGCCTCGAACCAGGGGCACCGCCGCGTCTACGAACGGATCTCGGCCGGGGACGGGGACGGCGCGGCGAAGGCGATGTTCGACCACATCACCGAGGCGTGGCTCGCACGCCGCCCGGCATCCGGTGACCCCGGCCGCCGCCTCGATCGGTGACGCCACCGGCGTCCGGAAGGAGTTCCATGGTCCAGCGCTACGGCATGCTGATCCGCCTGCGCCCGGAGCGGCGCGAGGAGTACCTGCGGCTGCACGCCGCGGTCTGGCCCGGCGTCGAACGGACGCTGCGGGAAGCCAACATCCGCAACTTCACCATCTTCCGCCACGACGACCTGCTCTTCGGGTACTACGAATACGTCGGCGAAGACCACGACGCCGATCAGGCCCGCATCGCGGCGGACCCCGAAACGCAGCGCTGGTGGGCGTTGACCGACCCGTGCCAGGAATCACTTTCCCCGCGCGAAGGGGGCGCCTGGTGGACGCCCATGGACGAGGTCTGGCACCTCGCCCCGGGCGCCGCCGGGAGCTCCCCTGTGGACGGTCGAGAGCCCTGACGGCGCCGGTGGATCAGGCGTTCTGCCAGTTCGAGCACTGCCAGTTGGGCGTCTTCTGGCAGACGCGGAAGATGGTCACCGGGTTGTCGGAGGTGCCCGGGATCTTGGCGCTGCAGCCGGAGCTGCTGCCGTTGGCGTCGTCCACGCCGGAACCGCCGCCGCTGCGGGTCCGCCACTCGGTGCGGAAGCCGTAGCCGTCGCTGAAGGTGTCGCACGCGTACACCCGGGTGTGGCCGTTGGTCACGCCTCCGTAGCCGCAGCGGATCGCGCCCTGGTAGCTGCAGTTGACGATCTCGGCGTAGGCGTCGTCTGCCGACGCGGCCGGGGCCACGGCGACCGTGCCGAAGGCGGCGAGCAGCGCCGCTCCGGCCAGGGTGGGCAGTCGGTGGTTCCGCACGGTTTCCTCCTGCTGGTTTCGGTGGCGGTACGCACCGTCCACTCCGGACCTCCGCCCCGGTTGAGGGCTGGGGGCGGAGTTCACCCGATCGGCCGCATCTCGCTACCGAAGCTCGTCGAGCAGCAGGCGTGCGGCCGTCGCCGCGCCGCCGGTGCGGACCTGCGCTCCCAGCGCCTTCGCCCGTGCCGCGGTTTCCGGTGCCAGCGCCGTGTCGAACGCCGCGGTCAGTGCCTCCGACGTCGCCGTCGGGCCGTCGAGAGCCGCGCCGACCCCGTTCGCGGCCACCCGGCCGGCCCAGTACGGGTTGTCCGCCAGGCGGATCGGGACCACCACCTGGGGCACGCCCGCCCGGGCGGCCGTCTGCGTCGTGCCCGCGCCGCCGTGGTGGACGACCGCGGCCAGCTTGCCGAAGAGGCGCTGGTGGTTGACGTCGCCGATGGCGAAGCAGTCGTCCACGGCCAGCTCCGCCCAGCCGCGGGAGACGAGGACCCGGTACCCCCGGGCGCGGCTCGCCTCGACCGACCAGCGGGCGATGTCCGGTGCCGGGCCGATGCTGCCGAAGCCCACGTAGACCGGCGGCGGCCCCGCGTCCAGGAACGCCGTCAGCTCGGCCGGCAGCGGCCGCTCGTCCGGCGAAGTCCACGCACCCGTCTGGATCACTTCGAGGTCCGGGGTGGCCGGTCCCAGCACCGGGTCGGCCGCCAGCCACGGCCGAGCGGAGTAGACGTGGTCGCGCACGTTGTCCACCGGCGGCAGGCCGAGTGCGGCCCGGTGCGCGTTGAGCGGTTCGCGGAACTGCGCGTTCACCCGCTGGGCGTCCAGTTCCCACCGCGTCGCGTTGTCCGCGCCCTCGGGCTCCGGCCAGCCGGGCCGCGGGGGCGGCGCGTGGTGCGGCGACGGCAGGTTGACCGCCGCGTAGGTCGCGTAGACGTAGCGGATGCCCGCGGCTTCGGCCACGGACCGCGCGGCGACCTGCGCCAGGCCGGCCGCCACCAGCGCGCCGCAGCCGTCGGCCGCCGCGGGCAAGACGTCGAACTGCGTTTCGAGCAGCTCGGCCCGGTACCGGGTCAGTTCCGCCGGCGTCGGGGGAGCTGTCGCGCGCATCAACGCCCGCACCGGTGGCCCGACCGGCACCGGCTCGATCCCGAGACCGGCCAGCCGGTCGGTGAACTCCTCGTCCGGCGGGGTGCACATCCGCACGTCGGCGCCGAGCGCCCGCAGCTGGACCGCGAGGGCGACGAGCGGTTCGACGTCGCCACGCGTCCCGTACGTCGACAGCAGTACCCGCGTCACCGCGATGCCCCGGCGTAGAAGCCGACCGGCATCGTGACGTCGGCACTCGACGCCCCGCACTCCAGCATCCACAGTGCCGCGGCCGGGCCCAGCTCCCGGCCCAGCACCCCGAGCGCGGCCGGGTCCGGCGCCACCGCGCGCGCCTGTTCCACGCCGCGCCCGAACGCGACCGGGTCCCAGCCGTCCGCGTCGCCGTCGCCGAGGGAGCACGCGCCGCCGGTCAGCGTCGCGACCGGCAGCGGGCCGGGCACGCCGAGCAGGCCGTGGGTGCGTTCGCCCACCAGGACGCCCATCCAGTGCGAGCTTTCCGGCGTGGGCCGGGGACCGGTCCACCGGGGCCGCCCGTCCATGTCCGGGAGCTTCGCCGGCGGGCCGGACACCGCCCAGCGGCCCGCCCACTCCACGGCCAGCCCGGGCGCGCTGCGGGTCGCGGGGTTGTGGAACCTGGCCATGTCCCACCGGTTGCCGACCGCGACCGCGGCCAGGTCGCGGTGCGGCCAGACCCGCGCTTCCCACCAGAAGCCCCACGGGAACGCCGCGGTGTGCCCCCACCACCAGTCCTCGCCCAGCGCCGGATCGGCGAGTTCGAGGGTCAGGCCGGAAAACGAGCGGACGCCGTGCGGGCTCGGGCGCTCGGCCCGTGGGGTCACCATGGCCGCGAGCGAGTCCGGGCCGACCAGCCCGCGCTCGCCGCGGGCGGTGCGCAGCAGGGATTGCAGCAGCCGCGCGAAGTCCGCGGCGCTGGTGTGCATCCCGACCCCCGGGTAGGCCGCCGTCCGCAGGGGCGGGCTCGGCAGGCACCAGTCGCCGAAGGCGAGGTACCCGGTGGCGCCGGCGGTGTTCCCCGTGCCGTCGTCGACGCTCGTGCTCCGCATCCCGGCCGCGGCGAACACGTCCCGCTCGACGCGGGCCCGGTACGGTTCGCCGGCCAGGTGCTCGACCACGCCGCCGAGCACCCCGACACCGAAGCTGGAGTACGAATAGGACCCCGGGGCCGTCACCAGCGGCAGTGCCCCGCCGTACTCGACGGCGCGGCCGCTCTCGTGCCGGCGGCGGACGTAATCGAGGATCGGCTCGGCCGGCGCGGCGGGCGAGACCGCGGTGACGATGTCGCTGGAATAGCCGCCCTGGTGCGCCGCCAGCATGGCGGTGGTGGCGGGCGCCGCACCGGGACCGCGCAGTCCGGCGGGCAGCACCTGGTCGACCGGGGTGTCCAGCCCGGCCATGCCCGCCTCGACGAGCTGCAGGAAAGCCAGGCCGGTGACCGGTTTGGTGAGCGAGCCCGCCGGCGCGGCCATCTCGGCGGTCATCGGCGTGCGCGCCGCCAGGTCCGCGAACCCGGTCGCGGCCGTCCGCAGGTCGTCGCTCGTCGCGACCGCGACGGCGACCCCGGGCGTGCCGGTGACCGCGGCCAGCCGCGGCAGGACGGTGTCCAGCGCCGCCACCACGTCGTCGAGCATGCTCACCCCTCGGTGGTGTTGTAGTTGACGATCCGCGCCACCATGAGGGCGCGCGCCCCGGCCAGCGGGCTGTCCGCGTCCCGCCGCGCCACGTCCGGCAGCCGGTGGGCCTGGTCCTCGGTGACCGCCACCATGCCCCAGAGCGCGTTGAAGCCCGCCGGGTCGGCCGGCTTTTCCGCGGCGGCCTCGACGGTCACGAAGCCGTCCCCGCCGGCAACCGTCAGGGCGCCCATCTGCCGCAACACGCCGAAATCCCGCTCCTCGGCGGCCACCACGCTCCAGCCCGCCACGTCGCCTGCCGCAGCGCGGAAAGCAGGCTGTCGACGCCGCTGACGACGATGTCGGGCAGGACGAGCGCCACCGGTCCCCGCGTCAGCGGCAGGGCGCACCGGATCGCGCCGTCGAGCCCCGGCTCGGCCACGTCGTCCTGGTAGACGAAGACCAGCTGGAAGGTCCCGGCGTAGCGCGCCAGGTACTTCACCGTGTCCAGCTTGTGCGGGCCGATCACGACGACCACGCGCACGCTGAGCCCGCTCTTCACCAGTTCCACCACGGCTTCGAGGCTGCGGTCCAGCACGGTGACCCCGGGAGCCAGGCAGTGCAGTTCCTTCGCGTACGGCGCTCCGAACCGCGTGCCCAGCCCGGCGCAGGGCAGGATGACCGAAACATCAGGGGTGTTCACCGCAGCCGCACCGCCAACGCGACCCGGTGCCGGGCGCGCGGCAGCGGCACCCACGCCGCCTCACCCGTCGGCGCCACCTCCGGGAAGCGCTCGAACAAGCTCCGCAGCGCGACCTCCGCCTCCAGCTTCGCCAGCGCGACCCCGAGGCAGAAGTGCGGCCCCCAGCCGAATCCCACGCTGCCTTCCCGGCCGCCGTGCTCGGCCTGCCGGCGGATGTCCGCCTGGTGCGGGCAGGCGAACTGCCGCGGGTCGCGGTTGGCCACGCCGAGCACCGCCTGCACCGCGTCGCCCGCGCGAATGGGCACGCCACCGACCACCAGGTCGGTGGCCGCGTACCGCAAGCGGGCCAGCTGGACCGGGCCGTCCGTGCGGACCAGCTCGCGCACCGCCGCCGGCCACAGCTCGGGCTCGCGGCGCAGCAGCTCCCGCTGCGCCGGGTCGCGCATCAGCGCCAGCGCCGCGTTGGCCAGCATGTTCGCCATCGTCTCGTGGCCGGCCAGCACCAGGAACACGATCAGGGCCACGACGTCGACGTCGGTCAAGTCGTCCTGGGCGACGACCTCGCTGAGCAGGTCGTCCCGCGGCTCGGCCCGGCGGCGGTCCACCAGAGCGTGGCAGTAGGCGAACATCTCACCCAGCGTCGGCGTGATCCGCGCCGGGTCGCCGTCGACCAGGACCTTGCCCCAGCGGTACCAGTCCGCCCGGTCCGCTTCGGGCACCCCGACCAGTTCGCACACCACCGCCATCGCCAGCGGGTAGGCGTACTCGTCCAGGAGGTTCGCCGTGCCGCCCAGGCCGTCGAGCAGCTCGTCGACGATCTGCTGCACCCGCGGGCGCAACGCGGCGACCCGCGACGCGCCGAACGCGTGGCTGATGCTGCGACGCAGGCGCGTGTGCTCGGCGCCGTCGAGGCTCAGCAGGCTCGCCCGCAGGTAGGGCAGGTGCTCCCGGGGGGTGCCCAGCGCGAGGAACGCCTCCTCCTGCGTCTGCGCGCCCTGACCCGGCAGGCCGGCCGGGTCGTTGCGCACGGCCGGATCCGCCAGCACGGCGCGCACCTCGGCGCTGCCGGTGACCAGCCAGCCTTCCACGCCGTTCGGCAGCCGGGCGCGGCAGACCGGCGACGCGGCGAGGATGCGGTCGTAGCCGCGCATCGGGTCGTCGAGGACGGCCGGATCGCGGACGTCCACCACGGGTTCGGACGACATGGGACAGCGCTCCTCGGGGAAGACGGGGTCAGCCTTTGAGCGGGCCGCCGTTGATCGCGACGCGGTGACCGAAGCGGGTGTGCGGGTAGTAGTCGTACGTCGCGTGGTGCTGGACGCAGCGGTTGTCCCAGAACACCAGCGTGTCCGGCTCCCAGCGCACGCGGCACGCGAGCATCGGCCGGTTCGGCACGACCGAGAACAGCAGGTCGAGCACCGCTTGGCTCTCGTCGGCCGACAGCTGCGGGATGCGCGAGGTGTAGGCCGGGTTGACGAACAGCAGGGGCCGGTCGGTCTCGGGGTGCCGCACCACCACCGGGTGCTCGCTCACCGGCGGCTCGTACCCTTCGGGGATCTTGTGGCCGCGGAAGGCGTGCGCGCCGTCGTGGATCGCGGTGAGCCCGGTCAGCAGCTCCTTGAGCTTCGGCGACAGCATGTCGTACGCCAGGTGCATGTTCGCGAAGAGCGTGTCGCCGCCGCTGCCCGGCTCGGGCACCCGCGTGATGTGGAGCATCGAGCCCAGTGACGGCTCGGCGTCGGCGGTGCCGTCGGCGTGCCAGCCGTTGCCGAAGACGTTGGCCGACTCCGGCGCGGTCGCGACCTCGAGGATGTACGGGTCGCCGTGCTCGGGCGGCGGGTTGACCGGGCGCAGCTCGCCGAAGCTCGCGGCCAGGCGCTTGTGGTCCTCCACCGAGATGTCCTGGTCGCGGAACACCAGCACGTGGTGGTCCAGGAATGCCGTCTTCAGCTCGGTGAGCTGCTCTTCGGTCAGTTCCCGCGTCAGGTCGAGGCCGGAGACCTCGGCGCCGAGCACCGGGGTCAGGCCCCGCACCGCCAGGGTCCGGTAGTCGCGCGCCGGCCGCGTCGTGATCCGCTTGACGGCGTCGAGTTCGTACTGCTCCATGGTTTCCTTTCCTCCGGTGGGTCTCACCGTTCGATGGCGGCGGCCACTTCGGTGACGTGCGGGGCGCGCACGATGCCGTAGTGGGTGGCCGGCAGCTCGTGCCAGCCGCTCGGCTCGGGCAGCAGGGCGCGCCAGCCGTCGCGGCCGGCCACCGGCAGGCCGGGCTCGGGTTCGGTGGCGAGCCAGACGTGGCTGGGTGTCACGGCCAGCCGGGGCAGCTCGTGCCCGGCCATGCTGCGCAGGTTGGCCCGGCACGCCCGGGCCAGCCGCCGGGCGTGCTCGCCCGCGGTGCCGCCGGAGGCGCCCAGCTCGCGCTCGAAGACCGTCTCCAGCTGCGCGTCGCTGTAGTCGGCGGCGCTCGCGCCGGGCGGCGGCGGGTCGATCAGGTGCAGCGCCCGCACCGGCTGCCCGGCCGCCTCGGCTTCGGCGGCCATACCGGCCGCGACCCAGGCGCCGAACGACCACCCGGCCAGCTGCCAGGTGCGGCCGGGGAACTGCGCGCGCAGCGCCGCGTGGTACCGGCGGGCCCGGTCGGCGACCGGCCAGCCGGGCGGTTCCGGCCGGCCGAGCGCCGGGTCGGCGATCACGCAGACGCCGAGCCCGGGCGGGAGGGCTTCGACGAGCGCGCGGTAGGCGTGCACGTCCCCGCCGACGGGGTGCACGAGGCAGACGGCTTGTTCGCCGCTGCCTTCGCGCCAGACCTGCACGACCACTTCGCCGGCGTCGGCAGCTTGGGCGAGCTTCGCCAGCAACGCCGACATCGTGACCTCCGGGCCGAGCCAGGCGAGGTCGAGGTCGACGCCGTACAGGCGTTTCACCGAGTCGACGACGTCCAGCAACGTGAGGGAGTCGGCGCCGAGGTCGTACAGCGGGACGTCCGGATCGAGTTCGGCGACGCCCAGGAGGGCGCGTACTTCCTCGGTCAGGTCCGCCGCGGCCGGTTTCGCCGCCGGCGTGGTGTCGCGTTCGTGGAAGGTCCGGGCGGCGTCGAGGCCGGTCGTCGCGACCAGGACGTGCGGAAGACCCGTCGCCAGCGCGCGGGCGAAGGTGCGCCGGCCCTCGGCGTCGCTCAGGCCGACGGCCAGGTGGGCCTGGTGCCGGGGATCGGTTTCCAGTGCCGTGACGGCCATCCCGCTGTCGCGCCAGACGTCCCAGCCGATGGCGAGCCGGGCGGTCGGGCCGTCGCGGTGGGCGAGCGCGTCGAGGAACCCGTTGGCCGCGGCGTAGTCGAGCTGGCCGGTGCCGCCGAACTGCGCGGACAGCGACGAGCAGGAGACGGCGAACTCCGGCCGGTCGCGTTCGATGAGCCGTTCCACGAGGAGAGCGCCGGCGAGTTTTCCGGTCGCCGTGCTTTCGCCGCGGGTGGCGATCAGACCGCCGGCCGGTGTCCCGGCCGCGTGCACGATCCCGGCGAGGGGAGCGGGGATCGCGTCGGTGGTGACGGTGGTGAGGTCGGCGGCGAGCAGGTCGACGCGGTCCGCCCACGGTTTGAGGGCCTCGGGCAGGAAGGGGTGGCGCGCGAGCAGGATGACGCGGCCGCCGGTGCGGGCCAGCAGCTCCTCGGCGATCGCGGTGCCGATGCCGCCGGTGCCGCCCAGGACCAGGTACGTGCCGTCGTGGAGCCCGACCTCGGTGGCGGCGACGGGCGCGCTGTCCTGCGTCCACCAGAAGCCGTTGCGGAGGGCGACCCGCGCCGGCGGGGTGGGGCCGGTGAGCAGGTCGGCGGTTCGGTCCAGATCGGGCCTTTCGAGGTCGACCCAGTGGCCGGGGATGCCGCTTTCCTGCGGGCCGACGGCGGTGATCCCGGCCAGCAGCCCGGCTTCCGGGCGCGTGACGGCGCCGTTCGCGGGCGCGGCACCGGCGGAGAGCCACCACGTCCTGAGTGGACGGTCGTGGGCGGCCCGCAGGAGAGCGGCGGGCGTGTCGAGGCAGGCCCGGCGCGCCCGGTCCAGTGACTGTTCGCCGACGGGGCCGGTGATGCCGAGGGGGAGGGTGTGCAGCCAGTCGATTTCGGTGGCCGGTAACGCATCCAGCACCTGGCGGAGGTGGGTCGTGTCGGCCGGGTCGGCTTCGAAGGTGTCGGGCCCGAGGCGGGCGAAGCGGTCGGCGACGTGGACCCGCACGACGCGCGGATAGGCGCTGTCGAGGGCGGGGGCGGTGAGCGGGCCTTCGCCGCAGATGACGAGGACGCGATCAGTGGGGGTGGCGGTGGCCGCGCGGCGCAGGCGGACCCAGGTGGGCTGGTGCAGCCACTCGGCTTCGGGCAGCCGTCCGACGGCGGCCCGGCGCGGGAAGTCGAAGTCGCGCGCGGCGAAGGCGGGCGGCGGGAAGTCCCACGGCGCTGGGGCGGGGGCCTGGCCCCAGTCGACGGGAGCGCCGCCCGGCCAAGCGGCAGCCGGTTCGGCGGCACTTTCCCATGACCGTGCCGGGTCGGGAGCCGCTTCTTGCCGTGCAGGTGCCGGGTCGGGAACGGCTTTTTGCCGTGCGGGTGCCGGGTCTGGAGCGGCTTCTTGCCGTGCAGGTGCCGGGTCGGGAACGGCGCTTTCCCGTACGGGTGCCGCGCTGGGCACCTCTTGCGGCTCGGCGGTGCGGAGCCACTCGACCGCCGCGGCGGCGTCCGCGCAGGCCGCCGCCATGCGCCAGCGCCCCTCCGGGCGGCCGGTCTGCAGGTGCCGAAGTACGTCCAGATAGGACTCCGGGTGGGCCGCCAGGTAGTCCGCCACCCGAGCCGCATCGAGGCGCGCCGCCGCCGCGCTGCGAGCCGAAAGCACCAGGCACCGCACCGGATCCGGGCGCGAGGGCGGCACCGGGCGGACCGACTCCAGCACCACGTGCGCGTTCGTTCCGCCGATGCCGAAGCTGCTCACCCCCGCCACGCGCGGGCCCGCCGGCCACGGCTCCGCCCGGGTCGGCACCCGGAACGGCCCCAGGTCCACCGCCGGGTTGGGCGCGCGGAAGTCCGCCGTCGGCGGGAGGACGCCGTGGTGCACCGCCAGGACCGCGCGGATCAGGCTCACCACCCCCGCCGCCGCGCCCAGGTGGCCGACCTGGCTCTTCACCGAGGACAACGCACACGCCGCCGCCTCGGGCATCGCCTCGCGCAGGGCCGCCACCTCGATCGGGTCGCCGAGGCGGGTCCCGGTCCCGTGCGCCTCGACGTAGCCGACGTCCGCGCCGGAGCGGCCGGCCCGCCGGAGAGCGGCCCGGATCGCCGAGCGTTGCCCGGCCGGGGACGGTGCGCTGTAGCCCTGCTTCACCGCGCCGTCGTTGGTCAGGGCGGACCCCGTGAGCACCGCATACACCGTGTCGCCGGCCCGCCGGGCCGCCGAAAGCGGCTTCAGCACCACCACGCCGACGCCGCTGCCGCCCACCGTGCCGTCCGCGTCGTCGCTGAACGGGCGGCAGTGCCCGTCCGCCGAGAAGATGTGCTGCGGCCGGTACCGGTACCCCTCGGCCAGGGTGACGTCGACGAGCACGCCGCCCGCCAGCATCACGTCGGCCTCGCCGCCGCGCAGCATCCCCGCCGCCTGGTGGACCGCGACCAGTGAACTCGAGCACGCGGTCTGGGTCGTCAACGCGGGCCCGGTCAGGTCGAGGTGGTAGGCGACCTTCGTGGCGAGGAAGTCCTTCTCGTGGTGCAGGGCCAGCTGGAAGCCGTCGGGCAGGGCCGCCGGGTCGGCCTCGCGCAGCATCTGCCGGAAGTAGGTGTTCTCCCCGCAGCCCGCGACCAGCCCGACGCCGGCACCCGAAGTGATCCCGGCGTGCGCCAAGGCTTCCACGCAGGCCATCAGCAGCTGCCGCTGCTGGGGGTCCATCAGCGCCGCGTCGCGGTGACTGATCCCGAAGTGCTCCGGGTCGAACGCCAGCGGGTCGGCCAGGATGCTGCGCGCGCCGACCAGGCCGTCCGCCGCCGGGAACTCCTCGATGCCCCGGCGACCCGAAACGACCAGGTCCCAGAAGGCGGCCAGGTCCCGCGCGCCGGGCACCCGCACCGCCATGCCGACGACCGCCACCGGCTCATCGGCGGAACCGGGGCCCGCGGCCCGGGCCGGCGCCGGGCCGCTCTCGAGGTGCCGCGTCAGGTCCCGGAGGGTGACGTGCTCGAAGAGGTCCGCCACGGTGAACCGGTACCCGGCTTCGGCGCAGCGCAGGTGGAACCGCATCAGCGACAGCGAACTGGCGCCGGCGGCGAAGAACGTCTCGTCGGGACCGATCGGCGCGCCGGTCACCTCCTCGAACAGCGCCGCCAGCTCACTCGACGGCCGGACGGCCGTCCGGTGGAGATCCGTCCCCGGCGTCCGGGGAGCGGCGTCCCGGTCGAGCTTCCCGCTCGGCGTGCGCGGCAGGGCGTCGACGACGCGGAAGCGGTCCACCCGCGCGTGCGGCGGCAGCAGCGGCACGAGGAAATCGGCCAGCTGCGCGGCGGAAGGCGTCCGGCGGCACTCCAGGAACGCCGTCAGCCGGTCGCCCTCGGCCGCGACGACCGCGTTGACGACGTCCGGGTGCCGCAGCAGCGCCGCCTCGACCTGCCCGAGTTCGAGGCGGTGGCCGCTGAGCTTGACCTGCCGGTCGGCCCGGCCGTCGAAGTGCAGCAGCCCGGCACGGTCGAAGTGCGCGAGGTCGCCGCTGCGGTAGTACAGCTCCGGCAGCTCGGCGAACTTCTCCGGAGCCGCTTCGCCGAGGTAGCAGCGGTTCGCCGCGAGACCGCCGATGAGCAGCTCACCCACCTGTCCCGGCGGCAGCGGCGCGCCCGCGGCGTCGGCGACCCGCAGGACCGCGTTCGCCACCGGGCGGCCGATGGCGGGCCGGTCGGGCCACGCCGCGGGATCGCCGTCCAGGGTCAGCGCGCTGACGACGTGGGTTTCGGTCGGGCCGTAGTGGTTGTGCAGGCGTGCGCCGGGCAGCCCGGCGAACCAGCGGCGGATCGCCGGCGTGCACACCAGCTGCTCCCCGGCGGTGATCACGTCCCGCAGCCGCGCCGGGTACCGCCCGAGCCGGACGCCGTGCTCGGCGAGCAGCTGCAAGGCCACGTACGGCAGGAAGATCCGTTCGATCCCGGCCGTCTCCAGCTGCGCCAGCAGCGCCGGGACGTCGTGCCGCCACTCCGGGCGGATCAGGTGCAGCCGGCCGCCGCCGCACAGCGTCGTGAAGATCTCCTGGAACGACACGTCGAACGACAGCATCGAGAACTGCTGCGTCGCCGCGGGCGGGGCGTCCTGCCACTGCAGCAGGTTGGCCAGGGTGCGGTCCGGGACGCGCACGCCCTTGGGCACGCCGGTCGAGCCCGAGGTGAACAGCGTGTAGAGCGGCCGTCCGGCGTGCCGGACCGGGACGTCCGGCACCGGGCCGCCGGTGAGCGTGACGAACCGCCGCTCGACGTCGGTCTCGAACGTTTCCCCCGGGGCGAGCAGGACGCAGCGCGGCCGGACGCGGTCGAGCATGGCGCGCAGCAGGTCCGGCGGGTACGCCGGGTCCAGGGGCACGGCGGTGATGTTCAGCCGGGCCAGGGCGAGGAGCGCGACGACGTGCTCGGCCGACGGCCGGAAGTACAGCGCGATGTCGGTGGCGTCCGCGGGCAGGGTGGCGGCGAGCCGGGCCGCGTGCGCGTCCAGTTCGGCGTAGGTCAGCGTCGTGTCGCCGGTCAGCGCCGGGGTGCCTGGCGTCCGCGCGACCTGACGCGCGAAGCCCTCCGCGACGGTCTCCCACGTCAGTCCGGTGGCGGCACCACGGCCGTGGTCACGGCGATCCGGGGTCCGGGCGTCGCCGTGCAGGGCGCGGTCGAAGACTTCGCCGAGGGCCGTGGCCTCGGCTTCGGTGAAGTGGCCTTCCCCGTACTCCCACAGGCAGTCGAAGCCGTCGGCGCGTTCCACGACCGACAGCGTGAGCGCGCACTTGGCTTCGGCCGCTTCGATCCACTGTGGACTGACGGAGCAGCCCGGCAGCCGCAGCGCGCCGAAGTCGGTGTTCTCCAGGACGAACAGGTAGTCGAAGGCCGCGTAGGCGGGGGCGAGATCGGCGAACGCGACGTCCTGGTCGTCCAGCGCCGCCCCCGCCGCCTCGCCGAGCCGCCGGAGCTGGGTGTCCAGGTCCTCGTGCGGGTCCACCGAAAGCGGCACCCGCACGGTGTTGGCGAACATCCCGACGCTGTCTTCGAACTCGCGCACCGGCCGGTTCGCCACCGGCGCGGCGATCCGCGGCCGGGTCCGCCCGGTCACCGCGTAGAGACTCCACGCGAACACGCCCAGCAGGAGCTGGAACCGGGTCAAGCCCAGCTCGCCGGCCCACTCGTCGACGCGTTCGCGGCCGATGCGGGTCGTGTGCAGCCGCCCGGCCAGGGACGCTCCGCCGAGGGGCTCGGCGTCGTCGGACCGTTCGGTCAGCTGGGCGCGGTAGCCGGGGGAGGCGTACCAGCTGGACTGCCACGCGGCGAAGTCGAGTGGCGTGTGCGCCTCCGGCCGCGGTGCGGCGCCGGACAGCTCCCGGAGCAGGATGTTGAGCGACCAGCCGTCGACCGCGATGTGGTGCAGGCACAGCAGGAACGTGCCGTCGGGACGCCAGGCCGCGCGCAGCAGCCGGCCCGAGGCGAGGTCGAAGGGCGCGGTGAAGAAGTCCTCGCCGGGCTCGGTCCACGGGTCGTACGCCGGTTTCGTGACCTGCCGCAGGCCGTCGGGGGTGGCCTCGAACGCGGTGCGCAGCGCCGGGTGCCGTTCGACCAGGCTGCGCACGTCCCGGCGCAACGCCTCGATGTCGGGGGCACCGGTGATCCGGAACGCGAGCGGCACGTGGTACGCCGTGGAGGCCGGATCGCGGTGCTGCACGAGCCAAAGCCGCTGCTGTTCACCGGTGGCCGGTGCGGTGGCCGCGCCGGCCGGTGGGGCCGGCTCCGGGTAGACCGCGCGGCCCGCCCCCGAGATCGCCGCGGCGAGATCGGCGAAGGTGCCGCGTTGCACGACCGACGGCGCCAGGTCCGCGCCCCAGCGTTCCCGGATCGCGAACCGCAGGCGCAGCGCCTTGAGCGAGTCGCCACCGGACCGCAGCCACCGGTCGCCGGGACGGAGGTCCGGGACGCCGAGGATCTCCGTGACGACGGCCAGGACTTCGCGCTCCCACGCCGTCGCGTCGCCGCCGGTGTCCGGCCGCCAGGACGAGAACCCGCCCGCCAGCAACGCGGCTTCGTCGACCTTCCCGTTCGCGTTCCGCGGCAGTGCGCCGAGGCGGAACACGTGGTGCGGCCGCATGTAGGCCGGTACGGTCTCGGCCAGATGTGCTTCGTACGCCTCGAAGGACAGGTCACCGGCCACGACGAAGGCGAGCAGCTCGGCCGTGGTCGCGCGGCGCACGGCCACGTGGACCTGCCGGATCTCCGGGTGGGCCAGGAGCCGCTGCTCCAGCTCGCCCGGTTCGACCCGGAACCCGCGGACCTTCACCTGCCGGTCGGTCCGGCCGACGTAGGCGTACCGGCCGCCCGGCAGCACCCGGACCAGGTCGCCGGTGCGGTAGAACCGGGCGCGGCCCTCGTCGAACCACGGCAGCCGGACGAACCGCCGCCCGGTCTCCGCGGGCAGGCCGCGGTAGCCGAGGGCGACGCCGGCTCCGGAGAGGTACAGCTCGGCGACCTCGCCTTCGGTGGCCACGCGTTCGTCCGGCGTCACCGCGACCGCACCGGTGCCGGGCAGCGGGCGGCCGATCGGCACGACGTCGCCGTCGAAGCCGCGCGGGATGGCGTAGCTGAGCGCGAACGTCGTCGTCTCGGTCGGGCCGTAGCCGTTCTGCAGCCGCGTCGGCGCGTCCGGGTTGGCCCGGTACCAGCGGCGGATCAGCGGGGCGTTGAGCTGCTCGCCGCCGATGACGACGCGGCGCACCGTGGCGAAGCTGCCCGGCACGGTCTCGGCGACCGCGTTGAACAGCGTCGCGGTGACGAACATCGTGTCGATGCGCTCGCGGACCAGCGCGTCGGCGAAGGCCTGCGGGTCGCGGACGGTTTCGTCGTCGAGCACGACGCACGTGCCGCCGGTCAGCAGCGGCACCCAGACCTCGAAGCTGAGCGCGTCGAACGCGGGGTTGGCCAGGCAGGCGAACCGCGTGCCGATATCGAGCCAGCCGGGTTCGGCGAGCCGCAGGACCCCGGCGTCGCGGACCTCGACACCCTTGGGCCGCCCGGTCGTGCCGGAGGTGGCGAAGAGGAACGACGCCCGTGCGGGTTCGGCGGGCACGCCGGCCTCCGCGCTTCCGGCCAGCAGTTCGGCCGGAGCGATGCCGGGCAGTTCGTCGCTGACGACGGCGGCCGCGCCCGCGTCGGCGAGGATGACGTCGCGGCGCGCGGGCGGGCTCTGCCGGTCCAGCGGGACGACCTGGCCGCCGAGGCGCAGCACGCCCAGCATGACCTGGATCAGTTCCGCCGAGCGTGGCAGCCCGACGGCGACCGCGTCGCCCGGGCGGATTCCCCGGTGGGACAAAGCTTCCGCGACGGTGGCGGCTCCCGCGTTCAGCTCGGCGTAGGTGAGCCTGCGGTCGCCGTCGGACACGGCGAGGGCGTCCGGGTGCCGCAGGGCCCGGTCGTGGACGCGGCGGGCGATCGACGTCATCGGGCCGCCAGCTCGGCCGAGATGATCTCGGCGACCAGCGGCAGCGCGTCGCTTTCCAGCATGTCCCAGTGCCCGCAGTCCGCGGGGACCACCTCGAATTCGCCCCGCGCGCGGCGGCGCCAGAACTCGGCGGTGCCGGGGACGGTGTCCTCGCCGATGGCCTGGACGAACACCACGCGCGCCGCCGTCTCGCCCGGATCGTGCTCGCGGGCGGTCAGCCGGTTGTGGTTGTACGTGCGGTGGTAGCGCTCGATCTGCGCGTCCTCGATCCCCGGGTACATCCCGTTGAAGCGGACCAGTTTCTCGCGGAACTCGGCCGCGGGCACCGGCTCGATCGCCGCCTTCCCGGCGGGGTCGTCGGTGGCGGTGGTGTCGAGCAGGACGACGCTGACGCGGGGGTGGTGCTCCGCGAGCCGTCGGCCCATTTCGTGGGCGACCAGCCCGCCGTAGGAAAGTCCACAGAGGACGAGCGTTTCCTCCGGCCGCGGGCCGACCAGCCGCAGGTACTCCTCGGCCATCGCCTCGACGCTCGGCAGTGGCTCCTCACCGGCGTTGAGCCCGGGGGACTGGATCCCGAGGACACCGGCGTCTTCGGGCAGGGCGGCGCTGAGCGGCAGGTAGCAGAACGCCGTGCCGCCCGCCGGGTGCACGCAGACGACGCGGGCCCGCCCGGCGCCGCGGCGGAACTCGATCAGGCTGCCGGTCTCCGGCAGGTGGTCCGCGCGCAGCAGCGCGGCCTGCGCCTCGATGGTCGGGTGCAGGATGACGTCCGGGATCGGCAGCTCGCGGCCGAACTCCACGCCGATCGCGTGGGCCAGCTTGATCGCCGAGATCGACGTGCCGCCGACGTCGAAGAAGCCGTCCGAGACACCGATCGCGGGGTGCAGCAGCAGGTCCCGCCAGATCCGCAGCAGGGCCAGCTCGACGTGGTCGCGCGGGGCCGCGGTGTTGACCGGGTTGTTCGATGCGCTCGTGCGGGCGCGCGCCAGTACGGCGTCGCGGTCGAGCTTGCCGCTGCGATTGAGCGGCAGCCGGTCGAACGCGGCGAACACCGACGGGATCATGTAGTCCGGCAGCCGGTCCGCCAGCGCGGCCCGCCATTCGTGCGGGGTCCGCGGCTCGTCACCGGCGACACCGGCGACGAGCCGTGGCTCGCCTTCGCGGTCCACCAGCACGGCGGCCTCCCGGACCCCGGGCACGGCCAGCAGCGCGGCCGTCACCTCGCCGGGCTCGATGCGGAAGCCCCGCAGCTTGATCTGGTCGTCGCGGCGGCCGGCGTACTCGGCTTCGCCGTCCGGCAGCCATCGGGCGAGGTCTCCGGTGCGGTACATCCTTTCGCCGGGCACGAAGGGGTCCGCCACGAACCGCTCGGCGGTCAGCCCCGGCCGGTGCAGGTAACCGCGGGCCAGGCAGTCGCCGGCCAGGAAGACCTCGCCCACGACACCCGGCGGCACCGGGCGCAGCCGCTCGTCCAGGAGGTACAGCCGCGAGCCGGGCAGCGGCCGCCCGATCGGGGCGGGCCGGTCCCGCGGCCGCGGGTCGACGTGCGCGGTCGCGTAGAGCGTGGCTTCGGTCGGCCCGTAGCCGAAGCAGATCCGCAGGCCCGGCACGGCCGCGGCGAACCGGGCGAGGGCGGCCTCCGGCAGCGGTTCGACGCCGGTCAGCAGCTGCCGCAGCGCGAGCCCGTGCAGGCGCGTGGGATCTTCGTCGATCCACCGGACGTACGCGGGTGGCAGGAAGGCCTGGACCACTCGGTGTTCTCGCAGCCAGGCCAGCAACGCTGCCGGATCGGGCCGGACGTCCTCGGGCACGACGTGCAGCACCGCGCCCGTGGTCAGCGGCAGCAGTAGTTCGTGCACCGAGGCGTCGAAGCCGATGCTCGACCACGCCGACGTCGCTTCGCCGGGGGTCGCCCCGAAGCGGTCCAGCCATTGGTCGAAGAGGGTGAGAACGCTGTGGTGGGTGACGGCGACCCCCTTGGGGCGCCCGGTCGACCCCGACGTGTAGATCACGTAAGCGGTCTCGCCGGGCTCGGTCGTGACCGGTCTCCGGGTCTCGTCGCCTTCGGCCTCGATGGCGGTGACGTCCTCGCCCAGGACCAGTACCGGGCACGCGTCCTCGACCATCGCCGCTCGCCGGGCGGCCGGCTGCGCCGGGTCGAGCGGGAGGTAGGCGGCGCCGGTCTTCAGCACGCCCAGCACGGCGGTGACCAGATCCGCCGACCGTCCACTGAGGACGCCCACCACCCGGCCCCGGCCGGCCCCGCGGGCGCGCAGGGCGTTGGCCAGCTTCGTGCTGCGGCGGTCCAGCTCGCCGTAGGTGCGGGTCCGGCCGTCGCAGACGACCGCGGGCGCGTCGGGGGTGGCGTCGGCGTGGGCGGTGAACCGGTCGACGAGCCCGCCGGGACGCCGTCGCGGCCGCGGGCCGGTGCTCCAGGCGGTGAGGATCTCGTGGCGTTCGGCGGTGTCGAGGAGCTCGTAACCCGCGAGATCGGCGTCCGGCCGCGTGGCCAGCTGGTCCAGCAACCGGACGAGGTAGCGCGCGTACCGCTCGGCGGTCGCGTGGTCGAACAGGGCGACGGCGTAGTCGAGGTGTCCGAGAACATCGCCGTTCTCGCCGGCGAGGGCCAGGGCGAGGTCGAACTTCGCGGGCGCGTGCTCGACGTCGAGGGGTGCGGCGGCCACGCCCGGCAGCTCCAGGAGGTCGTGCTGGGTCGGCACCCAGGCGAACATCGTCTGGAACAGCGGGGTGTGCGCCGGGCTGCGCGGCGGGTTCACCAGCTCGACGACCCGTTCGAACGGCAGCTCGGCGTGGTCGATCGCGCCCCGCAGGGCGGCGCGGACCTCCTTGAGCAGGACGGCACCGGTGCGCGGACCGGACAGGTCGGCGCGCACGGCCAGGGTGTTGACGAAGAACCCGAGCGTGTCGGGGTACGCACCGGTGGCGCCGCGGTTGGCGGTGGGGACGCCGACAACGATGTCAGATTGGCCGGAAAGCCGGGACAGCAGGAGGTACCAGCAGGTCAGGATGGTGGAGTAGAGCGTGACGCCGTGTTCGCGCGCCAACGTCGTCAGCCGCGCGGTGAGCTCCGGGCCGAAGGCGACGGGCACCCGTGCGCCGCGGAAGTCCTGCCGGGCCGGGCGCGGCCGGTCGGCGGGCAGCTCCAGCACCGGCGGCACGCCGTCGAGCCGCTCCCGCCAGTAGGCCTCGTGCGGCACCGGGCCGTCGCCGGCCAGCCAGTCCTGCTGCGCGCGGGCGTGTTCGCGGTAGGGCCGGGCGGGCGGCAGATCCGCCGCTGCGCCGCTCGACTGAGCGGCGTAGAGGACGCCGAGCTCGCGCAGCAGCAGGGTCCGGGACCAGCCGTCGAAGACGACGTGGTGCACGGTGATCAGCAGGACGTGGTGCTCGTCGTCCCGGAACTGCCGGTGCTCCCCGGTAGCGTGGAGATCGGGGGGCGGCGCCCCGGCCCCGATCAGCAACCGCGCCCGGGCCAGCGGCGCCCGCGTCAGGTCGAACGCCTCGAGCGGGTCGGCCCGCCGCACCTCGGCCGCTTCGCCCGGCCCGGCGATCTCGGTGACGACGCACGGAAAGCCGTGACCGGCGGGTTCGACGACCTGCACCGGCCCGCCGTCCTCGACGACGATCCGGGTCCGCAGGGCTTCGTGGCGATCGGCCAAGGTGGCGAAGGCCCGGCGCAGCGCCTCGCGGTCCAGCGGTCCCCGCAGCGTGAAGGCCATGGTCTCGTTGTAGGCCGGTCCCGCGCCGTCCAGCTGGGAAACGGTCCAAAGGCGCTGCTGACCGGACGACAGCGGGGCGGACACTCGCATCGACAACGGGCCTTTCCGGGCGGGGCGGGCGAACCGGTACTGCTTTGTGCCGTCGCAGCCGAGTGGGGGAAACGCTCTCTGTCTGTCGCGCCAGTTAACACCACACCATCGCGTGATGACGAGAGGTGACAGAAGTTTGCCCGGAAGTCCCTTGGCCCTGCCCGGTCCGGGTCACCGGGTGAGGAAACCGCCGTCGACGAACAGGTCGTGGCCGTTGATCCCGCCGTTGCGGAGCAGGAAGCCGGTCGCGTCGGCGATCTCGTCCATGGTGACCAGCCGCCCGATCGGGGTGTGCTCGACCTGCGCCCCGAGGTCGGCTTCGCGCCACCGGGGACTGTCGCCGACCAGGCCCGGGTGCAGGGCGTTGACGCGGTGCGGCGCGATCTCGATGGCGAGCGTCTTCACCAGGCCGGTGATGGCGGCGTTGAAGGTGGTGATGACCGTGGAGCCCGGATAGGGCCGTTCCTTGGCCAGGCCGCCGAAGAGCACGACCGACGCTTCCGGCGTGAAGCGCTCTCGCAGCACTCTGACGGCTTCGGCGTAACCGACCAGCTTCGTCGTCACCGCGGTGATCGCCTCGGCGATGTCGAAGTTCCGCAAGGTGTTCGGGCGCTGGTGGCTGGCCGTGATGACCAGGTGGTCGAGGGCCGGCACACCCGCGGCCGAAGCGGCGATGGTCTCCGGCCGGGAGAGGTCCAGACCGAGGCCGAGCGCGGTCGGCGCGATCTCCTTCGCGACGGCCTCGGCCCGGTCCGCGTCGCGACCGGCGATCACCACGGTGCCGCCGTCGTCCGCGTGCCGCTGGGCGATGAAGCGGCCGAGCCCGTCGGTGCCGCCGATGATCATGGTGGTGCTCATGTGCTCTCCCCGTCCTGTTGACCATTTGGTCATTAACCAGCATAGGCGGCTTGCTGACCACTTGGTAAATTGGGGGACATGACCCGACGTCCCCATCGCCGCGACCCGGAAGGCCACCGCCGGGCCATCCTGGACGCGGCCCGCGCCGCCTTCGGCGAACGCGGGTTCGCCCGCGCGACGGTGCGGGACATCGCGGCCCGTGCCGGCGTCACCCACGGCCTGGTCCTGCGGCAGTTCGGGTCGAAGGAGCAGCTGTTCCTCGCCGCCGTCCCCGGACACCGGGAGCTCGACGAGGTGGTCGCCGGCGACCCGGAAACGCTACCCGAGCGCGTCGCGCGCGCCTACGTGGAGCGGATGGAGGCCAACGCCGCCGTCGACCCCCTCGTGGTCCTGCTGCGCAGCATCGCCTCCGACCAGCAGGCGGCCGCGAAGCTGTACGGCGCGATGGAGGCGAGCAGCATCCGGGCCTACCGCGAAGTCCTCGACGGCGAGGACGTCGCCGCCCGCGTCGCGATGCTCGGTGCGCAGCTCATCGGCGTGACGGTCAACCGGTACATCGCCCGCACCGGGCCGCTCGCGGAGCTGCCGGTGCCGGCGCTGATCGACCACTTGGCCCGCACGCTGCGCCACATCCTCTTCGCCGCCTGAGGCCGGCGTCGGCGCTGTCGACGGACTGTCGGCCCGGTGTGTTAACGCTCACATTGCCGGCCGCGCCGTCGTTGACCCGCCCCCGCATGCTGTCTAATGTGGACCAACTAGCCGGCACGCGGTCGCAGGAGGTGCGGTGCCCAAACGCACGGTGATCGTGTCGGTGGTGGCGTTGCTCGTGGTGGCAGCGGCTGTGGTCGCCGTGGTCGCGACCCGGGCGGGCGGCACGGTCCCCGCCGAAGCCGCGAACCGATCGGACGCCGCTCCCGCGATCGGCACAGCCGTCACCGCCCCGCCCGTGAGCACGCCACCAGCTTCGCCGTCGACCACGACGACCACCCCCGCGTCCTCCAGCGTCGCGGCGACGACGTCGTCCGCGGCCGCGTCGGGTGACGCGCCGCTCGCCGGGCGGATCAAGCCGGGGGCGAGCCACTCCGGCGTGGCCACCTTCTACGACACGGACGGCACCGGCGCGTGCGGGTACGACGCGAGCCAGGACCCGTTGAACGCGGCGATGAACGTCGCCGACTTCGAGGGTTCCCAGGCGTGCGGGGCCTATGTCGAAGTCCGGGCGGCCGGTGGCGCGAGCGTGACGGTGCGGATCACCAACCTGTGCCCGGCGCCGTGCCGGGTCGGGCAGCTGGATCTGAACCCGAAGGCGTTCGACCGCCTCGGGGCCCGCAACCGCGGGGAAATCCCGATCACCTGGAAGCTGGTGAGCCAGCCGTCGGCGAAGCAGATTTCGCTTCGCTACAAGGACGGATCGTCCCAGTACTGGTGCGGGATCCAGGTGATCGACCACCGCAATCCGGTGGCCCGGCTGGAAGTCCGCGCCGGCGGCAGCTGGAAACGGCTCCAGCGCACCGACTACAACTACTTCCTGTCGGAGAACGGCGCCGGCTGCGGCGGGGCGGTCGCGGTCACCGACATCTACGGCGAGCGGCTGGTCATCGACCCCCTGCCGGTCAAGGCCGGCGTCAGCCAGCCGGCGAACCGGCAGTTCGCCCAGCACTGAGCACACCGCGGTCGGGACGGCGTCAGGCGGCCCGGGGGACCGCCGGCCGTCAGTCCTCTTCGCCGATCGCCGACAGGAAGGCCGCGAGGTCGTCGGTGAACCGCAGGAGCAGGTCGTAGAAGGTGCGGCGGTCCTCCGGCGCCCAGGCGGCGAGCGCGTCGTCGAACCAGCCGAGCAGGGTGGTGACGTATCGGCCGGCCAGTTCGGCGCCGTCGGGGGTCAGCTCGACCAGCCGGGCGCGCCGGTCGTCGGGGTCGGTCAGGCCGCGCACGAGCCGGCGTCGTTCGAGGACGTGCAGGTGTCGTGTGACGTGCGGGCCGGCGACCTGCATCCGGTCGGCGATCTCCCCGACGCGCATCGCCTTCCCGGTCAGGTGCAGGGCGAGGATGATCGACAGCCCGGGCCGGTCGAGGTCGGCCCCGATCCGCTTCATCGCCCGCTCGCCGAGGCCGCTGCGGTTCATCAGGGTGCCCAGCTGCAGGATCCGGGGCAGCACGGCGCGCAGGTCGGACCCGTCGCCGGCTTCTGTGTCGGCCATCACACCTCTTAGGTAGCTAACTTAGGTATACAGTTGGTCGTGCCGGGAGTGATCAGGGGCATTCTCGCACCTCAAATATAGATACCTAACTTAGCTATTGGAGCTGTCATGAAGCGCGTTTTGATTTCGGGGGCCAGCATCGCCGGGCCGGCACTGGCCTTCTGGCTGCAGCGGGCCGGATTCGCGGTCACCCTCGTGGAAAAGGCGCCCGAACTCCGGGTCGGCGGCTATCCCATCGACGTCCGCGGCACGGCTTTGGACGCCGTCGAGCGGATGGGGATCCTGCCCCGCCTGCGGGACCTGCACATCTCGACCCGGCGGCTGACCTTCCTCGACGCCGACGGCGGCGAAATCGTGGCCCTGGCCCCGGACGCCGTCATCGGCGGTATCGAAGGCGAAGACCTCGAGATCCGCCGGGGCGACCTGATCCGGACGCTGTACGACCTGGTGCGCGACGACGCCGAGGTCCGGTTCGGCGACACCGTCGAAACCCTCGCCGACCACGCCGACGGCGTCGACGTCACCTTCCGCAGCGGCCACCGGGACACCTACGACCTGGTGATCGGGGCCGACGGCCTGCACTCCCGGACCCGGGAGCTCGTCTTCGGCGACGAGGCACCGTTCCACCACTACCTCGGCTACAGCTTCGCCGGGTTCACCATGCCCAACGACTTCGGGCTCTTCCGCGAAGGGCTCGCGTGGAGCACGCCCGGCAAGGGCGCGGCGCTGTACGCGGTCCTCGACAGCGAGGAGGTCCACGGCTTCCTGGTCTTCGCCCGGGCGGAGCCGCCGCTGGCGGCGTTCCGCGACCCCGAAGCCCAGCGCGACCTCATCGCCCGCACTTTTGCCGGCGACGGCTGGGAAATCCCGCGCATGGTCGCGGCGATGCGCGAAGCCGGTGACCTGTTCTTCGACGTGATCAGCCAGATCCGCATGCCGCGCTGGTCGGCCGGCCGCGTCGTGCTCGCCGGCGACGCCGCCCACGCGCCGTCATTCCTGACCGGGCAGGGCACCAGCCTCGCCCTCGTGGGCGCGTACCTGCTCGGCCACGCCCTGGCGACCATCCCGGACCACACGGCGGCCTTCGCCGCCTACGAGAACCGGTTGCGGGGTTTCGTCGAAGCCAACCAGGCCCTGGTGGGCGAAGGCCAGGCGACGCTCTTCCCGACCACGGCGGAAGCCCTCGATCGCCGCAACGCCGCGCTCCGGCAGCTGACCACGGCGCCGCGCACGCCCCGGCCGGAGCACTCGGCGCTGACCCTGCCGGACTTCCCCGTGCCGGTGCGGTGAGGCGTCCGGCGTCAGACCCGGATCGCCAGCCAGACGGCCGCCGCCAGGGGCAGGACGGCCACGGCGAACGCGAACAGGAAGTGACTCACGGCGACGGTCGTCACGGCGAGGGCGCGGCCGGTCGACAGCCGGTCGGCCCGCTCCGCGAGCACCACGGCGAGCAGCAGCGCGGGGATGACCTGGGCCGTGGTGGCCCAGAACTCAGTCGTGATCGGCACCCGGGCAAGGATGCCGAACCCGCCCGCCGGCGGCCCGGCCGGCTCGCCTGCGGGGGTGCGGGTGCCGGTCGTGATCGGCACCCGCACCCCGCACCTGAATCCGCATCCGGACCGCACCTGCACAGCGCGCCCGCTTGCCGGTCACCTGTGCGGCGCCGAGGTGCACCGGCTGGTGCGCGGCGGTCGTGGTCGGCGCCCGCACCGGCCACCGTGCGGCCCCGTGCCGGCAGCGTCAGCCGGCCGGGATGAGGAGGACCGGGAAGTTCCGGTCGACGACACACAAGCCCGTCGTGGCGAACATCTCGAGCGAGCTGCCGACGCACCTGCCCGCCGGCCCGCTCTCGGACTGGGCCGAGGCGGTTCCCGCCGAGCCGATGAGAACTCCGGTCGTCAACGCCAACGCACCCAGCGCGGCCGTGATCCGTCGCATGGCGATCCTCCTGTCGTAGAGCCGGTTCGCGATGGCGGGAGGCTGCCCCGGAACCGGGGCGGACGAACGGGTTCGCGGCGCATGGCACCGGCTCGGGTGACCCCCACACGGACCTCACCGGTCACCGACGTCGGCCGGCGTGACGCCGGTTCCGACGCAGTAGGCTGAGGCGAATGAGCACGGTATCCACCCCGGAGCAGTCGATGGTCGAAACCCGGCACCAGACCCGGTTGCTGACTCTGCTCCGGGACGACGGCCCGATGTCGCGGGTCGAGCTGGGGGAGCGGCTCGAGCTGCCGCGGGCCCGGGTCGGCGCCGAGGTGGCCCGGCTCGCCGAAGTCGGGCTCGTCGAGGCCGCGGGACCGTCGGCCAGCCGGGGCGGGCGGCGGTCGACGCTGGTCCGGCTGGCCGGCGAGCTGCGGGTGCTCGCGGTGGACGTCGGCGCGACGTCGGTCGGGGTGGCGGTCACCGACGCTTCGTGCGAGGTGCTCGCGCACACCGTCGAGGACGGCGATGTGCGGCAGGGGCCGCACCCGGTGCTGCGGCGGGTGGCCGAGCTCGCGGCGAAGGTCCGCGACGAGGCACCCGGCCGGCTGATCGCGGCCGGCGTCGGGCTGCCGGGCCCGGTCAGCTTCGCCGAGGGGATGGCCGTCGCGCCGCCGATCATGCCCGGCTGGGACCGGTTCAACGTGCGCGACCACCTGGGCGGGCTCTGGGGCTGCCCGGTCGCGGTGGACAACGACGTCAACGCGATGGCGCTCGGCGAGCGGCACGCCGGCGTCGCGCGCTCGACCGACGACCTGATGTTCGTCAAGATCGGCACCGGGATCGGCTGCGGGATCGTGCTCGGCGGCAAGGTCTACCGCGGGGTCGCCGGGACGGCGGGCGACATCGGGCACATCCGGCTCGACGACTTCGGCCCGACCTGCGCGTGCGGGGAGGTCGGCTGCCTGGAAGCCTACTTCGGCGGGGCCGCGCTGGCCCGCGACGGGCTGGCCCTGGCCCGCAGCGGCCGTTCGGCGCACCTGGCCGAGGCGGCCGCCGGAGGCGGGGCGGTCACCGCCCGCGACGTCGGCCGGGCCGCCGCGGCGGGCGACGCCGGCGCGGTCAACCTCATCCGCGACGGCGGCCGGCGGCTCGGCCAGGTCATCGCCTCGCTGGTCTGCTTCATCAACCCGGGCATGGTGGTGATCGGCGGCGGGGTGGCCCAGCTCGGGCACCAGCTGCTCGCCGAGGTCCGCAGCGCGGTGTACCGCCGCTCCCTGCCGCTGGCCACCGGAAACCTCCCGATCGTGCTGTCCGAGCTGGGTGAGACGGCGGGCGTGATCGGGGCCGCGTGGTCGGCCACGGACCGGGCTTTCACGCTCAGCAGCTGAGCAGGTCACTTACTCCGCGTTGCTGAACGCGTCCACTGTGTAACGTCGAAACGCTGCAGACTTTCGTATTCAGTGATCAAAAGTCTGTCCGGTTGCGCACGTCTATCCGGGTGAAAACCCGACTTAACGTACCGGTATCACCTTGACGAGTGATGCGAGTCACCCTACTTTCGCTGCCTGAGCGCCAAAGTGCGTTCAGTAGTCAGCGCAAGATGGGGGCACCGTGGCCGTCACCGAAACGAGGCGAGCCGGCTCGGCGAGCCCACGTACGGCGAACCTGGCCGCGGTCCTGCGGGCGCTGCGCACCGGCCCGCTCTCGCGCACGCAGCTGGCGGCCCGCTGCGGGCTCGCGAAGTCCGCGGTGCCCGGCCTGCTCACCGAACTCGCCGGACGCGGCCTGGTCCGGCCAGCCGGGGTGCTCCCCGGCAACGGGCGGCCGAGCCGGCTGGTCGAACTGCACGGCGAAGACGCGTACGCGCTGGCGCTGGGCATCGAAGCCGGCGGGTTGTCGGCGCTGGTCACCGACCTGTCCGGCCGGGTGCTGGCCGAGCGGGCGCAGATCGTCGACGTCGCCGCGCTCGGGCTGCCCGCCGGGATGGACGAACTCGCCCGCCTGGCCCGCGCAGTGCTGCCCGGTCCACCGGTCGGAGTCGCGATTTCGGTGCCCGGGCTGGTCGATCCGGCCGCCGCCGTGCTGCGGTTCGCCCCGGTGCTGCGCTGGCGGGACGCGGAGATCGCCGGCCTCATGGCGGCCCGGCTGGGCGTTCCAGCCGCCGCCATCGCCGTGGACAACGACGCCAACCTCGGTGCGCTCGCCGAGTCGGCCGAGGGCACCGGGACGGAGCTTTTCTACCTCGGCGGCGGACCGGCTGTCGGTGGCGGGTTCGTCTCCGGCGGCACGATCCTGCGCGGCGCGCGCGGCTTCGCCGGCGAGGTCGGCCACATCGCCGTCGACCCGTCCGGCGAGCGGTGTTCCTGCGGCCGGACGGGCTGCCTGGAGACCAAGGCGAACCTGGCCGCGCTCCTGCGCGCGGCCGCGGCCCCGGGTGACCCGCTGCACGATCCGGCCCCGGGTGTCGAAGGCCGCGTCGCCCTCCTCAAGGACCGCATCCGGCTCGGCGACCAGCGTGCGGTGACGGCGGTCCACGAACTCGGCGTCGCGCTCGGCATCGCCCTGTCCACTGTGGTCGACGTGCTCGACCCGGACGTCGTCGTGCTCGGCGGCTACTTCGCGGAACTGGGCGAGTGGCTGGTCGAACCGGTGCGCGTCGAGCTCGCCGCCCGGCCGCTCGGCCAGGCCCGGGTGGTGGCCTCCGGGCTCGGCCTGCGTGCTCCGCTGCGGGGCGCCGCGCACCTGGCGGCCGAGCGGCTGTTCGCCGACCCGACGCTTGCCGAGGAGGCGACGGTATGAGCGAGCTTGCGAGCGGATCATTCAACACTGCGCTTCCGGCTCAGGCGGCACCGAGCGCCGGCGAGGTGTGCGCATGAGCCTGCTTTCCGTCCGCGGGATCGTGAAGAGCTTCCCCGGGGTGCGCGCCCTCGACGGCGTCGACCTCGACGTCGAACCCGGCGAGGTGCACTGCCTGCTCGGCCAGAACGGCGCGGGGAAGTCGACGCTGATCAAGGTCCTCTCCGGCGCGCACCGGCCGGACTCCGGGGAGCTCACCTGGGCCGGCGAGCGCGTCGAACTCGGTTCGCCGGTCGACGCCCTGCGCCTGGGCATCGCCACCATGTACCAGGAACTCGACCTGGTGCCCGGGCTTTCGGTGGCGGACAACATCTTCCTCGGCCACGAACGCGCCCGCTTCGGGTTCACCCGGATCTCCCAGGCCCGTGCCGAGGCCGCCCGCCTGATGGCCCGGCTCGGGCACCCGGACATCCGGCCGTCGACCGAGGTCGGCAAGCTCTCCGCCGCCGGGCAGCAGCTGGTGTCGATGGCCCGCGCGCTGGCCCACGACGCCCGGCTGCTCGTGATGGACGAACCCACCGCCGCGCTGGCCGGCGAGGAGGTCGACAACCTCTTCCGCATCGTCGGCGAGCTGACCGCCGACGGCGTCGCGGTCGTCTACATCTCGCACCGGCTCGAGGAGCTGCGCCGGATCGGGCACCGGGTGACCGTGCTCAAGGACGGCCGGACCGTCGGCACCGGCCTCGACGCGGCCTCGACGCCGACCGCCGACCTGGTCGCGCTGATGGCCGGGCGCAAGGTGGAGACGGTCTTCGGGCCGCGCCACGACGGTCACGCCCGGCCGGTGACCGCGCTCGAAGTCGAGCACCTCTCGCGGCCGGGCGAGTTCGAGGACGTGAGCTTCACCGTCCACGCCGGCGAGGTCGTCGGCATCGCCGGCCTGGTCGGCTCCGGCCGCAGCGAACTGCTCGAGACGATCTTCGGCGCGCGCAAGGCCGGCCGCGGAACCGTGACGGTGCACGGAAAACCGCTCGGGCCCGGCGTCCGGGCGGCCGTCAAGGCGGGCGTCGGCCTCGCACCCGAGGAACGCAAGAGCCAGGGCCTGCTGCTGGACCTGCCGGTGGTGCACAACGTGACCCTGGCCAGCCTCGGCCGCTACGCGAAGTTCGGCTTCACCGAGCGCGGCAGGGAACTGGACGACGCCGGGGCCGGCCTGCGCCGCCTCGACCTGCGGCCCGCCGACCCGCGGCGGATCGTCCGCACGCTGTCCGGCGGCAACCAGCAGAAGGCGGTGCTCGCGCGGTGGCTGGTCCGCGGGTGCCGGGTGCTGCTGCTCGACGAGCCGACGCGCGGGGTCGACGTCGGCGCCCGCGCCGAGCTGTACCGGCTGATCGACGAGCTGGCCGCGACCGGTGTCGCGATCGTGCTGGTGTCCAGCGAGATCCCCGAGGTGCTCGGGCTGTCCGACCGGGTGCTGGTGCTGCGCGAGGGCCGTGTCCTCGCCGACCGATCCTCCGCCGGGCTGACCGAGGCCGAGGTGCTCGACGTGATTCTCGAGGGGAGCGCGGCATGACCGAAACCCAAGCACCGCCCCAGGAAGCGCTGCCCGCCGAGCGGAAGCGGCGGTTCTCCTTCCCCGCCGACCCGCGGCTGCTCGGCTTGGCCGGCGTGCTCGTCGTGCTGTGCCTGGTCGGCCAGTTCACCCGGCCCGAGCTGTTCTTCACCGAAAGCAACATCTCGACCATCCTGCGGCTGGCCGCGGCCATCGGCGTGGTCAGCGTCGGGATGACGTTCGTGATCATCAGCGGCGGCATCGACCTGTCGGTCGGCTCGATGGTCGGCCTCGCCGGCGTCTGGCTCACGACGCTGGCGACGCAGTCGTACGGACCGTGGGTGATGGTCCTCTGTGGACTGGCCGTCGGTCTCGGCTGCGGGCTGGTCAACGGCGTCCTCGTCGCCTACGGCAAGGTCGTGCCGTTCATCGCCACCCTGGCGATGTACGTCTCCGCACGCGGGCTCGCCGAGCGGATCAGCGGCCGCCGCACCCAGGTCGTCGCCGACCAGGACTTCCTCGCCTTCTTCCGCGGCGGCTTCCTCGGCATCCCGACGCTGATCTGGCTGTTCGCGCTCGTGTTCGCGGTCGGCTGGGTCGTGCTCAACCGCACCACCTTCGGCCGCCGCACCTACGCGGTCGGCGGCAACGCCGAGGCGTCGCGGCTGGCCGGGATCAACGTCAAGCGCCACCTCGCGCTCGTCTACGGCGTGGCCGGGCTGTGCTGCGGGATCGCCGCGCTGATGGTCGTCGCGCGGACGACGGCGGGCGCATCGACCAACGGCATGTTCTACGAGCTCGACGCGATCGCGGCGGTGGTCATCGGCGGCACGCTGCTGACCGGCGGCCGCGGCTCGCTCATCGGCACCCTCGTCGGCGTGCTGATCTTCACGGTCCTGTCGAACATCTTCACGCTGAACAACCTGGACACCGACATCCAGAACATCGCCAAGGGCGTGATCATCGTGCTCGCCGTGCTCTTGCAGTTCCGGGCCAGGAAAGCCAGGACCGGTAGTTAGTTCACCACCGTTGGAGGCCGCCATGACCGAACACCCCTTCCTCGGCCGCCGGGGATTCCTGCTGGGCGGGGCCGCCGTCGGCGCCGGCGCGCTGCTCGCCGGCTGCACGGGCAACACGCCGGCGAACTCGGAATCGAACGCACCGGTCGCCAACGCGGGCAACAACGCCCAGCCGGGCAAGCCGATCACCATCGGCTTTTCCGCGCCGGCCGCCGACCACGGCTGGATCGCGGCGATCACCAAGAACGCCAAGGCCCAGGCGCAGAAGTTCAGCGAGGTGAAGTTCAACGCGACCGAGGGCACCAACGACGTCAACCAGCAGATCTCCCAGGTGGAGACGCTGATCAACGCGAAGGTCGACGTGCTGGTGATCCTGCCCTTCGACGGCAAGGCGCTCACCGCGGTCGGCCAGCAGGCGATGGACGCCGGCATCCCGGTGATCAACCTCGACCGCGTCTTCGACACACCGCTGGCCTATAGAACGTGGATCGGCGGCGACAACTACCGGATGGGTGTCAACGCGGGCAACTACATCGCCGCGGAGCTCAAGAAGAAGAACGTGGCCAACCCGATCATCGGCGAGGTCGCCGGGATCGACTCGCTGCCACTCACCCAGGAACGCAGCAAGGGCTTCAAGGACGCGCTGGGCCGCGCCGGGTTCAGCGTGGGCCCGCGGGTGTCGGCCCAGTTCACCTCGGAGTCGGGGGAGCAGCAGACGGCGAACCTGCTCCAGGGCGCGCCCAAACTGGACGCGCTGTGGAACCACGACGACGACCAGGGCATCGGCGTCAACGCGGCGATCGACACCGCGGGCCGCAAGGAGTTCATCATGGTCGGCGGCGCCGGCTCGAAGAACATGATGAACCTGATCAAGGCCGACTCGTCGCCGATCAAGGCGACCGTGCTCTACAGCCCGTCGATGGCCTCCACCGCGGTCGCGCTCGCCCGGCTGCTCGGGCAGGGCAAGGGGATCGGCGATCTCGCCGAGCACGACGTCCCGGCCGAGATCACCACGTATTCGGCGGTCGTCACCAAGGAGAACGTCGACCAGTACCTCGACGTCGGCTTCGATTCCTGACAGGACTTTCCGGCAAGAAGAAGGAGGGGTATGAGCCCGGCACGGGAAACGATCGGGATCGGCATGGTGGGCCACGCGTTCATGGGTGCGGTGCATTCGCACGCGTGGCGCAGCGTGCACCGGTTCTTCGACCCACCGCTGGTGCCGCGGCTCGCCGTGCTCGGCGGCCGCGACGAGACCCGGGCCAAGGCGGCTGCGGAAAAGTTCGGCTGGGAGGACGTCGAGACCGACTGGCGGAAGCTGGTCGCCCGGGACGACGTCGGCCTGGTCGACGTCTGCACGCCGGGGGACAGCCACGCGGAGATCGCGATCGCCGCGCTGGCGGCCGGGAAGCACGTGCTGTGCGAGAAACCCCTGGCCAACTCGGTGGCGGAGGCCGAAGCGATGGCCGAGGCGGCGCGGCGGGCCCGGGAACGCGGGGTGCGGGCCATGGTCGCGTTCAACTACCGCCGGGTGCCCGCGCTCGCCCACGCCCGGAAGCTGGTGGCGAGCGGCGCACTCGGGGAGATCCGGCACGTGCGGGCGGTGTACCTGCAGGACTGGCTGTCCGACCCGGAAGCGCCGATGACCTGGCGGCTGCGTCGCGAATCCGCCGGGTCGGGCGCGCTGGGCGACCTGGGCGCGCACATCGTCGACGCCGCCCAGTTCGTCACCGGGGAGGTGATCACCGGCGTCTCGGCGCTGACGAACACCTTCGTCAAGCAGCGGCCGGCCGAGAGCGGCGGCGGGACGGACGAGGTGACCGTCGACGACACCGCGTTGTTCTTGGCACGGCTTTCCGGGGGAGCCGTGGCGAGTTTCGAAGCGACCCGGTTCGCGCTGGGCCGCAAGAACGCGATGCGGCTGGAGGTCAACGGGGCGAAGGCGAGCCTGGCGTTCGACTTCGAGGCGATGAACGAACTCCAGTGGTACGAGGGCACCGGCACCGAAGCCGGGTTCCGCCGCATCCTCGTCACCGAGCCGCAGCACCCGTACGTCGGCGCGTGGTGGCCGCCGGGCCACCTCCTCGGCTACGAGCACACGTTCACCCACGAGGTCGCCGACCTCCTGGACGCCATCGGCGCGGGCACCGACCCCGCGCCGGGCTTCGACGACGGCTTGCGCGTCCAGCGGGTGCTCGACGCGGTCGAAAAGAGCGCGGCCGCACAAGCGCATTGGACATCGGTGGAGGAGAAATGAGCCGTCCCGTCACGTTGTTCACCGGCCAGTGGGCCGATCTGCCGTTCACCGAGGTCTGCAAGCTGGCCGCCGAGTGGGGCTACGACGGGCTGGAGATCGCCTGCTCGGGCGACCACTTCGAGGTGGACCGGGCACTGTCCGAAGAGGACTACGTGCCGGGGCGGCTGCGGCTGCTCGCCGAGCACGGCCTCAAGGTGTGGGCGATTTCGAACCACCTCGTCGGCCAAGCCGTCTGCGACGATCCGATCGACCACCGGCACCAGGCCATCCTGCCGTCGCGCATCTGGGGCGACGGCGAACCGGAGGGCGTCCGGCAGCGCGCGGCGGCCGAAATGGCCGACACCGCGCGGGCGGCCGCGAAGCTCGGCGTGGACACGGTGATCGGGTTCACCGGGTCGAAGACCTGGAAGTACGTGGCGATGTTCCCACCGGTTTCGCGCGACGACATCGAGGACGGTTACGCGGACTTCGCCCGCCGGTGGCACCCGATCCTCGACGTCTTCGACGAGGTGGGCGTCCGGTTCGCGCACGAGGTCCACCCCTCGGAGATCGCGTACGACTACTGGACGACCAAGCGCGCGCTGGAAGCCGTCGGCCACCGGCCGGCGTTCGGGCTCAACTGGGACCCGTCGCACTTCGTGTGGCAGGACCTCGACCCGGTCGGGTTCATCCTCGACTTCGCCGACCGGATCTACCACGTCGACTGCAAGGACACCCGCAAGCGCTTCGACGGCCGCAACGGCCGGCTCGGCTCGCACCTGGCCTGGGCCGATCCGCGGCGCGGCTGGGACTTCGTGTCCGTCGGCCACGGGGACGTCCCCTGGGAGGACTGCTTCCGGGCGCTGAACTCGATCGGCTACTCGGGCCCGATCTCGGTGGAGTGGGAGGACGCCGGAATGGACCGGCTCCGCGGCGCGGCCGAGGCGGTGAAGTACCTGCGCGAGCACCTGTTCGACCAGCCGTCGGCGGCTTTCGACGCGGCTTTCAGCAACCAGAGGTGAGGGAGTTCCCTGTGCGGTGCGCTGTCCGAGACAGCCACCTGCGCCGGCCGGCGGTTTGGCACCGGCGGACGGGGGTAAGCGGAGGTCCTCAGCCGCGCCGACGGAAAAGAGTGACCGATGCCCGCGTTGACCCGCGTTCTCGGAGCGGTGACCGCCGCCTACAGCGCCACGATCATCGCCGCGCCGCGCGTGCTGGCGAAACCGTGCGGCTTGACGACTCCGGCCGGCGACGTCACCGCGGGCGTCCGCACCCTGATCGCCGGCATCGGCGCCCGCGACGCGGCCATCGGCCTGGCCATGCTGCTGGCGCCGGCGGGCAAGCCCCTCCAGGTCGCGCTCGCCGCCCGGGTGGCTTCGGACGCGGCGGACGCGGTGGTGTTCGGCACCACCTTGCCGGACCGGTCGGCGCGCACGAAGGTGGCGGCGTTCGCGGCCACGTGGGCGGCGTTGTGTGCGGTGTCGGCTTTGGTCCGGTGAGGGGTTTCGTCGCGCCTGTGCCACTGCGGACGCGACCGGCGGTCCAGCCGTGCGGACACCGGGGGGTTGCGCGCGGCGTCCGCACGGCGCCGGTTCCCTTCGCCGGTGCGGCCTGATTTCGGGGTGAGGACTCGTGGTGCCGGACGGTCTTTCACCCGCCGGACCGGTCGGCGCGCACGAAGGTGGCGGCGTTCGCGGCCACGTGGGCGGCGTTGTGTGCGGTGTCGGCTTTGGTCCGGTGAGGGGTTTCGTCGCGCCTGTGCCACTGCGGACGCGACCGGCGGTCCAGCCGTGCGGACACCGGGGGGTTGCGCGCGGCGTCCGCACGGCGCCGGTTCCCTTCGCCGGTGCGGCCTGATTTCGGGGTGAGGACTCGTGGTGCCGGACGGTCTTTCACCCGCCGGACCGGTCGGCGCGCACGAAGGTGGCGGCGTTCGCGGCCACGTGGGCGGCGTTGTGTGCGGTGTCGGCTTTGGTCCGGTGACGGGTTTGGCCGCGCCCGCGCCACTGCGGACGCGACCGGCGCCGCCACCGGCCCGGTCCGGACCATGAGTCCACAATGGAACCGAGCACCTTTACCTCGGCACATCGCCGACGTGGGAACGGCGTAGCCGTCAGACCTCCGAGGCCGACGAGTGCTCCGCCGCGAACCGGGCCAGTTCGGTGCGGTCGCGGACCGATGTCTTCATCAGCAGGGCCGCCACGTGCTTCTCCACCGTGCGGGGGGAAATGTGCAGGCGGGCCGCCAGCGCCTTGTTGCTGAGCCGGAACGCCAGCAGCTCGAAGACCTCGTACTCGCGCAGGGTGACGCCGATCGCGCGCAGGCTTTCGGGGACCCGCTCGGTTCCCGTGCGGCGCTGCTGCACCGAGGCCCCGGCCCGGCGCAGCAGGGCGCGGCACGCGCTGGCCACCGGGATCACGTCCGCGCCGTGGAAGTGGCTTTCGGCTTCGCGCAGCCATTCCGCGGGCTCGCCCCAGCCGTCGTCGACGGCGGGCTCCGCGGTCAGGCGCAAGCCCAGCGGGCGGGCGACGCCGAACGGTGCGGCCGCCCGTGCCGCGCGCCGCATCGCCGCGGTGGCGGCCTCGTGCGCGCTCTCGCGGCCGTGCAGCACCGCCTCGGCCAGCAGCACGAACTGGCGGTTCCAGCGCATCCCGCCGGCGGCCCCGGCGGCGATGCGGCGGTGGTCGTCCCAGGTCGCGTCGCCGGCGATGACGTCGAGCAGCAGCTTCAGGCCGTGGGTGCCGGCGAGGTGGAACGTGCTCTGCTGCCGCGCCTGGTCGGCGGCGAGGGTGTCCAGCTCGGCGCGCGCGGTCTCGCGGTCCTCCTCCAGCAGCGAGCAGAAGACCTGGGCCAGGCCGCGCGCGAGGGGTGCCTCGGGACCGGCGTCGCCGCCGCCGCGGCGGAAGTCGCCGAGCGCGGCTTCCATCGCCCGGCGGTCGCCGCGGTGTCCCGCCAGCACCGCCCGCGCCATCTGCACGTACCGGCTGACGGCGTACAACTTGATCCGCGACGCCTCCGCGTAGCAGGCGTCGAGCCGCGGCCCGGCCTCGGCGAACCGGCCGCACAGCACGGCGTGCAGGCCCAGCACGGCGTCCGCGTTGTAGGCCAGGCTGATCCCGCCGGTGCGCAACGCCTCGCCGCGCGCGGTTTCCAGCCCGGACGGGTCCGCCTCGGCCAGCCAGGCGTTGCCGCCGAGGCCGACCAGCGCGTAGTTGCGCCAGTTCGTCAGCCGGTGCTCGGCGGCGTTGTCGAGCATCTGCCGGAAGCACTCGTCGGACTCGGCCATGTCCCGCTCGCGCACCACGAACCCGACCGCGTAGAGCGCCTGGCACGCCGTCGACGGCAAGCCGATCCGTTCGGCCCCGGCGACCGCGCGGCGGCCCAGCTCTTCGCTGCGGCGCACCCGATCGGGGGCCGGTCCGGACATCGACAGGTACGCGTCCACGGCGTCCACCGCCACGGACTCCTCGTCCAGCCCCGCCGCGGGCAGCAGCGCCCGGGCCGCGGCGACCTGCTCGAAGCCCTCCGCCCAGCGGCCGGCGACCTGCGCCGCCCACGCCAGGCGGACGTGGACGCGGATCTGGCGCGCGGGATCGCGGCCGTCGGCGGGCCGCAGGGAGCGCGCGACCTTCACCGCGCGTTCGAACTGCCCGGCCTCCGCCAGCGCGAACAGGAGCAGCTCCAGCAGGTCCCGGTACCGGCCGGACTGGTCGCCACCGCGGTCGGCGTCGTCGCCGAGCAGGTTGACGGCGTGCTCCAGCACGGCGATCGCCGACCCCGGCGCGCCCTCGCCGAGCGCGCGCTGGGCGGCCTCGCGGTACAGGTCGGCGGCGGCCCAGCGGTCCCCGGCCCCCAGCCGCAGCGACGCGGCCAGGCTGCACAGCTCACCCGGCAGGTCGGGGTGCAGCTCCACCACGGCGTCGGCCGCCTTCGCCGACAACGCCACGCGTTCGGCGGGGTTGAGCAGGGTCAGCAGCGCTTCGGCGGTGAGCGGGTGGCGGAAGGCGTACCAGTCTTCGCCGCGCTCGTCGGCGGTGAGCAGCTGGGCGGCGACGGCGGACTGCAGGTGGCCGAACAGGCTGTGGTCGTCCAGCTCGCTCACCCGCTGCACCACCGACAGCGGGAACCGGCGGCCGAGCACCGCGGCAATGGCCAGCAGCTGCTTGCCGCGTTCGCCGAGGCGGTCGGCGCGGCGGGTGATGATCGTGACGAGCGTCGAGGGCACGGCGCTGCGGCCGTGGCCGGTGAACCGCCAGCCCGCCGCGCCGTTCACCAGCTCGCCCGCCGCCACCATGCTGTGCAGCAGCTCCTCGACGACCAGGGGGTTGCCCGCGCTGTCGGCGAACAGGCGCTCGGCCACGTCGGCGGACACCTGGCCGGGTTCGGCGCCGAGCGAGGACGCCACCACGTCCCGGACGTCGGCCGGCCCGAGGCTGTCCAGCGGCATGAGGAAGCCCTCGCCGCGCCGGGTGACGGCGTGGGCCGCTTCCAGCGCGGGCGAGGGTTCGGCACGCAGGGTGGCCAGCACGACCACCGGCTGCGTGCGGATGTTGGCGGCCAGGTACTCCACCACGGCGAGGGTTTCCACGTCGGCGTCCTGGAGGTCGTCGACGACGAACAGGCAGCCGCGGCCCGCCCCGGCCAGCCCGGTGAGCCGCAGCGTCGCCTCGGCGAGCACCACCAGCGAGGAGTCGCCCGCGGTGTCGGCGCCGGCCGCCCAGTCCGGGATCAGCCTGCCCAGCACCGACCGGTACGGCCCGAGCTGTTCGACCAGCTCGCGGCCGCCGGTGCGGGCGAGGGACAGCAGTGCTTCGGTGAGGGCCCGGAACGGCACGGCGGGTCCGGTGGTGCTGCCGCGTCCCCGCAGCACCACCAGTCCCGCGTCCAGGGCGCGGCCGACCGCCTCGGCGGCGAGCCGGGTCTTGCCGATGCCGGGTTCCCCCGTGACGAACACGGCCGATCCCGAAGAGCGGCGAGCGTCGTGCAACACCCGCCCGATCTCTTCGATCTCCGTTCCTCGGCCGACGAGAGCGGGGGCACGGGTGCGCATGCGCCAACCTTAGAGACCGGACTCACGAATTCGGTGGTCTTTCGGTGGAGATTCCACTGTTCGGACGGCAGGATTGGGGTTGTTGTCACGCTTTGTGCCGTCGCGAGCACGTCACGCGTGCGTGTAGTTGCTGACGACGGTGCTGATGTCCATCGTGACCACCGCGGCACCGGCCACGCCGAGGGTCAGCCCGGCCAGGATCCCCGCGCGGACACCGATCTTCGGTTTGGCACCAGGCGTGGCGTCGCCGAGCGGGCTGTCCGCCTCCGCACCGGCGGGCGTCGCGTCGAATTCGCCGGCGTTGGTGTCGTTGCGCATCTTCACTCCTGTGATGAGGTGTGTTTCGGCGTTATTTCCGGAGCTGTCCCGAAGGCTCCAACAGGAGAACCGACGGAACCTGTTCGGCAAAACCGACCCGCAACAACCCGAAACCGATACCCCCGGTTCCGGTCAGCAGGCCCGGGCTCGCTACTCCGTGCGGCGTACCGCACTGGAGCCCGTGTCCTTCGATGGCGCCCACGAGGCGCGAGGTCGCCCTCCGCAACGCGGAGACCGACGGTTCGTGGCCCTGCCCGGCCAGCACCACGAGTGCTTCGAGGGTGCCGAGTTCGCCGTGGCAAAGCGATTGGTCGGTCGACGGCGGCCGGGCGGCCACCGCGGCCGAGAACGCGTCCGCCGTCCGCGCGGCGGTGCCGGGCCGCGGCCCGGCGGACCCCGGCGCGGCGGCCGCGGCGAGGACCCGGCCGGCCACGCCCGAGCACCAGCCCAGGTCGCCGGCCAGGGGTTCCGCCGTGGTCCGGCCGCCCCGGCCGAGCGCCCAGTCGACGCCCGCCGCGCCCCACAGGAAGCCGGGGGCGGCGGGTCGCGGGGCACCGGCCAGCCGCCGGGAGAGCGTCGCGGCCAGCGCGGCCGCTTCGGGCAGCCCGCTTTCCGCGTGCACGGCGTGCATCGCCGCCAGGGCGCCCGCGGTGCCTTCGCCGACACCCGCGGGCGCGGCCACGTCCGCGGCGGCGGTCGCGGAGATCGCGGCGGGCAGGCAGGCGGCGAGGGCGCTGTCCCCGAGGAGGGAGGCCAGCCGCGCCAGTGCGTAACAGATCCCGCCGAGGCCGAAGAAACCGCCGGACCCGACTTCGCGCGCCAGCTCGGGGTGCTCGGCGAGGACCTCGACCAGCACCGGCAGCGTGCGCACGGCCTTCGCGGCCAGCTCGGAGTACCGGGCGGTGCCGGTCAGCCGGCCCAGCTGGGCCAGGAACAGTGCCGTGCCGCAGTAGCCCTCGGCGAGCCCCGCGCCCATCGGCAGCACCAGCCAGTGCCGTCCGTCCAGGAGTTCCAGGCCGACCCAGTTGGCCCGCCCGTCGTCGTGGGCGGCGCGGGCGACGAGGTCGTCGCCGATCGCCGACGCCAGCGCGAGCAGGTGCTGGCTGTCGGGCACGACGGCGGCGACCGCACCGGGCAGCGGCGCACCCGGGCCGTGGCGGACCTCGGGGCGGCGGGTGGCGAGCGTGGCCTCCACGAACCACTCCTGCTCGCGCAGATCCTCGGCGCACAGCTGCGCGATCTTCGCGCGGGCCTGGTCGAGACCACTCGCGGCGAGCAGGCCGGGCAGGACGACGCCGGTGCCGGTGGTCACGTTCACCGACCCCGCGGCGGCGGTGAACACCGGCACGTCACCGTCGCACAGCTCGGCGATCTCGTGGGGCACCAGGACGGGCAGGTGGGCTTTCCCGTGATCGTCGGCGAGCGAGGCGAACGCCTCGGGCCGGGCGGTGCCCGCGGCGAGGTGCGCCGGGTGCGTCGAGTCGCTCAGCAGCGTGGCGTAGACCTGCGTCGGCCGCATCACCAGGCGGATCTCCTCGCCCGCGAAGACGTCCAGCGCGCCGCCGAGCAGCTCGGCGCGGCGGTCGACCAGGGACTCGTAGGCGGCGCGGAAGCCGCTCAGCAGGCTTTGCCGGTACATCCCGGCGTCGACCTCGGCCCCGCCGAGCACCGGGCGGTTCGCGCCGCCGGCGTAGGGGCGGGGCCCGCGGGCCAGGCGCATGTCGTCGGTCCCGGCGCCGGTCCAGTGCGGCACCTGCCCGGGGCTCTGCTCGCCGTTGCCGCCGCCGAAGGCCGACACGTCGAGCGCGCCGTGCTCGCCGAGCATCAGCGTGGGCAGCAGGGCGGTGCGCGCCACCGAGCGGTGCAGCGCGGCGGCGGCCGGGTCGGGCCCGTTGCGGGTCAGCGTGGCGAACGCGGGGTGGAACAGGGTCTCGACGTCCACCAGCATCGGCTGGTCGCCGCACGCGATGAGGTTCTCGCAGTGCATGTCGGTGGCGTCGAGGGCGTAGAGGAGGGCCAGCAGCGCACCCTGGCGGCGGTAGAACAGCTCGACGCCGGCCTGGTCGGCGCACGGCCGCGCGGGCACGTACTCGGCCCAGCCGTAGCCGTCGCGGGCCAGCACGCCCACCGGGCGCGGCGCGAGCCCGGGCCGTTCCTCGGCGAACCACCGCAGCAGCCCGCCCCACCGGGCGAGCAGCCCGAGCGGACGGGGCTTGTAGACGAGCCGCCGTCCGTCGGCGAACCCGAGCACGGCCACCGCGCGGCCGCCGGAGTGCACGTCACCCGCGCCGAGGGTCAGCTCGCTCAGCTCGGCCGCGCTGCCCGCCAGCAATCCGGCGCGCAGGGCGGCGCGGTCCGCGGCGAACCGCGTGAGCAGCTCGGCGACGGCGTCGGCGGTGCGCAGGCAGGTCTGGGCGAGCAGCCGGGCCAGCACGGGGTGGCGGCCCAGCACGTCGGCGAGGAACCCGCGGCTGCCGAGCAGGCGCAGGAAGTCGACGAAGCGGTCGCGTCCGGTGGCGCCGCGCAGCAGGCCGGCCTTCTTCGCCGAGTGCAGTTCGAGCACGAAGGTGCGGGCCGCGAGCGCGGTGAGCTGCCCGCAGAGCCAGGTCTCGACACCGGGCCACACGCGTTCCGCGGCCGGCTCACGCTCGAGCAGCAGCTCCCGGGCGGCGCCGGCGAAAGGCAGCACGGCGTGCCGGAAAACGTGATCGCCCTCGGCGTCGACGGGGGCGGGCCAGTCGCCATCGGCGGGCAGCGAAGCCAGGACGTCGTCCGCGAGCAGCGCCCAGGCGGGCCGGCCGGCACCGGGCTCGCCCGCCTCGCCGGGGAGGCGAGCGGCGGTCCACCAGGCCGGTGCCTCGGGGGAGGCCTGCTCGGGGCGCTCTACTGTCTGGCTCACGCCGAAGAGATTCGCACTCCGGGAGATGCGCGTACATGGGTACTCGCTACCCAGATTGGGTTCTCCGCGCCGGGTGGGGATGGGCTAGGACCTCCCCGCGGTCATCGGTGCGTCGAGCAAGGCCAGGTCACGGCGGTGCACGGCCCGCACCGGCACGGTCGTGGCCAGCGCCGCGACGTGGCCGCCGGGAACGGCGAGGGAGCGCAGGTGCACGGGTTCACTCGGCCAGCCCGGTACGTCCGAACGGGCGAGCCGCCCGCGGACGTCCACCCGGGCCGGGGCCGCCGCCAACCCCAGTCCGGCCAGCTTCATCGCCGCCTCCTTGCGGGTCCACGCCGTCAGCAGCCGGCCGGTCCGTTCCGCCGGAGCCGCCGCCGAAAACTCCCGGTGCTCCGCCGCCGACAAGACCACCCCGGCCAGCCCGGCGGCGTCGGCCGCCGCGGCCGGGTCCTCGATGTCCGCTCCGATCAGCCCCGTCTCCGCCACCGCCAGCAGCAGCCAGTGCCCGGTGTGCGACACCGAAAACCCGGGCGCCCCGGCCAGCCGGGGCCGGCCGTGGGCGGGGTCGCCGCAATGCGCGCACGAGCGGTCGATCACCACTTCCCGCGGCGGGACGCCGACCGCGGAAGCGCCCCAAAGACGTTGCAGCGCCCGGGAAGCCGTGAACACGTCCCCCGCCGGAGTCGCGGCCAGCCGGGCGGCGCGGGCGCGTTCGGCGTCGTCGAGCAGCCCGAGCCACTCCGGCCGGGGCCGGACCGGCACCAGCCAGACGTCGACGTGGCCGGTCACGGTGCCTGCGGCAGCAGCAGGGCCGCCCGCGGGGCGGGCAGCTCCTCCGACGGCGAGCCCAGCTCCGCCAGCAGGTGCGCGACGGCCGCGGCGAGCTGGTCGTCTTCCCCCGGCAGGAGCCGGTCCGGTGCCGGCACCACCGCCAGGTCGGGCTCCACGCCGTGGTTCTCCAGCGAAGCACCCACGTCGCCGAACCGGTAGCGGAACTCCGGCTGGGTCGTGACCGTGCCGTCCACCAGCCGGTGCCGCGGCCAGGTCGCGATCACCCCGCCCCAGCTGCGCCGGCCGATCAGCGGGCCCAGCCCGAGCGCGCGGAAGACGTGCGCGAAGATCTCGCCGTCGGACCCGGTGTGCTCGTTGAGCAGCGTCGCCATCGGGCCGCGCGGCGACTCCGTGGGGTACGGCGCCATTCCGCTCCACCGGCCGTGCTCGGTGCCGGTGCGGCGGCGGGCGAGCCGGTCGAGCAGCAGCGGTGACACGTGCCCACCCGTGTTGAACCGGACGTCCACGATCAGGCCGTCGCGGTCGAGCTCGGTGAGGAACCCGCGGACGAAGTCGGCGTACCCGGCCCGCGTCATGTCGGGCACGTGCAGGTACCCCAGCCGGCCGCCCGACACCGTGCGCACGTACGCGCGGTTGCCCTCGGTCCAGTCCAGGTACCGCGCCCGCGCCTCGCTCGCGCACGCCCGCACGACCACGCGGTGCTCGGCCGCGCCCGCCCGCCGCACGGTCAGCTCCACCTCCCGGTCGGCCTGCCCGACCAGGAGCTCACCGGGGCCGGCCGCGCCGACGCGCCGCCCGTTGACCGCGACGACGGCGTCGCCCGCGCGGATGTCCGCGCCGAGCCGGGCGCACGGCGAACCGGCCTTGGGGTTCCACGGGTCGCCGCGCAGGATCCGCGCGATCCGCCACTGCGAGCCGTCGGGCGGGGTGTCCCAGTCGACGCCGAGGAAGCCCTGCGCTTCGTCCGGTCCGGCGCGGTACTCGCCGCCGCGCTCGAACGCGTGCGACGTGCCGAGCTCGCCGTGCAGCTCCCAGATCAGGTCCGACAGCTCCGCACGGCACGAAACCAGCTCCGCGAGCGGCGCGTACCGGTCGTAGACGGCGTCCCAGTCGAGGCCGGACATCCGCGCGTCCCAATAGCCTTCGCGCTGCAGCCGCCACGCCTCGCGGAACATCTGCCGCCACTCCGCCGACGGGTCGAACGGGACCTTGACGCGCCCGAGGTCGACCCAGCCGGTGGCCGGGCCCGGCTCCTCGCCATCGGGCGGGTCGCCGGCGACGTCGGCGCGCAGCACCCGCAGCCGGCTGTCGGTGCGGTGCAGCACCACGTCACCCCGGACGTCCAGCTCGTCGACCGCACCGAGGCAGCCGGCGGTGACCCGGCCCGTGCCGAGGTCCACCAGCGAAACCGTGCCCTCGGCGCCGGCGTCCGGGTGCGCCGGATCGGGCGCGGCGAGCGGGACCGAGAGCAGCAGCACCCGGCCGGGCAGCGCCGCGACGTCGCTGTAGCGGCCTTCCGGCACGGGGAAGGCCGCGACGCGCCGCGAAATGCCGTCGAGGTCGACCGTCACCCGGCCGTCGCCGCGCGGGGCGGGCAGCGGCTTCCCGGGCACGGCGGCCCGCGTCTCGAACGGCGACTCCTCGCCCGCCCGCAGCGTGATCAAGTACGGCCGCGAACCGAACGGGAACCCGACGTCGAACTGCACCTGGTCCAGCTCCGGCGTGAGGTCGCGCTGACCGAGGAAGTAGAGGTAGCGCCCGGACGGGTCGAACGCCGGGCGCGCGTCCCGCACCACCGGCTCGGTGATCCGGTGGGTCCGCCCGGACGCGGTGTCGGCGAGCTTGATCGACGACGTGCGCGGCGACTCCGGGAACGTGTAGGCCAGCCACCGGCCGTCGGGTGACCACGCGAGGTCCTCGATGCGCTCGTGCCGGCTCGCGTCGAGCAGCCGGGGCCGGGGGAGCACGTCGGCGGTGTCCACGATCCACACGCGCTGGCGGCTGGTCGCGAAGGCGACGAGCCCCGACGCGGGGGAGGCGGTCAGCTCGGTGATGTGCCCGACGCCACCGGCGACGAGCACCGAAGTGTCCTCGCCGCCCTCGGCGTCCATCAGCACGATCCGCTCGTCCGGGCTCTCGTCGGCGGCGACGGCGACCAGCTGCCGCCCGCCGGCCAGCCAGCGCAGCAGCCGGTAGCGCACGCCGTCGGCGCTGCCGTGGCCGCGGACCGGCCCGGACCAGTGCTCGAAGGTGAACGCCTTGCCGCGGGCGGTCACCGCGAGCCGGGTGCCGTCGGGGCTGAGCCGCGCGCCGTCGAGGTACTCGCCCGCGGGGGCGAACCGGCGGCCGCGCTGCGGTGCCGCGCCGCCGAGGTCCACCGCCACCGGCCGGGCGCCGCGGGCGTCGAGCAGGTGCAGCCGAGCGCCCGCGGTGTAGACGAGCCGGGTGCCGTCGGTGGTGAGCCCGCGTGCGTAGTGGTCGTGGTGGTCGGTGTGGCAGCGCAGGTCGGTGCCGTCGGGCAGGCACGAGTAGACGTTGCCGATGCCTTCGTGGTCGCTGATGAAGTGGACGCGGCCGCCGGCCCAGCACGGGTCGGCGACGTTCCCGGGCAGCGCGACGAGCCGCGTGAACGGCCCGGCCTCGCTTCCGGCGTACCAGAGCTCACCCGTGCCGCCGCCCCGGTAACGCTTCCAGCGCGCGGGATCCGCGGTGTTGCGGCCGACGACGACACCGTCCTCGCCGAAGGCGATCGTGTCGGCCGGGCCGAGCCGCAGCGGCCGCGCGGGACCGCCGGCCGGCGCCACCGAGAACAGGCGCGCGCCGAAGCCGGACGGTTGCTCGGCGTCGGTCGCGTAGAGCACCTCGCCGGTCTGCGGGTGCCAGCCGACGGTGACGCAGCGGCCGGCCTGGTGGGTCAGCCGCCGGGGCGGGCCGCCTTCGGCCGGCATGACGTACACCTCGGCGGGGCCGTCGTAGGTGCCGACGAACGCGATTTCCGTGCCGTCCGGGGAGATCCGCGGCCGCCGGGCTTCGCCGGGGCCCGCGGTGAGGCGGTGCGCCCGGCCGCCGTCGGCGGGCACGGACCACAAGTCGTCTTCGCACGCGAAGTACAGGGTGCCACCGGAGATCGCGGGCGTCCGCAGGTATCCGGCCCGCCCGGTCACGACCGGGCCTCGATGCGCTCGCGGATCCGCTCGGCCAGCTCCCGCCGGCGTTCCTCGGCGGAGGCCCGGTGCTTCCGGATGTCCTCATCGGACAGTGTCCAGTAGCACGCCGTCCGCCATTCGCCGACGGTGTAGGAATCCCGCTCGCACCGGACCTGGTGCTGGGCTTCGAGCGCCTCGGCGGACAGGAACATGGTGTTGTGCGTGAGGACCTGGTTGACGATCACGCGCATGTTGAGCTCGTCGCGCAGGTGCTTGTGCACCGCGTAGACGGCGAACGCGCCGAGCCCGCGGTCGCGCGGCAGCACGCCGAAGGACAGCTCGCAGCGCTGGGCGCGCCAGTCGATCGAGGTGATCCACGCGAACCCCATCACGCGGCCGTGCGGGCCGCACACGGTGAAGATCCGCTTGGTGCGCTGCTCTTCGGTGATGGTGCGGTGCTGGCGGGCCGCCAGGCCGTCGTCGTCCGAGCCGACGGCGAAGTCGGTGAGGTTGGCCGTGAAGCGCGCCTCGCGCAGCAGTTCCGTGCGCAGCGGGACGTCCTCTTCGGTGAAGTGCCGGACGGTCACGATCGGCATGGCTCCTCCTTCACCAGGACCAGCACGTCGTGGAACGCGTGGCCGGCGTAGTGGTGGCCGGGCAGCACGCCGCTGCGGGCGAACCCGGCCCCGAGGAAGGCGGCGGCACCGTTCTCGGGCACCAGCGCGACGAACGACGTCCGCCGCTGGTAGGTGGTGAGGTGGCCGAGCAGCGCGCGCACCGGCTCGGGGCCGGCGGACGTGCTCGAAACGTACGCCTGGCGCGGCTGCGCCCGGTTCGGCACGCAGCCGACGAGCGCGCCGCCCGCGGCGTACACCTGGGCTTCGCGGCGGGTGAGCTCACGCGCGAGCAGGGCGTCGTTCTGGGTCACCGGGTCGGTGCCGAGGAACCCGCGCGCGGCGTCGCCCGCGCGGCGCAGTCCCCGCGCGGCCTCGGCGGCCGAAAGCGGCTTCAGGTCAGTCATGGCGGATCGTCCCCCAGATCTCCCGTGCGGCGGGTGCGCCGTCGAACCAGGTGGCGGCCGGCACGACCGCCTCGCGCCGGAACCCGGCCGCGGCCAGCGCGGCCGAGCCGGGCCGGGCGGCCGGGGTGACCCAGCCGTGCAGGCGTCGCAGGTTCAGGCCGGTGAACCCGTGCGCGACGGCGGCTTCGAGCAGTTCATCCACATCGGACAGGCTCGGGTGGACACCGATCTCGACGCGGGCCCGCCGGTGCACCCAGTCGATGGCCGTGTACCGGACGAAGGCGCCGTCGGTGACGCACAGCTCGTCGTCGTCGCCGGCGGGCGGGGGGACCTCCGTCGGGTCGGCGAGCGCGGGCCAGTCTTCGAGCGGCAGCCCCAGCAGCTCGCCGGCCGGCCACGGCCCGCTCAGCAGCCCGCGGTCGGTGCCGCGGTATCCGCGCAGTTTCATGATTCCGCCCAAACCTGCGAGAAGAAGACCGTGCCGCGGCGACGGCCTTCGTGGGTGGTCACGCCGGCGAGCGTGCCCTCTTCGGTGAGCCCGGCCGAGCGCGCGAAGGCGAGGCCGGCCGGGTCGAACTCGGGGAACCGGACCGACAGCCGCACCAGCTCGTGGCGCCACCGCAGGGCCCGCACGATCTCGCGGTACGCGGCACGCCACCAGTGTGTGGGGGTGCCCGAGCGCAGGCGCAGGTGCAGGACGTAGTGGCAGCCGTGTTCGCTGCCCTCGTGCTCGAGCGCGTACAGGCCGATGGGCTCGCCGTCGGCGCGGAGCACGCGCGTGTCGTCGCCGAGGAGCCGCCGGATCTCCCACTCGGGGCGCGTGTCGGGCCGCTCGGTGCGGAAGAAGAAACCGGGGTCGGTGAACAGCGCGAGCACTTCCGCCCGGTCGGCGTCCGCGCAGGCGCGGGACGACCAGCGCGGCAGCGCGCGGTCCGCCGGTGCGGCGGCGGGCGGTGCGGCGGGCGCGATCGAGGTCATGGCCCCTCCCGGGCTGGTGGGCTGGCGGAGGTGGTGGTGGCGCGGGACCCGGTGGGCGTGGCCCGGTCGCCGCGGCCGGGAGCCGCGGGAACGGCACCGCCCGGCGTGTGCCGGCGGCGGTGCCGCGCCCGCGGTGGCTCCGCGTGATCGGCGGGACGGCGGCGCGGGTGCGCCGCCCTCCCGCCGCGAGGTCAGGCCTCCTTGGACGCGACCTTCGAGGCTTCCTTGGACGCCTCCTTGGAGGCCTCCTTGCTGGCGACCTTCGACGCGACCTTGCTGGCGACCTTCGAGGCTTCCTTCGACATGGGTGCTCCTCATTCCATTGTTGGGATTTCCCCGCGGATCCGGTCCGCGATTCCTGCGTTCCGGCGGGGCCAACCCAGATTCACCGACGAACCCTTGCGGGTCAAGGAAAACTCCGCACCACCCGGTGTCATGTTCGTGCCACGGAGAACGTGCCACCGCCAGGGGCTAACCATTTGCGCCGCGCACCGCCCACCATCGGCGTACGACGATTCACGGTTGGAGGCCCCGGATGCCCGAGGCGAAGAGCGCGAACCTCTGCTGGGGACAGCACCACCACCTGCTGCGGTACCTGCGGGTGCCGGCGCCGTCCCGGCACGAGGCGCACATCGGCACCAGCTACCCGCTGCCCGCGGGCTGCACGGTCGCGGCGGTCCGCACCGCGCTGACCCACCTGGTGCGCCGGCACGAAGTCCTGCGCACGGTCTACGACCTGACCGGCACCGCGGCGGACGGGCGTGCCTGGCCGCGCCAGATCGTGCAGCCGCCGGCACCGCAGCCGGTGACCGAGGCGACCACGGAGGACGCCGTGGACGTCATCGCGCGCCTCACCCGTACCCCGTTCGACCTGGCCCGCGAGTGGCCGCTACGAGCCTGCGTGGTCACCACCGGCGGCCGCCTGGTCCGGCTGCACCTGGTCTTCAACCACCTCGCCTTCGACGACGTCGCCCTCGACCGCCTGGCCGCCGAGCTCGACGAGCTCCTGGCCGCGCGCACCGAGGGCCGTCCTGCGGTGCTGGACCCGGTCGATCACCAGCCGGTGGACCTCGCCCGCTTCGAGGAGAGCCGCACCGAGGCCGACCTCGAACCCGCGCTGGGACACTGGCGCGACATCGTGGAGAAGCTCCCCGCGGACGTCTTTTCGGCGCGCCGCAGGACCTCCGAGGCCGCGCACAGCGCTTCCTTCACCGTCCCGTCGCTGCTGTCGGCCGCCCGGGCGATCGCGGCCCGCGAGCACGTGTGGCCCTCGGCCGTGCACCTCGCCGCCTATGCCGTCACGCTCGCCGCCTACACCGGGGAAACCCTGGTCGCGCACCGGATGTACACCAGCCAGCGCGACGCCAGCGGCTTCGGCGGCGCCGTCACGTGCCTGTCCTATCCGACCCCGGTGCTCGCCGACCTCGACGGCGATCCGCTCTTTTCGGCCGTGGTCAAGGCGTCCGCCACCCGCGTGAGCCAGGCGATGACGCACGCCCACGTGCCCTACGACCGCGTGTACGAGCTGATGGCCGAGGAGGGCGTCCGTGTGGTCGCCGAGCTGAACTTTCTCGACAACGCGCCGCGCTCGTGCCGCACCAAACGCGACCGGTACGCCGTCAACGCGGCTCCTGACGACTGGGCGCGGGCCGGCTCCGACAGCTACCTGCGCGTGTACGAATGGGCCGACGGCATCACGCTGGCCCTGCAGGCCCTGGACGCGGTCATGGATGCCGAGGCCGTCGAACGGTTCCTCCGCGGCTACGCCCGGCTTGTCGAAGCCCACCGCGATCCCGGCACCGACCTGCGCGTCAGCGAGGCCGCCATGCTCATCGGCTTCACCCCGCCAAAGCCACCGCGGATCCGAGCCGAACCCGAGCCGACCGGAACCGCGCCCGCCGAACGCGTCCTCACCGAGGTCGTGGCCGAGGTCAACGGCCTCGGCGAGGTCGACCCGGGCCGCAGCTACACCGGCGCGGGCGGACGCGTGCTGCGCCTGCCCCGCGTGGTGGAGGCCCTGCACGAGCGCGGCTGGTCGGCCGGGCTCGTCCCGTTCACCACCGCCCGCCCCTTGTCCGCGCTCGCGCACGAACTCGTGCCGGCCCGCGGCTGAGCCGGACGAAGAGGAGGAAACCATGTCCCTGCTCGAAGCACCGCGCCTGGAACGGGTGGCGTCGTTCGTGCCGGAGACGAGCCTGCCGGTCGCGGAGCTGGCCGGCCCGCTCGGCCTCGACGCGACGCAGCTGCGCTTCTTCACCCGTTTCCTGGGTCTCGACCGCGTCGCCGTCGCGGACGGCCTGGAGCTGGCCGACCTGCTGGCGGGCGCGGGGGAGCGCGTGCTCGCCGGGACCGACCGCGACTCGGTGCGGTTCCTGGTCCACGCGCACACCATGCAGCACGTCGCCGTGGCCACGCCCGGCCTCCTGGAAGACGTGCGGACGCGGCTGCGGCTGCACCGCGCGACCGCGTTCAGCCTCTCGCACCTCAACTGCGTGGTCGGGATCCACGCCCTGCACGTGGCGCGGTCGCTGCTGGCCACCGCGGCGCCGGGCGACCGCGTGCTCGTGCTGACCGGCGACAAGGTGCTGATGCACGAGGCCCGCCTGATCCGCGACACGACGATCCAGGGCGACGGCGCCGCCGCGGTGCTGCTCGGCCCGGACCCGCGCGGCGACCGTGTCCTCGGACGTGCGCTGACCGTGCTGGGCGAGTTCTACCGCGGCATCGACTGCGACGAGGCCCTTCAGCTGCAGTACAAGCACGTCTACCCGGAGGCCCTCGCCCAGGTGATGCAGGACGCGCTCGACGACGCCAGGGTCGCCGCCGCGGACCTCGCCGCCATCCTGCCGCACAACGTCAACAAGCTGTCCTGGAAACGCATCACGGGCGCGCTCGGCGTGCCGCGGGACCGCGTGTTCCTCGACAACGTCGGGAAGTACGCCCACTGCTACAGCTCCGACCCGTTCATCAACCTGGCGGCGGCGCGCGCGGACGGGCGGGTCGATCCGGGGGACCTCGTGCTGCTGGCTTCGGCCGGCCTCGGGGCGACCTTCGCGGCGGCCGTCGTCGAGATCGGAGAAGGGAACCAGGGATGAATTTCGTGGCACGGCTGAAGAAGGACCTCACCGGCGACGCCGGGGCGCGGTTCGTCTTCGTCAACAACTTCGAGGTGGAGCGCAGCTGGGCGGTGGGCGAGCCGAAACTGCCCGGCGCCGGCATCTCGTTCGCGGGGGCCACCGTCAACCGCATGGAGGAGATGGGCGCGCTGCTCGCCGGCGAAGGCGACCTGGTGGTGCTCAAAGCCCCCATGGACGCCGCGTTCGCCGGCTACCTCGCGCGGATCGGCGCGGCCGACGGCTCGGCGCTGATCGCCGAGCACAACGACCCGGACGCGATGGTGACCGAGGACGCGCTCAACTCCCCGGAGCTGCTGGGCAAGCTGCGGGAGCTGGCCGACGGCAACACCTACCTGATGCCGCTGGGCATCTCGGCGTCGGAGGAGGCCCTGGCGAAGGAGTCCGGGCTGCCGCTGGCCGGCTCGACCGCGCAGATCTGCAAGGCGGTCAACGGCAAGGTGTTCAGCCGCGGCCTGGTCGACGCGCTCGGCCTGCGCCAGGTGCCCGGCCGGGTGGTGCACACGGTCGGCGAGCTGCGGGACGCCCTCACCGCCCAGCTGGCCTCGGGCGGCCGGGTCGTGGTGAAGGAGTCGCTCGGCGTCTCCGGGCGCGGCATGGTCGTCGTCGAGGACGAGCGTGGCGCGAACCGCCTGCTGCGCCTGATCGAACGCCGCGGTGCCGACGCGCCCGCGAACCTGGTCGTCGAGTCCTGGATCGAGCACGCCCAGGACCTCAACTACCAGTTCGTCGTCTCCCGGACCGGCGGGGTCCGGTTCGAAACGGTCAAGGCCGCCGTGCTGAAGAACGGCGTGCACCAGGGCCACCGGTTCCCGGTGGAGCTGCCGCCCGTCGCGGCGCGCGAACTCGCCGAAGCCGTCGAGAAGATCGGGCGCGCGCTGCACGACGAAGGGTTCTTCGGCATGGTCGGCGTCGACGCAATGCTGGCCGCGGACGGCACGCTCTACCCGTGCCTGGAGATCAACGCCCGGTTCAACATGTCGACCTACCAGAGCCGGATCGCCGAGAAGTTCATCCCCGAGGGCCGGCACGCCATCGCCGCGACCTTCTCGCTGAAGCTGCAGCGCACCCACACCTTCGCGGAGGTCGAAAGCGCGCTCGGCGACCTGTTCTTCACCGGCGCCGGCGACACCGGCGTGCTGGTCAACAACTTCGCGACGCTCAACGCCGCGGCCACCGGCGAGGGCTCCTTCCACGGCCGTCTCTACGCGATCTGCGTCGGGGACTCGGCCGAGGAGGCCCTCGCCGTCCGGACCGAGGCCGAGCGCCGCCTCGCGGAAATGGCAGGGAACGAGGCATGACCGACATCGACTACCAGGACCTGGCCGAGCGCTTCGGCACACCGCTGTACGTCTACGACGGCGACGTCCTGCACGCCACCATCACCGGCCTGCGCGCGGTGCTGCACCCCGCGCTGGAGGTGTTCTACTCCCTCAAGGCGAACCCGAACATCAGCGTCTTCGCCGCCCTGCACGGCGGCGGCGCGCGGGCCGAGGTTTCGTCCATCGTGGAGCTGCAGACCGTGCTCGAGGCCGGCGCGCGGCCGGACGACATCGTCTTCCTCGGCCCCGGCAAGAGCGAGCAGGAACTGCGGGCGTGCCTGGACACCGGCGTCTACGCGATCGTCTGCGAGTCCTTCGACGAACTCGACGACATCGAACGGCTCGGCGCCGAGCTCGGGAAGCGGCAGCGGGTGCTGCTGCGGATCAACCCGACCTGCGCGATCAGCGGCTCCCGGCTCACCATGGGCGGCAAGCCCCGCCAGTTCGGCATCGACGAGGCCCAGGTCCTGGCGGCCGGACCGCGGCTCGCGGCGTACCGCCACGCCGACGTCGCCGGCATCCAGGTCTACATGGGCACGCGCATCCTCGACGCCGAGGTCATCGGCAAGAACACGCGCTACGCCCTCGACCTGGCCGAGCGGGTCGCCGCGGAGACCGGGATCCGGCTGGAAGCCGTCGACATCGGCGGCGGCCTCGGCGTGGCCTACTTCGAGGGCGAGGACGACCTCGAAGCCGCCGACGTGGCCGCCGAGATCAACCCGATGCTCGAGCAGTTCCACCGGGCGCACCCGGCGACCCGGCTGATCATGGAGTCCGGCCGGTTCCTGGCCGGTCGCGCCGGGGTCTACGTGCTCGGCGTCCGGTACGTCAAGGAGTCCATGGGGGAGCGGTTCGCGGTCGCCGACGGCGGCACGCACCACCACATGGCGGCCGTCGGCATCGGCTCGTTCGTCAAGCGCAACTTCCCGGCCGTGCTGCTCACCCCGCGCGCCGCCGGCGAGGACACCGACGACACCGTCGAGCCGCGCCCGTGGACCGTCACCGGCCCGCTGTGCACGCCCAACGACACCCTGCTCAAGCAGGTGAAACTGCCCGACCTGCGCCGCGGCGACCTGGTCGGCGTCCTGAACTCCGGCGCCTACGGGCCGTCGGCCTCGCCCGGGCTGTTCCTCAGCCACGGGTTCCCCGCCGAGGTGCTCGTGCGCGGCGGCCGGGCCTTCCTGGTCCGCGACCGCGACGAGCCCGCGGACCTGCTGCGCAAGCAGCACCTGCACCAGCCCACCACGACCGACCGCATGGGAAGTGAGCCGAGATGAACCGCACCGAGATCGTCGCCCACCTGGAGATCGCCCTGTCCGCCGTGCTCAACAAGGAGATCGGCGGCGTCACCCCGGAGCTGCGCCTGTTCGAGGACCTGGCGCTCGACTCCACCAGCGTCATCGAGCTGCTGATGAGCCTCGAGGACACGATCGGCCTCGAGATCGACCCGGACGAGCTGGGCCCGGAGGTCTTCCGCACGGTCGGCAGCCTGACCGACTACATCGAGTCGGCCTTCGCCAGGTCCGCCGCGGCGGTCTGAGCCATGTCCCTCCAAACCCTCGCGCCCCCCGGGCGGGCCGCGGTACCCCCGCGCCCGGCCGGGGTGCACCTGACCGGCGTGACGCACCGGGTGTTCACCGAACGCGCCAAGCCGGTGTTCGGGATGCGCCCGGAACTGGCCCGGCTCATGGTCGAGACCTTCGGTGCCGCGGCGGACCAGGAGGACTTCCTGGCCCGCACCGGCAACGGGTTCATCGAGATGACCGAGGCCCTGCTGGCGGACGCGGGTACCCCGCTGCCGCCGCTGGACGCGGTGGTGCTCGCCTACCACTCGCCCGACCTGTACCACTCCGAAGTCGCCGGCTGCTACCTCGCCGGACGCCTGCCCGGCAACCCGGAACCGTGCTCGGTCGCCGGACCCGGGCCGGGCGCGGCGTTCACCGCGCTGCGCCTGCTGGACGGCATGTGCCGGCTCGGCGAGGCGGCTTCGGCGGCGCTGCTGGTCTTCGACCAGAACGCCGTGCTGTGGGACAGCGGCCACCCGGCCACGCACCGCCCCGACGCCGCGGTGCTGCTGCGGGCCGGCGCGACCGGCGACGTCGCCGTGACCGAGCTGGAGGAGGTGCGGCTCGACGAGTCCGGGCCGCACACCGCCACCCTCGCGCTGGCCGACGTGCTCTACCGGCACCCGGGCGTGCGGGTGCTGGCCGGCGCCGGACTCGCCCAGCGGCTCGCGGGCACCCCGTACGCCGGCCGCGTCGAAGCGGTGCCGGACCTGTGGTGCACCGGTGTGTGGGCGGGTCTCGCGCGCCTCTGGCCGCTGGACGAGCCGGTGCTGCTGGCGGACTTCGAGCCCACGGGCGGCACGTTCTGCAGCTGCCTGCTCGTGCCGGGGAGGGAGCACTGATGGACACGGGGCTGTCCCGGGTCGCCGTGCGGCTGCCCGGCCGCGTCGAGGCCGTCGACGACGTGCTCGTGCGGTCGGGCGCCAAACCGCTGGAGCGGCGCATGTTCGGCCGCATCTACGGCCTGCGCGACAGCCCGGTGCTCGCGCCGGGCGAGCGGATGGCGGACCACCTGGCCGAGGCCGGGCGGACCGCGCTCGGCGGCGGGCCGGCGAGCCTGGTGCTCTACGGCCACACGCTGCTCATCGCCGAGCTGGACCTGTGCGGCACGTTCCCGGACCGGCTGCGCGACGCGCTCGGCCTGCCGGGTGTCCCGTTCTTCGGGGTGTCGCACGTGAACTGCACGTCGGTGCTGCGCTCGGTCGAGCTCGCCCGGCGCTACCTGGCCCGCCCGGGCGCCGCGCCGGACGACCGGGTGCTCGTGCTCGGCGGCGACCAGGGCAGCGCGAGCGACCGCGGCCGCTACATCCCGGGCACGACCATCGCGGGCGACACGGCCGCGGCGCTCGTGGTGTCCCGCGGCCCGGCGCGCTACCGCTACCTCGGCGGCGCGACCGCCCGGGACACCCGGTTCCACCACAGCCTGCGCATGACCAAGGAGGAGTTCGCGCTCTTCGGCAAGGTCTGCTGCGAGCAGGCCGTGTCGGTCGTGGGCGCCGCGGCCCGGGACGCCGGCCTCACACTGTCCGATGTGGACTGGGTGCTGCCGGACCTGTCCAACCGCATGTTCTGGCGCACCTTCAGCGGGCTGTCCGGGTTCCCGTTCGACCGGATCCCCTTGGAGCTGGTCGCCGAGCGCGGGCACAACTTCGGGGTGGACTCGCTGCTCGCCCTGCAGCACGCCGACGCGGCCGGCCGGCTGCGTCCCGGGCAGCGCTGCGCCCTGGTCTCCGTGGGCCAGGGCGCCTACTTCCAGTCGGTGATCGTCGAGGTCGTGGAGGAGAAGTGACCACCAGCCTGCTCGAATGCGAGCGGACCGCGCGCAGCGACGGCCTTGCCGCCGGACTCGCGCGCGCCCTGCCCGCCACCCCGGCCGACCGGCTGGCCCCCGGCCGGTACGCGGCCGTGCCCGCCGGAGCCGTGCCCGAAGGCGCCGAAGTGCGCACGCACAGCCTGGCCGACCGCGAGGACATCGTCTTCCTCGCCTGCCCCGGCCGTCCCCGCGAAGAACGGGACGCCTACGAGCTGGCCGACTTCGGCCGGCACCTGGCCGCCGTCCGGCTGGGGGTGCTTCGCTCGGTGCTCGACCACGTCGTCGAGCACCTGTCGAACCGCACCTCCGGCGACGAACCGCTGATCCGCAAGCAGCTGATCGCCGGCGCGATCGGCGACGTGATGGCCGCGGTGGAACGGCTGCGCGCCCAGGTGCGCTCGCAGCGGCACCCGGTCGCGGTCGCCGACGTGCACCGCGAGCTGGACGAGCTGGGCTGGCGGGTGGCCCAGCACCTCGGCGCGTCGGGTTTCCTCGCCATCTCACCCGCGCGGTCGCTCTACGTCTCGGCCCTGGTGGCCGGCACCTGGGTGGACCGGGAACCGGAAGGAGAACCGGCATGATCGAGCTGAGCGAACGCGTCCGCGCGGTCCGCGACCTGAGCCGGGAGGCGGCGGTGGACCTGCGATCGCGGGCCCTGGCCATCGACACCGACCCGGACGCGATGGACGAGCACTACGGCTCGCCCGTGTTCGAGATGGTGCGGCAGGCCGACACACCGCCGCAGTACCGTGAGTCCCTGCCGTCGACGCCGTTGCTGCGCGCGATGGAGCGCGGCTCGTGCCTGGAGAACGTGGCCGGGCTGATCGAACTGGCCCGCGGCGACGTCGGGGCGATCCTGGCCTGCCCGTCACCCGGCCTGGCCGGGGTCTTCGTGGAGCTGCTCGGCACCCCCGAGCAGCAGGAGTGGTTCTTCACCCGGATGCACGGCGGCCGCCGCTGGTCGTTCTTCGCGATGACCGAGGAGAGCCGCGGCAACGACGCGACCGCGATGGAGACCCGCTTCGACCGCGACGGCGACGGCTGGCGGCTCAACGGCGGCAAGTGCTACGTCGGCAACGCCGCCCGTGGCAGCGTCGGCGTGGTGTTCGGCCGCACCGGCCGCGGCGCGCTGTCGATCCGCGCGGCGCTGGTCGAGGTCCCGGCACCCGGCTGGCACGGCGAAAAGCTCGACATGATCGGGCTGCGCGGGGCCTACATCAGCCGGCTGTCCTTTTCGGACGTCGCCGTCCCCGCGGGCCGGATGCTGGGGGACCACCTGCCGGCGACGCGGCGGGGGATCTTCGCCGCCATCACGACGTTCAACCACATGCGGGTGCGGATCGCCGCGTCCGCCGTGGGCACCGCGCTGGCGATGGTCGAGTACGTGCTGGACCACCGCAAGAACGCCCCCGGCGGTCAGCTCGCCCTCGCGCGCGCCGAGGCCGGGCGGGAGCTGGTGTACGAGGCCGCGGCGCGGATCGACCGCGACCCCGAGCGCGGCTACCTCTCCAGCGCGGCGAAGCTCGGCGCGGTCGGCCTGGCGGTGGGGACGGCGCACTGGGCGTCGGCCGCTTTGGGCCCGGCCGGCCTGATCGAGCACCCGCTGCTGGAGAAGTGGACGCGGGACGTGCACGCCTTCGAGTTCATGGAGGGCACCGGCAATATCCACCGCCTCCACGTGGCGCGGGGGTACCAGGCGGGAGACGCCGATGCCTGACCTCGGGATCGACACGATCGCGTTCGCCGCCGCCCGGCGCGAGGAGTACGTGCCGCTGGCGTCGCTGCCCGGCGCTGCCGACCTGGTGCCGCCGGAGCGGCTGGCCGCCGCCGGGATTCCGCTGTCCCGGTTGATGGTCCGGATCCCGGAAGACGACGACGTCGACGTCACCGCGCAGGTGCTCGCCGCCCTCGGACCGCCGGTCGTCCCGCAGCCGCTGTTCTTCGTGCGGTCGGGTCCGCTGCGCGACCCGAACGTGGCCGCACTGGCCGGGCTGGTGCACCGCACCGGCTGGGCGGGCGAGGACATCGGCTTGTCCCACCTCGACGAGCTCGGCGGCACGGCCGTCTTCGGGCTGCTGGAGTGGGCGGTCGAGAGCGAGGCGACGGCGGTCATCTGCGACGAGCCGCTGTTCGCCGACTCGGCCTGCGGCCACCCGCGGTTCGCGGCGGTCGGCGTCCGGCTGCGGCGCGGAGCCGGTTCCCCGCTGGCGGTTTCCGGCTGTGGGGAGGGAAAACCCGCGTTGACGGGCGGCCACCGGTTCACCGGCCGCGGCCCGTGCGACGCGTGGCTGGCCTTCTGCGCGGCGCTGGCCGAAGGAGTGGTCACCGACGGCGACCGCGTGCTGCTGCACACGCGCGGGCCGCTGCGCGAGGGCTGGCTTTCGCTGCTCGCCGTGGATGTCGCGGCGCTGCGGCTGGTCCCGGCCGCCACGGCGAGTTTGCTCGGGGGGCGGAGTGGATGAGAATCGGCGTGGACCTGATGTCGATCCCGCGGTTCGCGGAGGTCGCGGCGCACCCCCGGTACCGGACGCTGGTCTTCACCCCGGTGGAGCTGGAGCAGGCCGCCCGGATGGGTGCCGAACGGTCCCTGGAACGGCTGGCCGGGCGGTTTTCCGTCAAGGAGGCCACGTGCAAGATGCTGGGCCGTGGCTTCGGCCAGGGCCTGCGCTGGCGTGACATCGAGGTCACCAACGACGACTGGGGAGCGCCGCTGGTGACGTTGGGGGGCGGCGCGGCGGAGATCGCGGAGGAGGCGGGCCTGGAGGAGATCACGGTGACGTTGAGCCACCAGGTGGACCTGGTGGTCGCGGTCGCGGCGGCGGGCTGCGCCCGGCCGCCCCGCCCGTTCCGCCGCGCGGCCGCACCTGCGGTGCCGGTCGTCCCGGCCCGCTTCGACGAACTGGCGGCCCTGGCCGCCGACCTGTTCTCGGTCCCCGCCGGCGAGGTGGCCACTGCGGCATCGTTCGCGGGCGATCTGGGGGTCACGTCGGTGGTGGTGATCGAGCTGCTCGCCCGGATCGAGCACCGGTACGGCATCCGGATCCCGGAGGCCGGTATCTACCGGATGACCGATCTGCAGCGGACTTACGGCGTCGTGGCCGAGGCCGCGGGTTGGTAGGGCGGGCAGAGAGGAGGGGCCTTCCGCGAGCGGAAGGCCCCTCCTCGTGAGTGAGGTGTGTTGTCGGCCGGGCTCACCCGCCCGACACCAGCGGCCCGGCGCGGTCCGGCCTGGCCTGGCCCGGCCTGGCGCGGCCAAGCCTGGCGCGACCCGGCCAAGCCTGACGCGACCCGGCCTGGCCTGGGGCGGCGCGGCCGGGCGCGGCCCGGCCCGACCCGGCCTGGGGCGGCCCGGCCCGGCCTGGCCTGGCCTGCCGAAGCCTGGCGTGGCCTGGCCCTGCCCTGCCCGGCCAAGCCTGACGCGGCCCGGCCCGGCCTGGGGCGACCCGGCCGGGCGCGGCGCGGCCAAGCCCGGGGCGACCCGGCCAAGCCCGGGGCGACCCGGCCAAGCCCGGGGCAACCCGGCCAAGCCCGGGGAAACCTGGCCCGGCCAAGCCAGGCGCGACCCGGCCAAGCCCAAGCGCCCCAAGGTGGCCTTCGGCGCGTTGAACGACCGAAGGCCACCTTGGGGCGCCTGTTGCGCCGGCGTGTCAGGCGAGGGTGAACCGCGATGCCGCCTGCACTCCGGCCTGGAAGCGCGACACCGCGTCAAGGTTCTGAAGCATCGCGGCGATGTGCCGCCGGCAGGTCCGCACCGACATCCCCAGCCGCCGCGCCACGACCTCGTCCGTCAGGCCCTGGGCCATCAGGCGTGCGATCGTCTGCTGCAAATCATGGGCGATTCCGCCGCTGTAGCCCTGGTCTTCGGCCGCGTACGGGGTTGCGCCGTCCCACAGCTGGTCGAACAGGCCCAGGAGGAAACGCACCATGCCCTGGTCGCGGACGCGGCGGGCCGAGAGGTCGGCGACGTCCAGGGTCACCGCCAGCGAGCGGTCGAAGACCACCGCCGCCTGGGGGACCCGGCTCAGTGTGCGGATGCGGGCTCCGCGGCCGGCGAGCTGCGTCAACCGGGCGCGGGCCGCGTATCCCGCGCGGCTGCGGTGGGGGCACACCAACCGGACGCCCACGCCGTCGCCCAGCACCGAGTAGCACGCGTCCAGCAGCTCGTCGACCAGGTCGTCGGCCGCCTCGCCCGGGTGCAGGACCACCAGCTCGTCGCGGCAGACCTCGGCCGCCAGCTTGACCAGGCCGCGGATCTCGGCGATCCCCTCCAGCCGGTCGAGCGCGGCGCCCGTGACGCCGGCCGGAGCGCGGGTGATGCCGTCGATGCGCTCGCGCAGCCGGTCGGCCAGCTCGCGTCGCTCGTACATCGCGCGTTCCAGCGGCGTCACGGCCAGCTCCGCGGCCGCTTCGGGTTCGCGGGGGACGAGGCCGCCGTCGGCGGCCGTCCGCAGCAGGTGCAGCTCCACCAGCCGGGCCGCGGCCGCCTGCACCGTGTCGGCCGGCAGGCCGAGGTGGGCCGCGGCGGTGTCCACGGACGTGATCCGGCCGCAGCGCGCCGCGTAGCGGTACAGCTCGGCTTCCGGGTCGGGTTCGGGCATGGAGAACGCCCCGGGCGGCGGGAGAGTGACCGTCGACATCGTGCCTCCAAGGCGGGATCGGCTACTTCGTCCACCGTCGCAGCCGGTCTTCTCGGGGCGCTCTCACGCCGCTCTCGACCGGCAGTGGCGGGATGAGAGCGCGGTGATGGCCCGGTGAGTCCGCGCGGTGGTGTCCTCGGGAGGACAACGGTTGACCGCCGAAGCGAAACAGGGTGACGAAATGCCTGAATCCCCCATCCCGCCAGGGTTCCTCGAGATCCTGATCGCGCACCTGCCCTACGCGCTCGGGGACCGGGTCGCCGAGGACGACGACCTCGCCGCGCTCGGGCTCGACTCGATGGGCGTCGTGCAGCTCGTCACCGACCTGGAGGAGACCTTCGGCTTCGAGCTGCCCGACGAGCTGCTCACCGAGGACTCCTTCGCCACCGCGGGCAGCCTGTGGGCCGCCGTCGCGGAGTTCGTCGCGCCGGAGCCCGCCGATGTCTGAGGCCGCCGCCCCGGTGCGGCTCGACCGGCTCCTCGCCCGCGGCGCGGCCGGCGATCCGGCCCTGACCTACAAGGACCGGACGCTGACCTACGCCGAGCTCGCCGACGAGGTCACGCGCGTCGCTCACGGCCTGCACCGGCTCGGCGTGCGCCGCGGGGACCGGGTGGCCGTGTACGCGGAGAAGCGCCTCGAGACCGTCGTCGCGCTGTTCGCCGCCGCGGCCGCGGGTGCGGTCCTGGTGCCGCTGAACCCGCTGTTCAAGGCCCGGCACATCGCCCACGTGGCCGCCGACTGCACACCGGCCGTGGTGCTCACGACGGCCGAACGGCGGGCGACGGTCCGTGAAGCGGTGCCCGCGGCGACCCCGGTCGTCGTGTTCGGCGAGCCCGCGTGGGACGCCTTGACCGCGTCGGAGCCGGAAGCGGTGCCCGGCGCGGTGATCGACCAGGACCCGGCCGCCATCATGTACACCTCCGGCAGCACCGGCGGCCCCAAGGGGGTCGTGCTGTCCCACCGCAACCTGCTCGCCGGCGCCGCGAGCGTGGCGGAATACCTCGGCCACACGCGCGACGACGTCGTGCTCGCCGCGCTGCCGTTGAGTTTCGACGCCGGTTTCAGCCAGCTCACCACCGCGTTCGCCGCCGGCGCGCACGTCGTGCTCGTGAACTACCTGCTGCCCCGCGAAATCGTCCGGCTGTGCGCCCGTCACGGCGTCACCGCGCTCACCTGCGTGCCGCCGTTGTGGCTGCAGCTGGTGACGCAGGAGTGGCCCGCCGAGGCGACCGCACGGCTGCGCTACTTCGCCAACACCGGCGGCCGCATGCCCCGCGCCACGCTGACCCGGCTGCGCGAGCTCTTCCCGGCGGCGCAACCGTTCCTGATGTACGGCCTCACCGAAGCGTTCCGCTCCACCTACCTCGACCCGGCCGAGGCGGACCGCCGTCCGGGCTCGATCGGGAAGGCGATCCCGAACGCCGAAGTCCTCGTGCTGCGCCCCGACGGCTCACCGTGCCTGCCCGGCGAGCACGGCGAGCTGGTCCACCGCGGCGCCCTCGTGGCGCTCGGCTACTGGAACGACCCGGAACGCACGGCGGAGCGCTTCCGTCCGGTGCCCGGCCCGGAAGGCCTGGTGCGGCCGGAAATCGCGGTGTGGTCGGGCGACACCGTCTACCGCGACGAGGACGGGTTCCTCTACTTCGTCGGCCGGACCGACGAGATGATCAAGACGTCGGGCTACCGCGTCAGTCCCGCCGAAGTCGAAGAGGCCGCGTACGCCACGGGCCTGGTGGGGGAGGCGGCCGCGCTCGGCGTCCCGGACCCCGTGCTGGGCCACCGGATCGTGCTGGCCGTCGCTCCCGAGGGCGACGCCGAGGCGCTTTCCCGGGCGCTTGCGAAGGAACTGCCCGCGTACATGCTGCCGCGGCGGATCGAGGTGCTGCCGAAGCTGCCCCGGTCGGTCAACGGCAAGTTCGACCGCGTCGCGCTGCGGGAGGCGGTGAGCGCGGTGCCCGCCGGCTCCGAATGACGGCAGTTTCCTGCCACCGCGGGAGTGCTCGTTTCCCGTGGTCCCCGTGCGACAGTCCAGAAGCCGTGAACCGCAAGGAGCGATCCCCATGTTGCAAGCAATAGACCTCCGGAAACGCTACGACGAAGTGCAGGCCCTCGACGGCTTCAGCCTCGACGTGGCCGCGGGCGAGATCGTCGGGCTGGTCGGCCACAACGGCGCCGGCAAGACCACCTTCGTCGAAATGGTGTCCGGGCTGCTGCGCCCGGACAGCGGCACGGTGCTCGTCGACGGCGAATCGCCGACGCGCGCCCGCGACCGCATCGGCATCTCCCCGCAGCACATCGCCCTCTACCGCCCGCTGACCGTGCGCGAGCACCTGGAGCTGTACGGCCGCCTGGCCGGTCTGCGCCGGGCCGCGCTGCGCTCGGCGATCGACGACCTCACGGCCGTGCTGCGGCTGGAGAGCTTCCTGAACCGCACCTGCGGCCTGCTCTCGGGCGGCCAGCAGCGGCGGGCGCAGGCCGCGACGGCACTGGTGCACCGGCCGGCGCTGCTGCTGCTCGACGAGCCGACCGCCGGTGCCGACCCCGAGACCCGTCAGGCGCTGCTCGACGTGGTCAAGCAACGAGCAGGCGAGGGAGCCGCAGTGGTCTACACCACCCACTACCTGACCGAACTGACCGACCTGCAGGCCACGATCGCGGTGGCCGCCGAAGGCCGCGTGATCGCCCGCGGCAGCGCGGACGAGCTGCTCTCGGGCCTGCCCGGCGAGGTCCGCGTGCGCACCGCCGACGACCAGCTGACCGTCTCGACCACCGACCCGACCGGCACGCTGCTGGAGCTGCTGCCCACGGTGACGCGGCCGGTCGAGTCCGTCGAACTGCGCAACCCCAGCCTGGACGACCTCTACCACTCCCTGGCGGTGACCGATGTCGACGCGCACTGACTCCCTCTACCGGGCCGGCGCCCTGGTCCGCTACAACGCCACCCTGCGCCTGCGCGACCCGTCGCAGCTGATCAGCTACCTGATCACGCCGATGATCTTCATGGTGCTCTTCCAGCCGCTGTACGTGAAGGCACTCGGCACCGGCGCGGTCGAGGCCGTGACCGGGCAGCTGGTGATGTTCTCCGTGTTCGCCATGGCGATCGTGGGCAACGCGATCTTCGTCGAACGCGAGTGGCGCACCTGGGACCGGCTGCGCGCCAGCCGCGCCGCCCGCGCGGAACTGCTGATCGGCAAGGCCGTCCCGGTGTTCGTGGTGCTGCTGATCCAGCAGGGCGTGCTCATCATCTACGGCTGGCTCGTCGTCGGGATGCCGTTCCCGGTCTCGCCCGGCCTGGTGTTCGGGGCGATGTGCCTGTGGGGCTTCATGCTCCTGGCCATGGGCGCCGCACTGTCCACTGTGGTCCGCAGCCGCGGTGACCTGATCGTCGCCGTCGACCTCGGCGCGATCACCATCAGCTCGCTCGGCGGCTCGCTGCTGCCGGTGTCGCTGATGCCGTCGTGGGCGCAGGCGATCGCGCCGTTCTCCCCGGGCTACTGGGGGCTGTCGCTCATCCGCTCGGCCATGGCGGGCAACGCCGAGGCGATGCTGCGCCCGGCGCTGATCGTGCTCGGCATCGGGCTCGCCACCGGGGCGTTCGCCACCTACCGGCTCGCCCACGGCTGGGGCCGCAGCCACCTGCTCTGACACACCGGAAGGACCTGCCATGACGGAACCGGCACACGAATCGGCCGTGGCGCTCGTCGGGATGGCGGGGCGGTTCCCCGGCGCCGCCGACGTCGAGCAGCTGCGCCGCAACCTCGCGGCCGGGATCCCCGGCCTGCGGGACCTGACCGACGAAGAGCTCGCCGCCGCGGGCGTGGACCCGGCCACTCCGGGCCACGTCCGCGTCGGCGGCCCGGTGGCCGGCGGCGTCGAGACGTTCGACGCCGCCGCCTTCGGGCTCGGCCCGCGCGAGGCGGAAACCCTGGAACCCCACCACCGGCTGCTGCTCGAATGCTCGTGGGAGGCGCTGGAGCGGGCCGGCTACCGGCCGACCGATCCCGGCGTGCCCGTCGGGCTGTTCGCCGGCTGCGCGTTCCCCGACTACCTGACCCGCAACCTCCCCGATCTCGCCGCGGAACCCGGCGGCAAACCCCTGCTCTCCGCGGGCGTGGAGCGTGACTCGCTCACCTCGCTCGTGTCGTACAAGCTGGGCCTGCGCGGCCCGGCGATCACCGTGCAGACCTACTGTTCGACCTCGTTGGTCGCGGTGCACCTGGCGTGCCAGAGCCTGCTGACCTACGAGTGCGACCTGGCCTTGGCCGGGGGTGCGGCGCTGCCGCTGCCGCAGACCGGCGGCCACGTCTCCGAGGAAGGCGGCATCCTGTCGCCCGACGGCCGGGTCCGTGCCCTCGACGCGGCCGCGAACGGCACGGTGATGGGGTCCGGCGCCGCCGTCGTCGCGCTGAAACGCCTGGAGGACGCCCTCGCCGACGGTGACGTCGTGCACGCGGTGATCCTCGGCTCCGCGGTCAACAACGACGGCCGGGACCGCGCCGGGTATCCCGCGCCCGGGGTCGCCGGGCAGGCCGCGGTGGTCGACACCGCGCTGGCCGTGGCCGGGGTGAAGCCCGAGACGGTCGGTTACGTCGAGTGCCACGCCGTCGGCACGCCGCTGGGCGACTCGATCGAGCTGGCCGCGTTGAACCGGGTGTTCGGGCCCGGCCGCGCGGCACCGTGCGTGCTGAGCTCGGTCAAGCCGAGCATCGGGCACCTCGATCGCGCGTCCGGCGTCACGTCGCTGATCCGGGCGGCGCTGAACCTGCGCGACGGCGTCCTGCCGGGCACCGCCGGGTTCCGCACCCCCAATCCCGCTCTCGGTGACCGGTTCACCGTGCTGCCCGCCGACCTTCCCTGGCCCGCGGACGGCACGCCCCGCCGCGCGGGGGTCAGCTCGTTCGGCGTCGGCGGGACGAACGCGCACGTCGTGCTGGAACAGCCGCCGATGCGGGAACCCCGGCCTTCGAGCGGTCCCTGCCTGCTGACGTTTTCCGCCGGTGACGCGGTCGCGCTCGACGAGGTGACTTCGCGGCTGCGCGCCCACCTGGCTTCGCACCCGGACTCGGATCTCGGCGACGTCGCCTTCACCCTCCAGGTCTCGCGCGGCCACTTCGCGCTTCGCCGGGCGGTGGTGGCCCGGGACCTTCCGGACGCGGTGGCGGCTCTGGCCGATCCCGGCCGCTGGATCGACGGCGAAACGCGCCGCCGGGACCCGCGGTTCCGCCTGGTGGCGGGCAGCGGCTCGGAGTGGGCGTCGACGGCCGCGGCCGCGCACCGCCTGCTCGCCGGGGACGACGTCCCCGCGCCTGCCCCCACGCGCGACGGCGCCCTGTCGGCGTTGGCCGCCGGGCTGACCCGGCTGGGCATCCGGCTGGACGAGAACGCCACCGACACTCTCGTCGTCGAGAGCGGGTCGGCGCAGGAGTGGGTGCTCGAGAGCTTGGCCCGGCTGTGGATCGCGGGCTGCACGCCGGACTGGCCGGCTCTGCACCGCGGCGCGGCCCGGCGGGTCGAGCTGCCGCCGTACCCGTTCCAGCGCAAGCGGTGCTGGGTCGACCCGGTCGCCGATCCGCGCCCGGCGGCTCACGTGCCGTCGTGGCGGCCCGACCCGCAGCCGCTGGCCGGTCTCGAGAGCCGGATCCGCGCCGCGGGGCCATGGCTGCTGTTCGCCGCCGATCCGGTCGGTGAGGCCCTCGCCGAACGCATCACCCTGGCCGGGTCCGAAGTGATCACGGTGCGGCCGGGAGCCGGATTCGAGTGCCTGGACACCGGCGACTTCGTCGTCGGCCCGGGCGACCTGCCCTCGCTGCTGCGGTCGCTCGTGGTCGTCCCGCGGACGGTCGTGCACGGGTTCGCCCTCGGTGGCTCACCCGGGGACGTCGAGGCGGCGGCCGGGCTGTGGCCCGGAATGGTCACGCTGACGTCCGGCGCCGTCGGCGTGCTGGGGCCCGACCTGACCACGCCGTCGCACGCGGCGCTCACGGCGCTGACCGCGCGGCACGTCGACGTCGGCGTTTCGGTGCCCCTCGACCAGGTCTTGGCCGCGATCCTGCAGGCGGAGACCCCGCTGGCGGTGCGCGGCGACCAGTCGTGGCGGCTGCACCACGAGCCGTACGAGCTGACCGGGCACGCCGAAGCCGAGGTGCACCGCGCCGTGCCGGACCTGGGCGGACGGCGGGGGATCCTCCTCGTCCGGCCGGATCCCGCCGGTCGCACCCTGGCGGCTCGGGCCCGGCTGGCCCGGCTCGCCGGCCGCGGGCGGTGGACCACGGTGGTGTCCACTTCGGACCCGGCCCCGGACGTGCTCGCCGCGGTGGCCGCGGCCGACCACCTGACCGAGGTGGTGCTCTCGGGGGTGCCCTTGGTCCGGCCGGTCCCACCCGGTGCGGCTGCCGAGCCGTCGGAGCCGGTCCGGCCGCGGCCCGCGCTGGGGACACCGTTCGTGGAGCCGGAGCCGGGCCTCGAGCAGGAGGTGGCGGCTCGCTGGGCGGCCACGCTGGGCTACGAGCAGATCGGCGCGGACGACAACTTCTTCGACCTGGGCGGCCGTTCCGCCGGCGCGGTCCGCATCGCCGCCCACTGGAACCTCCCCGCGACGGCGGTCGTGGAGCTGCCCACGGTCCGGCTGCTCGCGGCTCGCATCGCCGGACTGGGCTGATTGACGCCGAATCTTCAGTCAGGCGGTTCGGTGCCGGGGAGCGACTTGGCGACCTGCACCAGCCAGGCCACATCCGCCGGGAGGTCGGCTTCCCGGACGGGGGGGCTCAGCGTGATGGCCGCCCGGTTCGCCGGGGGACTGGCCGGCTCGGTACCGGCGCAGCCCGGCGGCGAGCATCACGGCTTCGGCGTGGGCCGCCCTTCGTGGCCCCGGCAGCGTCGACTCGCTCAGCGCACGTCGGTAGTCGGCGTCCCGGCAGTGGCCGAGCAAGGCGCGACGAGCGTCCCAGATCTGCATGACCCGCAGATGCAGCCGCAGGTCGAAGTGACGGTGCAGCGGTGACCAGCGTTCGTCCCACCTCGCCAGCGCGCGTGCCGTCCGGCCGGCGCGCGGCGACGGCGTGCGGAGCCGGCTGCCGGGCCGTGACTCCGGCAGGGACAGGCGGACCCGGGGGAAGGCACCGGTGAGCTCGGCCCACAGCGGATGGAGGCGCCGGTGCGCGTGGTAGGCCCACCACCAGGCTCTGACCTGGGACAACCGCGGCCCCCAGAGCGGGGCGGTGAGCCCGGACAGGGAAAGGGGCACGGCGACCGCGAGCAGCCAGCCGATGAGCGAGCCTTCCTTCGCCGCGGGCTGGTGACCGGTGACGGCAAGGGTCAGGTACGCGGCGTGGAGCAGGAAGTAGAGCACTCCGGCGAGCAAGCCTGCGGTGCCGGCCAGCAGCCCGCGGCGGATCCAGTGGTCGTCGGCCCGGCGAGACCACGTCCAGGACGTCTTCGCCAGGGCTCCTACGATGACCCCGGCGTAGATCGTGAACACCACCAGGTAGCCGGCGGCGAGCGAGCTTTCGCTGTAGCGCCCGAGGTGCGCGGCGGTGAAGTCGCCGGGGTCCGCGAGCACCGCCGGGATCACCATGAGCGTGAGGGTCGCCGCGAGCACCCAGGCCTGCCGGACGGTGCGGCGGACGGCTTCCCGGTGCTCGTGGACCAGGAAGGCGTAGGCGCTGTAGCCGGAATACAGCCCCACGACGGTGCAGACGTGTTGCGTGGTGGCCGAGATCCGCGCCCAGAGGGGAAGCGGACGGGTGGCTTCCGCGCCGTATTCGAGCAAGCCGAAGTAGAGGCCGAACGCCACGAGCAGCGCGCACAGCCACGCGCAGACCAGCGCGTTGTTCCAGGGATTGCGCAGCACGGCGCGAAGGAAGAGCAGCCAGGCGGCGGTGGCGCCCGCCGCGGCGAGGACGGTGCTGTCGAGGAAGATCACCAGCGGGGCCGCCGGACGAGGAGGGCTTCTTCGAACCGCTTGTTGACCTCGGCGACGACGTCCGAGCGGCGTGGCCGGACACCCCGGCGCCGGACGGCGCCGGCCCGCACCGACATCAGCGCTGCCGCGATCTCGGCCACCTTCTCCTCGATCGCCGAATAGCCCGCCCGCTTGGCGAACCGCTGCGCACCTCGCACCGCCTCCGGATCCAGCTCGTCGAGCTCTTCGTGCGTCAGGTCGCCGACGGAGGTGCCGCGGTGCCCGAACAGGACGTGGGCGGCTTCGTGCATGATGACGTGCTCCCGCTGCAAGGGCGGCAGGGTCTCGTCGACCACGATCACCAGGTCCTGGGCGCGCTCGATGACCAGACCGCCCGCGCCGTCGCGGGGCAGCGCGGTGGCGAGCAGGGCGACGCGTTTGCCGCACCGGCCGGCGATCTGCTCCAGCAGCGCGTTCAGGTCGAACGGAACCGGCCAGGTCAGTTCGTCCAGCACACCCTCGATCGCGCGCCGCACGACGGACAGGCTCGCCCCGGCCGAACGGAGGGGATCGGTCATGCCCCGGTGGCCCCGGGAGCGTCCAGTTGTTCGATGAGCCGGGCGACCGCGAGCAGGCTTTCCGGGGACAGGCTGCCGAGCCGGGCGTTGATGCCCGTGACGCCGCCGCGATCGGCGGCTTCCTGCAGGCGCTGCGCGGCGGCCAGTGACTCGAGCTGCTCGTCGGCGACCGCGGCCTTGTCGTCGTCGAGGAAGTACGTCACCTTCACGCCGAAGAACCGGGCGAGGGCTTCGAGGGTTTCGATCTTCGGGTTCCGCTCCTGGCCGGTGCGCAGCTTCCACACCGTGGTGCGCGACTTCCCGATGTGCTCGCCGATGGCCTGGTCGGTGACGGTGTGCTCGCCGTCGCGAGCCGCCTTCTTGGCGATCAGGGTGGTCAGCGCTTGGTCCAGAGTGCGCCGCGGATCCGGTTCGGCCATCGTCCACCTTGTTCAGTAAACTTTACTTGACGCTGTTGTCGGGTTCATCCTAGTATCCCTGATGTCGCTTTCCGGAGTCCCGGGCGGCGACGCCAAGGGGGACGACGGACGTGTGGGGAGCACGTCCGTACTCAATGCCTGTGCGTGTCTCGCGCCGGGCGCTTCCGTGTGATGCACCGCTTCGGTGACACTGCCGGTGATCGGCGCGTGGCCGGGACACCGTCCCGAATTCTCCCCTGCACCCATCAGAACAGGAGTGGATTCGATGGTGAACACGAAATCACGAATCGCGGCGGCGGTGGCACTGTGCCTGCTGACCGTGTTGTCGTTCACGCAGCCGGCCTCGGCCGCCGAGGAGTCGTCCGTCCGGATCACGGGCACCCAGTGGTACGCCGGCTCGCCGAACTGCCGGACGGTGTACCTGCGCTCGAACGCGAGCTTCTACTGGGTGGCCACGGAACTGGGTGGCGGCGACCGGCGGTTGCGCGCCCGCACCAACGGCGACAACGGCTTGGGCACCTGGGAGCGGTTCACCCTGCGCGGCAACGGCTACGACTACACCCTCCGGTCCACCGAGGGCAAGTACGTCTCCGCCGACGTGGGCGGTGACGGAACCCTGTACGCGCGGGCGAACGTGCCGGACGCGTGGGAGCAGTTCCACATCTACTCGTACTACGACATCGACTCCCACAACACCAACATCAACATCACGTCCGTGGCGAACGGCCGGTACGTTTCGGCCGACATCGGCGGCGACGGCACGCTCCGCGCTCGTGCCACGGCCCCCGACCTGTGGGAGGGGTACCGGATCTACCTGGTGGAGGACAACGCCTGGGCGTGCTGACGGTCGCCGGGCCAACGGGTGATGGGCCCGCCGCCAGGGGTATTGGCGGCGGACCCACCACGTTCGGGGGTGGCCCGGCTCAGGACCAGGGGCGGAGGGCGGCGGCCAGGTGGGCCAGGGTCACGTCCTCCTGCTCCAGCACCGCGAAGTGCCCGCCCTCCAGGACGTGGCCGCGGAACGGGCGGACCGTCTGCTCCCGCCACGCCAGCACCGATTCCACACTCGCGCGGACGTCGGTGGTGCTCGCCAGCGCCGTCACCGGGAGCTCCAGCGGTGGCCCGGGGACATACGCGTACGTGTTCTTCACCGTCAGGTCCGCGCGGATCGGCGGCAGGATGAGCCGCAGGACGCGGGGGTCGTTCAGGAACACCTCCGGTGTTCCGCCCAGCGTGCGCAGCAGCGCCACGATCTCCGCGTCGCCCATGCCCGCCACGATCGGGTCGTCCGGGGTCAGCCATTGCGGCGCCGGGCAGCCCGACACCACCAGCTGCACCGGCATCGAACCGCCACGGCGAGCGATCTCCCGCACCAGCTCGAACCCGACCAGCGCGCCCAGACTGTGGCCGTAGACCGCGTAAGGTGAGTCGTCCGACAGGACGAAGTCCGCCAGATCCGCGACGAGCGAAGGCATGGCCGTGTGCGGGGTGTCCTTCTGCCGCGTCTCGCGGCCGGGTGGCTGGACCGGGCACACCGTCACCCCGGGCAGCCGGCCGATCCACGAGCGGAACGCCGACGCCGAGCCACCCGCGTGCGGCAGGCAGTACAGCCGCACGTTCCCCGCCGTCGCGGGGAACGGCAGCCAGCGGCTCGCCACGGCCGTCGTCACGACTCCACCTCGAGCGCCACGTACGCCGGCGGCTCCTGGATCGCGGAAAGGTCCGCCGCGAGCACCACGTGCGCGCCGTCCCGCGAAACCTCGCGGAACCCGCTGAACGCGTAGGTGATCTGCATCATCCGGTTGCGTCCCGTCTCGACGAAGTCCGCGCGCAGCCCCGCGCCCGCCGCGCGAGCCAGGCCCATGACGTGGCCCAGCAGCACCGTCCCGACCCCACGCGACATCACCCGGCACGACATCAGCATCATGTTGAGCCGCCAGTCCGGCGAACCCTTCTCCAGCAGCGCCAGGCCGATCTTGCCGTAGGAGCCGAACTTGTCGGTGAGCGACGCGACGAGCAGCACGTGGTCGTCCGAGGAACGCAGCGCGTCCAGCTCGTCGTAGGAGTAGGTCCGCCCGGTCGAGTTGAGCTGGTTGGTGCGGACGGTCAGCTCCTCCGCCCGCTGCAGGTCCTCCCGCCGGGCCGGCGCGATGGTGAACCGCAGGTCCAGGCTCGCGAGGAAGTCCTCCCCGGTGCCCGCGAAGTCCGCCTCGACGTCGTCGCGCGCGAGCTGGCTGAAATACATCCCACGCCGCTGCGCCGACTCGTCGGTGACGAACCGCGGCGCGAACTCCGGACGCCGCAACACCTCGTCGGCCTCCAGGATGTCCACAGTGGTCACCTGCGGCAGCGCGAACGCCACCTCGGCGCGCTCGAACTCCTGGTCGTCGACGAACGCGAACGCATCCAGCCCCAGGTTGAGCTTTAGCGCGATCTGGCCGATCGACACCGACTTCGCGTTCCACGAAATGCGCGGGAACAGGAAGTACTCGTCCAGGCCGAACTCGCGCAGCTTCGCCATCGCGGCTTCGTGGTCGTTCTTGCTGGCGACCGAGTGCAGCACGCCCATCGCGTCGAGCCGCTTGACGTGCTCGACCACCCACGGGCGCAACCGGACTTCGCCGTCCTCCAGAAGAACCCCGTCCCAGACGGTGTTGTCGAGGTCCCACACCACGCACTTGATCTTGCCCTGCACCGGCTTCGCCACGGCCGCCGGCTCGATGAGACTGGTCACGGTACCTGCTTCCGGTAGGCCTCGGCGGCGATGGTCATCCGCTGGATCTCGGTGCTGCCCTCGATGATTTCCATGACCTTCGAGTCCCGGTAGAACCGGGCGACGGGGTAGTCCCCGCTGCAGCCGTTGGCGCCGTGCACCTGCACGGCCTCCGACGCGTGCTTCGCGGCCGCGGTGGAGGCGAAGTACTTCGCCACCCAGGTGGCCATGATCGTGGCCGAGTCGCCCCGGTCCTTGAGCCGGCCGGCCTCGGCCAGCAGCAGCCGGGCCGCGCGGACGTCGGTGACCATGTCGGACAGCTTCGCCTGGATCAGCGGCAGGTCCTTGAGCGCCGTGCCGCCGACGGTCCGCCGGGTCGTGTAGTCCGCGCACGTGTCGGCGCAGGCCTGGATGATGCCCACCGACCCGGCCGCGACGCTGTAGCGGCCGAGGTCGAGCGTGCCGGTGAGGACCATGCCGGAGGCGAAGCCGCTCGGCCCGAGCAGCGCGTCGGCGCCCAGCCGGACGCCGTCGAAGCCGATGGAAGCCAGCATCGACGAGCGGGTCCCGAGGATGTCGTCGATCGGGGTGACCGTGACGCCGGGCGCGTCACGCGGCACGAGCAGCGCGACCGTGCTGGCCGGGCCCTTCGCGAAGACGAGGAACAGGTCCGCGCGCTGCCCGTTGGTGGTCCACTTCTTGAGGCCGTCGAGCCGCCAGCCGTCGCCCTCGGGGGTGGCGGTGGTGGTGATCGCGGCCGTGTCGCTGCCCGCGCCGGGCTCCGACAGGCAGAACGCGCCCAGGACGCGCCCGCTCGCCAGCTCCGGGCCCCACCGGTGCTGCTGCGCCTCGGTGCCGAAGCGCAGCAACGCCCAGGAGAGCATGGTGTGCACGGTCAGCAGGCTGCGGACCGACGAGCAGCCGCGGCCGACCTCCTCGTGGAGTTCGCCGAGGGTGACCATGTCCGTGCCGGCGCCGCCGAGCGCGGGCGGCAGGAACGGCGCCCACAGCCCGGCTTCGGCGATCTTGTCCAGCAGGTCCTCGGGGATCCGCCCGGCCTTGTCCCACGCGTCGGCGAAGGGCACGACGTGCTCGTCGACGAAGGCCCGCGCGGCCTCGCGGCCGGGCGCGCGGACCGCGGTGAGTACCTCCGGCACGGCTCAGCCCACCGTCGCGGCCGGGCGCAGGCGGCCGACCAGCTCGGTCATCGCCGCCGCGGTGCGGAAGTTGTCGATCCGCAGCTCGTCGTTGGGGATGGTGACGCCGAAGGTCTTCTCCAGGTGCATCACCAGCTCCATGGCGAACAGGGAGTTGATGTAACCGAGCGAGAAGATGTCCTCGGTCTCGGTGATCGCCGCCTGCGGGAAGCGGCCGGTGATGAAGGCGAGGATGTCGCCGGTGGTCTCGGACATGGCAGGTGCTCCTTCGGTTTCCGGGGAAGTGGTCAGCTGTAGGTGTAGAAGCCGCGGCCGGACTTGCGGCCGTGCAGGCCGGCGTCGGTCATCTGCTTGAGCAGCGGGCACGGGCGGTACTTCGAGTCGGCGTAGTGCTCGTAGAGCACCTCGACGCTGTAGAGGATCGTGTCGACGCCGATCAGGTCGGCCGTCTCCAACGGACCCATCGGGTGGCCGAAGCAGCCGCGGAACACCTCGTCGACCGACTCGGCCGTGGCGACGCCCTCGTGCACCAGGTAGGCGGCCTCGTTCACGGTCAGCATGAGCACGCGGTTGGACACGAAGCCCGACGCGTCCTTCACGTCGACCCAGCGCTTGCCGATGCTGGTCAGCAGCTCGCGGGTGCGCAGGATCGTCTCCGGCGTGGTGTGGAAGCCGGGGATCAGCTCGACGACGGGCTTCTGCGGCACCGGGTTCATGAAGTGCACGCCGATGACGCGGCCCGGGTTCTTCCCGACCGACGCGATCCGCGTGATCGGCACGGCCGAGGTGTTGGCGATGATCACCGTGTCCGGGCCGCAGACCTCGTCGAGCTCGGCGTGCACGGCGGCCTTGATGGCCCAGTCCTCGGTCACGTTCTCGACGAGGATCTCGGTCTTGTCCAGCGCGGCCAGGCCGACCGCGGTGGTGATCCGGGCGAGGATCTCGTCCGCGTCGAGCGCGGGGCCGCCCATGAGCCGGCTGAGCCGGCAGTTGCGCGTGATCGCGGCGCGGGCCTCGTCGAGGATCCGCTCGTCGGTGTCGACCAGCACGACCTCGTGCCCGGCGGCGGCGAAGTCCTGGGCGACGCCGATGCCCATGACGCCGGCGCCCACCACTCCCGTGACTGCCATGACTGTTCCCTTTCTGTGGACTGACTTGGAGTTCAGGCCCGGCGCCGTCGGGCGGCCGCGGCCTTGATCCCGGAGCGGCGCAGCTGTCCCTGCGCCTGGCTGTCGGGAGCGGGTTCGGGGGCCTCCGGGCCGCCGGCGGCGATCTTCGCGAGCGCGGCGACGGTGGGGGCCTCGTGGATGATGTGCGGCGGCAGCTCCGCGTCCGGGAACGCGGTGCGCAGCGTCGCCAGCAGCGAGATGCCGAGCAGGGACGTGCCGCCGAGCTCGAAGAAGTTGTCGGACGCCCCGACGCGGTCCAGCCGCAGCGCTTCGCACCACGCCTCGGCGACCGCGCGTTCGGCGTCGCCCTCGGGCTCCTGGAACGGCGTGACCAGCTCCGGCCGCGGGTGGCGATCGGCGGACGCGCCGCCGTGTGCCGCCGAGGTGACCGCGTCGACGCTGAACCGGGCCGCCACGGCGGTCACCGCGGGGAGGTCCTGGGTGGACACCACGACGTGCGGTTCGCCCGAGGCCAGCGCCCGCAGCAGCGTGCGCCAGCCCTGCTCGAAGTCGATGCCGAACTTGGCGCGGTGCTCGCGGAAGTAGGTCTGGATGTCCTCCTCGTACCCGGAAAGCCCTTCGTCCCAGGCGTTCCAGGTCCACTCGCCCCACGAGATCGAGACCGTGCGGCCGCCGTCGCAGGCGGCGTAGGCGTCGAGCCACGCGTTGCCGGCGCAGTAGTCGACCTGGCCGGGTCCGCCGCCGGTGACCGAGGTGATCGAGGAGAACAGCGCGACGAAGTCGAGGTCCAGCCCGGCGGTGGCCGCGCTGAGCGCCCGGGAGCCGGGCAGCTTCGGCGCGAGGACCTGGTCGGCGTCACCGGGCTCCTTGAACTGCATCAGCCCGGTGCCCGGCACGCCCGCGGTGTGCAGGATGCCGTGCAGCGCCCCGAACTCCTCGAGGGCCACGGCGACCGCGCGCCGCACGTCGGCCTCCTCGGCGACGTCGCCTTCGACGACCACCACCTCGCCGCCGAGCTCCTCGACCGCCAGCACACGGGCGACGCGGTCGCGGATCGTGCCGGGCATCTCGTCGGTGCCCTCGGCGATCCCGGCCCAGCGCTCGCGCGGCGGGAGGCCGCGGCGGCCGAACAGCACCAGTTTCGCGTGGCTGTCGCGGGCCAGCCGCTCGGCCATCGCCAAGCCGATCCCGCCGAGGCCACCGGTGATCAGGTAGACGCCGTGCTCGCGCAGCACGTCCTTGGCCTGGTCGATCGGTTGCGGTGACAGGACCTCGTAGCCGGGCAGCCAGCGCCGCGACCCGCGCAGCGCGACCGTGCGGCCGGGAGCCGGGCGGTGCAGTTCGGCGACCACCGCGGCGGCGCCGGCGGCCGCGTCGACGTCGATCAGCCGCGTCTGCACGCCCGGGTACTCCATCGGGATCACCAGGTTGGGGCCGGTGAGCGTGGCCGCGTCGGGCCGGAGCTCGCCGTCGTGCAGGACGCGCTGGGTGCCGGTGGCGGCGAGGTCGAGCGTCCAGCCGCCGAGGCCCAGCTCACCGGCGGCGCGGGCCAGCGCGACGAGCGTGTGGAGGCCGAGGGCGAGGGAGTCGCCGTCGTCGAGGTTCCACAGGTGGACGACGCGGTCGAGCCGGGTGCCGCCGCGCTTGAGGTCGCGCAGCAGCTTCAGCAGGTCGCCGACGTCGCCGGGGCGGACGGTGGCGTCCGGGCCCGGCCGGTACCCCGCGCCCGGCCGGACCACGGTCACCGGGTCGCCGGTGCGGCGGATCCCGTCGAGGACGTCCTCGGCGCGGCCGGGACGGGCGAACACCAGCCAGGACGCGGATTGCGGCGCGACGGGCGCGGCCGAGGTCTGGCGCCACACGGGCAGGTTGATCCACTGCTCCTCCGGCAGCAGCGGGATCCGGTCGAACTCCTCCAGGGGCCCGTCGGCGCCGGGCGTCTCCACCCGGGTGCCGCCGGCCGCCGCCGGTTTCGCTTCGATCCAGTAGCGCTGCCGCTGGAAGGGGTAGGTCGGCAGCGGCACGCGGCCCGGGGCGGACCCGCGGTAGACCGGCGTCGCGGTGCCGCGGCCGTGGTAGGCCGACCAGTCGAGGTCCGCGCCGAGCAGCCACAGCCGGGCGAGAGCGTCGGTGAGCACCTCGTCGGCGGGCCGCGGGTCGTCCGCGGCGGGCAGCGTGGCGGTGATCATCGGCCAGCGGCTCGCCGGGCTCAGCCCGCGCAGCAGCGCGCCGAGCGACGGCCCGGGACCGATTTCGACGACGGCCAGGTGCTCGTCGGCCAGGAGTTCGGCGGCCGCGTCGGCGAACCGCACGGTCTCACCCATGTGCCGTGCCCAGTAGGCCGGGTCGGTGACCAGCTCCGCGGTCGCGTGCCCGCCGGTCACGTTGGACAGGTAGGGCAGCTCGGGCGCGTTCAGCGTGACGTTGGCGGCGATCCACGCCGTCAGCCCGGCGGCGGCCGGTGCCAGCATCCGCGAGTGGAAGGCGTGGCTGGTGCGCAGCGGACGGCACGGGACGTCCGCGGCCCGCAGGTCCAGCGCGAGCTGTTCGACGGCGGCGGTCTCCCCGGCCACGACGATCAGCTCCGGGCCGTTCACCGCGGCGACGTCGAGCCCGCGGGCGGCGAGGCCGAACCGCGCCTCCAGCTCGGTGGCGGACAGCGGCACCGCGGCCATCGACCCGCCCGGCAGCGCGGCGATCAGCTCCGCTCGCTTGGCGACCAGCGCCAAGGCGTCCTCGGGCGAGAGCACGCCTGCCAGGCAGGCGGCGACGTACTCGCCGAGGCTGTAGCCGAGCATCGCGGCGGGCCGCAGTCCCCAGTCCACGAGCGTCCGGGCCAGGGCGTAGTCGACGGCGAACATCAGCGGCTGCGCGAGTTCGGTCCGCTGCAGCCGTTCGGCGCGGGGGTCTTCGTCGCCGGAACGGCCCAGCAGCGCGGCCATGCTCGGCCCGCCGCCGCGTTCGCCGGTGACGAGGTCGCCGTCGGCATCGAGGTGTGCCAGGCACTCGTCGAGGTGGGCGCGGAACACCGGTTCGCGCCGGTACAGCTCACCGACCAGGCCGGGGTACTGCTCGCCGACACCGGCGAAGAGGAACGCCACCGGCCGGCCCTGCACCGGTTCGACCCGGGCGGCGGGCGCGCCGGTCAGCGTCGCGACCGCACCGTCCACATCGGACGCCACGGCGACCCGCCGGTGCTCGAACGTCTTGCGCCCCTCCTGCAGGGTGAACGCGACGTCCGCGAGCCGCGCGTCCGGGGTCCCGGCGAGGTGCTCGCCGAGGCGCCGGGCCGCCGCGTCGGCCGCGTCCGCGGTGCGGGCCGACACCGGCAGCACCTGGTGGCGGCGTTCGGTGTCCGGGTCGCCCGGGGGCGGCGCGGGCCGGTCGGGCGGCTGTTCGACGACGACGTGCACGTTGGTGCCTCCCATGCCCAGCGAGTTGAGCCCGGCGATCCGCGGACGGCCGCCGTCGGTGTTCCACGGCGCGAGCTCGGCGGCCACCCGGAACGGGCTGTGCGCGAAGTCGATCTCCGGGTTCGGCGCGGTGTAGTGCAGCGTCGGTGGGATCAGGCCCTCCCGGACCACCAGCGACGCCTTGATCAGCCCGGCCGTGCCCGCGGCGCGGTCGAGGTGCCCGACGTTCGGCTTCACCGAGCCCAGGGCGCAGTACTGCTTTTCGGCCGTGTCCCCGAACGCGCGGGTCAGCGCGGCGACCTCGATCGGGTCGCCCAGCTCGGTCGCGGTGCCGTGGGCCTCGACGTACCCGACGTCTTCGGCGGCGACCCGGGCGTCGGCCATGGCGTCGGCGATGACCCGCGACTGGCCGCCCACGCTCGGCGCGGTGTAGCCGACCTTGAGGGCACCGTCGTTGTTCATCGCCGAACCGCGGATCACCGACCAGATGTGGTCGCCGTCGCGCAGGGCCGCGCCGAGCTTCTTCAGCACGACGACGGTGGCGCCGTCGCCGAACATGCTGCCGTGCGCCTGGGCGTCGAAGGTGCGCACGTGCCCGTCCGGCGACTCCTGGCCGCCGGGGGAGTGCAGGTGCCCGATCCGGTCCGGCACACGGACCGAGACACCACCGGCGAGCGCCATTTCGCAGTCGCCGGCCCGCAGGCTGCGCATCGCGGTGTGCACGGCCACCAGCGACGTCGAGCAGAACGTCTGCACCGCCATGCTCGGGCCGCGCAGGTCGAACAGGTAGGACACGGTGGTGGTGAGCGCGTCCTTGTCGTTGCCCATCACCAGCTCGTAGATGCTGGCGTCGGCGTCGGAGGTGAACTGCCCGGCGATGCCGAGCAGGTACGTGGAAAGGTTGCAGCCGCCGAACACACCGACCCGGCCGCGTTCGTCGCCGGGCCGGGCGTACCCGGCCTGCTCCAGGGCCTCCCAGCAGACCTCGAGGAACAGCCGCTGCTGCGGGTCGGTCAGCGCCGCCATGCGCGGGCTGAGGCCGAAGAACGCGGCGTCGAAGCCGGTGACGTCGTCGAGCACCGGCCGTGCCGGCACGTAGGCCGGGTCGCGGACCTGCGCGGGATCGACACCGGCGGCGATGAGCTCGTCGGGCTCGAAGAAGGTGATCGACTCGACGCCGTCGCAGAGGTTGCGCCAGAACTCGCCGACCGTGCCCGCACCGGGGAACCGGCCGGCCATGCCGACGATCGCGATGTGCCGGTCCAGCTCGTCGTCGTCCGGATCCGCCACGACGACCGGCGCGGCCGGGGCCACGACCGGGGCTTGTTCGTCGAGGGTGGCGGCGAGCGCCTGCACGGTCGGCAGCTCGAACAGCGTGACGGTCGGGATGGCGACCCCGAAGCGTTCCTTGACCAGCGCGAGCATCTGCAGGGCGAGCAGCGAGTTGCCGTTGAGGTCGAAGAAGTTGTCCCGGGTGCCGACCGGCTCGACGCCCAGCACGGCCGACCAGACCTCGGCGAGGCCGCGTTCGGTGGCGGTCATCGGCGGGGTGTAGGGCTGCGGCAGGTCGGGCCGCGGGAACCGGTCGGCGGTCGTCGGCTTCGTGGGCTTCGCGGCGCCGGGAAGGCGCTCGTCGAGGCCGCCCGCGGCGACGATCACCGCGGAGCCCGGGTGGGCGGTGAGGCGGTCGAAGGCCGTCAGGGCCTGGGCCCGGGTCATGGCGTGCTTGGCCATGGTGGCGCCGAGGCGGCCGTCGAGCCGGTCCAGGGTGCCCGGCCAGGTGTCCCAGGCGGCGGCGAGCCAGCCGGGACGGCCGTGGGCTTCGGCCAGCAGTGCGGCGTTGGCGGCGGCGTAGCTGCCGAAGGTGACCCCGCCGAGCAGCGCCGAGGTGGACGAGAACAGCAGCGTCCACTCGGGACGGTCCGCGGCGGGCAGCTCGGCCAGCGCCGCGGCCAGCACCCGCGCCCCGCCGACCTTGGCGGCGAAGTGCCGGGCGATCCCGGCCTCGTCCACTTCGGACAGCGGACGGAACCCGGCCGGGTCGGAGTCCGCGGCGGCGTGCACGATGCCGTCGAACCGGCCCTCGGCGAGCAGCGCCCGCACCGCGGCCGGGTCGCCGACGTCCAGGCGAGGGGTGTGGACCTCGGCGCCCAGCGCGCGGAGCCGCGCCACGGCGGCATCGGTGCCCCCGCTGCGGCCGGCGAGCACGAGCTGGCGCGCGCCGCGCGTGACGAGGTGCTCGGCCACGGTGAGCCCGACGCCGCCGAGGCCGCCGGTGATCAGGTAGCTGCCGCCGGCCCGGATCGCCGGCGCGGCGGCGGGTTCGGCCGGGCGGTAGTCGGGCACGAGCCGCTGGTCACCGCGGTAGGCGACGAGCGGAGTGCCGGGCAAGCGCAGCTCGGCGGCGAGAACGGCGGCGGCTTCGGCCGGCCCGAGAGCCGGGTCGAGGTCGACGGTGCCCGCATCGAGGTTCAGGTGTTCCTGGTTGGCGACCACCGGCAGCACGGCCACCGCCGCCTGCGCCGGCCGCACCCGGCCGGCCCGCGCGGCCGGAGCCTGCGGGCGCACCGGGCCGGGGATGGCCGAGCACGCGTCGGCGACTTCCGCCCGGCCGTCGGCCTCCGCGGGCCGGGCCGGCGGGCAGACCCGGCCGGGCGTGGCTGCTCCGGCTTCTGCGGCGGCCGGGGCGGGGAGCGGGCGTGCCGGGCTGGGGGTGCCTGCGGCGGTCGCTCCGGCGGCCCGGCCCGCCGGGGCGGGCTCGGCCGCTTGCCCCGCGCCGACCGGCGGTGTGGTCCCGGCCGCCTGGCCCGCGCGGGTGGCCACCAGCACCCGCGCCGCGCGTGACCCGTCGCCCGCCGCCGTGGCCAGGGTGCGGCAGACCGCGTGCACCGCTGCCACGTCGTCGTCGACGTCGAGCACCGACAGGTCGACCACCGTGTCCGCTTCGGCGGGCGTGACCACCTCGCCGAGCAGGGCGGTGAGCGCGGCGGCGACGCCACCGGAGTCCGGCAGGATCGCGACCCGGCCCACGGTCCCGGCCCCGTGCGCCGGCTGGGGGCGCCACGACGGCGTCAGCAGCTGCACGTGCTCGTCGGGTTCGGCAGCCAGGCGCGGGACCTCCGGGGTGACCGTCCCCGGCGCGTCGATCCAGTAGCGCGAGCGCTGGAACGGGTACCCGGGCAGGCCGACCCGCCGGGCCCCGCGGCCGCCGCGGACGCCGGTCCAGTCGAGGTCCACCCCGGCCAGCCACAGCCGCCCGGCCGCTTCGGCCAGCGCCGATGTCGCCGGCACCGGGTCGTCGGCCCCCGGCAGCGTGGGGATCACCGCGGCCCAGCGCTTCGGCGCGCACGCCCGGTGCCCGCGCACCATCGCGCCCAGCGAGCGGCCCGGGCCGAGCTCCAGCAGCACCAGGTCCTCGTCGGCCAGCAGGGTGGCCAGCGCGTCGTCGAACCGGACCGGGGCGCACAGGTGCTCGGCCCAGTACGCCGGGTCGGTCGCCTGCGCGTCGGTGACCAGCTCCCCGGTCACGTTGGAGACATACGGGACGGCGGGCGCGGAAAGCCTGACGTGAGCGGCGACCCACGCGGTCAGCTCGTCGCGCAGACCGGCGAGCTGCCGGGAGTGGAAGGCGTGCGTCGTGGCCAGTGGCCGGCACGGCACATCTTCGGCCGCCAGCGACGCGCTCAGCCCGGAGATCGCCTCGGCGGTGCCGGACACGACGGTGAGCTGCGGTCCGTTCAGCGCCGCGATGTCGAGGTCCGTGCCCGCGATCCGGGCGCGCACGTCGTCGGCGGGCAGCGGCACGGCCGCCATCGCCCCACCGGGCAGGGCGGCGATCAGCTTCGCCCGGTGCGTCACCAGCGCGAGGGCGTCCTCGAGCGAAAGCACCCCGGCCAGGCACGCGGCCACGTACTCGCCGAGGCTGTAGCCGGCCAGCACGGACGGCTCGACACCCCACGAGCGCACCAGCTGCGCGAGTGCGTACTCGACGGCGAACAGCGCCGGGTGCAGGACTTCGGTGCGGTCGCCCGCGCGGTCGGTGCCCGTACTGCGGCCCAGCAGCGCGGCCAGCCCGCCGGAGCCTTCCCGCTCGCCGAGCACCTCGTCCAGCACGGACGTGTCCAGCAGCGCGCGGCAGCGGTCCAGCTCGGCCCGGAACACCGGCGCCGTCTCGTACAGCTCGGCGGCCAGGCCCGGGTACTGCTCGCCGGTGCCCGCGATGAGGAACCCGACACGACGACCCGTGCCGGCGTCGCTCGAAGCCGACACGACCCCTTCGCGCAGCGATCGCGCCGCCTCGGCCGCCGAACCGGCGACCAGCATCCGCCGGTGCCCGAACGTCGTTCGTCCACTTTGGAGTGTGTGGGCGACGTCGGCGAGCGCGTCGCCGGAGCCCGCCAGGTGCGCGGCGAGGTTCGCGGTGGCCGCGTCCGCGGCGGCGGCCGACCGGGCCGACCACACCAGCAGTTCCGGTCCGCCCGTGGCCTCGGCGGCCACCGGCAGCGGTGCCTCCTCCAGCACGACGTGGGCGTTCGTGCCGCCGATGCCGAACGCGCTGACGCCGGCGCGGCGCGGGGTGTCCGTGCGCGGCCACGGCGTGCGCTCGGTGACCACGGTCAGCTCGGCGCCGCCCGCGGTGAGCTGCGGGTTGGGGGTGCCGAGGTTGCGCGTCGGCGGGATCTCCTCGTGGTGGAGCGCGAGTGCGGCCTTGATCAGGTTCGTCACGCCGGCGGCGCGGTCGAGGTGCCCGACGTTGGTCTTCACCGACCCGATGCGCAGCGACCGGCCCGCGAAGACCTGCTGCAGCGCGGCGAGCTCGGCGGCGTCGCCGAGTGCGGTGCCGGTGCCGTGCGCCTCGACGTACCCGATGTCCGCGGGCTCCAGCCCGGCGGCGGCGAGCGCCTCGGCGATCACCGTGGCCTGGCCCTCGACGCCGGGCGCGGTGAAGCCGACCTTGCGGCCGGCGTCGTTGTTGACCGCCCAGCCGCGCAGCACCGCATACACCCGGTCGCCGTCGGCGAGCGCGTCCTCCAGCCGGCGCAGCGCGACCACGCCGACGCCGCCGCCGAGCGGGGCGCCCAGGCCCGCGGCGTCGAACGCGCGGCACTCGCCGTCCGGCGGCGCGATACCGCCCTGCTGGTAGAGGTAGCCGACGCGGTGCGGCACCCCGATCGACACGCCACCGGCCAGTGCGACGTCGCATTCGAAGTTCGCCAGGCTGCTCGCCGCGACGCACACCGCGACCAGCGACGTCGAGCAGGCGCTCTGGATGCTGAACGCGGGGCCGGACAGGCCGAGGGTGTGCGAGACCCGGGTGGCCAGGGTGTCCTTGTCGTTGCCGAGGGCGATGGCGATCTCGCCCATCTCGCGGGCCGCGTCCGCCGGGGTGAGGTTGTGGGTCAGGTAGGTGCTCCACGCGCAGCCGGCGAACACCCCGATCGCGCCGTCGAACCGCGCCGGGTCGCACGCCGCGTCCTCCAGGGCGTGCTGGCTGTGCTCCAGGAAGAGCCGGTGCTGCGGGTCGAGGATCTGGGCCTCCTTCGGGTTGATCCCGAAGAAGCCCGCGTCGAATTCCTCGACACCGGTGACGACGGCGCCCGCCTTGACGTAGGCCGGGTCGCCGAGCCGGTCGGCGGGCACGCCCGCGGCGAGGAGTTCCTCGTCGGTGAAGCGGGTGATGCCGGAGCGGCCGGCGCGGACGGTCTCCCAGAGGGCGCCGACGTCGTCGGCGCCCGGGAAGCGGCCGGCCATGCCGACCACGGCGATGTCCGTGGGGGAGAGCTCGCTGCTGGTGTCGGTCACGGTGTCCCTCATTTCCGGGTGCCGGCCAGGCGGCGCCGCTGGCCGCGCGCCGAGCCGGTGGTCGCCGCCCGCGGGGCGGGGGAGTCGGTGTCGGTCAGGGCGGCGGCGAAGGCGGCCACGGTGGGGTGGCCGAAGAGGACGGCGGGGGCGATCCGGCGGCCGAGACGCTTTTCCAGCGCCGCCACCATGGCCATGCCGACCAGCGAGTTGCCGCCGAGGTCGAAGAACGGGTCGTGCACGCCCACCGCGTCGATGCCCAGGAACTCGCCCCAGACACCGGCGATGTCCGTCTCGAGCTCGCCACGCGGGGCGGCGTACTCGGTGCGCAACGGCGGCCGCGGGTAGCGCGTGACCGGCGCCGGGGCCGCTTCGAGCAGCCCGCCGAGGTCGTTGAGGGCGGCCAGCTCGCGACGGGCCGCCGGCAGGTCCTGGCGCAGGGCCACGACCGTGCCGCGGACGCCGTTGCCGACGAGCTTGTCGAGCAGCGCGCACCCGGCCTCGGCGGTGAAGCCGTAGCGGCGGCGGTAGGCCAGGCGGGCTTCGCCGGTGGCCGCGTCGGCCCAGGCGTCGTGCTGCCAGTGCCCCCAGGCGACGGTCACCACCTGGGTGTCCGCTGTGGACAGTGCGGCGCCGTGGGCGTCGAGGACGCTGTTGGCCGCGCAGTAGTCGGCTTCGCCGATGCCGCCGACGACCGTGACGATCGAGGAGAACAGGACCAGGCGCCGGGGTCGTGCTTCCAGGAGCGGGCCGATCGCCTGGACCTTCGGCGCGAGCGTCCGGTGCATGTCCTCGGCGGTCCGGCGCTGGGCCAGCCCACCGCCCGGCAGGCCCGCGGCGTGCACGATCGAGTCGAGCTCGCCGAACCGCGTCCTGGCTTCCGCCAGCGCCGCCCGCAGCTGCTCCGGAACGCCCGCGTCGGCCTTGATGAGCAGCACCTCGGCGTCGCTCAGCTCGGCCAGGCCGGCCTGGTCCGCTTCGCCGGTGCGGCTGATCAGGGCGAGCTTGCGGGCGCCGCGGCGGACGAGGTGCTTCGCGACGATCAGGCCGAGCCCGCGGGTGCCGCCGGTGATCACGTGCGTGCCGCCCCAGTCCGGCGTGGCCTCGTCGAGGGTGATCTCGGTGTACTCCTGGAGGCGACGGCGTCCGCCGCGCCGGCCGGCGAGCACCGGTTCGGCGGCAGGGTCGTCGGGCCACGGGCGGGCCAGTTCGTCGAGGAGGTGCGTGGCCGGCGTGCCGGGTTCGACGTCGACGCCGCGCCACCGCAGGCCCGGGTACTCGGCCCGGACGCCGCGGCCGAGGCCGTGCACCAGGGCGGCGTCCGGGGCGGTCAGGTCGCCGCCGGTGATCTCGGCCGCGCCGGTGGTGACGGTCAGGAGCCGGACGTCGTGGCCGTCCAGGGCCTGGACGGTCCGGAGGAGGTCGTCGAAGCCGCCGTCGTGCACGACGTGCAGGGGCTGGGGGAGCGTGGCCGGATCGGTGCCGACGGTCATCCCCGCTCGCGCGGCCAGCGTGGCGAGTTCGCCGTTGGTGGTGATCAGCGAGCCCTGCGGCGTCGTCGTGGGGCGGGTGGGGTCGAGGCGCCACACCGGTGCGTAGAGCCGGCCGGCGTCTTCGACCGGTTCGGGGGCTTTCCGCGTCGCCTGCGGCCAGAACTTCGTGCGCTGGAAGGGGTAGCCGGGCAGGCTCACGGTGCGGCCGTCCCCGCGCAGGGCGGTGAAGTCGACCGCGACGCCCAGTTCCCACAGCCGCGCGAGGGTGTCCAGCAGCGCGGTGCCTTCGGCGGGGCGGTCCTCGACGGGCCACGGCGCGGGCAGGGTGCCGAGCACGGCGGGGCGGGCGCCGGCCTGGTTCTGGCGGACCAGGCCGCCCAGCGTCTGCCCCGGGCCGAGTTCCACGTAGACGTCGACGTCCTCGCCGGCGCAGTGGTGGACGCCGTCGGCGAAGCGCACCGGACGGCAGAGGTGCCCGGCCCAGTACTGCGGGTCGATCGCCTCGGCGTCGGTGAGCGCGGTGCCGGTCGCGTTCGAGACGAGGGGGATCCGCGGTGCCTGCCGGGGCACCGACGCGACCAGCTCGGCGAGTTCCGCGCGGGCGGGTTCCAGCAGCGTGGAGTGGAACGGGTGGGCCGAGCGCAGGACCCGCGCGGCGAGTCCGGCTTCCTTGAGCTGCGCGGCCGCGGCTTCGACGTCGGCCGGTGATCCACTGAGGACGGTCATCTGCGGGCCGTTCAGCGCGGCCACGTCGACTCGCATCGGGCTGAGCGCTTCGGCGATCCGGCTCGCGGAGGCGGCGACGGCGAGCATCCGGCCCGCCGGCGCGCGCCCGATCAGCCGGGCCCGCCCGGTGACGACGTGCAGCGCGTCGCCGAGGGTGAACACCCCGGCGAGACAGGCGGCGACGTACTCGCCGAGGCTGTAGCCGACGAGCAGGTCCGGCCGGACGCCCCGGTCGGCGAGCAGCCGGGCGAGCGCGTACTCGACGGTGAAGAGGAGGGGGTGCGCGACCTCGGCGCGGTCGAGGAGTTCATCCGCCTGGCCGGCCCCGAAGAACGACGCCTCGATGGCTCGCGGTTCCGCGAAGAAGGCGGCTCGCAGGTCGACCTCGCACCGCTCGGCGGCGATGGCGCAGCATTCGTCGACGGCTTGGGCGAAAACGGGCTCGTCGCGGTAGAGCTGGGTGGCCAGGCCGCGGTACTGGTCCCCCACGCCGGGGAGGAGGAAGGCGATCTTCGGCGTGCCGGGCTTGCGGTGCACGCCGGGAGATTGCGCGGCAGAGGTGAGTTGCCGGACGGCATCCTCGAGACTGGTGGCGACCACGGCCCGGCGGTGGTCGAGGGGGGCGCGGCCTTCGCGCAGGGTGTGCGCGAGGTCGGCCAGGGTCAGGTTCGCGGCCGGGGTCGCCGGCGTATCCGGACGGTCGGTCGGCGTGCTTGCGGAGTCGGTTGGCGTGCTTGGACGGTCGGTTCGCGTACCCGGAAGGTCGGCTCGCGTGCCTGGGGAGTCGGTTGGCGTGATGGGGAGGTCGACACCCGTGATTGGACGGTCGACTCGCGTGATCGGAGGCGTATCTCGCGTGACTGGAGCCGTATCTCGCGTGATTGGAGCCGTGTCTCGCGTGATTGGAGGCGTAACTCGGGTGGTTGGTGTGGTGATCTGGGCGAGGCGGGTGAGCTGCGCGCGCAGCGCGGCTTCCGAGGCGGCCGAGACCGGGATCAGCTCGGCCGTCGGCTTCACCGCCTCGGGGCGGGGCTCGGCCGGGGGTGCCGCCTCCAGGACGAGGTGGGCGTTCGTTCCCGACCAGCCGAACGAACTGACCCCCGCCACCGCCGGGCGCCCGTGGTCCGGCAGCGAAGCCGGCCCCGTGGACGGCCGGACCGCCTCGTTCGCCAGCACCTGCTCCGCCGGGTCGCTCAGGTGCAGGTTGGCCGGTATTTCGCCGTTCTCCAGCACCAGGACCGTCTTGATCAGCCCGGCGATCCCGGCCGCCGTGTGGGTGTGGCCGATGTTGGTCTTCACCGCGCCCACCGTCAGCGGGCGGCCGGCCGGGCGGCCGCCGAACACGTCGCCCAGGGCGCCCAGCTCGATCTCGTCGCCCAGCGGGGTTCCCGAGCCGTGCGCTTCCAGGAAGTCGACGTCGCCGGGTGCAGCACCCGCGTCGGCCAGTGCCCGGCGGATCACCTCGACCTGGGCGCTGCGGTTGGGGGCCGTCAGGCCGTTGCTGCGGCCGTCCTGGTTGACCGCCGAGCCGCGGATCACCGCCCGGATGCGGTGGCCGTCGCGCACGGCGTCCGACAGCCGCGCCAGCACCACCATCCCGCCGCCCTCGCCCATCATGTAGCCGTCCGCGCTCGTGTCGAACGTGTGGCAGCGGTCGGTCGGCGACAGCAGCGCGTTGCGGCTGCTGTAGACGTACAGGAACGGGTGCAACGCCAGGAATCCGCCACCGGCCAGCGCGTAGTCGCACTCGCCCGCCCGCAGCGCGCGGGCCGCGAGGTGCACCGCGACCAGCGTCGACGAACACGCGGTGTCCAGCGAGAACGCGGGGCCGCGCAGGTCGAAGTGGTAGGCCAGCCGCCCGGCGACGACGCTGGCGAGGCTGCCCTGGCCCATGTACGGGTCGGCGTACACGCCGGTGCCTTCGCGCTCCGCCTCCACCTGGCCGTACTGGAACGCGTCGGAGAAGCCGAGGAGCACGCCCGTGCGGCTGCCCGCCAGCCGCGGCGCCGGGGTGCCGGCGTCGTCCATCGCCTCCCACGCCAGCTCCATCAGCAGGCGCTGCTGCGGGTCCATCCGCAGCGCTTCCTGCGGGGCGTAACCGAAGAACCCGGCGTCCCAGCCGTCCACTTCGGACAGGAAGGCGCCGCGGCGCCGGGTGCCGCCGGTGTCGGGCAGGTGGTCGAACCGGCCGGCGGGCACGTCGCCGACTTCGGCGGCGCGGCCTTCGCGCAGCAGCCGCCAATACGCTTCGACGTCCGGGGCGCCGGGGAACCGGCACGACATGCCGATCACGGCGATGGGCTCGCTCTCGCGGGCCTCGTACTCGGCCAGCCGGCGGCGCGCGCCCGCGAGCTCGACCGTCGCCCGCTTCAGGTAGTCGCGAAGCTTTTCTTCGCCGGTCATAACCGAACCCCTATCCGTTCGCAAAAGGTCAGAGCTTGTCGATGAAGGCGAAGAGCTCGTCGTCCGAGGCGAGCCCGAGCGCCGGTTCGCCGGCGTCGCCGAGCCCGTCCAGGGCCTCCCGCAGCACCTCCGCCACCCGGACGCGCTCCTCGGCGCCCGCGCCGGGCAGGACTTCGCCGAGCGCCTCGCGCAGCCGCTGCACGGGGTCGGGCGGCGGTGGGAGCAGCTCGCCGAGCAGGTGCGCGGCGAGCAGTTCGACGGTCGGGTGGTTGAACAGCAGCGACGCGGGCAGCCGCAGCCCGGTCCCGGCCGCGATGCGGTTGCGCAGCTCCACCGACGTCAGCGAGTCGATCCCCAGCTCGCTGAACGGCTTCGCGAGCTCGACCGACGCCGGCGACCGGTGCCCGAGCGCCGTGGCGACCTCGGTGCGGACGAAACCGGTGACCGTCGCGGCGGCCGTTTCCCGGTCCAGCCCGGCGAGCTGCCCGGCCAGGCCGGGCGCGGCCGCCGGCCCGGCTTCGACGGCGCGGGCGCGGCGCACCGGGACCAGGCTCCGCAGCACAGCGGGAACCTCGTCGGCCGCCCGGAGCGCCGCGGTGTCCCAGGTGGACGCCACCACCGTGCCGGACAGCCCGAGCGCGGCGTCGAACGCGGCGAGCCCCTGTGCCTCGGTGATCGGCCGGACGCCGGTGAGGCGCGCGCGGTCCGTCGAGCTCATCGCGGCGGTCATGCCGGTGGCCGTGTCCCACAGGCCCCACGCGATCGACACGCCCGGCAGCCCGCGCGCGGCCCGGTGCTCCGCCAGCGCGTCGAGGGACGCGTTCGCGGCGGCGTAGTTCGCCTGGCCGCGGTTGCCGAGCACCCCGGCGATCGAGGAGAACAGCACGAACGCCGCGAGGGGCTGGTCTTCGGTGAGCTCGTGCAGCAGCCAGGCGGCGTCGCGCTTGGGGCGCAGCACGGTGTCCAATTGCGCCCGCGTGAGCCCGGTGATGGTCGAGTCGTCGAGAACCCCGGCCGCGTGGACGACCCCGGTGAGCGTTTCGCCGGCCAGCACCGCCGCCACCGCGGCCCGGTCGGCGACGTCGGCCGCGACGACCCGGACACGGGCGTCCAGACCGGCCAGCCGGGCCGGGACGGCGCCGCCGCGGCGCGAAACCAGCAGCAGGTCACGGACGCCGTGCCCGGTCACGAGCCGTTCGGCGACGAGGGCACCGAGCCCGCCCGTGCCGCCGGTGACCAGCACGGTGCCGGTCCCGAAGTCCACTGTGGCGGGTTCCGCCGCGCACCGGGCCAGCCGGGGCACGAGCACCACGCCGTCGCGCACGGCGAACTGCGGCTCGTCGGCGTCGAGCGCGGCGGCAAGGGGGGCGCCGGGCCGGGCGCCCGCGAGGGCGAACCGGCCGGGGTGCTCGGCGATCGCCGACCGCACCAGACCCCACACCGGTGCGCCTTCGGGCGAGGCCGGGTCCTGCAGGAACACCAGCTTCGAGCCGTCGAAGCGCTCGTCGAGCAGCCAGCGCTGCACCAGGTCCAGCACCGCGGGCAGCTCGTGCGCGGTGGTGAGCACGACGGGTGGGACGACCTCGGGAAGCTCCGTGCCGATCACGGTCCACTCCCGGTCGGCGCCGTCTTGCCGCGACGCCGGTGTCCATTCCACGCGGTAGAGCTCCGCGGTGACACCCGTCCGGGCAGCGGGCCGCAGCAGCAGCGATTCGACGCCCCCGAGCGGGGTGCCGGTGGTGTCGTAGAGGGTGACTTCGACGCCGGTGGTCGCGGAGCCGGACAGCCGGGCCCGCACCGAGCCCGGCAGGGGCGAGGTGACCCGCAGGCCGCCGAAGGAGAACGGGAGGAGCAGCTCGGTGCCGTCGAGCACGAGCGCGTGCAGCACCGCGTCGAGCACCGCGGGGTGGGCGGTGAACTCGCCGTCGGCGGGCAGCTCCACCTCGACGTACCGGTCGTCGCCGGCGCGCCACAGCGCGGTGAGCCCTCGGAACGCCGGCCCGTACTCGTAGCCGCGTTCGGCCAGCCGCGCGTAGGCGCCGTCGAGGTCGACCGGCTCCGCCCCGGCGGGCGGCCAGACCGGCAGGGGAGTGACCGGAGACCGCTCCGGGCTCACCGTCCCGGTCGCGTGCCGCGTCCACGGCCCGTCGCCGAGTCGCGAGTGGATGGTCAGCGGACGCCGGCCGCGGTCGTCCGCGCCGCCGAGGCCGACCTGGACTTCGACGGCGCCCGACGCGGGCAGCGCCAGCGGCGCTTCCAGCGTGAGGTCTTCGACGCTCCCGCACCCGGCCGCCGCTTCGAGCGCCAGCTCGGCGAACCCGGTGCCCGGGAACAGGACCGTGCCGCGGACCGAGTGCCCGGTCAGCCACGGCAGCGAAGTGCGCGAAATCCGCCCGGTGGCGACGAACCCGTCGCCGTCGGCGACCGGGGTGGGGGCGCCGAGCAGGCCACCGGAACGGCCGGTGAGCCAGTAGCGCTGCCGGTCGAACGCCGAGGTCGGCACGTCCGGGTGGCGGGTGACCGGGCCGAGCAGCCGCGGCCAGTCGACTGCGGCGCCCCGCACGTGCGCCGCGGCGAGGGCGAGCAGGAACCGCCGTCGTCCGCCTTCCCCGCGGCGCAGCGTGCCCACGGCGGTGCCGTCGATGCCCGCGTCGGCCAGGATCTCCTGCACCGCGCCGGCGAGGATGGGGTGCGGGCTGACCTCGACGAACAGCGGCCGCCGGTAGCCGGCGAAGGCGCGCACGGCGGCGTCGAAGCGGACCGGCTCGGCCAGGTTGCGGTACCAGTAGCCCGCGGACAGCTCCGAGCCCGGCAGGAAGCCGCCGGTGCAGGAGGAGCAGATCGTGGTCGCGGTGTCGGCGGGCGCCAGGTCGCCGATTTCGGCGAGCAGGGCGTCGCGGACCGCCTCGACGTGCGGGGTGTGCGCGGCGTACGCCACCGGCGTGCGCCGGATCTGGACGTCCGCGCAGGCGGCCGCGAACTCCTCGATCGCGGCCAGCTCGCCGCCGACGACGGTGCCCACCGGGCCGTTGTCCACGGCCGGCCACAGCCGCCCGGCCCACGGTGCCAGGCGCTCCGTTACCTGCGCCACGGGCAGGCCGACGGCGAGGATCCCGCCGGTGCCGTCCAGTTCGGCGGTGAGCAGCCGGCTGCGCACGGCGATGATCCGGGCGGCGTCGGCGAGCGGCAGCGCCCCGGCGACGACGGCCGCGGCCAGCTCGCCTTGGGAGTGGCCGACCACCGCGGCCGGGGCGACCCCGGCGGCCTGCCACAGTCCGGCGAGGGCGACCATCACGGCGAACAGCACCGGCTGCACGACCTCGGTCCCCTCCAGGTCCGGCGCCCCTTCGGCGCCGGTGAGCACGTCGAGCACCGACCAGCCGGTGTGCGGCCGCAGCGCCTCGGCGGCGTCGGTGAGCAGCCGTGCGAACCCGGCGTCCGCGGCGAGCAGCTCGGCGGCCATCCCCGGCCACTGCGCGCCCTGGCCGGGGAAGACGAACACCGGCTTCGTGGCACCGGCTGCGGTGCCCGTGACGAGCGCGGGGTGCGGGGCGCCGTCGGCGAGGGCAGCGAGGGCCGCGACCAGTTCGGCCCGGTCGTCGGCGACGACGACCGCACGGCAGGCCCCGGGACGGCGGCGGGCCAGCAGCGGCGCGGTGGCGGCGATGTCGGTGTCGGCGGCGGTTTCGGCGTAGGTCCGGAGCCGGGCGGCCTGGGCGCGCAGAGCGGTGTCGGTGTGGGCGTGGAGCGGCCAGGCCAGCGGCCCGGCGGCCGCGGTGCTGTCGGTGGCCTGGGGGCGGAGGGCCGGATCGGGGTGGGGGTGCGGCGCCTCGGCGGCCACTGGCGCGGTCGCGGCGCGGTTGTCGTCGGCGGCGGTGTCGGCACGCGACGGCTCGGTGGGCGCCGCCGTGGTGGCGGCGATGTCGGTGGTCCGGGCTCGCGGCGCGGCGCCGGGATGGGCGTGCGGCGGCGCCGGCTCTTCGGCGGGTGCGGCTTCCAGGACGACGTGCGCGTTGGTCCCGCTGATGCCGAAGCTCGACACCGCCGCCCGGCGCGGGCGGCCGTGGTCGGGCCACGGCCGGGCGGCCGAGAGCACCTCGACCCGGCCGCTCGCCCAGTCCACGTGCGGGCTCGGCACGTCGGCGTGCAGGGTGCGCGGGATCGTGTCGTGGCGGAGCGCCTCGACCATCTTGATCACCCCGGCGACGCCGGCCGCGGCCTGGGTGTGGCCGATGTTGGACTTGAGGGATCCCAGCCACAGCGGTGTTTCGCGGTCCTGTCCGTAGGTGGCCAGCAGCGCGTGCGCCTCGATCGGGTCGCCCAGCGCGGTGCCGGTGCCGTGCGCCTCGACGACGTCGACGTCCCGGGTGGACAGTCCGGCGGCGCCGAGCGCGCGGCGGATGACCTGTTGCTGCGCCTGGCCGTTGGGCGCGGTGAGGCCGTTGCTGGCCCCGTCGGAGCCGGTCGCGCCGCCGCGCAGCAGCGCCAGCACCGGGTGGCCGTGGCGGCGGGCGTCGGACAGGCGCTCCAGGACGAGCATGCCCGCGCCTTCGGCGAACGCGGTGCCGTCGGCGTCGGCGGAGAACGCCTTCGCGCGGCCGTCGGCCGAAAGCCCGTTCTGGCGGGTGAAGTCCACGAGGTTGCCGGGGGCGGCCATCACGGTGACGCCGCCGGCGAGGGCCAGCGAGCAGTCGCCGCGGTGCAGCGCGTCGGCGGCCAGCTGGATCGCGACCAGCGACGACGAGCACGCGGTGTCGACCGTCAGCGCGGGGCCGCGCAGCCCGTAGGTGTAGGCGATCCGGCCCGACGCGACACTCGGGGAGGTGCCGGTGAGGCGGTGGCCGTCGACCAGGCCGGTGGGCTCGTGCAGCCGCGGGCCGTAGTCCATCGCCATCGCGCCGACGAAGACGCCGGTGTCGGTCCCGGACAGGGAGCCCGGCTCGAGGCCGGCGCGCTCGATCGCCTCCTGGCTGATCTCCAGGAGCACCCGCTGCTGCGGGTCCATGGCCAGGGCCTCGCGCGGGCTCAGGCCGAAGAACGCGGGGTCGAACCGGTCGGCGTCGTGGAGGAACCCGCCGAACCGGGTGGCGCACGAACCGGGCCCGGCCGCGTCGCCGAGGAGCGCGTCGAGGTCCCAGCCGCGGTTCACGGGCAGCTCGGTGGCGGCCTCGCCACCGGTGGCGACCAGGTCCCACAGCTCGGCGGGGGAGGTGATGCCGCCGGGGAAGCGGCAGCCCATGGCGACGATCGCGATCGGGTCGTCCTGCCGCGGCGCCGTCTCCGGTGCGGGCTCGGCCGCACCTGGCCGCCCGCGCAGGTGCGCGACGAGGTGGTTCGGCGTCGGGAAGTCGAACAGCAGCGTGGTCGGCAGCTTCAGCCCGGTGGCGGCCTGCAGCCGGGTGCGCAGCTCCACCACGCTCACCGAATCGAAGCCGAGGTCCTTGAACGTGCACGCGGGGTCGATGCCGCCGGTGCCGTCGTGGCCGAGGACGGCCGCGGCCGTGGCGAGCACCAAGTCGGCCACCCGCGTGGGATCGACGGCGACCGGTGCGGCGGCGATCTCCTCGCCGAGCCAGTGCCGGGTCCGCTGGAACGCGTACGTCGGCAGGTCCACCAGGCGCTCGCCCGGCACCTCCCAGCGCACCCCGGCCCCGGCGGCGAACGCCTCGGCGAAGCTGCGCCGCAGGCGGTCGCCGCCGCCGTCGGCACGCCGGAGCGTGCCGACCACGGCCACCGGACGGTCGTGGGCTTCGGCGGTCTCCTCGATGCTGCCCAGCAGCACCGGGTGCGGACTGCACTCGACGAACCGCGCGCCGCCGGCGGCCAGTGCCCCGGCGGTCGCTTCGGCGAACCGGACCGGGCGCCGCAGGCTTTCGAACCAGTACCCGGCGTCGAGCCCCGCGGTGTCGAACGGCTCGCCGGTGAGCGCCGAGACGAACGTGACCGGAGTGGACACCGGGCGCACCGGGGCCAGGAGCCGCAGGATCTCCTCCCGCAGCGGGTCGACCGCGGCCGAGTGCGACGCGTAGCCGACCGGCAGGATCTTCGCCCGGTAGCCGGCCTCGGTGAGGGTGGTGTGCAGCCGCGCCAGTGCGTCGGCGGGCCCGGACAGCACCACGGATCGCGTGCCGTTCACCGCGGCCACCGACACCGCGGCGGGCAGCAGCGGACGGACCGTGTCCTCGGGCGCGCCGGCCGACAGCATCCCGCCGCCGGGCGGCATCCCGGCGATCACGCGGCTGCGCAAGGCGACCACGCGGGCGCCGTCCGAGAGGGACAGCGCGCCGATCGCGGTGGCGGCGGCGATCTCGCCCTGGGAATGCCCGACCACGACCGACGGCGTGAGCCCGGCGTCGCGCCAGACCTCCGCCAGCGACACCATGACGGCCCAGAGCGCGGGCTGGACGACGTCGACGCGGCCGAGGTCGGCGGTCCCGGCGCGGAGGTCGCCGAGCAGGTCGTAGTCCACGAACTCCGCCAGCGCGGCCGAGCACTCCGTCATCCGGCGGGCGAACACGGGCGAGTCGCGCAGCAGCGCGACGGCCATCTCCGGCCACTGCGAACCCTGCCCCGGGAACACGAGGACGTCGGTGCCGTCGGCGGTCCGCCCGGTCACGACGTGCTCCGACGGCGTGCCTGCGGCCAGCGAGGCGAGGTCGTCGAACACGACCGCGCGGTGCTCGAACAGCTCCCGGGTGCGCAGCAGCGACCGGGCGACATCGCCGTGGGCGAGGTCCGGGTGATCGGCGAGGTGTTCGGCGAGCGCCCGGGCCTGTGCGGGCAGGGCGGCGGCCGAACGAGCCGAAAGGACGAGCGGGACGTCGCCGGCGGCGACTGCGGCGACGGCGGTGACGTTCTCGGGGTGCGGGACCACCGGAGCTTCGGCGACGACGAGGTGGCAGTTGGTGCCGCCGACACCGAAGGAGCTGACCCCGGCGACGAGCCGGTCCTGCGGCCGCGGCCAGTCCCGGCCTTCGTGGACCACTTCGAGGTTCAGCGTCTCGAACGGGATGGCCGGGTTCGGCGTGGCGAAGTTCAGGCTCGGGGTGAGCCGGCGTTCTTTCAGGCACACCAGCACTTTCAGCAGCCCGGCGATGCCGGCGGCGCCTTCGAGGTGACCGACCACGGTCTTCACCGAACCGACCGGCAGCGGCTCGGGACGGTCGCCGGCGAACGCGGCGCCGAGGGCTTCGGCCTCGATCGGGTCGCCGACCGGCGTGCCGGTGCCGTGCAGCTCGACGTACTGGACGTCGGCCGGCGTGACTCCGGCGTCGGCACAGGCCAGCCGGATCACCTCGGCCTGCGCCGCCGCCCGCGGCACCGTGAGGCCCGCGCCGCCGCCGTCGTTGTTCACGGCCCCGCCCAGCAGGACCGCGTGGACACGGTCGCCGTCCGCGAGCGCGGTGCTCAGCGGCTTGAGGACCACGAGGCCGCCGCCCTCGCCGCGGACGTAGCCGTCGGCGCGGCTGTCGAAGGTGTGGCAGCGCCCCTGCGGGGACAGCGCGCCGAAGCGGTCGACGGTCTCGGTGCCCGCTTTCAGGAGGTTGAGGTTCACCCCGCCGGCGAGCGCGACGGCCGCCGTGCCGCGGCGCAGCTGCTCGGCGGCCAGGTGCACCGCCACCAGCGACGACGACTGGCCCGAGTCGACGGTCAGGCTGGGGCCGCGCAGCCCGAGCAGGTAGGAGACCCGGTTCGCGATGAGGCTGCGGTGGGTGCCGGTGAGCGTGTGCGGCCCGGCGCCGAGGCGGTCGTGCAGCAGCGCGTAGTCGCCGTTGATCGCGCCGACCACGACGGCGGTGCCGCTGCCGCGCAGCGTGCCGGGGGCGATCCGGGCGTCCTCGCAGGCCTCCCACGCCAGCTCCAGCACCAGCCGCTGCTGCGGGTCCATCGCCGCGGCTTCGCGCGGGGAGATGCCGAAGAAGGGCGCGTCGAAACCGTCCACATCGGACACGAAGCCGGCTCGGCCGCTGCCGTCGCCGTCCGGCCACCGGCCCGGCGGGACCGCGCCGACGGCTTCGCGGCCTTCGGCCAGCAGCCGGCGCAGCCGCGCCGGGCCGGCGGCGCCGGGCAGCCGGCAGGACATGCCGACCACCGCGATCGGCTCACCGGGAGCAGGCAGGGAAGACATAGTTCACCCATCGTCGGAAGGGGTCGCGGAAATTCGGGGAATGCCCGTGGTGCTGACCGAATCGTGCCGGTTTCCGGGAATTCCCCGTCGGCCGGTGGATTCCGATCGTGCGTGCTGCGCACCCCGTTCGTCAAGGGCTGTTTCCGGCACCGCCGGTGGCAGGCAGGCGACGGCAGGAAGCTGTCACCGGAGCGGCCACCCGCCTGGAGCAGCGGGGGTGGGTGACTGCGCCGAACGGTGTGGTCAATTGCTTCTACCTGCGAAAATGCGCCTTCGGTCCGGGGCGGGTGGTGCCACCGGAGTGACCGCACGGACACAGCAGGTACACCTGGGTGCCGCGTTCCCCACTCGAGCGCCGAATCTGGGTGAGGACTACCCATGCCCGGGTGGGTGGGTAGTTGCTTCAGTGGTCCCGTACCGCCACGGAACTGTCCGGGGCGTCATTCCGGTATTCATTTCCCGTGCTCGAAGAAAAGGAAAGCGATGGCGAACACGACGGAAGCCGCGGCGGCGCCGTTCGGCCGCGCCGGCGGTGTGCTCACCGTGGGCGGCGTGCCCGTGGACCGGCTCGCGGCGCGGGTCGGCACCACCCCCTTCTTCGCCTACGACCGCTCGCTCGTCACCACCCGCGTCGAGCGGGTGCGGGCTGCCCTCCCCGACGACGTCGAACTGAGCTACGCGGTCAAGGCCAACCCGATGCCCGCGCTGCTGCACCACCTCAGCGGCCTCGTCGACGGCCTCGACGTCGCCTCCGCCGGCGAACTGCGGCAGGCGCTCGACACGACCGTCCCGCCGGAACGGATCAGCTTCGCCGGGCCCGGCAAGACGGCGGCCGAGCTGGCCCGCGCGGTCGCCGCCGGCGTCACGGTCGAGCTGGAATCCACCACCGAGCTGGCCCGCGTGCGGGAGGCAGGCGACTGCCTCGGCCTCACCCCGCGCGTGGCGCTGCGGGTGAACCCGGACTTCGCCGTGCGCGGGTCCGGCATGCGCCTGGGCGGCGGCCCGCAGCAGTTCGGCATCGACGCCGAGCGCGTCCCCGCCGTGCTGGCCGAGGTCGGCGCCGCGGGACTCGACTTCCAGGGCTTCCACGTCTTCGCCGGCTCCCAGAACCTGCGCGCGGAAAGCCTCTGCGAAGCCCAGCGCGCGACGGTCGACCTGGTGCTGCAGCTCGCGGAGTCGGCGCCCGGCCCGGTGCGGTCGGTCAACCTGGGCGGCGGCTTCGGCATTCCCTACACCGCCCGCGACACCGCGCTGGACCTCGACGAAGTCGGCGAAAACCTGGCGAAGCTGCTGGCCGTTTCGCTCCGGCCCGCGCTGCCCGAGGCCCGGGTGGTGCTCGAGCTCGGCCGCTACCTGGTGGGGGAGGCCGGCGTGTACCTCACCCGCGTGGTCGACCGGAAGGTCTCGCGCGGCACGACGTTCCTCGTCGTCGACGGCGGCCTGCACCACCAGCTGGCCGCGTCCGGCAACTTCGGCCAGGCCATCCGCCGCAATTACCCGCTCGCCCTCGCGTCCGCGCCCGGCGGTCCGGAAGAGACGGTGACGGTGGTCGGCTGCCTGTGCACCCCGCTCGACCTCCTCGGCGACCGGGTTTCCCTGCCCGGTGCGGCGATCGGCGACCTGATCGCGATCTTCCAGGCCGGCGCCTACGGCCTGACCGCCAGTCCCACCGCCTTCCTCGGGCACCCGGCGCCGCCCGAAGTCCTCGTCTGACCCCGGAGGGAACACCGTGCAGACCACCGTGCCGACACCCGGAGCCCCCGTGCTCCGCACCGCCGATCCCTTTCCCCGCACCAGCTTCCGGGTGTTGGGCCTGCTGCAGGTCCGCGGCCGCGAGCCGGTCGTCGTGACCGCCCGCCGCCAGCAGGTGGTGCTCGCGCTGCTGCTGCTCAACGGCAACCGCGTGGTGCCGCTGGAGGTGCTGCTCGACGCGCTGTGGGGCGCCGGGCCGCCCGCGACGGCCCGGGCGCAGGTCCAGACCTGCGTGTCGGCCCTGCGTCGCGCGCTGGCGAAAGCCGGGCTGGGCGAACGGATCTCCGCGCGGGGCAGTGGCTACTGCCTCGACCTCGCGCCCGGTGAGCTGGACCTGCACGAGTTCGAGACGCTGGTGGCCCGCGGACGGGCCGCGCGTCGGCCGGAAGAGGCGCGCGCCGCGTTCCGCGAGGCGCTGGCGCTGTGGCGCGGGGAACCGCTGACCGGTATCGACAGCGGGGTCGTGCGCGCCCACCAGGTCCGCATCGCGCAGCGGCGCGTGGAGGTCCTGGAGGACTGCCTGGACGCCGAGCTCGAGCTGGGTCTGCACCGGGAGGTCGTCGGCGAGATCGCGGTGCTGACCGAGGAATACCCGCTGCGCGAGCGGTTCGTGCTGCAGCTGATGACCGCGCTGCACCGGTGCGGGCGCCGGGTCGAGGCGCTCGCCGCCTACCGGGCCGTGCGCCGCCGCTTCGTCGACGAACTGGGCCTGGAGCCCGGCGCCGCGCTGCGCGAGCTGCACCAGGACATCCTCGCCGGTTCGAGCGAGGCGCCCGCGAGCGGCCGCGCGGTGCCGCGGATGCTGCCCGCGCGCCTGCCCTACTTCACCGGGCACGAGCGCCTGCTGGCGGGGCTGCGGCGGGGCCTGACCGACGACGGGCCCGGCGCCGCGGTGGTCACGGTCCTCACCGGACGCGGCGGGGCGGGCAAGTCCGCCGTGGCGGCGGAGGCCGCGCGCCGCGCCGCGCCGGCGTTCCCCGACGGCGTGCTCTACGCGCGGCTCGCCGAGGAGGACGCCGCCGAGGTGCTGGCGCGGTTCCTGCACGCACTCGGCGTGCCTCCGGCGGAGATCCCCGAGGAGCTGGACGGCCGCGCCGCGCTGTACCGCAGCGTGCTCGCCGGGCGCCGGGTCCTGACCGTGCTGGAGGACGCGGCGAGCCTGGCGCGCGTCACGCCGTTCGTCGCGGACGCCCGGGGCTGCCGGCTGCTCATCACCACCCACGCCCGCGTGCCGTCCCTGCCTGGCGTGTCGGTGGCCGAGCTCGACGTGCTGGACGGCGCGGAGGGCGTCGAGCTGCTGTCCGCGCTGGTCGGCGAGGACCGCGTGACGGCTGAGCTGTCGGACGCGGTGGAGCTGGTCGAGCTGTGCGGCGGCCTGCCACTGGCCGTGACGGCGGCCGCCACGCACGTCGCGGCCCGGCCGGGGCGCACGCTGGCCCAGGCGGTGGCCCGGCTGCGGGCCGAAGGCGACCGGATCGGCCGGCTCGGCGCGGGCGTCCGCGCCGCCGTCGGGCGCGGCCTGGGGGACCTGCCGGCGTCGGCCCGGGAGCTGTTCGGGCGGCTGGCGCTGCTGCCCGCGGGCAGCTGGGCGGGGTGGGCCGCGACGGCGCTGGCCGACGTCGGCCCGGCCGAAGCGGCCGACGCGCTGGAGGCGCTGGTCGACGCGCGTCTCGTCGACGTCGCCGGCACCCGCTACCGGCTGCCGTCGCTGACCCGGTTGCTCGCGCTGGAACTGCTGGCAGCGCAGCCACTTCCGGCGCGGGCGGCGGCGGCCCGGCGGCTCTTCGGCGCGTGGCTGCACCTGACCGACGAAGTGCGGGGTGCCGCGGCCGGCGGGGTGCCGCGGACGCCCGTTCCGGCCGAGGTCGGTGACCCGGGCACCTGGTACGACCGCGAGTCCGCCGGTCTGCTGGCCGCGGTGCGCCAAGCCGCCGACGCCGGGGAACCGGGGTATTGCGCGGAACTCGCACTGGCGGTGGCCGACCTGGCGGGCGGGCGCGGCCGGTACGCGGACTGGCGCGAAAGCGGCGAAACGGCGTTGCGCGCGGTGGTGGCGAGGGGCGATCGCCGGACCGAGGCGGCGCTCGAGCGTTCACTCGGAGAGCTGGCGGTCCGCGAAAGCCGCTTCGCCGACGCGGCGGGCCGGATCACTCGCGCCCTCACCGCCGGCGAGCAAGCGGGCGGGATGAGCTGGGAGGAGCTGGTTCGCGAGGTCCTCGCCGGGGTCGACCGGGCCCGCGCCACGGTGGTGGCCGAGCCGGTGTCACTGGCGTCGTGGTCCGGGGAGCCGGGGCGGCCAACCGCACGGCGTCACCGCGAACAGCGTTGGGGCGCAACCAGTTCGAGCTGGCGGCCGACCGCGCCCAGCCGGACGGGACCCCCCGGTCGGCGGGCCGCGCGGGTCACCGCCGCCTGCCGCGCCCCCGCCCGATCTCGTGGCGGCGCGAGTCGGAGTACCCCGAGGAAGCCTGACCGGGCCGGTTTCCGGAACTCGCGTGATTGAAGCCGGAACTCGCGTGACTGAAGCCGTACCGGCTCTGGTCACGTGAATCACGGGCTGGATCACGCGAGATCCGGCTCTGATCACGCGAGTTCCGGCTTCGAGACCGACGTGGCCGTGCCGTCCCGGCCTGAAGAAAGCTCGATCCGTCACCAATCCGGAGGAACACCATGACCATCGGTGCCGCCCTGCCCGCCGGCGATCTGTCCGGGGCCGCCAACAGCGTCGAAGCGCTGCTCGCCCAGACCCGTGAGGCCGCGGAGGCCGGCCTGCGCTCGGTCTGGTTCTCCCAGCTCTTCGACCACGACGCCCTCACCCTCGCCGCCCTCGCCGGGCGCGAGGTGCCCGAGGTCGCCGTCGGGACCGCCGTCGTTCCGCTCTACCCGCGGCACCCGCTCCACCTCGCCGCGCAGGCGCAGACCGCGCAGGCGGCCACCGGCGGGCGGTTCACCCTCGGGCTGGGCCTCGGCGTGGAAAGCCTGCTGGAACCCGCGTTCGGCTTCGAATACCCGCCGCCCATCACGTCGCTGCGCGAATCGCTCACCGTCCTGCGCGACGTCTTCGACGGCCGCCGCCCGGTGTTCGACGGGGAGACCCTCACCGCCTGCCCGCCCCTGCCCACGGCCGTGCCCGGCGGTGGCGGTGTCCCGATCGTCGTCGCCGCGATGGGCCGGCAGGCGCTGCGCGTGGCCGGGGAGCTCGCCGACGGCACCCTCCCGTTCCTGGCCGGCCCGCGCGCGCTCGCCGAGCACGTCGTGCCCACGCTCACCAAGGCCGCCGCCGACGCGGGGCGGCCCGAACCGCGGGTGATCGCGGCCGTCCCGGCGGTGGTGACCGACGACGCCGACACGGTCCGGCAGATCGCCGCGGTCCACCTGGGCTACTACGGTGACATCCCGTCCTACCGCCGCATCCTCGACGCCGAAGGCGCCACGCACGCGGCCGACCTCGCGCTGATCGGCGACGAGCGCACGGTCGAGGCGGGCCTGCAGCGGTACTTCGACGCGGGCGCCACGGAGATCGTCCTCGTCCAGTCCGGCATGCGGTCCCCGCGCGAGCGGCTGCGCACCTGGCAGCTGGCGGGGTCGCTCGCCGTCCGGCCGCAGCCGCGCTAAGGCAGCTCCAAGTGTTCGCGCAACGTCGTGCCTTCGTACTCCGTCCGGTAAACGCCGCGGTCCTGCAGCTCGGGTACCAGCCGGTCGACGATGTCGTCGAGCGCCGCCGGGACCAGGTGCGGGCTGATGTTGAACCCGTCCACCGCGCGAGTGCGCACGTACCGCGCCCATTCGTCGGCGACCTGCCCCGGCGTGCCCACGAAGCCGTGCTGACGCGGCTGGACTTCGAGGACCAGCTGGTGGATGGACAGGTTCTTCGCCTCCGCCAGCTCCCGCCACCGCTTGACCCGGTCGAGCTTCCCGGTCCGGTCGGCGATCGGGATCGTCCCGCGCGACGGGTCCAGTTCACCCTCGACGGGTTCGATGTCCGGTAGCGGGCCGTGGGGGTCGCAGGCCGACAGATCCGCGCCCCAGTACTGCTCCAGGAACGCCAGCGCGCGCTGCGGGGTGATCTGGCGGCGCCGGATGTCCTCCGCGCGCTCGGCCGCGTCGGCGGGGGTGTCGCCGAGGACGACGGTCGCGCCGGGCAGGATCCGGACGGCGTCCGCGGGACGGCCGTGGCGGGCCAGCCGGGCGCGCAGGTCCTCGGCGTAGGCCAGCGCCTTGTCGTAGGCGGTGTTGGCGGAAAAGACGACGTCCGCGTACTTGGCCGCCAGTTCGCGGCCGCCGGGGGAGTCGCCGGCCTGGAACAGCACCGGGCGGCCCTGCGGGCTCGGCGGCACGGTCGGGGCCGCCCGCAGGTTGACCAGGTCGGTGTGCCGGTCCACCAGACCCTCGCCGGCCCACAGTGCCAGCGCCGCTTCGACGAACTGCGAAGCCCGTTCGTAGCGGCGTTCGTGGGCGAGCCAGCCGCCGCGGCGGAAGTTGGCGCCGGTCCAGGCGTTGTCGGTGGTGACGATGTTCCAGCCCGCCCGGCCGCCGGACAGGAAGTCCAAAGAGGACAGCCGGCGGGCGAGGTCGGCCGGGAAGTTGTAGGTGGTGTTCTGGGTGGCGACCAGCCCGATCCGGGTGGTCGCGGCGGCCAGCGCGCTCAGCTGGGTGATCGCGTCCGGGCGGCCTGCGACGTCGAGGGCGTGGACGCGGCCGCGGTTCTCCCGCACCCGCAGCCCTTCGCCGAGGAAGAACGCGTCGAACAGCCCGCGTTCGAGGGTCCGGGCCACCGACACGTACGTTTCGATCGCGGTGTGGTCGGCGTTCGACGGGTCGTCCCACAGGAACTGCGGGCCGACGCCGGTGTAGAACGCGCCCAGGTGCAGCCGCGCGGTCATGCCGCACCCCCGGCCGCGAACCGGCTCACCGGGCGGGCGAGGCCGAGCGACTCGCGCAGGGTGGCGCCCGGCGCGGGCGGGACGAGCAGGCCTTCGGCGCGCAGGGCCGGCAGGACCTCGCCGGCCAGTACCGGCAGGTCGGTCGCCGGCTCGGCCGGGTGCAGCCGGACGCCGTCGACGCCGGTGGCCAGCCAGCCCAGCAGCTCGGTCAGGCCGGGCGCGGATCCGGTGTAGCGCAGCCGGTCCCGCCGCGGACCCCGCCCGGCCGGGGCGCGCTGGGCGTCGAGGACCACTTCGACCTCGGCGAAAACCAGGGCAGCTCCGGTGTCGCGAGCGCGCCGGGCGCGGCCGCGGACGTCGTCGAGCCCGGCACCACCCACGAGCGCGATGTCCGGACGGACGGCCTCGGCCAGTGCGTCGGACGCGAGCACCACCGGCCGGCCCTGCGGCGGCCGCGGGGTGATCAACGGCCCCATGACCGAGAACCGCGTCCCGGTGAAGCCGACGTGGTGGACCTTGTCCGGGTCGAGGTACCGGCCGGTGGCGACGTCCTTGATCACGGCGTCGTCGTCCCACGAATCCCACAGCCGGCGCACGACTTCGACGACCTCGGCGGCTTCGCGGTGCACCGCGTCCGGGGTGAGCCGGGAGCCGCCGACGGTCGCCAGTGCCTCGGCCGAGCCGTCGGCGCCGACGACCCAGGCCGCGCGCCCGTGCGAAGCGTGGTCGAGACCGGCCAGCTGCGCGGCCAGGTGGAACGGCTCGGCCGTGGTGACGTTCGCGGCCGGGGCCAGCCCGAGCCGGTCGGTCAGCGTGGCGACGTAGGCCGCCCGGCTGGTGGCGTCGAGCCGCGGGCCACCGAGCGGCGAGTCGTCGAAGGTGGCGAAGGTGAACCCGGCCCGTTCGGCGGTCGTGACGGTGCCCGCCAGCGCGCCGGGGGACAGCGCGCCGTCCAGCTCCACGGCGACGTGCAGGCTGCGAGAAGTCATGGCTCCACAGCTATCCGGTGCGCCGCCGTGGCGCACGCACGTTCAGGATGTGGACCGGCGACCGGCCGAGGGGACCGGAAACGCTTGCGTGTCAAGGGCGTCTCGCCGCGGTGCCAGGGACTGGGACGCAGGTCCGCCCAGTGGGACGGATCCCGGGGCATGGCTAGCGTCGCGTTCCGAAGAAGCAACCGCTCCCCGCTGGAGGCCGTCCGGTGTCCCCTTTCCCCCGTGCCCGCTACGCCGCGGCCCTGCTCGCCCTGCCCGTGCTGCTGACCGCCTGCTCCGCGGCGGGCGGTGAACCCGCGGCCGACGCGGGCCCGCCGAAGCCCGGCGGCACGCTGCGGCTCGGCATCTCGTCCGCGCCCGACTGCATCGACCCGCAGCAGGCCGCCACGAACGCGGCCATCAACGTCGCCCGTCAGCTGGTCGACTCGCTGACCGACCAGGACCCGAAGACCGGCGAGATCAAGCCGTGGCTGGCCGAGAAGTGGGAGATCAACGCCGACTCCACGGTGTTCACCTTCCACCTGCGTTCCGGCGCGACGTTCTCCGACGGCAGCCCGGTCGACGCGGCCGCCGTGAAGACGAGCTTCGACGGCATCAAGGCCCTCGGCACCAAGGCCCAGCTCGGCTACGGCTACCTGGCCGCGTACCGGAGTTCGGCGGTCGTCGACCCGCAGACCGTCCGCCTCGAGTTCTCCGCGCCCAGCGCGCAGTTCCTGCAGGCCAGCTCGACGGTCTCGCTCGGCGTCCTGGCGCCGGCGGCGTACCGGAACACGCCGGAACAGCGCTGCCAGGGCACCGGCCTGACCGGCTCCGGGCCGTTCGTGTTCGAAAGCCTGAAGCAGAACCAGGAAATCGTGCTGGCCAAGCGGAAGGGCTACGCCTGGGGCTCGGCGCTGTTCAAGCACCGGGGCGAGGCCTACCTGGACAAGATCGACTACAAGATCGTGCCCGAGCCCGGCGTCCGCACCGGCAGCCTCGCCTCCGGCCAGCTCGACGCGGCCACCGACATCCAGCCGGTCGACGAGCCGCAGTTCACCGGCAACGGCTTCACCGAGAACATCCGGCCCAACCCCGGCGTGGTCTTCAACCTGCACGCCAACACCACCCGCGGCGTGCTCACCGACGAGGAGGTGCGCCTGGCCGTGCTCAAGGGCGTCGACCGCGCCGAGGTCGTGAACACCGTGCTGACGCCCAGCTACCAGGCCGCCACGAGCATCCTCGGCTCGGCGACGCCGCTGGCCAGTGACCTCTCGCGTCAGCTCGCGCACGACCAAAAGGGCGCGGCCGCGCTGCTGGACGGCGACGGCTGGGTGCCCGGCCCCGACGGCATCCGCGTCAAGAACGGGCAGAAGCTGAGCGCGCCCGTCGTGTTCTCCCCGGTGTTCAACCAGAACCGCAGCGTGCTGGAACTGATCCAGCAGCAGCTCCGCAAGATCGGCTTCGACCTGCGGATCGAACAGCACACGACGGCCGAGACCACGCAGATCCAGCTGAGCGGTGACTACGACTTCCTCTGGTACAACGTGACCCGCGCCGATCCGGACATCCTGCGCAGCCAGTTCTCGACCAAGGCCGGCAACCGCAGCAAGCTCGCGCCGGGCAACCCCCTGGACGGTGCCCTGGACGCCCAGTCGTCCACTGTGGACCTCGCCAAGCGCAAGCCGTCCGCCGACGAGGCGCAGAAGCTGATCGTCGACCACGCCTACGCGATCCCGGTGTTCGAGCTGACCCAGGTCGTCGCGCTGAGTTCGCAGGCGCACGCCGTCGACTTCGAGGCGTCGTCACGGCTGCAGCTGTTCGACGCGTGGCTGTCGTGAGGCGCTACCTCCTCCGCCGCGTCGGGCAGGCGGTGTTCGTGCTCTGGGCGGCGTTCACGCTGTCGTTCCTGATCCTCTACCTGTTGCCGGGTGACGCCGTTTCGGCGAAGCTCGCCGGCGGGGAGGCCGGGGCGTCGATGACGCCGGGGCAGGTCGCCGCGGCCCGCGCGGAGTACGGCTTCGACTCCCCGTTGCCCGTGCAGTACCTGAAGCGGCTGGTCTCGGCCCTGCACGGCGACTTCGGCCGCAGTGTCGCGACCGGCGACGACGCGACGCACATGGTCGTCACGGCGTTGCCGCCGACGCTCGCCGTGACCGGGCTGGCGCTGGTGTTCGCGGTGCTGTTCGGCGGCGGCTCGGCGTTCCTCGGCACCTTCACGCGGTTCCGCTGGCTGCGCCAGGCCCTGCTGTCCCTGCCGTCGCTGGCCATCTCGCTGCCGCCGTTCTGGGTCGGCCTGCTGCTGATCCAGTTCTTTTCGTTCCGCCTGCGGCTGCTGCCCGCCCTGGGCACGCAGGGCTTTTCCGCGGTGATCCTGCCCGCCGTCACGCTGGCCCTGCCGACGGGCGCGATCATCGGGCAGGTGCTGGCGAAGAGCCTGGCGACGCAGCAGGAGGAGCCGTACGCGGAGATCGCCGCCGCCAAGGGCGCGAGCCGCTGGCGCGTCCACTTCGGACACCTGCTGCGCAACGCCGCCGTGCCGGCGCTGACCGTCGCCGGGGTGGTGGCGGGCAACCTCGTCGCCGGTTCGGTGATCACCGAGACGGTGTTCTCGCGCGACGGCGTCGGCCGGATCACCGCGGCCGCCGTCACCGCGCAGGACGTCCCGGTGGTGCAGGCGGTGATCGTGCTGGCCGCGCTGGTGTTCGTGGTGCTCAACCTCGTCGTCGACCTGCTGTACCCGCTGCTCGACCCGCGCATCGCGCGGACGCCGGAGGTGGCCCGTGGTTGACCTCGCCACCCCCGCCCGCCAGGCGGTCCGGCGCCCCGGGCTCGTGGTCGCCGTCGCCGTGCTGGCGTTCGTGCTGCTCGCGGCCTTCGTACCGGGGCTGCTGACCGGCTACGACCCGATCAGTGGCGTCCCGGCCGAGCGGCTGCACGGCCCGTCGCCGCGGCACTTGTTCGGCACCGACGAGACCGGCCGCGACGTCTACGCCCGGGTGGTCCACGGCGCGTCGCTCTCGCTGCGGGCCACCGCGATCGCCGTGCTCGTGGCGCTCGTCGCGGGCTCGGCGCTCGGCCTGCTCGCCGGCTTCCGCGGCGGCTGGGCGGACACGGTGATCATGCGGGTCGTCGACGTCTTCCTGGCGATCCCGCCGATCCTGCTGTCGCTGGCCCTGGTCACCGCGCTGGGTTTCGGCACGACGAACGTCGCCGTCGCCGTCGGCATCGCGAACCTCGCGTCCTTCGCACGGGTGATGCGCGCGGAAGTGCTGCGCGTGCGCAACGGCGTGTTCGTCGAGGCGGCGCGGGCCTCCGGGGTGCGCTGGTCGGGAGTGCTGCTGCGGCACGTCCTGCCGAACGCGGCGGGCCCGGTGCTCGCGCTGGCGACGCTCACCCTCGGCACGGCCGTGCTCGAAGTGTCCGCGCTGAGCTTCCTCGGCTTCGGCGCGACCCCGCCCACCCCGGAGTGGGGCGCGCTCGTCGCGGGCGGACGCAGTTTCCTGGCCACGGCCTGGTGGATGACGACGTTCCCGGGACTGACGGTGGCGGCGGTGGTCCTCGCCGCGAACCGGCTGTCGCGGGCACTGGACGGAGGCGGACGATGACCCTGCTGCGCATCTCGGACCTGGCCGTGTCGTACCGGTCGGTCCCGGCCGTGCGTGACGTCGGGTTCGACGTCGGCGCGGGCGAAGTGGTCGCCGTCGTCGGCGAATCGGGCTCGGGCAAGTCGACGACCGCGCACGCGGCGATCGGCCTGCTCCCGCGCGGCGGCCGCGTCGACGGCGGCTCGATCACGTTCGAGGGCCGGGACCTGCTCGCGCTGTCGTCCCGGCAATGGCGCTCGGTGCGCGGCCGCGAGATCGCGCTGGTGCCGCAGGACCCGGCGGTGTCGCTGAACCCGGTGCACCGGATCGGCGACCAGGTCGCGGAGGTGCTGAAGATCCACGGCCTCGCGGATCGGCGTTCGGCGTCGGTGCAGGCGATCGAACTGCTGGAACGGGCGGGCGTACCCGATCCGTCGGTGCGGGGCCGCCAGTACCCGCACCAGCTGTCGGGCGGGCTGCGGCAGCGCGTGCTGATCGCGGCGGCACTGGCCGGGCGGCCGAAGCTGATCATCGCGGACGAGCCGACGTCGGCGCTGGACGTCACGGTGCAGCGCCGGATCCTCGACCACCTGACTTCCTTGGCTCGGGAATCGGGAACGGCGATCCTGCTGATCACGCACGACCTCGGCGTCGCGGCCGACCGGGCGTCGCGGATCGTGGTGCTCTCGCAGGGCTCGGTCGTCGAGGAGGGGCCGTCGGTGGTCAGCGCGCCGGTGCACCCGTACACGCGGCAGCTGGTCGCGGCGGCACCGAGCCTGTCGGACCTCCGGCGGCCGCCCGCGCCGGCCGCCGAGCCGCTGGTCTCGGTGCGGGACCTGGCCAAGACGTTCGAAGGCGGGATCCGCGCGGTGGACGGCGTTTCGTTCGACATCCCGCGCGGGCAGACCTTGGCACTGGTGGGCGAGTCGGGCTCGGGCAAGACGACGACGGCCCGCATGGTGCTGCGGCTCGAAACACCGACGGCGGGTTCGATCGCGTTCGACGGCGAGGACATCACGGATTTGCGGGGCGACGAGCTGCGGCGGCTGCGGCGGCGGATGCAGATCGTGTACCAGAACCCGTACGCGTCGCTGAACCCGAAGTTCTCGATCGAGGACGTGGTGGCGGAGCCGTTGCGGGCGTTCCGGCTTCCGCGCACGCGGGTCCCGGAGCTGCTCGACCAGGTCGCCCTGCCCGCGTCGGTGGCGCGGCGGAAGCCGGCGGAACTGTCGGGCGGCCAGCGCCAGCGGGTGGCGATCGCCCGGGCGCTGGCGCTGCGCCCGGACCTGGTGGTGTGCGACGAACCGGTGTCGGCGCTGGACGTCTCGGTGCAGGCGCAGATCCTGGCGTTGCTGGCGGAACTGCAGTCCTCGCTGGGGCTGTCGTACCTGTTCATTTCGCACGACCTGGCGGTGGTCCGGCAGCTGGCGGACCAGGTGGGCGTGATGCGCGCAGGGGCGTTGGTGGAGCTCGGCCCGGCGGCGCGGGTCCTGGAGGAACCGGAGTCGGAGTACACGAAGGAACTGCTGGCGGCGATTCCCGGGCGCCGCGCGTTTTCCCGGCACGTGGATGCTTTTGCCGAGCCGTGACGCCATCGCCGGCGAGGACGAGAAGGGCATGAACCCGGCCTGAGCCGCTTCAGGCGGGGACCAGCGCGATCCGGCCGAACACGGCACCGGCGTCGAGCTGCCGGTGGGCCTCCACGGCCCGCCCCAACGGCAGCACGTCGTGGACGACGGCGTCCACCTCGCCGCGGCCCACGGCGGCCAGCAGCCCGGCGGCCACGGTCCGGCGGTCCTCTGTGGACACCGTGTCGGCACTGAAGGTCGCGAACGACAGCGACTTCCGGAACGCCGCGAACATCGCCGCGGCCAGCCCGGCCGGTGGCGGGCCCCCGACCGCGCCCACCGCGACCACGCGGCCGTTGGGGTTGAGCTTGGCGAAGAACGACGGCAGTTCTTCCCCGGCGACGATGTCGATGACGACGTCGTAGCCGGTGGATCCCTCGCCGGTGCGGTCCAGCACCCGGGTGGCACCCAGTGCGCGCAGGCGGGCGCCGCGCTCGGCCGACGACGTCGTGACCGCGACGGTGCCCGCCCCGCCGCGGGCCGCGAACTGGACCGCCAGCACCCCGATGCCGCCGGCCGCGCCCCGGACGAGCACCGACTCGGCGGGCGCGAAGCGGGCGTGCCGGAGGCCGAAGTGGGCCACCACGCCGGAACCCGCGACGGTCACCGCGTCGACCGGCGACACGCCCGCCGGCAGCGGGACCAGTGCCGTGGCCGGCGCGAGCGCCTGTTCGGCGTACCCGCCGCCCACGCCGGTGGGGGCCCAGACGCGGCTGCCGGCCCACGACTCGTCGACGCCGGCGCCGAGCGCGGTGACGACCCCGGCCACCTCGCTGCCGGGGACGTGACCGGCCTCGAAGCCGTAGGCCGCGAGGGCGCCGCGGCGGATGAGGGCGTCGACGCCGCCGACGCCGATCGCCTCGGTGGTGATCACCACCTCCCCGGCGGCCGGCCGGGGGTCGGGAACGTCGACGACGGCCAGGCCGCCGGGCTCGCCGAAAGTCCGCACTGCCACTGCTTTCACGGTCAGCTCCCTGGGTTCGAGGCGGCCGCGACCGTACCGGACGCACCCGTCCGTTCCGGCTAAAGTGAGACGGTGACCGGCTCTTTGCCCCGGTTCCGGCGTTCGGACGCCGGGGACAACCGCGAACGGCTCCTCGAGGCGGCCCGGGCCGTGTTCGCCGCAGCGGGCCTGACCGCGCCGATGCGGGAGATCGCCCGGCACGCCGGCGTCGGCCCGGCGACGCTCTACCGCCACTTCCCGACCAAGGAGCAGCTCTTCGCCGAGGCGTTCGCGGAGCGGCTGCACGCCTGCTACGCGGTCGTCGAAGACGGCCTCGCCGACGCGAACGCCGGGCGTGGCCTGTGCCGGGTGATCGAGCGGCTGGGTGAGCTGTACGCCCGGGACCGGGGGACGACCGCGGCGTTCGTGGCGGCGTTCCCCGGCGCACTGGACTTCACCGCGGATCGCGAGCGGGCGCTCAAGTCGCTTGCCGAGCTGGTGCGCCGGGCGAGGGACGCGGGTCAGGTGCGTCCGGAGACGACGCTGGACGACGTCGTCCTGGTGCTGAGGGCGGCCGGCGGGATCCAGGCGGCCACCCCGGCGGCGCGGGTGGCGGCCGTCCGGCGGTTCACCACGATCGCGCTCAACGGGCTCCGGGCCGCCGCACCGGTCCACGAGGACTGACCCGCGTACTCAAGTGGGACGCTGTCCCGTATGGTAACCGGGACAGTGTCCCACTTGAGGAGTCGAGTCCCCATGGCGATCACGTATGTACTGGTCCACGGCGCCTGGCACACCGGGCAGTGCTGGGCACGGGTCGTGCCGCGGCTGGCCGCGAGCGGGCGGCCGGTGTTCACCCCGACGCTCACCGGCTACGGCGACACGAAGCACCTGCTGAACCCGGACGTCGGGCTCCGCACGCACACCGCCGACGTCGTGCGGCTGCTGGTCGAGGCGGACCTGCACGACGTCGTCCTGGTCGGGCACAGCTACGCGGGCCTGGTGATCTCCGCGGTGGCCAACGAGGTGCCGGAGCGCCTCGCGCGGCTGGTGTACCTCGACGCGATGGTGCCCGCCGACGGGGAGAACGGGCTCGACGTCATGCCGATCACCCGCAGCATGCTCGGGACCGGCTGGCGGGTCCCGCCGCTGCCCGAGCTGCCCGCACCCTTCGGCCTCTTCGGGGTGACCGAGCCCGGGGACGTCGCGTGGCTGCGGACCATGCTGTCCGACCAGTCGATCCGGTGCCTCGAAGAGCCGGTCGCCCTGGACAACCCGGCCGCCGCCGCGATCCCGCGCACGCACATCCACTGCACGGTGAAGCCGGCGGGGTTCGACCGGCGCCCGGTGCCCGCCGTGCAGCCGAACGGCGAGCCCGCGGACGTGCGCGAGCTCGCCGCCGGGCACGACTGCATGATCACCGCGCCCGCGGAGCTGGCCGGGCTGCTGCTGGACGCCGGCCACCCGGTGGGGGCCGGTAGCATGCGGTCGTGAGCGATTCCCGGACGGCGGCAGGAAAACCGCCGCAGCGCGCCGACGCGCGGCGCAACGCCGGGAACGTCCTGGAGGCCGCGGCCGCGGTGTTCGTGACGTCCGGCGTCGAAGCGCCGATCCGGGAGATCGCCGCCCGGGCCGGGGTGGGCACGGCGACCATCTACCGCCACTACCCGACCCGGGCCGACCTGATCCTCGCGGTGTACCGGCGGCAGGTCGAAGCCCTGGCCGAGGCCGGTCCCGCCCTGCTCGCCGGCGAATCCGGGCCGCACCGGGCCCTCGTCGAGTGGATCGACCGGTTCGTCGACTTCGTCATCACGAAGCAGGGGCTGGCGTCGGTGCTGCAGTCCGGCGAAGCCTGCTACGACCCGCTCCACACCTACTTCCTCGAACGCCTCGGTCCCGTGTGCACGCAGCTGCTGGACGCAGCCGCGGCGGCCGGCGAGATCGTCCCGGGCCAGGACGCCTTCGAGCTGATGCGCGGCGTCGGCAGCCTCTGCGCCGGCGCGGGCACGGCGACGTACTACGACGCGCGGCACCTGGTGAAACTCCTGGTCAACGGCCTGCGTCGGCCCTGACGCCGGTCACGTGCGCTGGAGCAGGAACCGCTGGTTGGCCGCCCCGGTCACGGTCCACTGCGAGATGCGCGCACCGTCGGCGGTCGAGGCGCTCCAGACGTCCATCGCGAGTCCGCTCGCCCGGTTGACCAGGCTCACCACCCCGCCGCCCTGGTCGGTGACCTTCCACTGCTGGGTCGTCGCTCCGGTGTCGGGTTGCTGGGTGATGTCCGCACCGGTGGCGGTCGACGCGACCTGGAGGACCAGGCCGCTGCTGCGGGACCGGATGCGGTGGAAGCCGCCGTCGGAGGCGAGGAAGTCGAACTGCTGGTTGAGCCCGCCGGTGGCCTGCCACTGGATCAGCGTCGCCCCGGCGCTGGTCGAGCCGCCGTTGATGTCGGCCGATTTGCCGCTGTGCTGGGCCACGAGCCGGTAGTTCACCCCCGGTTCCACCACCGGCGGTGGCCCGCCGAGGGAAGTGGCGCGGTAGGTGTGGCCCGCCTGGCCCGCGAAGCGGACCAGGTCCGCCTCGACGGACACCGGCTGGACCGTGGCGCCGCTCGTGGTGTCGAGCACCTCGTAGGCCGCGGTGAACATCCGGCTGCGGACCTTGACGTCGCCGTCGCGGTCCGGGGTGATGGTGAGCTGCGTCGCCGCGCCGCCGCTCCAGGCCGCGCCGACCGTGTAGCCACCGCGGCCGCGCAGGCCGGTGACGCTGCCGGCCGGCCAGGCGGGCGGCAGCGCGGGCAGCAGGTGCAACTCGCCGTTGTGGCTGTGCAGCAGCAGTTCGGCGATGCCGGACGTCGCCCCGAAGTTGCCGTCGATCTGGAACGGCGGGTGCAGGTCGAACATGTTGGGTGCCAGCCGGTCGGTCCGCACGAGGAGCCGGAGCAGGTCGTGCGCCTTGGCCCCCTCTTCCATGCGCGCCCAGTAGTTGATCTTCCAGGCCAGCGACCAGCCGGTGCCGTCGTCACCGCGCAGTTCGAGGGTCCTGCGGGCCGCGGTGAACAGCTGGGGCGTGCCGCGCTTGCTGATCTGGTTGCTCGGGTACAGGCCGTACAGGTGCGATATGTGCCGGTGGTTCTGCTCGGTCTCCACCCAGTCGTAGAGCCATTCCTGGATGTTGCCGCGCGAGCCGACCTTCATCGGCGCCAGCCGCTGCCGCGCCGCCTTGACCTGGTCGGCGAAGGCGGCGTCCACGCCCAGCACCTGGCACGCGCCCGCGCAGCCGTCGAACAGGTCGCGCAGGATCTGCATGTCCATCGTCGGCCCCGCGCACACGGACGCGTTCGCGTGGTGGTTCAGCTCGGGGGAGTTCGCCGGGTTGGTGACCAGGTAGCCCAGCGAGGGTTCGGTCACCAGGGTGTCGAGGAAGAACTGGGCGGCGCCCTTCAGCAGCGGATAGCGGGCGCGCAGGAAATCGACGTCGCCGGTGAACCGGTAGTGGTCCCAGATCATGGTGGCGAGCCAGGCCCCGCCGGTCTGCCACATCCCGGCCTGCGCGAAGTCCACAATGGAGGATCCGCGCCAGCCGTCGGTGTTGTGGTGGGTGACCCAGCCCCGGGCCCCGTACTCCACCTGGGCGGTGCGCGCCCCGGTGACCGCGAGGTCGCCGATCATCGCGAACACCGGTTCGTAGCACTCGGCGAGGTTGGTGACGTCGGCCGGCCAGTAGTTCATCGGCAGGTTGGCGTTGAGGGTGTACTTCGATTCCCACGACGGGTTCAGCTGGTCGTTCCAGATCCCCTGCAGGTTGGCGGGCTGGGTGCCCGGCCGGGACGAGGAGATCAGCAGGTAGCGGCCGAACTGGAAGAGCAGCGCGGCGAACTGCGGGTCGTTGACGGTGTTGTGCTGGGCGATCCGGACGTCGGTCGGCTGGTCGGCCGCCGCGGTGCGGCCGAGGTCGAGGGTCGTGCGCCCGAACAGCTTCTGGTAGTCGGCGAGGTGCCGGCTGCGCAGGGAGTCGTAGGGGAGGGCCTGGGCGGCGGCCAGCCGGGAACGGGCGATGCCCTGGTAGTCCCCGTTCACCGTGCGGTAGTCGACGTAGCTGGTGCCGATCGAGATCAGCAGCGTCACGGCGTTGGCCCCGGACACCCGCAGCGTGCCGCCCGAACTGCTGGTGCTCCCGCCCTCGGCCGTCACGCCGGCGAGGGCGAGGAACCGGACCGAACCGGCGATGCCCCGGCTGTCCCCGGAGATGCCGTCCAGCGCGATCGTGGCGCCGTTCGGGCTCGAGGTCGTCGCCCGCTGCGGGGTGCCCAGCGACGCCGAGAACGAGATCGAGCCCGGCGTCTCGGCCGTCAACCGCATGACGATCACCTGGTCCACGGCACTGGCGAACACTTCCCGCCGGTACCGCACGTTGTTCACGACGTAGGTGACGACCGTCGTGGCGGTGGTCAGGTCGAGCCAGCGCTGGTACGAAGAGGCGCTGCCGCCGGGGAGCGCGAGGCTGAGGGTGCCGACGGGCTGGTACGGCTGCTGGGCGGCCGGGGTGCCGAGCATCTTCTGGTCGATCAGGGACTGCGCCTGCGTCCACTGGTTGGCGAACACCAGCTGCCGGATCTGCGACAGCGCCCCCGCGCCCTGGGTGTTGCTGTAGTCGTGGGGGCCGCCCGCCCAGACCGTGTCCTCGTTGAGCTGCAGGCGTTCGGTGTCGGTGTTGCCGGACACCATGGCGCCCAGCCTGCCGTTGCCGATCGGCAACGCGCGCAGCCACTCGGTGCCGGCCGGCTTGTCGTACCACAGAGCCAGGTCGTTCACCGCCCGGACGTCCGCGGGCGCGGCCGAGCCGGTCCGGGCGGTGGCCGTCCACACGACCGGCACCAGCGCGGCACCCAGCCGCATCGCCTGCCTGCGGGTCAGGTCGGGCATCGTCGTTCTCCGATCCTCAGGCGCGCTGGAGCTGGAACCGCTGGTTGGTGCCGCCGGAGGCGGCGTACTGCGAAATCCGGGCACCGTCGGCGGTCGAGGCACCCCAGACGTCCATGGCGAGCCCGCTGGCCCGGTTGACGAAGCTGACCGCGCCGCCGCCCTGGTCGGTGACCTTCCACTGCTGTGCCGTCGCGTCGGTGTCGGGCTGCTGGGTGATGTCCGCGCCGGCGGCGGAGCTCGCGACCTGCAGGACGAGGCCACTGTGCCGGGCGCGGATCCGGTAGTAGCCGTCGGCGGAGGCCAGGAAGTCGAACTGCTGGTTCGCCGCGTTGTGCGGCGACCACTGGATCAGCGTGGCTCCGGCGGCGGTGGACGCCCCGTTGATGTCCGCCGACTTGCCGCTGTGCGCGGCGACGAGCGAGTAGTTCACGCCGACCTGCACCGGCGACGTGGGCGGGTTCGGGTCGCTGTCGCCGAACTGGCTGAAGAACTTCCAGATCTCGGCCTTGTCCCAGCTCCTGGCGCCGCTTTCGCAGCCGGTGCAGCCGTCCACCGGGCCCTGCTGGTGGCCGCCGTCGAACGGGGCCCAGACCACCGGGTACCCGGTCCGGCAGCCCGAATAGACGGTCAGGTAGTGGGTTTTGCTGCCCGCGGCGGGTTCCGGGGCGTTCTGCGGGGTGCAGCCGTTGTTCCGGACGAACGTGTCCCGCAGGCCCCGGCCGGCGCCGATGTTGTCCGACACCCCGTGGATGCCCATGTACGCGATGGGCTGGGTGCCGCCGCTGCAGCCGCTGATCGCGCCGGGGGCGGCGATGGCCACGACCGCGCGGAAGACCGTCGCCCGGGCGCACGCGAGTGCGTAGCTCATCGCGCCGCCGTAGCTGAATCCGACGGAGAACAGCTGCGTCGTGTCGACGCAGAGGTCGTTCTCGATCAGCCGGACCATGTCGTCGGTGAAGGTCACGTCCTCGCCGCCGGAATTGCCCCAGCCGTTGTTGAGCCCTTGGGGCGCCACGAAGATCGTGGAGTTGCCCGACTGCGACTGCATGCCGTAGTAGGCCCAGGCGTAGCCGTCGCTGCCGCCCGAGGAAACCTGTTCGGCGGTGCCGCCGAGCCAGTGGAAGCCGAACGCGAGCCGGTGCGGAGTGGCGTTGTCGTAGGTGTCGGGGATCTTCAGGATGAAGCTGCGGCTCTTGCCGTTGCTCTGGATCGTCCGTTTGCCGCTGGTGAGCGTCGGATTCTTGCCACAGCCGGCACTCGGCGTGCCCGCCTGGGCCGTCGTGGCCGCGGCGGCGCCCGGGGGAGTGCCGCCCACGGCGAGCACGAGCAGCGCGGCGGTCACCAAAGTCCGGAACGGCGATCTGAGCCTGGGCATGCGAAACCCCTTCGGCCGACGGGAAAATCCTCGGGCCCTCGGCGCGAGAAGTCTGCTCAAGGGTATTTGCGTTGTAGCACAGATTTCGAATGGTCGTCCAGCCGGAAATGAAAGTTTCAGTTCTGCCGTCGACGCCGGAAAGAGAGCCGGGGATTCCGGGAAACGATTCCCGGCCGGTGCTTCACGCGGTGGTGGAGGTAGGCGGCCCGCGGGCCGGCGGGCCGCGTTTCGACGAGTTCGAGCTCCGCCCGCCGTTCCCGCTGCGGGAAGAACGGGATGCCCGTCTGCCTTCCGGTCCTCAGGGCCGTGACAAGAATGGTTGTTAGCGTTAACATGCTCCCGCCCTCTGTCCACTGACGAACGGAGAACCCCGGTGACCTCACCCTTCAGCCGGCGGCGACTGCTCCAAGCCGCCGGCGCCACCGCCATCGCCTCCGCGGCCGGATCCGCCGTCGGCTGGGCACCCGCCGCTTCGGCGGCCACCGCGGCCGCCGGGCCGGTCCGCCCGGACACCGGGGTGTCCGCGTTCCCGTTCGACCTCGGCCAGGTGCGGCTGACCGCGAGCCGGTGGCTGGACAACCAGAACCGGACGCAGAACTACCTGCGGTTCGTCGACGTCAACCGGCTGCTCTACGTCTTCCGGGCCAACCACCGGCTCTCCACCGCCGGCGCGGCCGCCAACGGGGGCTGGGACGCGCCGAGCTTCCCGTTCCGCAGCCACGTGCAGGGACACTTCCTGACGGCGTGGGCGCAGCTGTGGGCCGTCGCCGGTGACACCTCGTGCCGGGACAAGGCCACGGCCATGGTGGCCGAGCTGGCCAAGTGCCAAGCGAACAACGGCGCCGCCGGGTTCTCCGCCGGATATCTGTCCGGCTTCCCCGAGTCCGATTTCGACAACCTCGAAGCCGGGCGGCTGACGAACGGCAACGTGCCCTACTACTGCATCCACAAGACCATGGCCGGCCTGCTCGACGTGTGGCGGTACATCGGCAGCACCCAGGCCCGCGACGTGCTGCTCAACCTCGCGGGGTGGGTCGACCGGCGGACCGCCCGGCTCAGCACCGCGCAGATGCAGTCGGTGCTGAACACCGAGTTCGGCGGCATGAACGACGTGCTGGCCGAGCTCTACCAGTTCACCGGAGACGCGCGGTGGCTGACCGCCGCGCAGCGGTTCGACCACGCCGCCGTGTTCGACCCGCTGGCGGCGAACCGGGATCAGCTCAACGGGCTGCACGCCAACACGCAGGTCCCCAAGTGGATCGGCGCGGCGCGCGAGTACAAGGCCACGGGCACCACCCGGTACCGGGACATCGCGACCAACGCGTGGAACATCACCGTCGGCGCGCACACCTACGCCATCGGCGGCAACAGCCAGGCCGAGCACTTCCGCGCGCCCAACGCCATCGCCGGCTACCTCAACCAGGACACCTGCGAGAGCTGCAACACCTACAACATGCTCAAGCTGACCCGGGAACTGATCGCGCTGTACCCGGACCGCGCCGACCTCGCCGACTACTACGAACGCGCCCTGCTCAACCAGATGATCGGCCAGCAGAACCCGGCCGACAGCCACGGGCACATCACGTACTTCAGCTCGCTCAACCCGGGCGGCCGCCGCGGCCTCGGCCCGGCCTGGGGCGGCGGCACGTGGAGCACCGACTACAACTCGTTCTGGTGCTGCCAGGGAACCGGGCTGGAAACCCAGACGAAGCTGGCCGACTCGATCTACTTCTACGCGGACACGACGCTGATCGTGAACCAGTTCCTGCCCTCGGTGCTCACCTGGACCCAGCGCGGCATCACGGTCACCCAGACCACCTCGTTCCCGGCGAGCGACACCGGCACGCTGACCGTGACCGGGAGCGTGAGCGGGACCTGGGCCATGCGCATCCGCATCCCCGGCTGGGCCACCGGGGCGACCATCAGCGTCAACGGCGTCGCGCAGAACGTGACCACCACCCCCGGCAGCTACGCCACCTTGTCCCGGTCCTGGGCCTCCGGCGACACGGTCACCGTCCGCCTGCCGATGAAGGTCGCCCTGAAGGCGGCCAACGACAACGCGAACGTCGCGGCGGTCACCTACGGCCCGGTGGTCCTGGCCGGGAACTACGGCACCAGCACGCTCAGCGCGCTGCCGTCCCTGAACGCGAGCTCGGTCACCCGGACCAGCAGCAGTGCACTCACCTTCAGCGCCACCGCGAACGGCTCCGCCGTCAACCTGGTGCCCTTCTACGACGCCCAAGGCTTCAACTACACCGTGTACTGGAACACCGGGGGAGCCGGCGCGACGACCTACCGGCTGGTCAACGCGGGCAGCGGGCTGGTGCTGGGCGTCGAGAACATGTCCACCGCCGACGGCGGCCGCGCGCTGCAGTGGTCGGACAGCGGCACCGCGGACCACAACTGGGAGATGATCACCGACGGCAGCGCCGTCCGGTTCCGGAACGCCAACAGTGGCAAGGTGCTGGGCGTCCTGGACATGTCGACGGCCGACAACGCTCGCGTTCTGCAGTGGTCGGACAACGGCACCGCTGATCACCGGTGGACGCTGATCGACCAGGGCGACGGGACGTCGAAGATCCGGAACGTCAACAGCGGGAAGCTGCTGACCATCGAGAACGGTTCCACCTCGGCCGGGGCTTATGCGGTGCAGGGGCCGGACAACGGCGCCGCGGCCAATCGGTGGCGGCTGGTGCGGAACGGCTGACGGGATGGGTGCTCCGCCACCCCGAAGCCTGGTTGTGACTTCACCGCCACGCGGCACCGGGTGCCGCGTGGCGGTCAGCCCGCGTCGTTGTCGGCGTACTTGATCGTGATGTTCTTGAAGCCCAGTGATTGCAGCAGCCCGGTCAGCATGGTCCGGGTGTTGCGCTCGGCGTCGGCCACCAGTGTGCTCTTGGCGGCCGCCGCCTGGATCTGCTTCTGGGCCAGCTCGTACAACGCCTGCTGGGAATTGGGGTTTCCGCCGAGGAACTCGTTGATGCGGGTGAAGAGGCCCTGCTGCTGGGCGTACACGTGGGACTCGTGGACGTCCAGCGTTGCCGGCTCCAGCTGGGCGTGTCCCAGCGTGATCGTGGCGGACTGGCGGTCGTCGGAGACCTGGACCGCGTTGCCCTTCAACCGCGAGAAGTCCACGTACGCGTTGTCCGTGCCCACTCCGATGAACAACGTGTCGCTGCCCACCAGGAAACTCGGGAGGACCGAGCTGGTGGTGATGTCGACGACCACCTGGAACGAACCACTCGCCGCCTCGTAGCGGGAGAGCTCGACGATCGACTGCAGCAGAACCGGACCGGAGTGCTCCTCGGTCCGCTCCGCGAACGGGTTGCGCATTTGGGGTAACAGGTGAACCGCCGATGCGACGAGTACCGCGGCGACCAGAACCACCACAGCCACAGCCAAAGCGACCAGCCGCTTGCCCCAAGCACCCATGCCGGGAGGAATACCCATCCGGCTGCCGGGCCAATCGACCGGTAGCGTGTGCCCGGATTCCGGCGAGGGGAGACGGTGTGCGCAAGTCGTGGTGGCTGTGGATCCTGCTGGCCGTCCTCGCCGTCCTGGTGCTCGGCCTGATCTTCGGCAGCGGTTACCGCAAGGGCACCAAGCTCGGCTCGCCGGCCGTGCCCGTGGTGGCGTGGAGCGCGGGCCGGACGGTCTAGCCCCGGGTCCGCCGCTTGGTTCCGGCCGCCACCGGCACGTCCCGGTAGCGCAGGATTCCCGCCACGCCCAGCAAGAACGTCGCGCAGACCGGGGCCGGGTCCGTGAGGCAGCCCGCGGCCATGGCGCCGTCGCGGAGCATGACGAAGTGCCGGGCCGCCGGCTCGGGGGCAGTCTCTCCCGTGTCGGCGAGCAGTTCCGTGACGGTGTCCAGGAACCACTGCCGGTGCGCGAGGACGGCCTGGTGGACCGGGTGGGCGGGGTCGGGGTATTCGGCGGCGGCGTTGAGGAACGCGCAGCCCCGGAACCCGGGTGCCCGGATGCCGTCGGCGATCGTCGCGGCCACCGCTTGGACGACGTCTTCGGGCGAGGCGCCGGGCGTCGCCGTGCGCGCCGCCGCCACCTGGGCCCGGATGGCCTTGTCCACTTCGGTCAGGTACGCGACCAGCAGGTCGTCCTTGCCGGGGAAGTGCCGGTAGAGCGTCGCGCGGGTGACGCCCGCGTCGGCGATGACCCGGTCGATGCCGACCGAATGCAGGCCCTCGGTGTAGAACAGCCGGCTGGCCGAGGCCAGCAGGCGTGCGCGCGCTTCGGACACCCGCTCTTCACCTCCCGGTTCGCTGAACCCAGCCTAGCAGATAGAACGGTCGGTCTTGACGGCGGCGAAGTACTGGTGCCATAGTCGCCAACGAGACAGATCGTTCTATCTACTAGGAGAGTGCATGGCCACCACCACCGCTCCGGACGCCGGCCTCGCGCAGACCCTGCGGCGGCTCTACTTCGTCCGGTTCGCGTTCGCCCTCGTCTGGGCGGGCCTGCTCTTCGCGACGGCGTCGAGCCTCGGCCCGGTCAGCATCGCGTTGCTGGTGCTGTACCCGTTGTTCGACGTCGCCGCGGCCGGGTTCGACGCGCGTTCGGCCCGGGCGGGCAAGCCGATCGCGGCGCTCTACGTGAACGTCGCGATCAGCTTGCTCGCCGCGGCCGGCCTGGCCGTCGCCGCCTCGTCCGGGATCCCGGGCGTCCTGCGCGTGTGGGGCGGCTGGGCGATCGTGGCCGGCCTGGTCCAGCTCGTCGTCGGCGTCACCCGGCGCGGGCTCGGCGGCCAGTGGCCGATGATCCTCAGCGGTGCGATCTCCGTCGTGGCCGGTGCTTCGTTCGTCCTCCAGGCCACAATGGACGGTGCCACGCTGACGGCACTGGCCGGTTACGCCACGCTGGGCGGCGTCTTCTTCCTCGTCTCCGCGCTGCGGCTGGGCCGGGGCCGCACGGCTCAGGAGCAGTAGGTCCCGTTGAGCGCCGGCTGCAGGAACGGCGGCGTGCTGCCGGTGTAGTTCGCGTTGTAGCCGAGCGTGGCCGTCGCGTTCGTGCCCAGGTTGCCGTTCCACGACGTGTTCTCGACCTTGACGACGTCGCCGGTGTCGCTCCAGGTCCCGGCCCAGCCCTGGCTGACGGTCACGCCGGGTGCGGAGAACGTCAGCGTCCAGCCGGTGATGGCCGCGCCGCGGTTCTCGATGACGATCTCGCCGGTGTAGCCGGTCGGCCAGCTGCTGACCACCCGGTGGGTGACCTTGCAGCCGCCGGTCGGCTGCGGGGTCGTGGTGGTCGGGGAAGTGGGCGTGGTCGGCGTGGTGGGTGTCGTCGGTGTTGTCGGCGTGGTCGGCGTCGTGGGGGTGGTGGTCTGGATCGGCCCGGCCGCGATGGCGAGGTCGTAGGCCCGCTGGGGCACGAACTGGCCGGCCGTGGCGATGCAGCCGTCCGCCTCGCCCGGCGGCTTGATCCACAGGAACGCGTCGATCTGGCCGTCGCCGGTCTGGTTGGTGCTCGGCGTGCCGATCGCACGCCCGCCCGGGTCGCACCACTCGCTGCCCTGCGGCCCGTTGCCGTTGCGGCTCGTGTCCACCACGGCCTTCAGCCGCGAGTCACCGAGCTGGCCGAGGATCGCCTTGTCGTAGGCCACTTCGTCGGAGGTCGCGCGGTAGTTGGACACGTTGGTCGAGATGCCGTCGGCGCTGTTGGAGATGTCGGCGGCCCGCAGCCGCGTCGCGGCGTCACCGGGGGAAAGCCAGGCGGAGTGCCCGATGTCGAAGTACACCTTCGCCTGCGACGAGCCGGCTTTCAGCTTCTTGCCCGCGTACGCCATCGACGCCGTGGTCTGGCGCTGCTGATCGCTGTTCTGGCAGTTCGTCATCTGCGGGAGCACGTCGGGCTCGAGCACGATGGCGGCGGGCCGGCCCGCCAGCCCGGCTGCCACCTGGTCGATCCAGGCCCGGTAGGCGTCGTGGGACGGTGCGCCGCCGCTGCTCGCGCCGCCGCAGTCGCGGTTGGGGATGTCGTAGACGACCATGATCGGGATCTTGCCCGCGGCGGCCGCCGCGCTGGTGTAGGCGTCCACCTCACCGCGCACCGTGGACGTGTTCGTGGTGGTGAACCACCGCGCCTGCGGTACCGAGGCGATGCGGTCGCGGATGACCGCGGTGCGCGAGTCGCCGGGGTTCGCCGCGACCCACTTGGCCGCGTTGGTGCCCGGGTCGACGTAGTACGCCGAGGCGGCGGCCTGTGCGCCGGCTCCCGTGGTCGTGGCGACCACGGCGGTCACGGCCACCGCGGCGAGTCCGCCGGCTGCCACTGTCCTGCTTCCCATGCACCTTCTCCTTCGAACGGCGGGGTGGCGCCGGAACCGGCCACTGGGAGCGCTCCCAGCAATCGGAGACTGTAGCCGGGGGAGGCGGCCCGGGAAAGGGGGACGGGGTGTCGTTCTCGCTCGCCGGCGCGAAAATTACATTTTCGCGAAGCGCCGGTGCGAGCCTCGCGACGGCCCGCTGAACTGCGGTGATTGCCGTCCGAGGTGGCGGTGACCGCGGTGTTTCGTAAACTGCGCGGGGGTCCGGTGCCGATGGTTGTTCGGCGGCAGGGTGGCTGTTAGCGTTAACGCCCAGCGTGTTCGCCATCGACGAAGATGGGGTTCTCATGGCGGTTTCCCCCTTCGCTGATCGACCGATTGTTTCGCCGGCTGGCCCGAGAGTTTCGCCGGGCGCCGCCTTCGTTCGGAAGTGAGGACTACCATGCTCCGGAGCGCGAGAATCGCGGCAGCGGCGGTGACCGCGGTCGTGTTGGCCGTGGCCGGCGGCGTCGTCGCCGCGGCGCCGGCCCAGGCCGCCACCTCGATCACCGTCAACGGCGGTTCGGGCGGCCGCACGTTCGACGGGGTCGGCGCGGTCAGCGGCGGCGGGGGCAACACCCGCCTGCTGATCGACTACCCCGAGCCGCAGCGCGGCCAGATCCTCGACTACCTGTTCAAGCCCGGCTACGGCGCCGCCCTGCAGATCCTCAAGGTCGAAATGGGCGGGGACACCAACTCCACCAGTGGCGCGGAGCCCAGCCACGCCCACTTCCGCGGCGATCTGGACTGCAACCGCGGGTACGAGTGGTGGCTCATGGAACAGGCGAAGGCGCGCAACCCCGGCATCAAGCTCGTGGGCCTGCCCTGGGGCGCCCCGGGCTGGATCGGCAACGGCACCTTCTTCTCCAACGACCTGACGGACTACTACCTGTCGTGGCTGGGGTGCGCCAAGCAGCACGGGCTGACCATCGACTACCTCACGAGCGTCCAGAACGAGAAGCAGTGGAGCGCCGACTGGACGGTCACCCTCCGCAACGCGCTCAACGCCAACGGGTACAGCGCCGTCAAGATCATCTCCGGTGACTCGTGGCCGGGCGACTGGGGCCCCGCGAGCGCGATCTCGACCAACACGGCCTACCGCAACGCGACCGACGTGCTGAGTGCCCACTACACCTGCGGCTACCTCAGCGCGCAGACCTCCTGCAGCGTCCCGGCGAACGTCACGAACACCGGGAAGACGTTGTGGTCCAGCGAAAACGGCTCCCAGGACTACAACGACGGCGCCAAGCCGCTGGCCCGCGGGATCAACCGCGTCTACCTCGACGGCAAGATGACCGCCTACCTCAACTGGGACCTGATCGCCGCCGTCACGCCGAACATCCCGTGGCCGACCGTGGGGCTGATCCTCGCCAACCAGCCGTGGTCCGGCTACTACTCGGTCGGCAAGGACGCGTGGGCGCTGGCGCACACGACGCAGTTCACCGCGCCCGGCTGGAAGTACCTCGACGCCTCCAGCGGCTACCTCGGCGGGAACCGCAACAACGGCAGCTACGTCTCGCTCAAGTCGCCCAACAACACCGACTACAGCACGATCATCGAAACGATGGACGCCACGTCGGCCCAGACGCTGAACCTGAACGTCACCGGCGGGCTGTCCACCGGCCAGGTGCACGTGTGGTCGACCAACCTCAACTCGAACAACACGGGCGACCACTTCGTCCACAGCACCGACATCACCCCGTCCGGCGGGGCCTTCTCCCTGACCGTCCAACCCGGCTACCTCTACTCCATCACGACCACCACCGGGCAGGGCAAGGGCACCGCGACCAGTCCGCCGCAGGGTTCGCTCAACCTGCCCTACAGCGATGACTTCGAGGCATACGCGAAGGGCAAGGAAGCCAAGTACCTGATGGACATGGAGGGCGCCTTCGAAACCTCCGCCTGTGGCGCCGGCCGCGCGGGCACCTGCGTCCGCCAGTCCGCGACGCAGAAGACGATCCCCTGGAAGAAGTTCGTCGACCCCTACGCGCTGCTCGGCAACGTGGCCTGGAGCAACTACACGCTGAGCACGGACGTGCTGCTGGAGAAGTCCGGGTACGTCGAGCTGCTCGGCCGGGCCGGCTCGCAGGACACCGGCAACCAGGGCGCGCTGAACGCGTACTACCTGCGGGTGAGCGACAACGGCGCCTGGTCCATCCGGCGCAACAACACCAGCCAGCAGAACACGACCCTGCGCACCGGCACGACGACCGCGCTCGGCACCGGCAGCTGGCACAAGCTGTCACTGGGCTTTTCCGGCAGCACCATCACCGCCTCCGTCGACGGCACCGTGCTCGGCACGATCACCGACGGCACCTTCCCGGCCGGCCAGGTCGGCATCGGCACGAGCGTGGGGGAGACCGCGCAGTTCGACAACCTCTCCGTCGCCGGTTCGGGTGGCGGCTCGACCTCCGTGCTGCGCAACACCGGCGCCGGCCGCTGCCTCGACGTCCCGGGCGTGTCCCAGACCAACGGTACCCAGGTGACGCTGTGGGACTGCAACGGTGGCAGCAACCAGCAGTGGACCCTCACCTCCGGCAAGCAGCTCCAGGTGTACGGCAGCAAGTGCCTCGACGCCGAGGGCGCCGCGACGACGTCGGGAACCCGGGCGATCATCTGGGACTGCACGGGCGGCACCAACCAGCAGTGGAATGCCGCCGCCGACGGCACGATCACCGGTGTCCAATCGGGACTGTGCCTCACCCCGAGCGGGAACGGCACCGCGAACAGCACGCCGGTCACCCTGCAGACCTGTACCGGCGGCAACGCCCAGAAGTGGACGCGGAGCTAGCCGCATTCGAAACAGACGGAGGAGTTCGTCGATGAAGGCACGCTGGAGAAGGGTGTGGCCGGCCGTGGTGATCGCCGCGGGCGCGCTGACCGGCACGGCGACGACGTCCCAGGCGGCCACCGAGGGGCCGTGTGACATCTACGCGGCCGGCGGCACGCCGTGCGTCGCCGCGCACTCGACCACCCGGGCGCTGTACGGCGCGTACAACGGCTCGCTCTACCAAGTGCGGCGCGCGTCGGACAGCACGACGCGGGACATCGGGGTCCTGAGCGCCGGCGGCGTCGCGAACGCCGCGACGCAGGATTCGTTCTGCGCGGGCACGACGTGCCTGATCACGGTCATCTACGACCAGTCCGGCCGCGGCAACCACCTGACCCAGGCGCCGCCGGGCGGCTTCCCCGGCCCGGCGCCCGGCGGGTACGACAACCTGGCCAGCGCGACGGCCGCCCCGACCACCGTCGGCGGCCAGAAGGCGTACGGCGTGTTCGTGGCGCCGGGCACCGGCTACCGCAACAACAACACCAACGGCGTCGCGACGGGTGACCAGCCGGAGGGCATGTACGCGATCTTCGACGGGACGCACTACAACGGCGGCTGCTGCTTCGACTACGGCAACGCCGAGCGCAACAGCCGGGACAACGGCAACGGCACGATGGAAGCCATCTACTTCGGCAACATCAAGGTCTGGGGCTACGGCGCCGGCAACGGCCCGTGGATCATGGCCGACCTGGAAAACGGCCTGTTCTCCGGGGTCAACCAGCGCTACAACGCCAACGACCCGAGCATCAGCCACCGGTACCTGACCGCGATCATCAAGGGCGGCCCGAACCGGTGGGCCATCCGCGGCGGCAACGCCCAGTCCGGCGGCGTGTCCACCTTCTACGACGGCGTGCGCCCGAACGTGGCGGGCTACAACCCGATGCGCAAGGAAGGCGCCATCATCCTCGGCACCGGCGGGGACAACAGCATCGGATCCGCCGGCACCTTCTACGAAGGGGTCATGACGTCCGGTTATCCCTCGGACGCCACCGAGAACGCCGTCCAGGCCAACATCGTCGCGGCCGGGTACGGCACCGGCAGCAGCAACACCGGAACCGGGCCGCTGCACGCGGTCGGTGCGGGCAAGTGCCTGGCCGCCCCGAACTCCACCCAGGGCACGCAGCTGCAGATCGCCGGCTGCAGCGGCCAGGCCAACCAGACCTGGACCCGCACGACGGACGGCAGGCTGACGGCGACGCTCGGCGGCGCGACGATGTGCCTCGACGCCTCCGGCCAGGGCACGAGCGCGGGCACGAAGGTGGTGACCTGGCCCTGCAACGGCCAGGGCAACCAGCAGTGGACCGTCAACTCCAACGGCACGGTCACCGGTGGCCAATCCGGACTGTGCCTGGACGTCACCCGCGCCTCCACCGCCGACGGCGCACCCGTCGAGCTGTGGACCTGCAACGGCGGCAGCAACCAGCAGTGGACGTTGGGCTGACCCGTCCCGACACCGAAACGAGGACAGCGATGATCACCGGCTCACCCCCGCGGCGGCCACTCCGGACCGCCGTCACCGTCCTCGCGGCCGCCGGGCTGGCGGCGACCGCTCTGGTGCTCTCGCCCGGCGTCGCCGGGGCGGCGAGCACGCTCGGGGCCGCGGCGGCGCAGACCGGACGATACTTCGGCGCCGCGATCTCGACGAGCCACCTCGGCGAGGCGGCCTACGTCAACACGTGGACGTCGGAGTTCAACGGCGTCACCCCGGAAAACGAGATGAAGTGGGCCACGGTCGAGCCGAACCGCAACCAGTTCAACTTCGGGCCCGCGGACCAGATCGTCAGCCAGGCCAGGAGCAAGGGGATGAAGATCCGCGGGCACACGCTGGTGTGGTACCAGCAGCTGGCCCCGTGGGTCGGCGGGCTGGACGCGAACAACCTGCGCTCGGCGATGCTGAACCACATCAGCCAGGTGGCCGGGCACTGGAAGGGCCAGGTCATCGCGTGGGACGTGGTCAACGAGGCGTTCGAGGAGAACGGCACCCGGCGGCAGGCGACCTTCCAGCAGAAGCTCGGTGACGGCTACATCGAGGACGCCTTCCGCGCGGCCCGCACGGCGGACCCGAACGCCAAGCTTCTGCTACAACGACTACAACACCGACGGCATCAACGCGAAGAGCACCGGGATCTACAACATGGTCCGGGACTTCAAGAGCCGCGGCGTGCCGATCGACTGCGTGGGCTTCCAGAGCCACCTCTCCTCGAACTCGAACCTGAGCAGTTACCAGGCCAACCTCCAGCGCTTCGCCGACCTCGGCGTCGACGTCCAGATCACCGAGCTGGACGTCGGCGGCTCGGGGACCGGCCAGGCGAACGTGTACCGGCAGGTGACCCAGGCGTGCCGGGCGGTGACCCGGTGCACCGGCATCACGGTCTGGGGCGTCACGGACAAGTATTCGTGGCGCTCGGGCGACACCCCGCTGCTGTTCGACGGCAACTACGGCAAGAAGCAGGCCTACACCGCCGTCCTCGACGCGCTCGGCGGCGACGACCCGGATCCCGGCGGGAGCACCGGTCCGGTGCGCGCCACGGCGTCGAACCGGTGCCTCGACGTCCCGGGCTCGGCGGGCTCGGCCGGCACCCAGGTGCAGATCTGGGACTGCCACAGCGGCGCGAACCAGCAGTGGACCCGCGGCAGCGCGGGGGAGCTGAGCGTCTACTCCGGTGCGGGGAAGCGGTGCCTGGGCACCGCGGGCGGCGGAACCGCCGCGGGCACGGCGGCGGTGATCGCGGACTGCACCGGCGGGGCCGGGCAGAAGTGGACGTTCACCGGCAGCGGCACGGTCACCAACGGCCAGTCCGGGCTGTGCCTGGACGTGTCCGGCGCCGCGACCGCCAACGGCACCAAGGTGATCATCTGGACCTGCACCGGCGGAGCCAACCAGCGGTGGACCGGACCGTCCGCGCCGAGCGGCGGCACCCTGCCGGCCCGCTACTCGTGGAGCTCCAGCGGTGCGCTGATCGCCCCGAAGTCCGACGCGACGCACGACATCGCCGGCATCAAGGACCCGTCGGTGGTCTACGCCGACGGGAAGTACCACGTGTTCGCCAGCACGGCGAACGCGGCCGGGTACAACCTGGTGTACCTGAGCTTCACGGACTGGGCCCAGGCCGGCTCGGCCACCCAGTACTACCTGGACCAGTCGGGGATCGGCACCGGGTACCGCGCGGCGCCCGAGGTGTTCTACTTCGCGCCGCAGAAGCTGTGGTACCTGGTCTACCAGGACGGCAACGCGGCCTATTCGACCAACCCGGACATCGGCAACCCGAGCGGCTGGAGCGCCCCGAAGCACTTCTACCCGTCGATGCCGGCGATCATCCAGCAGAACATCGGCAGCGGCTACTGGGTGGACATGTGGGTGATCTGCGACGCCGCCGCCTGCCACCTGTTCTCCTCCGACGACAACGGTCACCTCTACCGGTCGCAGACGTCGGTCGCGAACTTCCCGGACGGCATGAGCGACCCGGTCATCGCCGCCCAGGACGCGGACCGGTACGCGTTGTTCGAAGCGTCCAATGTGTACAAGGTGGCGGGTGCGGACCAGTACCTGCTGATCGTGGAGGCGATCGGCGTCCGGGGAAGGTACTTCCGGTCCTGGACGTCGAGCGCGATCGCCGGACCCTGGACACCGCTGGCCGACACCGAGAGCGCCCCGTTCGCCGGCGCGGCCAACGTCTCGTTCCCGGCCGGCTCGTGGACGACGGACATCAGCCACGGCGAGATGATCCGGGCCGGTACGGACCAGACGCTGACCATCGACCCCTGCCGCATCCGCTACCTCTACCAGGGCCGGGACCCCGCCTCCGGCGGGGACTACAACAGCCTGCCGTGGCGGCTGGGCCTGCTGACGCAGACGAACGCCACGTGCTGACCGGTGCCCGCCGGAAGCCCGGCGGGCACGCTGAGGGAGAGGACCTGGCCTGCTTCACCGTACCGGCGCGGTGAAGCAGGCCAGGGCCGTCGACGCCGGGCCGGGATCGGTCAGCCGGCGCGGTCGAGGTCGGCCAGGTCGAGGACGAAGCGGTAGCGGACGTCGCCCGCGGACAGCCGGTCCAGGACCTCGTTCACCCGGGCCGACGGGACGGTTTCGACGTCCGCGGTGACGGAGTGGCGGGCGCAGAAGTCGAGCATCGCCGCGGTCCCGGGCCGGCCGCCGCTGCCCGCCGAGGTCAGTTTCTTGCGGCCCACCAGCAGGTCCATCGCCTCGACCGTGAGTGAGCCGAGGTGGCCGACCTGGCTGAGGGTGCCGTCCAGGGCGACCAGCCGCAGGTACGGGCCGAGGTCGTGGGGGGCCGCGATGGTGTCGATGACGACGTCGAACCGGTCGCGGGCCGCTTCGAGCTGCCGGGGATCCGCCGACACCAGCAGCTCGCGCGCCCCGAGCCGGGTCGCATCCGCGGCCTTGCCGGCCGACCGGCTGATGACCGTCGTCTCGGCGCCGAGGGCGACCGCGAGCTTGACCGCCAGGTGCCCCAGGCCGCCGAGGCCGATCACCGCGACCCGGGTGCCGGGCCCGGTGCCGAGCGCGCGCAGCGGTTCCCAGACCGTGATCCCCGCGCACAGCAACGGTGCGGCGGCCGCCGGGTCGAGACCCGCCGGGAGCCGGTAGGCGAAGTCTTCCCGGACGACGTATTCGCGGGCGAACGCGCCCAGCGTGGGGGAGCCGTCGTGGCGGTCGGTTCCGCCGTAGGTCAGCGTGGGGAACTCGGCGCAGAAGTTCTCCTGGCCGCGGCGGCACATCGCGCACTTCCCGCAGGAGTCGACGATGTTGCCGACCGCCACCGGGTCGCCGGCCGCGAACCGCGTCACCGCCGGCCCGGTCTCGGTCACGACGCCGGTGAACTCGTGGCCCGGCACCAGCGCGGTGTCCCGGGGGCCGTGCAGCGCGTGCAGGTCGGTGTGGCAGACCCCGCAGTGGTCCACGCGGATCGCGATGTCGTCGTCGCGCAGGTCGCGCCGGTCGAGCGTGGCGCGCCGGAGGGTGGGGTCGTTCGCGCCGGCCAGCCAGCCGGTGGTGGTCCGCATCGCAGCTCCTCGAGAAACAGAACAGTCGGTTTGTTCGCTCGACGCTAGCGCGCCCGGCCCGGGAAAAGCAAACCGACTGTTCTGTTGTAAGCTGGCCGGCATGGCCGACAAGCTGCTGACCTCGCGCGGAGCTGCCACGAAGCAGCGCATCGTGGACGCGGCGACCGAGGAGTTCGCCCGGTACGGCATCGCCGGGGCGCGCGTCGAGCGCATCGTCGAGGCGGCCCGGACCAACCGGGCCCAGCTGTACGCCTACTTCGGCAGCAAGGACGGGCTGTTCGACGCGATCTTCTTCGCCTCGCTGGAGCGGATCGTCAACGTGGTGCCGATCGACGGCGCCGACCTCGCCGGCTGGGCGGTCCGCCTCTACGACGAGTACCTGCGGCGCCCGGACCTCATCCGGCTCGCGACCTGGACCCGCCTCGAGCGGCGGCCGGCCGGGCACCTGGTGGCCGACGCCGACCGGAGGGACGACCCCAAGCTGCGGGCCATCGCCGAAGCGCAGGCCGCGGGGCTGGTCCGGGCGGGCGACCCCTTCGACCTGATGGCGATGGTGATCGCGATGTCCATGGCGTGGTCGCCGGTCAGCAACGTCTACGCCGCCACGGACGCGGAACCGGCCGAGGTCCACGACCGGCGCCGGGCGCTGTTGCGGGAGTGCGTGCAAAGCGTCATCGCCCCCGCCTGAACGCGGCACGTTCCGGCACGGTCGGCTCGGGAAGTGCCGCTCACCGCCGGCGTGCTTCGTCCAGCCGCCGCGCTTCGGCGGCCTGCTCGAAGGGCGTGTCGCCCGCCGGGTGCCGGTCGCCCAGTGCGGCGAACAGGGCGGCGACCTTCGCCGAGTCGTGGTGGGCGGCGAGGTCCGCCAGCGCGGGATCCGTCTCGGCCAGCACCTGCCGGAACCGGAGCTCCGCCAAGGGGCCCAGCCGGTCGTAGATCTGCAGGAACACCTTCTGCGCCCGGTCGCGCGCCCAGTCGTCGGGTTCCGTGCCGGGCGAGCTCGTCGAACAGCCGTTTGCCGTCCGGGGCGGGACCGGCCGCGGGGTCATCGGGTCTTGCGGTCCCAGATCACCACCGGCGGCGCGTCCGGGTAGTCCGTGTCATGGGCGATGACCTTGTCCACCTTCGGGTTGTGGCGCAGGATCGGGAACTCGTCCATGTCGAACACGTTGTTCGGGCGGCGGGAGGCGAGCTCGTCGCCCTGGCCGGCCCAGCCGCTGGACTTGCCCGGCGTGTTCGGCAGGGCGATGTGGACGTCGCCTTCCGCGTTGCGGCCGAGCGCCTTCGACGCGTCCTTCCACACCTTTTCGCCGTTCGGGTGGTTGTCGGAAAAGTTGGGCATCTCGATGCCGTTGTCCTTCAGGATGCCTTCGAGGGTGTTGCCGCCCTTCTTCTTCGCCATGTCGATCGCCGGGTTTTCGATCGAGCCGTGGTACTTCGCGTCCGAGATCTTGGTGCCGGTCGCGGGGTCGACGACCGAGTCCTTGATGTGGCCGCCCGACCAGAACCAGGACTTGTCCTTGCCCGGCGCCATCATCTCGTCCCACTTCTTCGAGAACTTGGCGTACTGCTCG